>NZ_JAJPWK010000004.1:0-554507 GCF_046549115.1 Streptomyces sp. x-19 | reverse complement strand
ATCCCGACCACCTCATGCACGAGCTCCGACATGGCCTTCGCCAGATCCAATACCGCAGCGACATCATCAACGGATGCCTCACCGGAACAGGGCTCACACCGACGACACCACGACTACAACCTCAGTAGCCGCAGCAGCCCTTTCACCGGTTGGTAGAAGCAGCTCCGATATCGCGGAACGTGCGAACGAGCGTTCCGCCAAGCATTTCGCGCCAGTTCATTTCGGGGGTACTTCCGCGGCTTCGGAAACTCCGGGAACGTGGGTCTCGTTGGTGATCGAGGCGGTTGAGGACGACCGCCGACGGCGGCCGTCGACGGCCGGCAACCCGTGGTCGGTGCCCGGCGACCGACCCCCGCAAGCCGGCGATCGACAGCCAGGACTCGGGAGCGAACGGTGGACGGTCGGGCATCTGGAATGACGGAAGAAGAGGGTGCTGCGGGCTCCGGAGGCCACCTT
Organism: Streptomyces sp. x-19; assembly: GCF_046549115.1. NCBI lineage: Bacteria > Bacillati > Actinomycetota > Actinomycetes > Kitasatosporales > Streptomycetaceae > Streptomyces > Streptomyces sp. x-19. The sequence continues at coordinate 554,051 of NZ_JAJPWK010000004.1, read as the reverse complement.
CCGGAGCGGGCCGCCGGCGCGGCGTTCAGCCGGCGGGCCGTGCTGCGCGGCGCGGCCGCCACGGCGGCGGTCGGTGCCGCATCGGCCACGGCAGCGGCATCGGCATCGGCTCGGGAAACGGGTTCGGCGGCGTACGGGGACCGGCCCGCGCACGCCGCCGCCCCGCGCGGCGAGAGCCGGTCCCTGCGGGTGATGACGTTCAATCTCCGCTATGCGTCGGACACCCGCCCGAACTCCTGGGCCGAACGCCGACCCGTGATGCGGAAACTCCTCCGCCGGGAGGCTCCGCACGTGATCGGCACCCAGGAGGGCCTGTACGGGCAATTGCGCGACATCGCAGCGGATCTCGGATCGCATTACGACTGGGTGGGCACCGGACGGGCCGGCGGAAGCCGGGACGAATTCGCAGCGGTCTTCTACGACGCGCGATGCCTGGCCCCCGTGGAATACGACCACTTCTGGCTCTCGGACACGCCCTACACGATCGGTTCCAAGTCCTGGGGCAACACGGTTATTCGCATGGCCACCTGGGTGCGATTCCGGGACATCAGGTACCTTCAGGATCACCGCAATCACCGCAATCACCGGAATCACCGAGAATTCCTTCTCCTGAACACCCACCTTGACCACGCCGTGCAGTACGCGCGGGAGCGCTCCGCCGAACTCCTCAACGAACGCCTGGCAGAACTGGATCCCGCCCTGCCGCGCGTGGTGACCGGTGACTTCAACGTCGCCGCGCACAAGAATCCCGTGTACGACGCGCTGATCGGCAGCGGCCGGCTCGTCGACAGCTGGGACGCGGCCGCCGGGCGCAGCGCGCAGTACGCGACCTTCCACGGATACCGGCCGCTGGTGCCGGACGGGGACCGCATCGACTGGATCCTCACCTCGCCGGCGGTACGGACCCGATACGCCTCGATCAACACGTACGCCCTGGACGGACAGTTCCCGAGCGATCACCTTCCGGTGCAGGCGTCGATCGAGTGGTGAGGCGGCCGGGGCCCGGGGGCGGAAGGACGTCGGGGCGGGACGTCGCGCGTTCCCCGTACGATGCTCCGCAGCGCGCGCTGGCTCTGGCGTACGTCACCGGCATGGTGGCGCTGCCGGACCCCCGGACCCGGCGGTCTTGAGGTTGGGCAAGAAGGGGTCGGGGTAGGCGGCCGGCGCCGTGTGCGTGGCCGGGTAGGGCTGAGCTGAGGCGCCGGTCGCGGTTGGCGCCGTGCCGACAAGCAGGGCGCCCAGTGCCGCGCAGGCGAGCGAGTGGGGCAGCGCGATCTTCACGGGAGCTCCTGCCGGAGCGTGCCGGCCTGGGGCCAGCCGGTTCGTGCTGTCGGGGAGAAGCATCGGCATCCCAGGGCGCTTTCCCTCGCGGGTGTTTCGGTCTGGCGCAACCTCGTCCGCGTCTTCGTGGTCGGATACCGGCCGCCATCGAGCGGGTCGCTCACGAACCCTGCCTGTCGTCGTCTCTGGAGGAGTACCTCCACGGACCGCTGGGGTGCGTAAACGCCGGTTGGCGTGCGGCAAGAAGGGACCAGCCATGCTCCGGCGGCCAACGCATTGGCCCGCCCGTTCACGGGCGCAACTCGCCGCCCCCGGAGCCTCGGACGTGCGCGTGCCGGTGCGCACTCCCGCGCCAGAAAACAGGGTCTGCCGGCGTCGACAGCCATGCTTTCCCGCCGGCCGCCGTCGCCACTGCGTTGCGTGGTCCTGGCGAGGGGGACCGGATCGCCTTCGCCTGATCGGGTGGCACGACCGGGGCGGGCGACTCGCACGACGTACGGGCCGGCCCGCGATTGATCTTGTGAGCGTGGCGGCCTGCAGGGTGGGCCGGCTGACGGTCCAACGGACTTCGGCGTTCGCCGCCGGGCCCCGGACCGCGGCGTACGGCCCCGACCGTCGCTGATCGTGGCCGTATCGGCGGCGTCTTGCCTGCGCCTGCCGGAGACGCAGGCCCCCGGCCGGGACGGCCCGCGGGTGGACGACGCGCCTGGATGTCCAACTTGCCGATCTCCAGGGAGACTTCCTCGGCCGCGGCAGCTGGGTCAACGCACCCCCTTGCCGCCAGTGCCCGGCTCGCCACCCCTCTATACTCTTCATGTATACATGCAGGGCATAGTAGAGGGTCCGTTGCTCGGCGACCCTCATCACCCGCTCTGGAGAAGTCACCGTGCGCAAAGACAGTTCGACGCCTTCCGTCCGACAGGGACCCGGTGTCGCCGAGGGGCCCGCAGGCCGGAGCGGCGAGCGGAAGTGGAAGCCGGGCGGGCCGGTCGGGGGGACGAGGCTCGCCGCCATCGACGGACTGCGCCTCGTGGCCGCCGTCGCGGTGGCCGCTTTCCACTACGTGGGCACGACGACCCCGCACTTCTGGGGCGACAGCGACCCGAGGCAATTTGCTCCGGCGTTGCACGAGATCAGCCGCTACGGCTGGCTGGGCGTGGAGTTCTTCTTCATGATCAGCGGATTCGTCATCTGCATGAGTTGCTGGGGACGCACCCCGGCACAGTTCGTCGTCTCCCGCGTCTCCCGGCTTTTCCCCGCCTACTGGTGCGCGGTGCTGATGGTCGTCGGCCTCGTCCTGATCGCCCGGCTCGGCCACCTCCGGGCAGCCACGCCGATCGACCTCAGGACGGTCCTGGGGAACCTGACGATGGTTCCGGGCCCACTGGGGCTTCAGTTGATCGAGGGAGTCGCCTGGACACTCTGGGTGGAGGCCCGCTTCTATCTGCTGATGGCGGTCATGTTGTTCTTCGGGCTCACCTACCGCCGCATGATCGCCTTCTGCGGGACGTGGCTCACGCTCGCGGTCGTCGCCCGCGAACTCGATTCGGCCGTCCTCGACGAATTCCTCGTCGGCCAGTACGCGGGCCTCTTCGTCACGGGCATAGCGCTCTACTTGACGCACCGGTTCGGACCGAACCTCGTCCTGTGGCTGCTGGCCGGCTTCGCCTGGTGCTACGAACTCACGGTACTCAACGACCGGGTGGCCGCCCACGCCGTGCGGCCCGCCGAAGGGGGCGCGCTCTCCTGGGCCGTCTGCGCCGCGCTGCTGACGTTCTTTCTCGCCGTCCTCGCGTTGGCCGGATGCGGTCCGCTCGCCCGACTCCGGTGGCGGTGGCTGGTGACCGCCGGCGCGCTCACCTACCCCTTCTACCTGGTGCACCAGAGCATCGGCATACCCGTGGCCAAGGGATTGCTGCAGAAGGCCCCCGCGCTCGGCGTCCTCCCGTCGATGGCTGTGGCGGCCGCGTTCTCCCTGCTGCTCTCGGCTGTCATCCACCACCTGGTCGACGGCCCCCTGGGCCGCGTGCTGCGCCGTCACCTCACGCGCGGAATGAGCCCGCGGCCACCCGTGGCGAGCCACAACGGCCCGGCAATAGGACGCATGGAACAGCCCGAGGCGGGCCGGTGCCGTTGTGCGCCGACGTCTGCGCCGGCCGATGCCGACCGAAGCAATTCCGGACGAGGGCACCGGGAGCCACCGCGCCGAGGCACTGCCGCGGTGGCAGCAGCGGCAACGGTGCCCCCTCCAGAACGAGGTGCGGCACGGCAACGGCCGCCCCGGTGACCGCTTCGGGCTGTCGTACGTCATGGTCGGCTTGATCAGGTAGAGCCGGCGGGCCGGGTCCCACACGGTCGTCCGCGCGCGGCCGCCCACGGCGAAGGCGGCCGAGGGGCCGTCGAGCGACCTCGGTCACCACGGCGAGATGGGCCGCGTACCGATGCGGCGCCCCTCCTCGTCGAGGAGATGGCCCATGCGTTTGGCCGTGCGCAGGCCGACGATGCGGTCGGTCACCGTGAGGGCGGGCAGGCGGGCGCACAGGGCGACCTCGCGCCGCTGGATGTCTCCGAGGTCGTGCACCCAGAGCGTGGCGAAGATGTTCGCGGGACCGGTGACGGCCGCGACCAGGCGGCACTCGGGCAGGGCGGCGAGGGCGCGGTGGACGGTGCCGATGTCCCGCGCGGGCACCTGCCCGAGCAGGGACACCGGGACCGGACGGCCGGCGAGCGCGGAGGCGACGTCGCAGCGGAAGGTCAGGACGGCCGAGTCCATGAGGCGGCGCAGGCGGCGGCGGACGGTCGCCGGGCTGGTGGCCGTGCGCTCGGCGAGTTCGGCCAGGCCGAGACGGCCGTCGCGGACCAACTCGTCGAGCAGACACCGGTCAACGGGATCGAGCGCGAGGGTACGGGCCGGTTCCCGGGCCGCGGCCGTACTGCTGAGCGCCGTCAACTGGGCAGGATCCAGGGAGCGCAGACGCCAACGGCTGCCCTCGACGTACAGCGAGGTGGCGAACAGGCAGCTCACCGAAACGATGCCGGGCAGCCGATCGAGCTTCTCCTGGAGAAACCGGCTGAGCGAGGGCAGGTCAGGCGCCAGCACGTCGAGAAGCAGGTCTGCGCTGCCCGGGCTGGTGAGTTCGATCGTCACGACTTCCGAAAACGCGCCCAGATCCGCCAGCAGCCGGGACCGCTGCCGGGGGCGGCAGCGCAGCAGTACGAAGGCCGTGCAGCGGTTGCGGGTGAACTCCCGCCCAGGAGCCGCGTACACCCAGGCGAGCCCCGCCCCGGCCAGCCGGTCCCAGCGCCGCGCGAGCGTGCCCGCGGTCACGCCGAGCAGGGGCGCCAGTTCGGTCCACGAGGCCCGGGGCCGCAGTTGGAGGGCGTTCACGAGGGCGAGGTCCAGTTCGCTGGCGATGACCGTTTCTCGCATCACAAGCACTCCGTACGTACGAATCAATGAATATTCGGGGCTGTTCGCGCCTCGGCCCGCACAGTAGCCACCACATTCGGTTCCGGCCACCAAATGATCCAGAGGTGAAGCTGTGTCCACACACCCATCGAGAACGGGGCGCCGACCCGGGGTGCTCAGCTCCGGCACGGGCCTCGTCGCGACGATGGCCGTCGTCGTCCTCTTCAGCGGCATCGTCCAGGGCTACCTGACACCGCTGCTGCCCGAGGTCGGCCTGCGCCTCCGCATCGGCACCGTGGGGCAGAACAACATCTACCTGCTGTCCCAGCTGGCCTTCGCGGTGATGACGCCGCTGCTGTCCCGGCTCGGCGACCTGTACGGGCACCGCCGTCTCCTGCGGGTGGCCCTCGCGATGGTGGCGGGCGGTTCGCTCCTGATCGCCGTGCGGCCCTCCGCCGTGACCCTCGCTGTCGGCGTCGTGCTCCAGGGCGCCCTGGTCGGCTTCTTCCCGCTCCTCGTGGGCATCCTCCGCTCCCGCGCCCCCGAGCACAGCCGCACCGGGATCTCCCTCCTCGTGGGGGTCCTGCTCATCGCGATCGGCGTGGGCGGCCTGGTGGCGGGCGCGCTCAGCGAGCGGCATGCGGAGGCGGGCCTGTGGGTGGCCGTTCCGGTCGCCGGCCTCGCCCTGCTCGCGGGCCTCGTCCTGCCCGACAGCGACGCACCGCACGGCGGGCGCTTCCACTACGGGGCGGCGACGCTGCTCACCACGGGCCTGGTGGCGCTCGTCCTGACCCTCGCGCAGGGCGGTACGTGGGGCTGGGGCGCACCGCGTACGATCGCGCTCGCCGTGCTGGCCGTCGTCGTCCTGGCGGCCTGGGTGGCGGTCGAACGGCGGTCCGCGCATCCCTTGGTCAGCGTGCGGTTGCTGACCAACCCGCGCCTCGCCCTGGTGAGCTGCTACACCTTCTGCGCCGCCTTCGGCACGATCGGCTTCCTCGGCGCCAACGCCCTCTTCCTGGGCTCCCCACGGTCCGCGACCGGCTACGGCATGGGCCTGGGACCGCAGGCCATCGCCACCCTGTCGCTGGCCATGGTGAGCGCCGGGTTCGTCGGCGCCACGCTGACCCCGCGGCTCGCCCGGCAGTTCGGCGACCGTGCTGTGCTCGTCTCGGGCGGCGGCCTCATCGCCCTGGGCTTCCTGGGGATGGTCCTCTTCCATCACACACTGGCCCAGTACGTGCCCTCCGCCCTCGTCGTGGGGCTGGCGACCGGGCTCTTCGAATCGAGCACGCGCACCCTGTCGGCGGAGGTCGTGGCACGGTCCGAGACCGCGCTCGCCGTCGGTCTCAACGAACTGGCCCTCTCCCTCGGCGCGGCCATCGGTGCCGCCGTGATCGGTGCGTCCTTCGCGGCCCACGTGGTGCACGGCACCACGCGCGTCGCCGAATCCGGCTACCTCTGGGGCTGGGGCGCCTGCGCGTGCGCGGCCCTCGTCGGCACCGCACTCGCGCTGCGCTACCGCGGCCCGCATGCGGCGGACGCGACGTACGCACGACAGCCGGTGCAGAACGGAGAACTCGCATGACGGACACCTCGGCCGTGCACAGGACGGTGACCGCCGCCGCGCGTTCCTGGGGCGAGCGGCTCGTGGCCCTCAGCCACGGCCTGCATGACGAGCCCGAGACCGCTCTCCGGGAGCACCGCTCGGCAGCGAAGATCGCCGACCTCCTGGAGTCGGGGGGCTTCGCCGTCACCCGGGGCGTCGCCGACCTCCCCACCTCCCTCGTCGCCACCCGCGGAACCGGCGACCTCGTCATCGGATTCTGCGCCGAGTACGACGCCCTGCCCGGCATCGGTCACGCCTGCGGGCACAACGTCAACGGAGCCGCGGCCGTCGGCGCCGCGCTCGCGCTCGCCGCCGCAGCGGACGAACTCGGCCTGACCGTCAAGCTGATCGGCACCCCCGCGGAGGAGGACATCGGGGGGAAGGTGCTGCTCCTCGACGCCGGCGTCTTCGATGACGTGGCCGCCGCGATGATGGTGCACGCCGCCCCGGAGGACAGCGTCGGCGCCTCCTCACTGGCCATCGGCGCCTGGGACGCCACCTACCTCGGCAAGCCCTCGCACGCCGCGCTCGCCCCCTGGGAAGGCGTCAACGCCCTCGACGCGCTGACCATCGCCCACACCGCCATAGGTCTGCTCCGCCAGCAGTTGCCGCCCGGTGTGGTCGTGCACGGGATCGTCACCGACGGCGGGCAGGCCGTGAACGTCATCCCCGCCCGCACCCGCGCGCGCTGCGAGGTCCGGGCGCAGAACGTGGAGCAGCTCGCCACGGCATGGCAGCGGGTGCGTGCCTGCTTCGAAGCCGGGGCCCTGGCCACCGGAGCCGAACTCCAACTACAGCAACGAGGACGGGACTTCGCCGACCTGCGCCAAGACCCGGCCATGACGGAGGTGTACGCCCGAGTCCTCGGCGGACTGGGCCGTACGGCCGTCGCGCGGCACGGCGAGTCGATGGCGTCGACGGACATGGGCAACGTCTCGCAACGCGTTCCCACCATCCATCCCACGATCGGCTACGACACGGGCGGCGCCCAGCAGCACACTCCCGAGTTCAGCGCGTACGGCAAGAGCCCGGGTGCGGATCGGGCGGTGCTCGACGGGGCGACCGCACTCGCCCTGACCGGTGCCTGCCTGGCGACATCACCGGCCCAGCGGAGCCGGCTGCTCACCGGGGTGCGGAACCGGCAACGGGGTTAGCGCCGGCCCGGGCCCAGACCGTTCTGGTAGCGGGTGACGATGTCATCGCAGGTCGGCCCATTACGGTCGGGGCATGACGCCACCCCTCGCCGGCAGCGCCTTCGACTCGCTCCGCCTGGGCGCCGTGCCCGATCAGGAGGCGCTGCGTCGGGCCTACGAGCTGCCCAGCGACGCGGCCGTGCGCAAGCAGATGATCGAACTCACCGCACAGGCTCGTCGGTTGATCGGATGCTCGCCGCTGGTCCTGGTCGCCAGCGCGGACGCCGAGGGCAACTGTGACGTGTCCCCGCGCGGCGGTCCGGCCGGGTTCGTCGCCGTCCTGGACGCACGGACGGTGGCGATCCCGGACGCGACCGGCAACAGGTGTCTGGACACCCCGCAGAACGTCGTCGCCACCGGTCGGGCCGGCTTGCTGTTCGTCATCCCGGGGCGCACCACGACGCTCAGGGTGAACGGCCGGGCCTGCGTCTCCACCCGCCCGGAGCTGCTGTCGCAGTTGACCGCCGTGGGCAAGCCGCCGGCCAGCGCGTTGGTGTTGGGGATCGAGGAGGTCTACCCGCACTGCCCCAAGTCGCTCCTGCGCAGCGGGGCTTGGAAGCAGCGGCAGTGGCTGTCGGCGGATGCCCAGCCGACCTCGGCCGAGGTGACGCTGGCCCAACTGCGGATGCCGGAGCTGACGGTCGCCGACATCGAGCAGGCGGAGGCGGATTCGCTGAAGTACCGGTACGAGTCACGGACCGACCAGCGATTGCTTCACCATCAGCCCGCCACCCCAGACCAGCCCACCCCAAGATCAAACTGCACGTGTACCGAGCCGTTCTCGACGCCCTGCTGTCAGATGGCAGGAGGGCGCGGTGTCGCTGCGTCACGTCGACCGGATTCCGTTACGGATCGATCAGATGCAATAATCGTCGCCATGACGATAACGGTCGAAGAGGTGCGAGCCGCGGTGCACGATATGTCCGCAATCCTCTACGGAGGGCGCAGGCGTGACCTGGTCGGGTTCACCATCCGCGACGGCTCCTACCCCTGGATCGAGGTCCACGACGGGGTCATCCACTGGACTCTGATGGAGCGCGGTGTGAAATACGGCCCCACGACCACCGAGGACCTTGACGAGGCCATGCACTGGGTCGCCCTCGAGGTCACCCGCTCCATGGCCATGCGCTGGGAGCTGGGCCAGCGGGACAGGTGGCCCGAGGACCGGGACACGCGGATCGGCTGGAACGCCAAGCAAGTCGGACTCCTGCGTCTCCTCGACGAGCAGTGGGCTGAGGAGTACCGGGCAGACATCCCCGTGAGATGCCCGGGAGTCCGGCTGGAGGACGTGGACGCCCACCCCCTCGCTGGCTGGGTCGCGATCAAAGCCGCCGACGAGTCCTTCCTCGCCCGGCACTGGCGCAAACTGCGCGACAAGCTACGCGAACCGTACTGACGCCCGCAGCGGAGACGTTGCAGGACCGGTGGGAGAAGTTCCGGCAGTCGGGGTCGTTTTGGTTTCCCCCAGTTCCCACTTCTCTCCCGGCTGATCAAAGGGTTGTGAGGCTCCCACAGGTCAGACGCCACATGGCGAACCATGTTTCTTGATACTGCGGCACATGCATCCAGTCCGCGTCCCCGGGAGTACGCGGGGGTCGATCAGCTGAGACCGGTGACGCGCATGGTGATGTTGAGGCGGCCGGCGGACATGCCGGTGGCGGGGTCCCCGGAGCCCGGGTAGACCTTGGGGACGCCGTGGTACACGAACCGCGACGGCCCCCCGAAGACGAACAGGTCACCCGAGACCAGTTCGATGTCCGTGTACGGCCTGGTGCGGGTCTCCGTATTGCCGAAGCGGAAGACGCAGGTGTCACCGATGCTGAGCGAGACGACCGGCGCACCGGATCGCTCCTCCTTGTCCTGGTGCATGCCGAGCTTGGCCTCGCCGTCGTAGAAGTTGATCAGCGCGGTGTCCGGCGTGTACGCGTCGCCCGCAGCGGCGTCCTGATACGCGTCGACCAGCGCGCGGCGCCCCAAAGCGACCATCCAGTCAGGGAATTCGGCGACCCGGGCACCGTTCACGTCGTCGGCGGTGCGCCGGTACGCGTACGGCTGCCAGTGCCAGCCGATGCACACCGTCTGGACGGACATCACACCACCGCGCGGAAGCCTGGTGTGCCGGATGGGGACCGGACCGCACGCCCAGCCCCGGCAGGCGGTGACCAGTTCTCGTTGCTCGGTGAGGGACAGCCAACCGGGGACGTGCACCGCCCCGGGCGCCAGCTCCCGACGGGCCCGGCCTTCCGGACCCGCGGACGCCCCGGGGCGGTGGGCGGGGCCGCGGCCTCCGCCCGGCCCGTCGTTCCCGCGGAGCGGCCCGACGTCCTCGAAGCCGGGAAGCGGGGTGCTCATGAGGTTGTGACCTGCCTTGATGCGGTGCGGGGAGGGCCCCGACGGGCCGGCCCCGAGGTGATGTCCGCCGGTGACCGTCGGCGTCGTTGCCCTAGCTGTCGATGTTGCTGCGGCCGTTGTTCGCGCGCTGCCGCTGTGCCTCCTTCCACCCTGCCATGGGGTGGGTGAAGGAACGCGCCGGGGCGGTGGGCCGGCCCGGCCCGGCGGACGGACACCGGTGAGTGGGGAAGGGGAGCGAGGCGGGTGGTGCCGTGATGCGCAGTGTCCTGGCCGTGCTGTCAGGGCGGAGGGAAACGGGGGACCGCTCCGCGTGGTCCGGCCGCCGCCGGTCCGTGCTGGTGGCGGTCGCGGGGGCGGTACCGATGGGAATGCCGGCCCGGTCAGGCGTGGCCAGGCCCGGTCAGGCGCGGCCAGGTGCGGGGCGTGGAGGTTGCCGGGTGACCCAGCGATGGTCGATGCGCCAGGTGCCGCCGTCCGGTGTGGCGCCGCGCATCCCGTGCAAGGTTTCCGCGCCGGCCAGCGCGACCAGCCGGGAGTCGCCGACCGACGCGAACCCGTAGGTGCGGGAGGGATCCCACGCGGTGCTGTGGCGGAGCCGACGGCTCATCTGGGCCCAGCCCAGCGGTGCGGCGGCGACCACCCAGGCGTCCGGCCCGCCGGCGGTGAAGCGGCGAGCCGCACGTAGCCAGGACGCGGCGTGCTCCGGCCAGTCGACCACTGCGAGGACGGTCCCGCCGGCCGCCCGCCAAGCCGAGGCGAACGCCGCCGCGGCCGCGGCGGACGCGTCGTCCCTGCTGTGGCCGATGGTGAGGGTGATGGGGGCGGTACGGCGGCGACGACGTGCGCGGCCGCCGTCGCCCGGAGCGGCTGGAGCGTCCAAGAGGGCCAGCAGCGCGGTCAGTTCGACTTCGGTGTGCGGGGCGGGCGCGGCGAACGGCCCGTACGCGTCCGCCTCGTGCTGGGGGATGCGCGGGGAGGGCGCACGGTGGGCGGAGGCGGCAGGGGCGTCGCCGAGGGAGGTCGGCCGGGGTCTGCGCACGGCGGTCAGACGAGTGCCTGCTGAAGGGCGCCTTCGTGGGTCAGCAGCGCGATCTTGCGTTCCACGCCGCCCGCGTACCCGTGCATGGTGCCGTCCGCACCGATCACGCGATGGCAGGGGCGCACGAGCAGCAGCGGGTTCGCCCCGATGGCAGCTCCCAGGGCCCGCACCTCGCTGCGCGGGACGCGGAGTGCCTCGGCCAGCCGCCCGTATGTGGTCGTGGTGCCGTACGGGATCTCGTCCAGAGCGAGCCAGATCCGCTCTTGGAATGTCGTGCCCGTGGTCGGGAAGTCCAGGTCGAAGCGGGTCAGCCGGCCGGCGAAGTAGGCCCGGAGCTGCCGAACCGCCTCGGTGAACGGGCGGACGTCGCGACGCCACTGCGTCTGGACGGTGGGCGCGTTGCGCTGCCCGGGTAGGGAGAGTGAGGTGAGGGCGACGCCGCCGGGTGCCGTGCGCGACTGCACGCCCACAAGCAGCAGCTCGCCTAGCGGACTGTCCACGGTGGTGAAGAACCTCGGGGAGGCAGCGTTCGGGGCAGGGGCAGGGGCAGGGGCAGGGGAGACGGGCTCGATGGGTGGGGGTGTGGAATGGGTGTGGGGAGTCATGGCGGGTCCTCGGGCGTAACGATTCCTGGGATTCTTCTACCTGCGGTTTCTTCGAGTCTGCCGGTTCGAGGACGCAGTTTCTGGCGGGTATCGGACGCGAAGGTTCCTGCGCGGGAGGCGGCGGAACGGCGCGAGGAAGGGCTCGGGGTGAGGGCCGGCGTCATGTTTCGCGAGCTGTTGAACGGCGAGCCGCCGGGCGGGGGCGGACCTCCGGCGCTGCAGAAGATCGGAATTCGGAATTCCGGGCGGTCCTCGGGATGGCCCTGGCGGCCCGTTCGCGACGGGGCGCCAGGGCCGGCGCGCACGTGCCCTCGTCCGTGCGTGGGTGTTCGGCTAGGCGGCCTCGACGACCTCCGTGACCTCGGCGCGCACCGCCACCGTCCAGATCTCCAGCAGCACCGCATACTCCGCCATGTCCTGAGCAGTCCAGGCCAGACCGTGCCGGGCGCGCACGAAGCGCCGGATCGAGTCGTTGGCCTCGGAAGCAGGAACGGGCGTCACCGTATGGGCAGAAGGAGTTGGGGACATGTGAGACATGCTAGGGGCAGCCACTGACAGTGCGTCCCCACGTGCTTCAGTCATAGAGCCCCCGAGCGCTCTCCACCGATCGACCTGACTCCACCTCAACTCGCTGACCAGCAAAGACCGTCAGCACCTCGCCCTCCCCTCCCTGCCTGCATGTGTCCATTCCCACACGCTCCGCGTTCGCCCCCACCCTGTCCGCCCGCCTCCGAACCGTCAACAGGGCGTCATGCGAACCGGCCTTCGAAGCCGTCGGCCTGATCTGCGGCGAGTCGACGATGCGGGCCGGTGGACCGCTGCTCGACTGCGACGCATGGCGGGGGGACGGGCGTGTGCTGTGGCCGGTATGTGGTCCGCAGCTGCCGCCGGCCTTCCCCTGGGGCCCCGCCCCCGCCCCCCCCGCCCGCCCCCGCCCCGTATTCCTGTCTCCCCTCCCTCCGGTCCATGAGGACGCATTCCTGGCCGAACTCATGCTGGATTGTGCCTTCGAGCCGATCCGAGCCGGGACGGCCGTCGCGCCTCACTTCGACGCCGTAACGCACCCGCGGGCCGGTGCGGTGCGGGATGAATCCCGAAGGACAGCCTTGAGCGAGACCGGGCCGCGGACGAACCGATGGCGGAGGAGAGTTTCGGCCCGTCGGCCCGTCGGCCCGTCGGCCCGTCGCCGGCCGGCGGGCGGTCCGCCGACCTGTCGGTCCGCCGGTGGTGCGCCGTCGCTGAAGGGCTTTCACCGGATCGGGTGGTGTTTTTCGTGTCGGTCCGGGATCCGCTGATGCTGCGGTCTGCGGAGACGGGTGTGGGAGAGGGGAGCCGCGGGGCTGGCCGGGGCGGTGGGTGGTGTGTGCGTGAGCTCCATTCGACGCGTGGCTGGTGCAGGTTGGCTCGGAGCGGTGTTGTCAGTGGTCGCCCGTACGGTGGTGTTCGTATCTATCCGAGCTGCTGGCGCTTCTCGGACCCGCCCCGCTTCCGTGGCCAAGGACACGGGAGCGGGGCTTCTTTCTGCTCTCCCTTCTGTGGAGCTTCTTCCGTTCAGTTGCTGCTGGGAGATGCCAGGCGCCGGGTGTCGGTGCCGAAGGCCAGGTGGGTGGACCTGGTGGCGAGGAGCCAGATGTCGTCGATCTTTCGGAACGTGTCCTCGTAGTGGCCCACGTTGGTGGGGAGTTGCGGTGGGACCAGGCCATCGCTGAAGCCGTCGACGCGGTAGGTGGTGAGGTACGAGGTGGCGGTTGCACTTGTGGGGGAGGTGACGGTCACCAGGATGTTCGTCATCAGACGGCGTGACAGGCGATCGGGCGGCCGGGTGCCGAAGTACTCGCTCAGGGCTGCGCGGCCTGCGATGCGACGGTTGCCGTGCGGCCATTCCCAAATGCCGTCGGGCGTGAAGAGCTCGGCCACGGAACTGGGGTTTCCGAGGTCGAGACGGTGGACGAAGTCGATGATCAGACGCTCGCAGGCGTGCTCGGCGAGTAGCCGTTCCAAGGGGGTGATGGCTGCATCGGTCATGGGCGGTCCTTGGGTGTACCGGTTGGGAGTGGGGTCGTGCGCTCGGGGTGAGGGCGGACCTACCGGGTCGGGTGCTGTGGAGAGGTGAGGACCTGGTCGTTCGGCGCGGATGCCGTGAGGGGGCGCTCGGAGGCGGCGCCGTGGGCGGTGCTCTTGGTGGTGCCGCAGGCCGCCTGGGCTATGTAGTCGTTCATGGCGTTGTCGATCGGGCTGGTGACGGGCTGGTTGTTGGCGTCGAGCTTCTGGTAGCGGGTGAGGTTGAAGCCGAGCGAGACCTGACGGCGGCCGTCCGGACTGGAGAGGGACCAGGTCATCGCACCGAGCACCAGCCCGTTGTGGCCCCAGAAGTCTCCGCAGGCGGTGGTCGTCTGTAGGAGGCCGAGGCCGTAACGCATGAAGGAGCCCTCGATCGGCACCGTCGTCTTCATCTGGCGCAGCTCTGCCGGGGCGAGCAACTCACCACCGAGCAGGGCGCGGTAGAAGCGATTGAGGTCGGGCATGGTCGATATGAGGGAGCCGGCCGTGGCGGCCCAGGACATGTTGTAGACGCTGAAGTCGCGTGGCGGGTTGAAGCCGCCGTAGGCAGCTTCGTACATCTTCGCGTGCGGACCGGAGATGGTGGCCGACTGCGGGAAATAGGTGTGCCGTAGGGCGGCTTTGCGGATGACGTGGCGGGCGATGTAAGTCTCCGGGGATTGGCCGGTGACCTTCTGCAGCAACAGGCCGGCCAGGACGTAATTGGTGTTGGAGTAGTGGAAGCCCTGACCCGGCGCGCCGAACGGGGGTGCCGCGATGCCCAGGCGGGCCAGCTCCTCCGGGGCGAACTGGCGGAAGCGGTTGCCCTCGAAGCTCTCCGCGGTGTTGAAGATCGCTGCGGAGTATTCGCCGATGCCGCTGGTGTGGTTGAGCAACATGCGGACGCTGATCGTCCGGCCGCGCTCGCCCGTCACGAGATCGGGGAGGTAGCGGCCGATCGGAGCGTCGAGTTCGATGCGTCCCTTGCCGACCTCCTGGAGCACGGCGACCGCGGTGAAGGTCTTGGTGATGCTGCCTATGCGGTGCTCCATCTGGGCTGACGTAGGCCGCCCGGTGTCGACGTCGGCGACGCCGACCGCTCCCTGCCACGTGTCGGAACCGTCCCGGACCGCGGAGTAGGCGCCGTACATGCCGGCGTCGCGGAACGCCTGGAGGGACTTCTTCAGAGCTTCGTCGTCGAGGACCGGACTCTGGTTGGGCTGTCGTGACGTCGAGGCCGGGTCCGGGGCGTCCGTGGTCGTCGTCCACGGTGGGGCGGGGGAGGAGACGGTACTGGCGGAGGCGGCCGTGGGGATGCTCAGGAGGGCGAGGGATAAGGCGGCGGCAGCGGCGGTGCGGGCCAGCCGCGGGTGGCGGTGCGGGGGGTGGGCAATCGACATGGTCGCTCCGTGAGTTCGTGCCCTGGTAGGCGGGTGCGGGTCGGTGGGGAGATCGTTCGTCGGTGTTTCAGCTTCGAGGTTTTTGCCGTGCTTTGATTCTGGCGTTCGGCACGTCGCCGGACATCAACCCACGGGTTTACCTTGATCCCGAATTTTCTGGTGGGAGGAGGAGCGTGGTGTGACGTCCCGCGCCACCACCCCAGGAATCCATTGAGAATTCAACGTTCGATTCAACGTTCTGGTGGTGAGGCGTGACGCGCGGGCATGGGTGAGGATGGAAGGGCCGGGGCGATGTGGCGCGCAGCGGCCGCGGGGGCGGCGCCTCGGGCGGCAGTACCCGCAGAGCAGTATCGGGAGGCCCCGATGGATTACCCGGAACTCTATGAGCTGGTATTTCAGGCCCCCGCGGTGGAGGACGACGTGGTGATCGTCCGGCGGACCGACCGGGCGGGAGCGGGTGGGTATCCGATCTACGAGGACGAATCGGGGATCGTGCGCGCAGAGATCAGCGACCGCGGCGAGGTCCGCATGCTGGCCAGCGGAGGACACCAGGCACCCCGCACCCCGCTGCTGGCGAGGAGGCTGGTCACCTGACGTGAGGGGTTGAGGCGTCGCACCCGTAGACCGCGCGTTCCGTGAACCGGAGTCGTCACAGGCCGCGCAGGTGGGAGCGGCGTGGGCGCGGAGGCCGGTTCGTGGGCTCCGCCCGTGGGCCGGGGGTGGCCGCGGACGGGTCTCCGGGGTCCGGCGAGGGTACGGAACGGAGCTTCGGAGGTGCGCCGCGCCCGCCGCCGGCCAGGGGCTCCCCGGACCCTGCCCCGGCGGCGCCGGATTCGACTCCTGCCCCGTCCGCAGTCCCGGCCCCGTTGTCGGCCCGGGCCTCGCCCTCCGTCCCGGTGGTGTCTCCGCTCAGCACGGCCAGGGCGCGTTCGAGGGTTTCCCCGGTCAGCTGTATCCGGATCCTGGCCAGGCGCTCTAACTCGGTGTGAGACACCGTGTCAGCGTACCCGCCCTCACGAGGCGCCCGGGCTGGGCTGAGGCGTGCGGCGTCGAACGAGTCCGCGGCGCGGGCGGCTTGGCCCAGGAGGCCACTGGCCGGGTCCGCGACCTCGGGGAGCGGCGGGAGCGGCGGGAGCGGAAGGCGTCTACGAGGCCGTGGCAACTGTGGCCAGTGCGTGGGCGACGGCGGCCTCGGCGTGGAGCCGGGTCGTCGGGAAGACGGGGACCGGGCTGTCCTGCGGGCGGACGAGCAGTTCGATCTCGGTGCAGCCGAGCACGATGCCCTCGGCTCCGGCGGCGACCAACTGGTCGATGACGGCGCGGTAGGCGCTGCGGGAGGTGTCCTTGACGACGCCCACGCAGAGTTCCTCGTAGATCACGCGGTGGACGGTCGCGCGCCCGGCGGCGTCCGGGACCAGCACCTCCAGGCCGTGGTCCGCGAGGCGGCCGCGGTAGAAGTCCTGCTCCATGGTGAAGGCGGTGCCCAGCAGGCCGATGCGCCGAAGTCCCGTGCGGCGCACGGCTTCCGCGGTGGTGTCGGCCAGGTGCAGCAACGGTACGGCGACCGCGGACGACACCTGGTCGGCCACCTTGTGCATGGTGTTGGTGCAGATCAGCAGCAGTTCCGCGCCCGCCGCCTCCAGGGCCCGGGCGGCGCCGGCCAGGACTTCCCCGGCCTCGTCCCAGCGCCCCTGGACCTGGAGGCGTTCGATCTCCGCGAAGTCCACGGAGTAGACCACGCACGCGGCCGAGTGCAGCCCGCCCAGCCGTTCCCGCGTGAGCTCGTTCAGCAGGCGGTAGTACTCCGCCGTGGACTCCCAGCTCATCCCGCCGATCAACCCGATGGTCTTCATCGGGTCACTGTCCCACAGGGGGCGGAGTTGTCCAGGGCGAGGGCGGGACCGGCCGCCCCGGTGCGTCAGCGGTCCCAGCGGACGGGCAGCCGGTCCGTGCCGCGCATGAGGAGCCCCGGACGCCAGGTCGCCGGTTCCGCGGCGTCGTCCAGGGCGAGTCCGGGACAGCGCTCCAGGAGGGAGCGGAGGGCGATCCGTCCTTCCAAACGGGCCAGCGGTGCGCCGAGGCAGAAGTGGATGCCGTGGCCGAACGCGGCGTGGCCGCGCGGATCGCGGGTGAGGTCGAAGTCGTCGGCGTCGGTGAACCGTTCGGGGTCGCGCGAGGCCGAGGCCAGCGAGATCAGGACGGCGGAGCCGGCGGGGATCACCGTGCCGCCGAGTTCCACCGGTTCGGCGGCGCAACGCCAGGTGGCGGTCTCCACCGGGCCGTCGTAGCGCAGCATCTCCTCCACGGCGTTGTCCAGAAGGCTGTCGTCGGCCCGTAGGGCGGCCAGTTGGGCAGGGTGCTCCAGTAGGGCGCGCACGCCGTTGGCGATCAGGTTGACGGTGGTCTCGTGGCCGGCGACCAGGAGCAGGAAGGCCGTGCCGATCACTTCCTCGGGGGAGAGCCGGTCGCCGTCCTCGTCGCTGGTCCGGATCAGGTCGGCGAGCAGCCCGTCGCCCGCTTCGCGGCGCAGCGACGCGATCAGGGTGGTGAGGTAGCCGGACATCGCCTCGACGGCCTGCTGCGCCGCTTCGGGACTGGTGGGTGAGACGAGCTCGTGGGACCAGCCGCGGAAGGCGTCGCGGTCCATGGAGGGGACGCCGAGCAGTTCGCAGATGACGGTCATCGGCAGGGGGAAGGCCAGCGCCTCGATGAGGTCGGCCCGGTCGTCGGGCGCCGTCAGCATCGCGTCCAGGAGCTCGTCGGTGATGCGTTGCACGCGGGGGCGGAGCGCCTCGACGCGGCGGCTGGTGAACTCCTTCGCGACGAGTTTGCGGAGCCGGGTGTGGTGCGGTGGATCGACGTCCAGCATGTTGGTGAACAGCGGGACCCCGTCACCGTCCGTGCGCGGCAGGTTGGCGCTGCTCCAGTCCTTGCCCAGGCGCGGATCGGCGAGCGCGGTGCGGACCGCCTCATGGCCGACGACCAGCCACGCCGCCTGGTCGTACGGGGTGAGCACCGGGTGGACGGGGCCCTGGGCCCGCAGTTTGGCGTAGTACGGGTACGGGTTCGTGACGAAATCCTGGCCGTAGGCGCGCAGGTCGACCAGAGGGGGCGCGCCGGGGGCGGGCGCAGCTGCGGAGGCCCGGGCTTCGGGGGACGTGTATATGTCGGAGCCGCGCGGGGCTGGTAGGTCTGTTGTGTCCTCGGAGGCCCGAGGGGTTCGTCCGTCCTGCGGGGCCTGCGGATTCTCCGGCATGGGCCGTCCCGCCTCTCTCGACTCGCATCCGTGTCGGCGTGCCACAACACTCGGTGCGCTGCCGCACCGTGCGGTCCGGCTGCACTTCCCACGGTAGGCAGGCCGGGGCGGCGCTTCGTCGTTCCAGCGGAGGAGCCGGCACGGAGGGACGTCCTCCAGACGCAGTGCGACGGCGTCGTCGGTCCGGTGGAGCACACTCGCCCTCGCAGGGGCGCGGTCGCGGCGGCCCGCGCCAGCCGCCGCGACCGCGGTCCTCAGCAGCGGGCGTGGGCGGTGATGTCGGCGCTGAACTCGTCGATCATCGCGGGGGTCACCGTCGGCCGGCACTGGCCGATCGCGGCGAGGTAGTCCGCGGTGCTCGCACCGAGCCGGCCCGGGGCGGCCGACCCGCCGCCGATCGCCTCCAGGTCCCGTTCGAACGACGCCTGGGCGGCGACCCGGGCGGCGTGCTCGATGTCCGCCGGCGTGAACAGCTCACTGGCCGCGACCAGGGCCGCGATGTCGACGTCGGGCCGCCCGTCGGTGTAGCGGGACCAGATCGCCGCCCGGGCGGCCGGGTCGGGCGTCCCGATCGGGATCAGGTAGTCGAAGCGCCCGGGGCGCAGGAACGCCGGATCGAGCGAGCGGATGGAGTTGGTGGCGCACACCAGCAGCCGCTCGTCCTGCTCCCGGAAGCCGGGAATCAGCTTGAGCAGTTCGTTGGTGACCCCGTGCAGCCCGCCCGGCTGCGCCGGCTCGCTGCGCACCGGTGCGATCTCCTCGACCTCGTCGATGAAGACCAGCACCCGCTCCAGTTCGGCGATCCTCGCGAACGCGCTGCGCAGGGCCGCCGCCAGGTTGCCCTCGTCCGCCAACCGGGACGGCAGCAGTTCGACGAACGGCCAGCCCAGCCGGGCGGCGATCCCACGGGCGAAGGTGGTCTTCCCGGTCCCCGGCGGCCCGAACAGGGCGATCGCCCGCGGCGGCCGGACCCCGTGCCGGGCCGCCCGCTCCGGCTCCGCCAGCGGCAGTACCACCCGCCGTTCGATCAGGTCCTTCTCCGCCTCCATGCCGGCGACCTTGGCCCACAGGTCGGTGGGCAGGAACCGGCCGCCCAGGTCGTCCAGGAGGCTGGCCGCCGGCCCGTGGTGCGGCTCGACCTTCTCGAAGTACGCGACCGCCGGCTGCCGGGTGTACCCCGCGTTCAGCAGGCCCTCCCCGAGCAGGTCCTCCTCGGGGAGCACGTACGCGATCCGGCTCACCCGGGCGGCGATCAGGCGCCGCTCCAGTTCGACCAGCAGCGCGCTGGCCAGCCCCCGGCCGCGCCAGGCCGAGGAGATCGCGATCCGCATCACCCAGCCCCGTTCGCCCGCGACGCAGGCGAGCGCCGCACCGATGGGGGCGCCCTGGTGGACGGCGACCACGGCGGGCTGCCGCGAGGTCAGGGCGCTGATGCACTCGGCGAGCGAGAAGACGGACTCCTGTCCCAACTCGGCCGTGGAGTCGATCAGGTGGACCACTTCGGCGAGGTCCTTCTCGCGGTAGTCGTGGATGAGCCAGTTCACCGGTGCCGCCCCTCGTTGGTGTCGCTGATGTTGCTGACGTGCAGGTGAGGCTAGGGGCGGGGGCCGGACGGGTCCTGTGCCGCGGTGCACAATCCGCGGGCCCGACCGCTACGGTCCGTACGTAGCGCCGCAGGGCCGGATGCGACACCGGCGGACGCCGCTCCAGGCCGCTCGCAGGGGCGAACCCACTGGTTGCCGCGGCTCGACCGATGCCATGCTGAGCGACGTGAACGGACCCGAGATCGCCCTCAGCTTCGCCCCTGAACTGCACCTCTTCGTCGGAGCGGCCCGCAGCGCCGGTCGCACGCCCTTCGTGACCGACGGCGCCTCGACCCTGGGTCACGTCGTCGAATCGCTGGGCGTCCCGCTCACCGAGGTCGGCCGGCTGCTCGCGGACGGCGCGGACGTGTCCGTCTCGCACGTCCCGCAGCAGGGCGAACACATCGAGGTCCGTGCCGTCGAGCGGCCGCAGCGCGTCCCCGGGGCACCGCTGCGGTTCCTGCTCGACGTGCACCTCGGCACCCTCGCCCGCCGACTCCGCCTGCTCGGGGTCGACGCGGCGTACACCAACGAGGACCCGGGCGACGCGGCCCTGGCCGCGCGCTCCGCCGAAGAACGACGCGTCCTGCTCTCCCGGGACCGCGGGCTGCTCCAACGCCGGGAGATCTGGGCGGGCGCCTACGTCTACAGCGACCGTCCGGACGACCAACTCCGTGACGTGCTGGGCAGGTTCGCGCCCACCCTAGCCCCGTGGACCCGCTGCACCGCGTGCAACGGCCGCCTGGCCGCCGCCGACAAGGACGCGGTCCACGAGCAGCTCCACCACGGCACCCAGCGCACCTACGACGTCTTCGCGCAGTGCACCGCGTGCGGACGCGTCTACTGGCGCGGAGCCCATCACGCCCGCCTGGAAGCCATCGTCCAGGAGGCCCTGCGGGCCGGCACCGGCTGAGCGGACGGGCTCCGCTCAGCCGCCCCCGGCCGCCGGCCCCACGAACTCCTCGATCCGCGCGAGCGTGCCCCCGGTGTCCGCGTGCAGGTGACCGGCCATGCCCAGCGCCCGGGTGGCGCGCACGTGCCCCGCGGTGTCGTCGACGAACAAGGCCCGCGCCGGGTCCGCCACGCCCGCCCGCCGCAGTGCCAGCAGGTAGCTGCGGGGAACGGGCTTGGCGCAGCCGACCTCGCAGGACAGCACGGTGCCGCTGACGGCGTCCAGCACCCCGGCGGCGGCGAGCGCGGCGCGCAGCTCCGGCCAGGCGTTGCTCACCAGGACGGTCCGGGCCCGGCCGCGCAGTGCCCGCACCCCGGCCACCAGCTCGGCGTCCCATCGCTGCCGGGCGACCAGGTCCCGCCGGATCTCCGTCATGAGGGCCGGGGTGGTTCCCAGTCGCCGCCGGACCACGCGCCACCAAGCCTCCTGACCGGTCCGGCCGATCAGTGCCTGGTCGTCGTTGTCTGCGAACAGCGCGGCAAGGAAGGCGTGTTGCCGTATGCCGAGCCGGTCGCCCGACGCGGCCGCGGCCGCCGGCAGGTGGTCCGGCGACAGGACCCCGCCGACGTCCAACAGGATCGCCGAGCCGTCCGGACCGCCCTCCCCACCACCGGGTTCCCCCGACCCACCGAGGCCCATGCGCCACCCTCGGCTCCCTCGCCACACCGCTCCGCTCCAACGGTCCCCGTGACGCCTCGGCTCCCTGACTCCACGAATGAAGCACAGAACTGATGCCACATCAGCAGACGTGACGTCAGGAGCGACGCGCCCGAGCCTCGGCCGGCGGGCGCCCGGGAGCCGGCCCGTCCCCACGTCTCCCCTCGCCTCCGTGCCTGCGTCGCGGCCCGGCCCGCCGGGCCGGAGGGTGGCTCAAATTCCGGTGCGGGACTGGCGATGCCGTGCCTGGGGGTGCCTGGGACGCGCCGGGTGCCTGGCGCGCGCTCGGACCCGCGGTCGGCGTTCGGCTCCGCCCGGCGTCCGGGTTCCGCCGCGCCGAGTGCTGCACCGAGGGCCCCCCGGGGGCCTTTCCCGGGCCCCTTTAGCGGCCCTCTAGCCCAACTTGATGACGACACGCCGGAGCCACCCACCGTCCAACGGGTGAATACGTGCGCCTCCGCCACCCGAAGAGCCGACGTTGTCCCCCGAATGCGACGTTCTCCGGTGGTGCCGCGCTCGAATCCGGCTGACGGTGATCACGTCGCTACTGCGATCCGATGTGCCGACGAAGTGTCAGCCTTCGCAGTCGCGCCGAAAGGAACATGACTCCATGCGCACTGCCCGCACTCTGTTCGCTTCCGCCGCCGTCATGGCGGCGCTCACGATCACAGCACCCGCCGCGTCTGCCATGGGTCTGGCCGAGGGCTTCACCTCGGGCATCGGGACCTCGGTCAGCGGCGACGACCACGGTCGCGGCGACCGGGACCACGGCGGTCGTGGCGACCGCGACCACGGTGGCCGTGACCACGGCGGTCGCGGTGACCGCGACAACGGCGGCCGTGGCGACCGGGACAACGGTGGCCGCGGTGACCGCGACCACGGTGGCTACGGCGACCGCGACCACGGTGGCTGGGGCGGTGACCACCGCCACCCGCACGGCGGCGTGCACACCGGTGGTGGCGCGCTGGCCATGCCGGTGACCGGCGACTGGGACACCAGCAGCAACTACGGCGACGACCACGGTGGCCGTGGCGACCGTGACCACGGCGGTCGTGGCGACCGCGACAACGGTGGCGGCCGCGGTGACCGTGACCACGGTGGCCGTGGCGACCGTGACCACGGCGGTCGCGGTGACCGCGACCACGGTGGCTACGGCGACCGTGACCACGGTGGCTGGGGCGACCGTGACCACGGCCGCGGTGGCGACCACTGGGGCCGTCGCCCGCACGGCGGCGTCCACACCGGTGGCGGCGGCATGGCGATGTCGGGCAGCGGCCTGGCCGCCGGTTCCGTCCTGATGCTCGGCGGTCTGGGCGCCGGTGCCTACATGCTGCGTCGCCGCAACGCGTCGGGCACCGCAGCCTGATAGGGCTGCCACCTCCGGAGGTCGATGTGCAGTCGCGGCCACCGTCCTCGCCGGGCGGTGGCCGCGGCGATTGCGTGGACGTCACCGCAGCTCCGCAGGTCCGTGCGGACCGACCGGCCCGCTGACGCCGCCGCGCGGCGGCTCCTCCACACCGCGCCCCGCCCGCTCACGAAAGGCCCCCCATGACCGCCCAGCAGTCTCCCCAGCCGAATCCGAACCCCGATCCGCCCAAGGCAGCCGCCGCCCGCCCCGTGGGACGCGGCTTGGTCTGGGCCGCGGGAGCATTTCTGCTGGGTTCCTTCCTCGTCTACAACTCCGTGGACACCACGGCGGACGCCAAATCGCAGTCCCGCCCCGCGGCCGCCGTCGCCCACCACGGGCCCGCCGCCCCCGTCTCCGACCTGTCGCTGCCCCGCTCCGCCCCCAAGCGGCTGACGATCCCGGAGATCGCCGTCGACGCGCCCTTCACCTCGCTGACCCTCGGCCCCACCGGGCAGCTCAATCCGCCCCCGGCCGCCGACAAGAACCTCGTCGGCTGGTACCAGGACGGGGCGGCGCCGGGAGAGCGCGGTGCCGCCATCGTCGCGGGACACGTGGACACCAAGACCGGCCCGGCGGTCTTCCTCCAACTGGAGACCCTCCGGCCCGGCGCCACCGTCGAGATCACCCGCGAAGACGGCATCGTCGCCACCTTCAAGATCGACTCGGTCGAGACCTTCAGCAAGGCGAGCTTCCCCAACGACAAGGTCTACGCCGACACCCCGGACGCCCAGCTCCGCCTGATCACCTGCGGTGGCTCGTACGACCACAAGGTCAAGGACTACATGTCCAACGTCGTGGCCTTCGCCCACCTCATCTCGTCGAAGCACGCCTAGGCGCGCGCAGCACGGTCCGCACACCAGCCGGGTACCGGGAGCCCGGGTCGGCCTGCCGTCGGCCCGGGCTCCCGGCCGTCCGGAAGGGACGCGGCATGGGGCGCCGTCCGGAAGGGACGTGGCACGAGGCGCCGCCCGACACGCGGCGGCGACGGAGCTGCTCTCGCCGCGGAACCCCCGGGGAAATAATGACGAATATGAGGCACCGAATTCCGCTCCCCGACGGGGTGAAATGATCGCCGCCCGCCGCAATCCGCCGAGTCGGCGCCCGGTTCGAAAAGCGAGCGGCCAGGGCAGTGCCGCCACCGACCGTCTCCTGCGCATTGTGCTGCGCCGCCGGAAACAGCCGCTGAGCGCCGGGGACGTGATGGTCACCGACCGGCCGGCGGTGCGCCGGGCGGTCTCGGCCGCGGCCCTCGGCAATACGATGGAGTGGTTCGACTTCGGTGTCTACGCCTATTTGGCGGGCACCTTGGGGAAGGTGTTCTTCCCGGCCAGTTCGCCCGGCGCCCAGGTGGTCTCGTCGTTCGCGACCTTCGCCGCCGCATTCCTCGTGCGACCGCTCGGCGGCATGGTCTTCGGTCCGCTCGGGGACCGCATCGGCCGTCAGCGGGTCCTCGCCGCCACCATGATCATGATGGCGATCAGCACCTTCGCCGTCGGATTCCTGCCGGGTTATCACTCCGTCGGTTTCGTCGCGCCGATTCTGCTGCTGATCTGCCGTTTGGTGCAGGGATTCTCCACCGGCGGCGAATATGCCGGAGCCACCACTTATATCGCCGAATATGCCCCGGACAAACGGCGCGGATTCCTCGGCAGCTGGCTCGACTTCGGCACCTTCATCGGCTATTCGCTCGGATCGGGCCTGGTCACCGTCCTCACCGGAGTGCTCGGCGAGGACGGACTGGTCTCCTGGGGCTGGCGGTTGCCGTTCCTCGTCGCCGGACCGCTCGGGCTCATCGGCCTCTACATGCGGCTGCGGCTGGAGGAGACCCCCGCCTTCCGGCGCGAGGCGGAGCAGGCCCACCGAGCGGCGGAGGAGGCCCGCGCCACAGGTGGCGACGACCCGGTGGAGGACGCCCGGCAGTCCGGCCACGGTCGACTGAAGGAGATCTTCACCAGGCACTGGCAGGCGGTGCTGATCTGCATGGGCCTGGTGCTGCTCTACAACGTCACCAACTACATGGTGACGTCCTACCTGCCCACCTTCATGACCGAGACGCTCGGCCAGGACCCGCTCACCGCCCAGCTCCTCGTCCTCGGCACCATGATCGTCGTGGTGCTCACCATCACCACCGTCGGCCGCACCTCCGACCGGTGGGGCCGACGCCCCGTCTTCCTGGCGGGCAGCCTCGCCCTGATCGCGCTCGCCGCGCCCGCGGTGCTCCTGATCCGGGCCGGCGGCATCCTGTTCCCCGCCCTCGGGTGCCTCATCCTCGGCCTGCTGCTGGTGTGCTTCGCCGGCACCTCCGCCGCGACCCTCCCGGCGCTCTTCCCGACCCGGCTGCGGTACGGCGCGCTGTCCATCTCCTTCAACATCTCCGTGTCGCTGTTCGGCGGCACCACGCCGCTGTTCGCCTCGGGGCTGGTGCAGCTCACCGGGGACCACATGGTCCCCGCGTACTACCTGATGGCCGCCGGCGTGATCGGCTTCGTGTCGACGCTGTTCCTCCACGAGACGGCCGGCAAGCCGCTGAGGGGCTCGGGTCCGATGGTGGAGACCGCGGAACAGGCCCAGCGGCTCGTCGCCCACAGCCGCACCGAGGCCGGCCGCCGGGCCCGGGACATCTGGATCCGGCTCCGACACCCCTGGTCCCGGCACTGACCGCGCGCCCTCCGGCCGCTGCGGCCCCTACGGCCGCACGGTGCCGTCCCAGCGCCAGGCGGTGCGGCGCGGACGTCCGGGGAGGGCGGTGCGTCCGGTCGCCCAGAGCAGCGTCGGCCACGGATCCGCCCCGGCCGGGACGTCGGGGAACAGCCGGGCCAGCACCCGCGCGCACACGTCGGCCGGCGGATCCCAGTCCAGTCCGAGCCCCACCGCCAGGTCGTGGGTGTGCACCACCGTCTCCACGATCCCCATCGCCGCGAACCCCTGCGGATCCGAGTTCCCGAAGACGTGATGGGCGCGGACCTCCGCGGGCGTGGTCCGCACCATGGCGACCAGCAGGGCGCCGCACGCCTCCAGGGTCTGCAGGAGCCCGGCGGGCCCGGCAGCGCGGTCCGCGTGCACCGCGTTGGCCGGTCCGCCGGGCCGGTTCCGCCGCCAGACGAAGGGCACCGCGCCGTCCAACGGCGGTGTGCTGGGCCCCAGTTGGGCCGCGTAGGCGAACAGGTCGTCACTCAGGTGCTCGACCGTCTCCCAGCAGTCCCAGGCCAACGAGCCGGCCGCCCGGCCGTCCCAGGCGGAGGCGGGCGCGGTGCGCAGGAGCGCCACCGCGAGCCGGACGGCGCGGGCGAGGTCGTCGGCGGTCACGGGCCCAGGGGCGACGGGGGCGGTGTCGGCGGGAGGGGGCGGTCGATGCTCCGCTCCGCCCTGTGTGCTTGATCGGGACATGCCCGGACCGTACCGCGCGAGCCGGACCGGGGGAGTGCCTGGTGGGAGCGGGGCGCGGGCCGAGCGGAGTGACGCGACGCACTCGAACTCCGACGTGCTGTCGGTAACTGTCCGAATTTGACGGTCTATCATCGGCGCCATGTCCGCCCCAGAACTGATTCGCATCGTGTCCCGTGACTCTCCGATGGCCCTGGCCCAGGTGGAGCGCGTCCGTACCGAACTGGCCGCGCTGCACCCCGGCATCACCACCGAGGTCGTCCCCGTCAAGACGACCGGCGACCGATGGATGGGGGCGCTGTCGCAGGTGGAGGGGAAGGGGGCGTTCACCAAGGAGGTCGACGCCGCCCTCCTGGCGGGCCAGGCGGACCTCGCGGTGCACTGCGTCAAGGACATCCCCGGTGACCGGCCGCTGCCGGCCGGCACGACGTTCGCGGCCTTCCTCAAGCGGGACGACGTCCGGGACGCGCTGATCCACCCGGGCGGGCTCACCCTCGACGAACTGCCCGCCGGGACCCGGATCGGCACCTCGTCGGTGCGCCGGATCGCCCAGCTCGCCGCCTCGCACCCGCACCTGGACTGCGTGCCGATGCGCGGCAACGCCAACCGCCGTATGGAGAAGCTGGCCGCCGGTGAGGCCGACGCCCTGCTGCTCGCCGTGTCCGGGTTGGAGCGGATCGGCCGCCCCGACGTGATCACCGAGATCCTGTCGGTGGACGCCATGTGCCCGCCCATCGGCGCCGGCGTCCTGGCTCTCCAGTGCCGCGAGGACGACGCGAACACCATCGACGCCGTCAGCGGCCTCGGCGACCCCGCCACGCACCGCGAGACCATGGCCGAGCGGATGCTGCTGCATGTTCTCCAGGGCCACTGCAACAGCCCCATCGCCGGGTTCGCCACCAGCGACCGGCGCGGGGAGCTCTCCCTGCGGGCCAGCGTCTTCACGCCCGACGGCAAGACCGTCCTCAACGCGCACGAGTGGGCCGGTCCGCTGACCCCCGAGACGCTGGGCACCTCCGTCGCCGTCGCACTGCTGCGGCAGGGCGCCCGCGAACTGATCGACGGCATCGCCCACTGACGTCGCCGACCGGCCCCGCACGCGACGACGCGCACCCGACCTCGAAACCGCCCCGTCCGGCGGCGACGGCGACGCGGCGCTCCGCGTGCGGGGCCACTTGTGTCCCACACGTCAGCCGATGAGCCGGGCGGTGCCCGGTCAAGGGGCGATGCCCGGGGCGTTCCGCCGTGACGGTGGCGGAACGCCCGCAGCCCCCGTCGACCAGGCGGGACGGGCGGACTCAGCGGGGCGAGAGCTCCATGATGCGCCGGATCAGGTCGGGGTAGGTCCACCCGGCGCCCGCGGCCGCCCGCGGCAGCAGGCTCGTCGCCGTCAGGCCCGGGAGGGCGTTCACTTCGATGCACCTCGGTTCGCCGTCGGCGTCGCAGCGGAAGTCGGTGCGGGAGTATGCGTCATCGCCGAACCCGAGGGTCCGGTGCGCGCGCAGGGCCAACTCCTGGAGCCGCGCGGTGAGTTCGGCCGGCGCCTGCGCCGGGCACACCTCGCTGACCGCGCCCGGCTGGTACTTGGCCGCGTAGTCGAACACCGCCGTGGTCAGCTCGATCTCCACCACGGGGAGCGCCTGGCCGCCGACCACGCCGACGGTGAATTCCCGCCCCGGGAGGAACGGTTCCGCCATGAGCTCCACGCCACCGGCGCGGGCCTCGGCCGCGACCTCTGCCAACTGCGAGGGGCCGGCCACGTGATGGACCGACACACTGGAACCGCCCACCACCGGCTTGACGACCACCGGGCCGTCCGCAGCCAGGCGCCGCACGTCCGGCGGCACCTCGGTCGCCCCGGGTCGCCACACCACCCGCTCGGTCACCGGCACGCCGGCCGCGCCCATCGCGGCCTGCGCCCGCCCCTTGTGCCAGGCCGCCGCGCACGCCGCACTGCCCGCACCCGTGAACCGCAGGCCGGCCATCTCCAAGAGCGCCTGGACGTGCCCGTCCTCGCCCCAGCCGCCGTGCAACGCCAGGAACAGCAGATCCGCGTCGCGGAGCAGGTCCAGGACCGGACCGCCGGTCAGGGCGGCATGCATCCGCCGTTTGGACTGCTGCACCTCCGAGAGGGACGGCGGCTCCTTCCCCACCGCCGACGCGTCGACCACGTCGCCGGGATGCAGCGGTCCGGCCAGGACCGGCACCGCGGCGGCCGGGTCGACCAGCGTCACCTCGTGCCCCAGGTCGAGGAGGGCCCCGGCCACCGACCGGCCGGAGGCCAGGGAGACGTCCCGTTCGGCGCTCTCTCCGCCGCAGAGGACCACCACGCGCATGTTCGTCTCCTTCGTCTTCGTCCGTCTCCGGCCCGCTCGCTGCCGGCGCCGGCGCATTCCTCGACGATCAGCCAGGACGTCGAGGGAGGGAGGGGCGTGGCCGCCGTCTTCCCCGTTCCTGATCTCGAAGGGGGAGCGTAACGGTGGAACTTGGTTTTTCCAAGCTACGACTTTGGGAAACCAAGTGGTGGGGGGTGTGGGCGAGGGGTCTGGGGAAGTCGGGCGGTTGCCGGTGGGATGCCGCCCGGCAACCGCCCGGACCGTCGGCCCTTGCTGGGGTGCGGAGTGGTTCAGGGCTGCGGGCGCTTGCCGTGGTTGGCCGCGTGCTTGCGGCGCGACTTCTTCTTGCGGCGACGCTTCGACGACATGGCATCTCCTTCCTGATTGCCGAATAAATGGCGTATTTCCGGCATGCCTACCCAGTGGTGGCGGTTTGCCACGGGGGTGGTGGTGTCGGGGGCGCGCGGTTGGCGCTTCGGTGCTCCTTCGCGCCGCATGAATTCGCCCTGTGGTCGGTGACACCCGCACGCACCCGCTATGCTTGCTGGATACAAGCAACGTATCCAGTGGACCGGCTGGATCACGGAGTTACGCATGCACGCATTCAGTGCGAGGGATCACGACGATGAGCAACGGCACGGTCCATGCCTGCGACGGGGCTGGGATCTCGGAGATCACCGCCACGTCGAGCCTGGACGAAGCAGCCGCGGGGCTCGGGACGGAAATGGTCCGATTCACCCGGCTGATCGCAGCTTGGAAACAACGGGTCAAGCACGACGCCGGGGCGGCCGACCGGGTACTGCTGGCCAGGCTGGTGTGCGGAGGCGACCAACGGGCGACCGATCTGGCCGCCGACGCCTTCCTGGACCTGTCCACCGTCAGCCGACAGGTGCGCTCGCTGGTCGAGCGCGGCCTGGTCGCGCGCCGACCGGATCCGGAGGACCGGCGCGGTTCGCTGCTGACCGCCACCGAGGCGGGGCGGGCCCGCTTCGAGGACTACCGGCGTCAGCGTGACGCCGAGTTGGCCGAGATCCTCGAAGCCTGGTCGGCGCAGGACCGGGCCGACCTGATCCGGCTGATGGGTCGGCTCAACAAGGACTTTGCAGAACGTCAACACGCACGGCCGGGCCCCGACGGAGACCAGGGCGCCACCGTGGAGCAGGGAGAGATACGTAGATGAGCACAGCCACCTCTCCGCCAGGGGCGCAAGCCAAGGCGATACCCGGGGCCGGGGGACTCAGCCACCGCCAGATCCTCACCATCCTCAGCGGCCTGATGCTGGGGATGTTCCTCGCCGCACTCGACCAGACGATCGTCAGCACGTCCATCCGGACCATCGCCGACGACCTGCACGGGCTCAGCGAGCAGGCCTGGGCGACCACGGCCTACCTGATCACCTCCACGATCGCCACCCCGCTGTACGGCAAGCTGTCCGACCTCCACGGCCGCAAGCCCTACTACCTGGCCGCGATCAGCATCTTCGTGGTGGGCTCGGTGCTCTGCACCTTCTCCACCTCGATGACCGAACTCGCCGGGTTCCGCGCCCTCCAGGGCCTGGGCGCCGGTGGTCTGATGTCGCTGGCACTGGCGATCATCGGTGACATCGTCCCGCCCCGGGAGCGCGCCCGGTACCAGGGCTACATGCTCGGCACGTTCGCCACCTCCAGCGTCGCCGGTCCGCTGATCGGCGGCGCGCTGGCCGGCCAGGCCAGCCTGCTCGGCATCACCGGCTGGCGCTGGGTCTTCCTGGTCAACGTGCCGATCGGCATCGTCGCGCTGTTCGTCGTCGCCAAGGTCCTCAACATCCCGCACACCCGCCGGAACCGCCGCATCGACTGGTGGGGCGCGCTCACCATCACCATCGGCGTCGTCCCGCTGCTGCTCGTCGCCGAGCAGGGCCGGGAGTGGGGCTGGACCTCGGCGGAGTCGATCTCCTGCTACGTCATCGGCGTGGTCGGGATCATCGCCTGGATCTTCGTGGAGCGCTGGATCGGTGACGACGCACTGATCCCGATGCGGCTGTTCCGCAACGGCACCTTCAGCAAGACCAGCCTGCTGTCCGTGCTGATCGGCATGGGCATGTTCGGCGGGATGCTGATGATCCCGCAGTACCTCCAGATCGTGAAGGGCGCCAGCCCCACCAAGTCGGGCCTGGAGATGCTGCCGCTGATGGCGGGCATGATGATCGCCTCCATCGTGTCCGGCCAGATCACCGCCAAGACCGGTCGCTACAAGATCTTCCCGATCGTCGGCACCGCCCTGATGGTCGCCGCCATGCTGCTCTTCCACTACCGGGTCCAGTGGGACACCGCGCTGTGGGAAACCATGGTCTACATGCTGGTCTTCGGTCTCGGCCTGGGCGGCTGCATGCAGACCCTGGTGCTGGCCGTGCAGAACGCGGTCCCGCCGCAGGACATGGGCGTGGCCACCGCCTCCTCCACGTTCTTCCGTCAGATGGGCGCCACCGCCGGTACCGCGATCTTCCTGTCGGTGCTGTTCAGCACGGTCGGCGACAAGATCGGCGACGCGTTCAAGAGCGCCGCGTCCACCGCGCGCTTCCAGAGCGCGCTCAAGGACCCCGCGGTCCTGCACGACCCGGCCAGCAAGCCGGTGCTGGACATGCTCAAGCACCCCACCGGTGGTGGCTCCTCGGGCGTGCTGAGCGACTCCTCGTTCATCCAGCACCTGGACCCGCGACTGGCCGAGCCGTTCAAGCGCGGCTTCGCCGACTCCATGCACACCGTCTTCCTGATGGGTGCCGTCGTCGTCGCGCTGGCCTTCGTGCTGATGTGGTTCATCAAGGAGGTGCCGCTGCGGCAGATCTCCGGCCTCCAGGCACGGGCCCAGGCGGAGGCCGAGGCCAACGGCGAGGTGCCGCCCGCGGCGGACGCCACTCCGGTCGCCGTCCCGGCCCCGGAGGCGGTCGTCCCGGCCGCCGTGGCCGCCGAGAGCGTCCCGGACGCCGCGTCCGGCGCGTTGATCAGCGGCACCGTCCGCGACAGCGGCGGCCGGCCGGTTCCCCAGGCCGCGGTCACCCTGATCAGCGTCGGCGGGCGGCAACTCGGCCGCACCACCACCGACGCGGACGGCGGCTACGCACTGCCGACCACCGGTCCCGGCACGTACGTGCTGATCGGCTCGGCGGGCGCCCGCAAGCCGCAGGCCCTGACCGTCGTGGTGGGCGCCGAAGCGGTCTCGTTCGACCTGACGCTCAGCGGCGCGGCCGGCCTGTCCGGCGAGGTCCGCGAGGAGAAGAACGACGACCCGGTCCCCGGTGCGCTGGTCGTGGCCACCGACGTCCGCGGCGAGGTCGTGGCCTCCGGAGTCGTCGGCCAGGACGGCGGATTCGCGTTCGACGAACTGACCCCGGGCAGCTACACCCTGGCGGTCAGCGCAGAGCGCCACCGTCCGTCGGCCCTCCAGGTCGAGGTCGCCGCCAGCTCCCGCAACTGGTACGAGGTCCGGCTGACGCTGGGCGCGCAGGTCCGCGGCACCGTCCGGACCGCCCAGGGCAACTCGGTCGACGACGCCCGGGTGACCCTGCTGGACCCGGCGGGCAACGTCGTCGGCAGCGCCACCAGCGGTCACGACGGTGAGTACGTCTTCACCGACCTCGACAGCGGCGAGTACACGCTGATCGCCAGCGGCTATCCGCCGGCCGCCACCCCGCTGCGGCTGACCGCCTCCGGACAGGCCGAGTGCGACATCGAGCTCAGCCACGACACGGCGAACTGACACCCGTCACGGCGGTACGGCGAGGGCCCGGCGACTTCGGTCGCCGGGCCCTCGCCGCGTGCTGGCGGGCTCCCAGACCGTGCCTGGGGGAGCGTGGCGCAGGTCCGACGGGCCGGCCGGACGGCTGCCGGCGCCCGGCCCCGCGCGCATGAAGTGCACACGGTGGTGGGCCGGGGCTAGCTTGAAGAAGGAGGAGGCACTCACACCTGACCGCGCACGCCAGGCGCCGACACCGCGAGGCGCGTCCGGTCGTGCGTGAGCCGGTGGCCTCCTGAGGCGAGGGAGGCACCCATGTCAGACTTGATCATGATCGGGTACGACAGCGCGGAGCACGCCAGGCGGGCGGAGAGCCGCATCCTGGAGCTGGAACGCAAGCACGCCGTCGTCCTCACCGGCCTGGCCGTGGTCTCCGCCGACGCCGACGGGCACACCCACGTCGACACGCACGACGACATTCCACGCCGCGCCATCGCGACCTCGGCCACCGCGGGAGCACTGTGGGGCCTGGTCATGGGCATGCTGTTCCTCATGCCGGCCATCGGGCTGCTGGGCGCCGCACTGGGCGGACTGGCGGGCAAGCTCAACCAGTCCGGTCTCGACAAGCGGTTCCGCGACCGCGCCCACGAACTGCTCGAACCAGGCAAGGCCGCCGTCGTCGTCATGGCCACGAAGCTCAACGAGGGCCAGTTCGCCGCCGCCCTCCAGCCCTTGGGCGGAACGGTGCTGAAGACGTCCCTCTCGCAGTCCGACGAACACGAACTGGTACAGCAACTCGTCGGGGCCCCGCAGGCGGCCTGAACGAAGCGGAGCTCCGGCCCGCCCGCCGTCGCCGAACCGCCCGGCAGCCGTGCCGCCGACGAGGCCGCGGCCACCGCCCACCTGCACCGCCGCAGCGTCGCACCGCACCGCCGGCCCCCGGCTGGACCGCGGCGCGCTGCGGCCCCGGGCACCCCCGCTTAGGCTGCCGAGCATGAGCCAGCGAATCACCGGACGGTCCCCGTCCCGCGCCCACAACGGTGAACGACGCGGACGTCGGGCATGAGTCCGCACTTCGACGTGGTGGTCCTGGGCGCCGGCCCGGGTGGGTACGTCGCGGCCATCCGGGCCGCCCAACTCGGCCTGCGCACGGCGATCGTCGAGGCCAAGTACTGGGGCGGGGTCTGCCTCAACATCGGCTGCGTCCCGTCGAAGGCGCTGCTCCGCAACGCCGAGATCGCCCACCTCGTCAACCGGGAGGCGAAGACCTTCGGGATGCACGTCGAGGGCAGCGTCACCTTCGACTACCGGGAGGCGTACCTGCGCAGCCGCAAGGTGGCCGACGGCCGGGCCAAGGGCGTGCGCTTCCTGATGAAGAAGAACAAGATCGAGCAGTTCGAGGGGGTCGGCGCGTTCATCGACCCGCACACCCTGCACGTCACCCTGGGCGACGGCCGGACCGAGACCCTGTCGTTCGACCACGCGATCATCGCCACCGGCTCGGTGACCCGACTGCTGCCCGGCACCTCGCTCAGCCGCCGGGTGGTGACCTACGAGGAGCAGATCCTCTCCGACGAACTGCCGCGGAGCATCGTCATCGCCGGCGCGGGCGCCATCGGTGTCGAGTTCGCCTACGTCCTCCACAACTACGGCGTGGAGGTCACCCTCGTCGAGTTCCTGGACCGCGTCGTCCCGCTGGAGGATGCCGAAGTGTCCGCCGAACTCGCTCGGCGTTACCGCAAGTTGGGCATCAACGTCCTGCCGTCCACCCGTGTCGAGGGGATCGACGACTCCGGGGAGCGGGTGCGCGTCACGGTCACCACCGGCGGCCAGCGCCAGACCCTGGAGACCGACCAGGTCCTCCAGGCCATCGGATTCCAACCCCGCACCACCGGCTTCGGGTTGGAGAACACCGGCGTGCGGTTGACCGAGCGCGGCGCCATCGACGTCGACGGCCGGTGTCGGACGAACGTGCCGCACCTCTTCGCCATCGGGGACGTGACCGCCAAGCTGATGCTGGCGCACGCCGCCGAGGCGATGGGCATCGTGGCGGCGGAGACCATCGGCGGCGCGGAGACCATGGAACTGGACTACGTGATGATCCCGCGGGTGACGTTCTGCCAGCCGCAGATCGCCAGCTTCGGCTGGACCGAGGAACAGGCCCGCGACCGGGGCTTCGACGTCCGGGTGGCCAAGTTCCCGTTCACCGCCAACGCCAAGGCCCACGGCATCGGCGACACCGCGGGCTTCGCCAAGATCATCAGCGACGCCCGCCACGGCGAGATCATCGGCGCCCACCTCATCGGCCCCGAAGCCACCGAACTCCTCCCGGAACTGACGCTCGCCCAGAAGTGGGACCTCACCGTCCACGAGGTGGCCCGCAACGTCCACGGCCACCCCACCCTCGGCGAGGCGATCCAGGAAGCGATCCACGGCCTGGCGGGGCACATGATCAACATGTGAGCGCCGCGCACCTCCGCCAGGGCGCTGACCAGCGAGAAGCCGCCTCACCGGCGCCGCGCTCCCACCCGAGAGCACGGCCATCACCGCCTGCGCCACTTCTTCTCACGGGACGCATCTCAGAGCCACGATGGGAGGGGAAGGTGAGATGCCATGAGGATCGTGCCTGGCCGGAGGAATGCCGAGGTCATCGCCATGGTGGCGGTTCTGGTCGTGGCCGGCGCCGAGCTGCTGCTGATCGTTCTCGCCACCTCCCGGCAGCGCCCCGTGATCAGCGGCGTGCTGCTCGGCTCCGCCGCTGCAGGCGCCCTGGATGTCGCCGAGACGGGCCTCGTCGAGTACGGCACTGGTCCGCGGCGGGCGGACCGGGGGCGCCGGGCGGGCGACGGCCTCCTTCGCCGGGCGCTCGGTGCGGCGCTCCGGCGGCGACGGCGGTGGGGTCGGTGTTGGCGAGGGCTTCGGCACCGCCGGGCGTGACGTTTCCGGGACGCCGGGGTGGTCGGGCCGGCCGGGGGAAGTGGGGTGCTGTGGACCTGGGCCACACGCGCCACCAGGCCGGTGACCAGCGGATCGTCGCATGCGTACGGGGCAGGGATCGCATGGGTACCTCGTGGGTCACGTCCGGTCGGGAAGCGGTGGGAGGGGTAGGGGGTCAGACGGTGTTCCCGGAGCGGTTTCCGGGCAGCGGCTGAGGGCCCAACGCGTAGCCGATCCGATGCACGGTGCGGATCAGCGCCCGGTGGTCGGGGCCGAGCTTGCGGCGCAGCCGGGCGATGTGGACGTCTACGGTGCGCAGGTCGCCCATGGGTGCCTGCTGCCACACCAGTTCCATCAGCCGGCGGCGCGTGTGGATGCGGTCGGGGTAGGCGGCGAGATGGGCGATCAGCTCGAACTCCATACAGGTGAGGGGGAGTTGACGGCCTTCGATGGAGGCGCGTCGGATCGCGCAGTCGACGACGAGGCCGTCCACGCGGTACACGGGGGCCTGGGGCGGCTCCGTGGCCTCGGGGGTGTGCGGTGACCGCGGGACGGGCCAGGTCGTGTCCCGCACTCGTGGTGCGGGCGGGGTCGCCCGGTCGTGGTGGACGCGGTCGGCCGTGCGGTGGTTCATGGTCATGTCGTTTCCTGTCGGCTCGGTGTGTTGAGGACGGCCGTGCGTGGGGCGTGGGGCATGGGGCGTCGGAGGCGGCGCCGGCTTGGGGTGCTGGTGCGGCATGGCGGGCAGTGCTCACCTGCTCGCAGGAGCGGGCCGGATGGGGGAGGGGCGCCATGACCTCTCCGGGCAGGGAAGCGGGCGCGGGTCCCTACGGGTGCGGCGTCCGCGGAGCCGCTAGTGCCATGTGGCTTCGAGGCGGGGCCGGCCATCGGGGCCCGTGACGGTGTGCCAGTGGGCGTGCAGCCCAGTGGGCCGTTCCCGGCCGGTCGCCCCGGCCGCGGACGCCGGACGGGGCAGTGTGCGGACAACGGGGCTGTCGAGAGGGCTGTCGGCGATGCGCCGTAGCACTGCGGAGAGCAAGTCGCGTACGACGCGGCGGGTGTTCCCGCGGCGGAGGGCGGGCCGGTGGATGTGGACAGCGGTGAAGACGGACATGCGGGAGTCACCTCCGTGGGGCGGCGCGCTGTCGGCGTAGGACAGGCATGGCCGGGGGCGGGTGAACGGTGCGGTGGTGTGCGGGCTTCAGCGCCCGCGGGAGCTACGGAGCGTATCCGGCTCGGGTGGCCGAGGAGGCGGCTTCGGTGAGGCGATCGGCCGCGGGCAGCGGCAGGTCGGCGAAGCGGGCGAGCCAGTGGGCGTCGTGGCCCTGCTGGGCGAGGAGGTAGGCCAGGTGCACGCGCGGTTCGTACCTGGCGTGCGGGTCGCGGGGAAGGGGGCAGGTACCGGGGCCGTCGAGCAGGTACTCCCGCTCGGTGCCGTCCTGCAGGGCCAACCGCACACGCGGGCAGATGTGGCCGGTGGGGCTCGGGTCAGGACGTTCGTCGGTGGCGTGGTGGTGCCGCCGGGCCGGTGCGGTGAGCTTGGTGAGGTGCGGGAGAAGGCGCATGGGTGCCCTCCCATCTCCGTGAGGGGTCGGTGGGGTGGCGGCGGGCGGGGAGGTCCCGCCGCCACCCCGGCACGGGAGTGATCGGTCGTCGACGTGCGCGGGTCAGCTGCCGAGGGCAACCTGGACGATCTTGATGACGACCAGGACCGCCGCGACCAGCAGGTAGGTGCGCAGGGCTCCCATACCGATCTTGCGGCCGGTGGACATGACCGGCCGGGTCAGCGTCTCCAGCGGCGGCATCCGCCACGAGTCGCGGCCGGTGCGGTCGATGGGGTCTTCCTTGGTGGCGGTGCGCCGGCGGGTGAAGGCGTAGCCGGCGGCCAGTACCCCGGCGACGCCGCAGCCGGCCATGATGTCGAGGATGGCGGCCGCGCTGATGTCGGGGAAGAGCACCGAGGCGGTGAGGATGATCGACAGTGACACCAGGACGCCGACGACCGCCGCGGTGAAGGCGTTGGTCTTGGGCCCGTTCACCCACGGTCCGAGGACCTGCTTGTCGTTGCAGAGCAGCAGCAGGAAGACGGAGGCGGAGGGCAGCAGGACGCCGGCGAGGGTCTGCACGCCCTGGGTGAGCAGGCCGAGCGGGGAGCCGGGGATCAGCACGATGGTGGCCGCAGCGGCGACGAGGCCGGCGTAGACGGCGTAGAAGCCCTTGGCGCCCTTGACGCCCCGGTGCAGGGAGTGCTTCATCCCGAACACGTCACCGATCGCGTACGCGGTGGACAGCGACACCGCGAACGCGCCGATGATCGAGGCGTCCAGCAGGGCGATCGCGAAGAGGACACCGGCGACCTTGCCGGCCTTGGCCGAGATGCCGTTGATCAGGCCCGCGGTGTCGGTGAAGTCGCCGAAGCCCTTCGTCCCGGCGAACGCGGCGGCGACCAGGCCCATCAGGGCTGCGGCGCCGATGACGACGATGGCGATGCCGATCCACAGGTCGACCTTCTCGTACTTCATGAAGCGCGGGGTGATGCGCTTGTCGATCACGTAGGACTGCTGGAAGAACAGCTGCCAGGGCGCCACGGTGGTGCCCACGATCCCGATGATCAGCAACATGACGGTGGCCAACTCGCCGCTGCCGCCAGGGATGACCGGGGTCACGAAGTCGTGGGCCATCTGCGACGTCTTGGGATGGAGCATGAAGTAGAGCGGGACCAGGAGGAGCGAGGCGGCGCACAGGGCGACGGCGATCCGCTCGAAGCGGCGGAAGGACCCGGTGAAGGCGGAAGCGATGATGACGGCTGCGGCCAGGACCACCGAGGCCGTCTTCGGCAGCCCCAGGTAGTCGGCGGCCATGGTGATGCCGATGAACTCGGTGACCAGCGTCAGCGCGTTGAGCAGGAACAGGTCGATGACACTGAACGCGCCCCAGAACTTCCCGAACCGCTCCAGGATCAGGCGCGCGTGCCCCACTCCGGTCACCGCGCCGAGACGCAGCACCATCTCCTGGTTGACGTACAGGACGGGGACGAGCAGGAGCAGGGTCCACAGCAGCTGCGTGCCGTAGTTCTGTCCGGCCTGGCCGTACGTGGCGAAGGCGCCGGCGTCGTTGTCGCCGACCATCACGATCAGGCCGGGGCCGACTATCGCCAACAACGTCTTGAGCTTGGCGGACAGACCCCGGCGTTCGCCGGTGTCGTCGTGCTTGATGGTGCCGAGCGCACCGCGGATGTCGCCCACGTGCGCGTCGTCGAGGACGGCGCTGCGCGGTGCGGGAACAGTCTTGTCGTTGATCAGGCTGGTCATGGCGGGCCTCCCAATTCCCCCGTTGGGGAGCGGTGTTGAGGGCGCGCGGGAGCCGTCCCGTTGCGAGCGCGCAGCCCGGACACCCGGGACGGCGAAGGCCGTACGGGTGCCTGGGGCGTGGAGGCGCGTGCGCGCGGGAGAGGTGGTTACCGCGTACCGGAGGTCGAGAAGGACATGCGAATCCGGATGACGGGCCTACTGTGGCCCGGACTACTGCAACTGCAGTCCATGTCTCTCGCCTCCTCCCGGCCGGAGCGCACGTGGGCGCTGGACGACGCGGCAAGGAGCAGACCGGTCCCGATGACCGGTTCACCCCAACTCGTCAGAGCTTTGGCACTGCACGGCGTATTCCGCTTGTGGGGAAGCCACTTGGGGTCACCCCTTAGGCCGGGGAGACCTGTCCTGAACCTGGGCGTCTCTCGACGTCGTCGGGTCAGTGGCCTGTGTCCGTGCAGACGCCTCACCGAACGAGGTGCCTTCTTCAAACCTCCAGAAGCATAACGGCATAGTTGCGAGATCACGCAACTGCTTGGCGAAGTCTTGACGCGCCTCGCCACGGAACCCGTTCCCGGCCGCAGTCGTCGGAGTCCGTTGCCCGCCCAGGGGCCGGTCCGCAGCACAGAACGCCTGGGCGGACAGGTCCAGGGCGTCGAAGTCGAGGGTGAGTACGCCGACGGCGGGGTGACGGAAGGACTTGCGGCCGGTGTGGTGCAGGCGCACGTTGTGTTTGGCCCAGGCGGTGCGGAATTCCTCGCTGCGGGTGACGAGTTCACCGATCAGCTGCGTCAGGTCGTTGTCGTGCGGGGCGCGCCCGGCCTCGGTGCGCAGCAGGGACACGGTGGTGTTCAGGGATTGCTCCCAGTCGGGGAAGAAGTCGCGGCCGAGCGGGTCGAGGAACTGGAAGCGGGCGATGTTGGCCTGTTGGGCGGTGGGGTCGCGGAACAGGGGCGAGTACAGGGCGCGGCCGAGGGAGTTGGTGGCGAGGATGTCGAGGCGGCCGTTGCGGATGAAGGTCGGGGAGTCGGTCATGGAGTGCAGGACGCGCAGGACGCTGTCGGGGAGCGGGCCGCGGGCGCGCCTGCGGTGGGCCGGGCGTTTGGCGGCGGCGCGGGCCAGGTCGTAGAGGTGGGCGCGTTCGGCCTCGTCGAGATGGAGGGCGTTGGCGACGGCGTCGAGGACTTCTTCCGAGGCCCCGGTGATACGGCCGCGTCCCAGGCGGACGTAGTAGTCGACGCTGACGCCGGCGAGCATGGCGACTTCCTCGCGGCGCAGGCCCTTTACCCGGCGGTTGGTGCCGTAGGCGGGCAGCCCGGCCTGCTGGGGGGTGATCTTGGCGCGGCGGGAGGCCAGGAACTCGCGGATGTCGCTCTCGATGCTCACGCCTTCCACGCTAAGCCGGGCAGCGGTGGCCTGAGGTGCGGCCGATCTCCACTGCGCCGATCTCACGGGGCTCGCCGCCGACAGGAAGGGCGAGCGCGAACGTGGAACGGTATCTGACGCTATGTCAACTATCTTTCGCCGGCAGGGCGTCGGTGCCCGCCGCCTGGCCTGTGACACCCGCGACGGCGACGGCCGAGCCTGCTGCGGTCGCCGTCCCCCGGGTGCCCCGGCATGCACCGGGGCACCCGGACTCAGGCTCCGGTCAGCTCTTGGGCAGCAGGACGGTGTCGATGATGTAGACGGTGGTGTTGGCGGTCTGCACGTTGCCACAGACGACCTTGGCGGAGCCGTCGACCGTGTAGTTCTCGCCGGAGCCGGACGTGGTGAGCTTGTTCTTCGCCAGCGTCTCGTACGAGCCGTCAGCGAGCTTGGCCGGGGCGATCTTCTCACCGACGACGTGGCCGGTGAGGAACTTGGTCGTCATCGTCTTGTCAGTCAGGACCTTGTCCAGCCGGGCCTTGGGAATCTTGTTGGTGATCGATGCGCGTCCGGCCACAGCATCATCGCCTGGCCGTCTTCGACCGGTCCGCTCGGCGCGCCGAGGCCGCCGGCCGCTGTTGGTGGCGGGGCCGCCTGCTGGCGTGGCTGGCAGCCCCATGAGCCGTTCCCATCCCGGCTGGCGGTTCGGTCCGCGCGTTCTCGTCGAGGCCGCTCGTCGTCTCCTGCGATCCGGCCGAGTCAGGGCCGGTCAGGCGTGCGGTGACAGGCCGTCGTCCACGGGGATGTCCTGGGCCTCCAGGGTGATGCCGGAGTTCCTGGCCTGTTCGAGGATCAGGGCGGCGAAGTCCTCCTCGACGTGCCCCGCGCCGATGGCACCCGCGATCAGCTGAGCGGTGGCGGCGGCGAGCGGCATCGGGACCTCCAGCTCGCGGGCGGCAGAAAGCCCCAGGTCGAAGTCCTTGCGCAACAGCGGCATGGTGAACGTCGGTGTGAAGTCCAGGTTGACCAGCGCGGGCGACTTGTAGCGGGTGTAGAGCGAACCCAGCACGGATGCGTTGAGGAATTCCAGGAAGGCGGAACGGCTGACACCGCCCTTCTCCGCGAGAACGGTGATCTCGGCGAGCGACTGGGTGACGACGCCGAGGAAGACGTTGTGTGCGATCTTGACGAGCCGGGCGACTTCCCCCTCGCCGACATAGGTCACTCCGCGCCCCAGCAGGGCGAGCAACGGCTCGACCTGGTCGAACGCCTCGCGCGAGCCGGAGACCGCAACGGTCAACTTGCCCGCGGCGATCACCTTCGGGTTCCCACTCACCGGGGCGGCCAGGAAGTCGGTGCCACGCTCGGTGGCTGCTTTCCGCATCAGCGCGGAGGTTTGCGTCGACACCGTGGAGCTGTCCACCAGCACCCCCGGTGCGGCATCGGGTGAGGTCAGCACACCGCCCGGCCCTGTGATGACGGCCTCCAGGTCAGGCGAGGCGGAAACCATGCTGAAGACGACGTCCCGGTCCGCCAAACCGACCGGCTGGTCGACGACCGTGGCTCCCCGTTCAACCAGGGGCTCGGCCTTGGCGCGGGTCCTGTTGTAGACGACTACGTCGTGCCCCGCGTCCAGCAGCCGGGCGGCGAGTTGGAATCCCATGCGGCCGGTGCCGATCCAGCCGATGCGCGGTCGATCCTGGGCGACGTACGGCATTTCTCTACCTCGTTCCTGGAAGAAGACCGGCCCAAGCAGCCCCGGCCCCGCAGCTCAAGCGGACGGCCCGTGACGTACGACCGGCCCTGTGTCGACCTACGACGGCCACAGCATCAGGTTTCCTACCCATTCCGTGCTGCCTGGAGTGACAAGCATCCAAAGCCGCCGAACCGGGCGGCCTGGCGGTACTCGGACGGCACAGCGACCACCTGGCGACGCCCAGGACACCCCGCACGGGCCACCGACATCGCGGGGCGGGCCGCGCAGGCTCTGCGAGCCGACCTGCTGCACCATGGCCGTGAACCGCACGGGACTTGGCGTTCGTGCCGGGCCGCCGGACCGTGGGGGCGCGTCTCAGGAGCTCTGTTCGGTGGTCTGGTCGACCTGGAAGGTGATGAACTCCGCCGGGCGGACGAGGGCGACGCCGATCTGCACGAGCAGATTGCCCTGGGAGCTTTTCTCCGGCGGGTTGTTGGTCTCGTCGCAGACCACGTAGAACGCCTCCTCGGCAGACCGCCCGACCAGAACCCCTCGCCGCCACAGCCCCGTGAGGAAACTGGTGACCATGGTCCTCACCGATGTCTGAAGGCGTTCGTCGTTGGGCTCGAAGACCGCCCAGGTCGTGCTGCGGCGGATGGACTGCCTGAGGGAGTTCACCGACCGCCGCACGTTGAGGTAGCTGTTCTCGACCTCGCTCTCGTCCGCGGCTGCGAGGGTGCGGGCACCCCAGATGAGCGGGCCCGAGCCGGGAAAGTTCCGGATCGCGTTCACGCCCTGGTCGTTGAGGGCTCTGTGCTCGGCGTCGCTGAGCTCATGCGTCAGGCTGAGCACGCCTCGGAGGCCCTCGTTGGCCGGGGCCTTGTGGACGCCTCGATCCTGGTCCACGCGCGCCCACACACCCGCCGCGTGCCCGGTCGGGGGCACCGTCAGCGGGGCGGCATTCGGGTCGCCGGGGTCCTGGACGTTGATCCAGGGGTAGTAGGCGGTCGCGTATCGACGTGCCGCGGCGCTTTCGACTCCCAAGGTGGCTGCGACGTTTCCCGGCGGGGCCTCATCGGGAAGGTGCAGGACCGCGATCCGGTCGGCCATCCTCTGGCAGTGGTCCGCGATCAGGCCGGCCGCCTCCTGGCTGGCCTCCTGGTCCGTCGTCCCGCTCCACAGGTCCGGAGCGAGCACGATGGCGATCTCGTCGAGGGACTCCAACTGCTTGAGAGTGTCGGCGAGACCGCCCGGGTCGACGACAGGCGCCAGGTAGCACTCGCCACCCCCGTTGGCGAACCAACCGTGGACCGCGGCCCAGAGGGTCTTCGACACCAGGATCCGCCGTGTTGTCTGTTCCGCATCCGAGGCACCGTCCGCAAGCCTCGCCGCGGCTTCGAACCCCTTCCACGAGGCGAGCTTCGTGGGGGGCCGCTCGCCGCCGCCCGCGGTTTCGGCGAGGAACACGGCGACGGATGTCGGAGCGCTACCGACGAACCGGGCTCCCGAAGGTGCCTGGTCCACCGAGACCCCGGGAGGCCGCTCAGAGGTCCCGCCGACCTCAATCACGTCGCGCATGACCGCCCTTTCGATTGAAGATCACCAACGATCGGGCAGCGTAGGAGACACCGAGAGCGCCCAGGTACCACTCGCTGGAACTTTCCCTCGTACGAGCCGCAAACCCTGACGACTGGTCCAACTGTGTGGTTATCGACGGCCCCTCAACTCCTCAGTTGAGGGAGCCGCCGTGACCAGACCGGCATTCGAGCTGAGCGGAGCAAGGGAGGAGGAGGGGAGGGAGGGAGGGAGGGAGGGAGGGAGGGAGGGAGGGAGGGAGGGAGGGAGGGAGGGAGGGAGGGGAGCCAGGCTGCTTGCTTGGGAGTTGCCCGGGAGTCAGTAGCCACTCCGAGGGGTGGGTGCCTGGCCGGGTTCGTCGCCACGGCTGTGTCGGTCGCCACGAAGACGATCGAAGTCTTCGTGGGGTCGCGCCACCGCCAACCGCGTCGGACGTCTCTGTCAACTTTCCTTCCCCGCAACGGTTTTGCGTCCTCGCAAAGGGTTTGCGGATCTGTGTGTTGCTGCGGGGTTGGCTCGCCTCTGCCGTCAGAAACGACTGACGGACCGGCCCACAGCTCGTCCGAAACCAGCTACGGCGGGCCCCTGATCCACTGCGTCCTCAACGGGTGGCGAACGGAGCGGACATGGCACATGACGCGTGGCGCATGGCCGGGGCTCTACGGTGCGTCGAGGCGACGGCGTGTACGGATGGCGTGCTGTGGTCGGGCCGGGATCAATGGCGGGGATCGCGGCGGTGGAGTTGGGCGTGGTGCTGACGCCGGGGTCGAACATGATCGCCTCGCGCTGATGGCACCCGTCGGGCCCGCATTCCGGGTCATCGGCGTGTTGTGGAGCCGTTGTTTGC
Organism: Streptomyces sp. x-19; assembly: GCF_046549115.1. Taxonomy (NCBI): domain Bacteria; kingdom Bacillati; phylum Actinomycetota; class Actinomycetes; order Kitasatosporales; family Streptomycetaceae; genus Streptomyces; species Streptomyces sp. x-19. The sequence continues at coordinate 510,114 of NZ_JAJPWK010000004.1, read as the reverse complement.
CTGGCGGATGCCCCAGCCGGGTCGACTTCACGGCTGGGTGTGTCGCTCTGCGGCGTCGAGCGCGGGCGCGAGCGGGGCCAGCGCAGCGCGGAGCTGGTCGGGTAGTGAGCCGGAGGGCACGACCAGTCTTCCGGCGCCGAAACTCCTGGGGTCCTCTGCGTTCCCGGCCGGCCGGAGCCAGTCTTCCAATGCGATGCGAACGGCCGCGGCGACGCTTGCCGCGAGAACGCGGGCTGTGTGCGCCCCGGTGTCACCCAGGCGTTCGGCGATCACCGCCGTGAGTGGGGGCTCGATGTTGGCGGTGGCGTCGAGGAATGCGTCGCGCAGCGTGGTCCGGGTGGTGATCAGCAGCAGCGCCTCGTGTTCGCGCTCGCCGGTGTTCGTGTACTGCTCGACCACCGCTTCGGCGACGGCGTCGGCCAGGCGCACTCCTGCGGGCCGGGCTGCGACCGCTGCCGCGATCCGCGCCTCTCGGTCCGCGGTGATAGCCGCGACGATCGCCTGCTCGCGGCTGGCGAAGTAGTTGTTGTAGGTGCGCGGCGAGACTCCGGCCGCCTCGGCGATGTCCTCGACCCGTACCTGTTCCGGTCCGCGCTCCACGGCCAGGCGCAGGGCCGCCTCGCGTAGCGCCTCGCGTGTGGCCTGCTTCTTCCGCTCCCGCAGCCCGGGTGGTGGTGTCGTCACGGCATCAGCGTTCCACACAGGGCTGCGTGCGCGAAAAGTTGCGCGTATGAAAGTTTGCGTGCACGCACTTTTTCTGTCAGTGTCGACCCGACCGAGACCGACGGAGAGGACGTCACCATGCGCGCAAGAGGAATGACCTACGACACCGGATTCGTCGTGCACGGCCAGACATCCCGCGAGCACTTCGACCCCGCAGTGGTCCGACGCGAGCTCGCCATCATCCGCGACGACCTGCACTGCAACGCGGTCCAGATCATCGGCGGCGACCCGGACCGACTGGAGCTGGCCGCCGGTGCCGCCGCCGAACTCGGCCTGGAGATCTGGTTCTCGCCCTATCCGCTGGAGCTGGATGCGGAGCAGATCCTCACGCTCTTCCGCGACTGCGCCGAGCGAGCGGAACGAATCCGACAGCAGGGCGCCACCGTCGTGTTCGTCGCAGGGGTCGAGCTGAGCGTGATGAACCGAGGGTTCCTGCCCGGAAAGAGCCCCGAGGAGCGGGTCGAGCAACTGATGAGCCAACCCGAGCGGAGGGCCGAAGCGATACGCGAACTCGGCGTGCGCATCAACGCGTTCCTCCGCGACGCCGCGGCCACGGTCCGCGAGCGCTTCCAGGGCGAACTCACCTACGCAGCCATCCAGTTCGAGCAGGTCGACTGGACCCCCTTCGACATGATGACGTTCGAGCTGATCCGCTCCGCCGAGGTCGCCGACCGGTTCCGGGACGCGGTGCGCACCCTGGCCCAAGGCCCGAAGCCGCTCGCCATCACCGGGTTCGGCACCGCGGCCTACCGCGGCGCGGGAGACCGCGGTGGGCGGGTGCTGGAAGTGGTCGAGTACGACCCGCAGACCAAGGCCCCTGTACGGCTGAACGGCATATACGAGCGTGACGAGGCCGGGCAGGCTGCATATCTGAGCGAACTGTTGGAGATCTTCGAGACCGAGGGCGTGGACAGCGCGTTCGTGTTCTTGTTCGCCTTGCCCGGCTACCCGCACCGCCCGGACGGTGACCCCCGGGACGACTTGGACCGGGCCGGCCTGGGCATCGTCAAACTCCTCGAAGGACGCCGTGGGCAGACCTACCCCGACATGGAATGGGAACCCAAGGCCGCCTTCACGGCGGTGGCACAGCGGTATCGGAGGTGACAGGCCCCGCGGCCGGGCGGGACGGGTAACTGCTGGTCGATCGTGCAGGCAGCTTGTGACTGGTTGCAGAGCTTCCGGTTCCGCGCGCCGGCCGGGCGTACAGAGGTGGCCTGCTCGCGGTCGCGGGGGTCGGGCTCGTTCGCTGGTTCACGGCGATTTCATCGGGCGCTTTTAGTGTGTGCGTGCTCGGGGATGCCTTGGGCGGGACACTCGGGCGGGGGAGCCGCCTGCGCGGATGCTGCACGGATCGCGGCCCCGGAACCGGGGGGCTGCGATGGCCGTCCCCCACCCGAAACGATGGCCTGAGCAACGAAGTGGGCGAGGCAGTGCGCAGCCGCGGCTGGCCGTGGTGCCGCGGAAGGAGTGCGCCGTGCATGACTACGTCAAGCGGCTGCCGACGGTGGCGCTGCCGGAGGGCGGCGTGGTGTCGTGGTCCGTCGCCGATGGCGAGCGGTGGTTGCGGGCTCGCGTTCCGGCGGTTTTCGCCCCGGTCGCGGGTAGTTGGGTGCTCATCGTCATGGCTGCCGTGTCGTACGTCCTGACGTCCGGGTTCTCGGCCTCGTCGTGGAGCGGTGTCGGGGCGACGCCGGGTGGCACTGACTGGCTCGGTTATCCCGCGATGGTTCTGCTGCCCGCGCTGCCGCTGTGGTACCGCTATCTGCCGGTCCCGGCCGTGCCGGCCGCGGTCGTGGTCGCGGTGGATGCGGCGGTGTCCCTGGCGTCGCCCGCGGCCGACGACCGACTGGTCGGAGGCGGATACCTGCTGGCCCTCACGGTGTCCGCCTGGGTGTTGGCCGGTGCGTGCCTGCGTCTTCGGGCCCGTCGCAAGCAGCGGGCGTTGGCGCTCGCCGCGGCCGGCCGGCGCCGTCTCGAACTCCCTGAGCGGGCGCCCGAGACGGATGACTACCGCGGGTTCCGACAGTTCTACTTCGGACTCGCTCTGTGCCTGATCGCCGGCGTCATCCTCGCCGACGGCCTCGTCGAGAGCCTGACGGCGCCGGCCCGGGCACCGTACGACGCCATCGGGCAGCAGATCGCCGCCCTGCTGTTCCTCGTCCCCGGCACCACGGTGTACGGGTGCGGTCACGTCGCCTACCGGGCGGCCCGCCGCCTGTACGAGGAGCCCCAGCCCGCCTTGCTGGTGGGCGTACGGATCGCGCCGGACGGTTGCCACTGGTTGTACCCGGATGCCCGCAGCACCGAGGGGCGGCCCCTGATCGCGTTCCGGCCCAAGAGCCGGGACGTCGACCGGGGGGCGCGTCTTTTGGGCACGAGCTCCACCTACCGGGTGGGCGACGGGCACTACGACATCGACCCTCGCAGCGAACCCTTCGAGGCGCTTCTGTACGGCGCGCCCCGGGAAGGCGCCGAGGTCGCCCTGGAGTACGCCGTCATCGAGCGCGGCGCGTACCAGGGGGCGGAGCACACGTACGCCGGCGTCATGGTTGCCCCGCTGCTGCCGCGGCGCAGTCACGACCTCGGTCCGTGGCAGCCTGCCGACGGCGCGGCCCGGGACGCCGCCAGGCGCGAGAGGGTCCGCAAGGAGGAGCAGGCGCAGCGTGAGCGGGACGCGCGGTGGGCAGCGCGACTGAAGGAGAAGGAACGGGGCTACGGGGGGCGGGGAACGGTTCGGCGCCCCGGTAGCGGGACGCGCGGTCAGCGGCGCGGCGGGTCCAACCACGGGGGCGGCGGGGGCGGTTGCGGAAGCGGCCCCGGCTGCGGAGGGCACGCCTCTGGCGGGCACGGCTGTGGAGGCGGTGGCGGCCATGGTTGCGGGGGGCACGGCTGCGGGGGCGATTGAGCGCGAGGACCTTTGGTAACTGCCGGCCTGATGCATAGGGCCGCGTGCACGTCTCCGTGACTCGCGTTTACGTCTCCGTGAGCCGCGTCTACGTCTCCGTGAGACGTGCTCCGGCGGCGGAGCACGCTTCACGGACCGTGTGTGCCGGCTCCGGCGGCCGTTTGAAGGGGTGTGTCTCAGGAGGGCACGGGCTCGTGCTCCGGGGAGCGTTGGCCGGGCATGACGGGGGCTTCCGGATCGGGCTCGTGGGTTGGGGCGGGCGCGGGGTCCGGGTCCGTCAGCCCTTCCCGGTGTGCCTGGACGCCGGCGCGTACCGCCCAGAAGTAGAAGGCCAGGGCGGAGACGCCGACCAGTGCGACGTCCACGCCACCCGGCAGGACGCCGTGGCCGCCGAACTCCGTGCTGCCCAGGGCAGACAGCACCGACAGCCACAGCAGGAACCCGATCATCCACCAGGCGGCGGCGAACTGTCGGGCCAGGTTCCGTTCGCCCCGGCGGCGCAGCACCAGCGCCGCGATCGGCACGGAGACCATCACGAGGAGGGTCACCTTGCCGGTGTTGGGCCACTTCGACCAGTACAGGGCGCACGCGGCGAAGGCGAAGGTGAGCGGGCAGAGCACGGAGGCCGCGGGCAGGCGGAACGGGCGCGGCAGGTCCGGCTTGGTGCGGCGCAGGACGCCCACCGCGATGGGGCCGATCAGGTACGAGACGACCATGGCGGCCGAGATGACGCTGGCCAGGGCCTCCCAGCTGTGGCCGATGGTGAGCAGCAGGAGCACGGAGAAGCCGAGGTTGAGCCACATCGCGGGGCGGGCGGTGCCGTAGCGGGGGTGCACCTCGGCGATCTTCCTGGGGAAGAAGCCGGTCTCGGCGAGGTTCTGCGCCAGGTACGAGGCGGAGGCGACGTTGCCGATGTTGGCGCCGCACGGCGAGATGAAGGCGCCGAACTGGAGCAGGGTGACGACCCAGTGCAGCATCAGGAGCTTGGCCAGGTCGGCGAAGGGGGAGGCGAAGTTGATTCCGTGCCAGCCGCCGGCCTCGGCGAGCTTCTCGGGCGGGACCGAGCCGAGGAACGCGACTTGCAGGGCGAGGTAGATCACCAGGCCGAGGGTGAGTGCGCCGACGAGCGCGAGCGGGATGGCCCGGCCGGCGTTCCGGGCGGCGCCGCCGAGGTTGACGACGGCCTGGAATCCGTTGAAGGCGAAGACGACGCCCGAGGTGGTGACGGCCGTCAGCACGGCGGACCAGCCGTTGGGGGCGAAGCCGCCGTGGGCGGTGAAGTTGTCCGGGTGGAAGCCGGAAGCGATGAGCGCGGCGACGGCCAACACCGGGATGGCGAATTTGACGAGGGTGAGGATCGTGTTCGCCCGGGCCAGCAGGGCGACCGACCAGTAGCAGGCGAACCACAGCGCGAAGGTGAGGAACAGGGCCATCGCCATGCCGGAGGCGGTGAGGCTGCCGTCGGAGACGAGCCCCTGGGCCCAGCCGAAGTTCCAGGAGGACATGTACTGGGTGCCCGCGATGGACTCGATCGGGATCAGGGAGGCGATGGCGATCCACACCGCCCAGCCGCTGACGAAGCCGAGCACCGGCCCGTGGGTGATCGAACCGAACCGGGCCATGGCGCCGGGCAGGGGGTAGGCGGCCCCGACCTCCGCGTATGACATGGCGATCATGCCGATGAAGACGGCCCCGATCACCCAGGCGACCAGGGCCGCGGGGCCTGCGACCTGTGCGGCCTGACCGGCGCCGAAGAGCCAGCCGGAGCCGAAGATGGAGCCCAGTCCGATCATGATCAGAGCGAAGAGGCTGAGGTTCTTGCTGCCGGCCGCGCTCATGTCCATGCCGGGCTACGTCCGTTCTGCCGTGCGAAAAGATCGAGACACACTTTAATTGAACTTTTCGGCATTTCCGCCATGCGTTGAGGGTTCTCGAATTATCGATAATCGATCAAAATGTGGGAGGCGCTTTCGCGCCGCCGGCTCTCCGGTGAGCGGGCGGCCTGCCGCGTGAGACGTCGGCCGGGCGGCGACCGCTTCGGGCGTCATGGGAACTCGTGGGTCAGGTGGCCGGCACGAGGGCGCGGCGTCGGGTGCGGGTGCGCGGGGTCAGCAGGGCACAGGCCGTGAACACCCCGCTGACCATGGAGTTGGACAGCGGCATCGCGTGCGAGGCCAACGCGATGGGAGCGAGTGTGCGGTGCCGGGTGACCCCGCGCCATGCCGAGCGGACTGTACCCACGGGGGGCAAAACGACGCACGAGTGCGGCACGCGGCCGGCGTTGGCGCCGTCACGGCGGTGGCGCGGCCCGCCGTCACGGGACGCGCCACCGACGCCGTCACCCGGCGGAACCGCCGGTGGCGTCCCGGGCGCCGCCCAGACGCAGTGTCACCAGGCCCGCCACCCCCGCCAGGGTGCCGAAGACCAGGGCGGCCGGCACGCCTTCGCCGAGCCCGGAGAACAGCGACAACGGCCCCCAGACGGATGCCGTGCCGCTCATCATCGCCTGGACCATCTGCCGCGCCAACAGCCCCAGCACGGTGGCGCAGATCGTGCCGACGGTCATCGTCAGCAGGGAGATGCGGGTCAGCCTGCGGGGCAACAGTCGCAGCGCCCACCACACCACGACCAGCATCAGCACGTCGCCGGCCCGGTGCAGCAACCACTCGCCGAACGGTGTCCGCCCCGGGGCCGACCAACCACCCAGCAGCAACCACTGGCGCAGCAGGTCACCGGGCTCGGACAGCAGCCCGCTACCAACGAACGACGTCTGGATCCAGGCCGCCACCGCCTCGTACGACAGGACCACCAGGGACAGCGCGATCACCGCGGTCCCCATGCTCGCGGCCAGGCGGGCGGCTCGCGGCGGCACCTCACCCCGGGGCGCCGCGTCCGCGTCCTTGATGGTGATCCGCGCCACGACGACCGTGGCCAGCGAGCTGACCAACGCGGCGAACACCACGGTCGGGCCGCTCGACGCGCTCATGCTCGCCAACTGCGGCAGGAGCCGGAAGCTGCCGCGGCCCGAGGAGGCGATCAGCCACGGCGCGGAGGCGATGCCGGCCAGCGTGCCGGCCACCGGGCCCCAGGCCCACAGCGCGAGCAGCGTGGCCGGTGTGCGGCCCGGCGTCGGCGGAATCCTCCGGACGAGGTGCAGCGCGCCGGCCAGGTAGGCCACGAAGACCGCCACGAACCTGATCTGCATCGCGGTGCGGTGGAGTGTGGCGTACTGGGCGCCGTCGCCCGGTAACAGCGTCGCCGGGGTGTCGTACGCCCACGGGGTGAGCCATCTTCGGAGTTCGTTCATCGACTGGATGTCCAACAGGTTCGTGGTGCCGCGCAGTTCGAGTGCCTGCGCGCTCGCTCCCGCCCACCACAGCAATAACGTCAGCGACAGGGCTCCGACCAGGGCCGGTATCGCTGCGCGTCGATAAGTCATCTGTCTTCCCCCGCCTCGGCGCAGTGGCCGTTGATGGTGCGAACGGACCGCAGCGTACGGGGTGGTGTCCGGGTGCGGCATGTGTGCGTCGACATGCCGGGTCGCCCCAGTCGTCCGTAGGGATCCGCAGACATCCGCAGGCATCCACAGACATGTGCAGGCGTTCGCAGACATCCGCAGACATCCGCAGGCATCAGTAGACGTCTCCAGGCGTTCGTCGTCGGCCGGGAAGGCGGTGCCGGCCGGGTTGGAGCTCCATCGGTCAGCGGCTACGCTGGGATGCCACGGCAGCCTTTTGAGCTGCCGTACGGCGGTGGGGCCCGCCGTACCAGAACCGCAGCACAGTCGCCGCCAACGGTCCCTACTTGCGAACGAGTGCACCCTTTTCCGGGTGCCTGGCGAGTAGGAGACGTGCGCGTGGAACCCCTTCACCCCGGGGCCGTACAGGAGCCCCTCGACCCCGACGTTGGGTTCCTCGACAGCGTGTGCCGGCCGTGGCGCGGGCAGCGCACGGCCCAGTGGCCGGTGCTCGGTGCGATCTCCGTCGGGGGTGCACTGGGCGCTGTCGCCCGGTACGGAGCGTCGCTGGCCTGGCCCGTCGCCGCCGGCGCCTTCCCCTGGACGACCTTGGTCATCAACGTGCTGGGATGCGCGGTGATCGGCACCTTCATGGTCGTGATCACCGACCTGTGGAGCGCACACCGACTGGTGCGACCCTTCTTCGGTACCGGCGTCCTCGGCGGCTTCACCACGTTCTCCACCTACGTGGTGGACGTTCAGCGCCTGGTCGAGCGCGGCCGGGCCGGCATGGCGCTGAGTTACCTGGCGCTGACCGTCCTCTCCGCGTCGGCGGCCGTGTGGGCCGCCGCGGCGGTGACCCGTCGCCTGATCGAACGGAGGACGCGATGACCACGGTGCACGGCCCCGCGCTGCGGCTCACGGTGGTCGTCGGGGAGAACGACGCCTGGCACCACCGGCCGCTGTTCACCGGGATCGTCCACCGGGCCCACGCCGCCGGCCTCGCCGGCGCCAGCGTCTTCCGCGGCGTCGAGGGCTTCGGCGCCTCGTCGATGGTCCACACCATGCGGCTGCCGTCCCTGAGCGAGGAACTGCCGGTGGCGATCGTGATCGTCGACGACGAGGAACCCGTCCGTGCCTTCCTCCCGCAACTCGACGCGCTCATCGACAACGGCCTCGTCATCCTCGACGAGGCCGAAGCCATCCGCACCACCAGCAAGCAGGAGAACCCCGCATGACCTGGGCCCTCGTCGTCATCGGCGCGATGGTCGGCGCACCGCTGCGCTACCTCACCGACCGCAGCGTGCAGCGCCGCCACGACACCGTCTTCCCCTGGGGGACCTTCACCGTCAACGTCGCCGGAAGCCTGGTCCTCGGGCTGCTGACCGGTGCGGTGGCCGCCGGGGCCGCCTCGCCGCATGTGCAACTGCTCGTCGGAACCGGCCTGTGCGGGGCCCTGACCACGTACTCCACGTTCTCCTACGAGACGCTGCGCCTGTCCCAGGACGGGGCGGGATTCCTCGCCGCGGCCAACGTCGTGGGCAGCATCGTGGCCGGCCTCGGCGCGGCCTTCGTGGGGGCAGCCCTGGCCCAAGCCATCTGGGCGTAGTCCGGACCGCGCCGGAACCGGGGCGGGATCTGAGCAACGACCGTGGCCTGCCGGGCTGTTGGATAGCCTGACGTCATGCCTGAGGCTTCAGAGGTGGCGCGCTTCTACGATCAGCTCGCGGCCGACTACCACCGCGTCTATGCCGATTGGGACGCCAGCATGGCACGGCAGGGGCGGGCCCTGGACGCCGTCATCCAAGCGGAGCTCGAAATGCGGGGCGGCGCCTCGGTGCTGGACTGCTCGTGCGGCATCGGTACTCAGGCGATCGGGCTGGGTCTGTGCGGTCACCGGGTGACCGGCACGGACATCAGCGCGTCGGCCGTCAGCCGCGCGGTCCGCGAAGCGGCTCAGCGCGGTGTCCCGCTGCCGGCCGCGGCCGCGGACATGCGCCGTCTGCCCTTTCCCGACGGCGGGTTCGACGTGGTGGTGAGCGCCGACAACTCCCTGCCCCACTTGCTCACCGCGCACGACGTGCGCACGGCCCTGACGGAAATGCGACGGGTGCTGCGCGGCGGGGGGCTGTTGGTGGTCAGCACGCGCCCCTACGACGAGATCCGGCGGGCGCGGCCCGCGACGACCCCGCCGCAACTCGCCACGTCGCCGCACGGCAGGAGCGTCTCGTTCCAGCTGTGGGACTGGCATCCGGACGGTGAGCGCTACGACCTGGAGCACTTCCAACTCGTCCCGGACGGAGGGGACTGGAGCGTGCGCGTGCGACGGACCACCTACTGGGCCCTCACCCAGGGGCAGTTGACGCGCCTCGCGGTCGAGGCGGGGTTCACCGAGGTGACGTGGCGGACCCCCGAGCGCAGCGGGTTCTTCCAGCCCGTCCTCACCGCGCGCGTCGACTGAACCGCTCCCAGGCGGCCCGGGTGACCTCGTACTCGACCTCACCGTGTTCGGACCCTGCGATCGCCTCCGGCCAGTCGCCGGTGAAGCTCCGTAGGATCACCAGCCCTGCCTTTTCCCTCACCCGTCGGGAACGGACGTTGACCGCCATGGTGTTCGCGGTGATCCGTTCGACGCCGAGGTCGGTGAACCCCTTGCTGATCAGTGCCCGGGATCCCTCCGTGGCGTACCCCTTGCCCCAGGCGGCCCGGTTCAGCCGGTAGCCGAGTTCGACCACGGCCGCATCGTGCTCGTCCAGGGGACGGAACTCGAACCAACCGAGGAACTCGCCGCTGGCCCGCTCCTCGGCGGCCCAGTAGCCGGGGGTGCCGAGGCAGGGGTGGTGGTGGCGAAGCCGTGGCAGGGTCCGTGCCTGGATCGTTTCGTGGCTGGCCGGCTTGCCGCCGTTGATGAACCGCATGACTTCGGGGTCGTCGTCCAGGGCGAAGAGGCACTCGGCGTCGGCGTCGGTGAACGGCCGCAGTGCGAGCCGTTCGGTTTCCAGGAAGAAGGGCATGCCGTGACCCTCACCGTCGCAGGCCGGGCCCGCCACCGGATATCGCGGCGGAGGGGACCGCCACCATGCCTGCCACACGTTCTCCAGCGCCGTGCGCTCCGACGCGGGCCAGGTGCGCCAGCCGGCGGCGATGAACTGCGAGGCGACCGCATCGGACAGGAGCTGGTCGTCTTCGCGAGCGACGGCCCGGCCCGTCCAGGCACCGCACCCGGTGCCTGGCCGGGAGTGGGTGTCTGGGCTGAAGTCCGACGCGTGCGATGGGTGCGCCGGAGCGGTGACTGGCGTCAATCCCGTTGGGAAACGCCGTGATTCAGACATCGTGTGGCTGGTGAGGTGATCATTCCGCGCCAGTGTGGCTGGCCCCGCCATTGAGGGTTGTGTCGGCCGCCGAGGACGACGGAAAGGATGAGGCCACTCGTGCGAGCAGGATATTGATTATGGCCGCGCATCAGCGCACAGTCTCTTAGGACCAAACGTCGATGCTGTGTCTGCGGGACGACGCAGTTCGTCTACGACTGATGCCGTGGAACGACCTCCAGCGTCGAGGGGGATGGTCCGCCAGAGCGCGGAGGGCTCCGTCCCGCTGCGCCCTCCGCCGCCCCGGTGGCGGATCCAACTGCTCCTCGCCACGGCCTCGTTGAACAGCGCCTGCACCACCTCGCGGCCCTGTCCCGGGCATGAAGCGTGAGGTGGCCCGGAACCGGACGTCGCGCACCTTCGACTTTGGCTCGTAGGGGGATTCCGAGAACGCCCGCACGGTTCAGCCTTCCCCTCGCCGGCCGACCCCCTGGAGCAGTGGCCGTACGACGTGACGGGCGCCCCCGCTCACCTACGCCGAACTCGATGCGCAGCGTGCGCGATTAGCGGACCGTCTGCGGGCCCGCGGGGTCGGCCCGGAGACGGTCGTCGCGGGCTCGCTGACCGATCGGGCCGACGGCTTGGTGGCGCTGCTCGCCGTCCTGAGCGCGGGTGGTGTCTACTTGCCGCTAGACACCGCGGCGCCCGCCGAACACCGCCGGGACGTCTTGACGGACAGCGGCGCCCGGGTGGAACTGCGCGACGGTCCGCAGCCCGGCGCCGAGCCCCCGCTGACGGGACGGGTCGATCCTCCGAGGGCCGGGGTCGAGCCCACGGACGCCGACACCGCGTACCTCCTGTACACGTCGGGCACCACGGGGCGCCCCAAAGGCGTGTGCGTCACCCGTGGGGCTCTGGCCGCGCACGTGGACGACATGGCCGAGCGGCTGGAACTGGTGCCGGAGGACCGCGTCCTGTGGTTCGCCGCCCCGCACGTCGACGTCGCGTGGGAACAGGCGCTGACGCCCCTGCGGGTGGGTGCCACCGTGGTGACCCGCGGGCCCGGCGTGCCGACCTTCGGGGAACTGGCCGACCTCGTCGAGCGCCACGTGGTGACCGTCGCCAACCTGCCGGGCGGGTACTGGAACGCGTGGGCCCTCGCCCTGACGGAGCAGCAGCGCACCCAGTGCCGCGCGCTGCGGTTGATGATCTCGGGCAGTGAACGCATGTCCGCCCGTGCGGCCGTCAACTGGCAGCGGATCCTCCCCGACGTGCCGCTGCTCAACGCCTGCGGGCCGACCGAAGCCGTCATCACCTCGACCCTCTTCCGGGTGCCCGCCGGCCTGGCCGCGCGGGACGAGATCCCCATCGGGACGGTCTGTGGAAGCCGACAAGGCCGAGTGCTGGGTGCGGAGTTGTCGCCAGTGGCCCGCGGGCAGGTCGGTGAGCTGCACATCGGTGGCGGGCCACTGGCCCGGGAGTACCTGGGGCGTCCGTCGATGACGGCCGCGCGCTTCGTGCCCGATCCGTACGCGGACTCCCGCGGTGCCGTGATGTACCGCACCGGTGACCTGGTCCGGGAGAACGCGGACGGGGACCTGGAATTCGTCGGTCGGGTCGACGACCAGGTGAAGGCCAGGGGGTTCCGGGTGGAGCCGGCGGAGGTGCGACTCGCGCACGGACACCGAACTCGCCGGGCGGCGCGTGCGCGCGGGGGAGTGCGTGGTGGTCTGGACGGCCGCCGCCAACCGCGACGAGACGGAGTTCGAGGAGCCCGACCGACTCCGGCTCGACCGCACTCCGAGCCGACACCTGGCCCTCGGCTGGGGCCCCACTACTGCATCGGCGCCCCGCTGGCCCGGGTGGAGCTGGCCGCGCTCTTCGGTGTGCTGTCCGAGGCGGCCGAACGGGTCGAGGTACTGCGGCCGCCGGTCCCCAACCGCTCCCTCATCAACTTCGGGCTCGACTCCCTCGACGTGCGGCTGCACCCCCGCGCGGGGCGCGGCTGACGCGCCCGTGCCCGGCAGGGGGCTGCCCGCCGGCACACCCGGGCAGCCCCCTGCCGGGTCTCAGATGCGGCGGTGAACTACGCTCATGCCTTGCATCTGTGGCCATCGGCAAGGGGGTCTCGTGGGTGAAGGCATGCTTCCGCCGGGGCAGCGTCTGGTGAAGGGCTGGCCCGTCTCGCACTACGGGCCCGTTCCCCGCTTCCGCCCGGAACGGTGGACCCTCCGCGTCTTCGGCGCCACCGCGAGCGGGCAGCCGCACGCCTGGACCTTCGGCGAGGTCGTCGCCCTGCCGGGGGTGACGATCGTGGCGGACCTGCACTGCGCGTCCGGCACCAGCACCATCGGCCACGAGTTCTACGGGGTGCCGGCCGCCGCGCTGCTGGACCTCGCCCCGCCCGCCCCGGACGTCACGCACGTCATGGCCTGGGCCGAGTACGGCTACAGCGCCAACCTCCGCCTGTCCGACGTCACCGCGGACACCACCGTGATGGCCACCCACCACGACGGGGAGCCGCTCACCGCCGAACACGGCGCGCCCCTGCGCCTGGTCGTCCCGCACCTCTACGGCTACAAGGGACCGAAGTGGCTGCGCGGCATCGAGTACATGACCCGGGACCGGCGCGGCTTCTGGGAGGAACGCGGCTACCACAACACCGCCGACCCCTGGACCGGGAAGCGCCACTCCTACGAAGAGGACGACGCCCCCTAGCGGCACGGCCCCGAACTCCCGCGCCCGACAAGCACCGACGGGCACATCCGAATCACCAGCCAACTACCGGTACGAAAGCGCCACTTGACGGGCGCCGATGACGAGGAGGGATCGGCATGACGGACACCGAAGAGGCACGGATCGCGGGTCTGGTCGCCGCGCAGGAGAAGGCCATCGCGCTGTTCGCCGAGGTGGAGGCGCGCGGGATCGTGGCGCCCGGACGCGGGGAGCGGGAGGTCAGCGACCACGTCCGCGACCTGGCGAACGAGATGTTCGGCACCACCAAGCACTGGCACAAGCGGATCATCCGCTCCGGCCCCAACACGCTGGCGCCCTACCGCGACAACCCACCGGACCGCGTCATCGGCGAGGAAGACGTCGCCTTCGCCGACTTCGGTCCGATCTTCGAGGAGTACGAAGCCGACTTCGGCCGCACCTACGTCTTCGGTCAGGACCCCGACAAGCACCGCCTCCTGACCGACCTGCCCCGCATCTTCGACGCCGGCCGCGCCGCCTTCCAGGCCGACGACACCATGACCGGCGCCCGCCTGTACCGGACCGTCGAGGAACTGGCCGCCGAGGCCGGATGGGAGATCGGCATCTGGCACACCGGCCACCTGGTCGGCGAGTTCCCCCACGAGACCAACGACGGCGCCAAGTCCGAGTCCTACATCACCCCGGACAACACCTCACCGTTGCGCCGCACCGACCGGGCCGGACGGGCCTGCCACTGGATCCTCGAACTCCACTTCGTCGACCGCGCACGGCAGTTCGGCGGCTTCTACGAGCAACTCCTGGACCTGGCCTGACGGCGGCGCGCGGGCGGCGCGGACCAGCCCGTCAGCCCGTCGCCACGCCGGTCCCTCAGCCCGCGTAGGTGAGTTGGACGAGCGTGATCTCGGTGTCGCCGATGAGGATGACGCCGGCGACGTGGCTGCGGGCGATGGTCCGCATCACCCCGTCGTCGGTCCCGTAGGGCTCGGAGTACGAGGGCGGGTCGACCAGCGCGTCCAGTAGGAGCACCGAAAGGTCCTGACGTGCCTCGTCCGGGAGGGACTTGTAGGTGGCGTGGAGGGCGGGGTCGAGGTGGAGCCGGTAGGTCACGCGGCGCCCCACCCGTGCGCACCGCTCTCGCCGGCGGCGGAACGCAACTCCTCGGCGCTCACGTCGATCAGCCCCGCACGGTAGGTGGAGGGGAGGTTCCCGGCCCCGCAGAACGACGTGCGCAGGTGCTCGACCCGCTCGCGGTCGGCTTCGAAGGTCTCGATGAACTTCACCCAACGGTTCAGGACGGCCGGTAGCTCGCGGACGTCGGTGAAGCCGATCTCCCGCATGAACGTCGCCCGCAACTCGGAGTGCGGCAGGGCGTGGGAGATGCCGTCGACCGTCCACGACCGACCGGAACTGCTCATCGGATCCTCCACCTGACCTGCGGGCGCGGAGGAATGCATCCGCGCCGTCCGCCCCACCACGGTAGCAATCCTCCCGCGTGGGCGGCGACGCCTTCGCCGCGGATCGTCGATGACCTCGGCATTACCTCTCCGGTAATCGATCCGGTGCGCCGTGGCCGGCAGGCTTGCCGTCGCAGGTGCGTGACCCAGTTCAGACGACGAGGGCCACCACAACCGCGCATTCCGGCCACAGACGGATAGTTCACCAAGGAGTGATGTCATGACCTCGGTCAAGCTCGCCGCGACGCAGGGCGCCCCCACGACGACCGGTCCCGCCACCTGGCTGCGCCGCTTCCTGGCGCTCGACGCGGTCGTCACCGGGGCCAACGGGTTGGCCTACCTCCTCGCCCCCCGGTCCGGTGGGCCGCCTGATCGGTGTGGATCCGGGCCTGCTGGCCGGGCTCGGAGCGTTCCTGACGGCGTACGGGGTGGCGGTGGGAGTGCTCTCGGTGTGGGCGCGGCAACCCGCCCTCGCCGTGCGGCTGGTGGTGCTGGTCAACGTGGTCTGGGCCGTGTCGAGCCTCGTCGCGCCGGCCCTCTGGTTCGACGCCAGCACCGCGGGCACGGTGTGGATTCCGTTGCAGGGCGTCGTGGTGGGCGGCTTCGCCGCGCTCCAGTACGGCGCGTTCCGCCGGTGTGCGGCCTGCCGGTGCCGACGCCGCCTCGGCACGAGAACTCGGTGGCCAACCCGGGCCGCCCCGGGCCACCATGCCGTGCATGACCGACCAACCCGCACGATGGACCCAGGCGGCCGTGTACCCGGACATGTGGGCCGACCCCGACGACGATCCCCGCGACAACGGCGGCCCCGTCCCGGACGGCGAACTCGCCACCCTCCAGGACTTCCTGACGAACTATCGGATGACCCTTCGGATGAAGTGCGAGGGCCTGGACCCGGAGCAACTGGCCCGGCGTTCGGTCCCGCCGTCGACGCTGTCGCTGCTCGGCCTGGTCCGCCACCTCGCCGAGGTGGAACGGGACTGGCGCGGTTGGCTCGGCGAGGGCGACCCGCTGCCGAAGCTGTACGGCGTGCGCGACGGGGACTTCGACGGGGCCGTCGGCGAACCGGGCGTGG
This sequence comes from Streptomyces sp. x-19, assembly GCF_046549115.1. Taxonomy (NCBI): domain Bacteria; kingdom Bacillati; phylum Actinomycetota; class Actinomycetes; order Kitasatosporales; family Streptomycetaceae; genus Streptomyces; species Streptomyces sp. x-19. The sequence goes on along the minus strand of NZ_JAJPWK010000004.1, from coordinate 494,474 downwards.
TCGACGCCGCCTACGTCGACCTGGAGCGCGAGCAGGCCGCGACCGACGCGGCGCTGGCCGCGCACCCGGACCTGGGCGAGCGGGTGGGGAAGGACAAGTTCGCGATCCGCGAGCTGCTGGTCCACCGGATCGAGGAGTACGCCCGGCACTGCGGCCAGGCCGACCTGCTGCGCGAATGCATCGACGGCCGGGTGGGCCAGTGACGGGCGCCCGGGCGCATCCCCTCTCCCCCTGTCACCGGCAGCCACGCCGGCGGGGCGGCGCCCGCCGGTGACGTCGACGGCGGCGGTCAGATCCAGTACGGCGCCCGGGGGACCGGGCCGGGCTCGGACGACGACAGGCCGGCGCCGGTGGTGCGGCCGGTCAGCCAGCCGAGGAGCTCGACCTGAGGGCCCGTCACGGTCGGTCCGCCGACGCCCAGTTCCAGGGCCAGGTCACTGTCGGACGCCGCGATCCGCAGGGGCGCGATGCCGGTGCGTCGCCGCTGTGCCGCGAAGAGGTCGTCGATGATCCAGCGGGCGGCCTCCGGCGGCACGTCGGCGAAGGCGTAGCCGGCGGCCAAGTCGACGTGGTGCACTTCGAGTTCGCGCAGTCGGGTGGGCAGGAGGGCGGCCGGTGTGCGCAGTTCACCGGTGCGCATGCGGACCTCGTAGCCCCAGGCCGCGTCGGGCAGGACCCGTACGGCGTGGTCGAAGCGCTCGGCGCTCGCCAGGAGGTCGGCGACCAGTTCGCGGACCGGGCGCCGGGCGCCGGCCTCGATCTCCGCGGCCCGGGCGTCCATGCTCGCGTACTGCGGGGTCTCCACTCCGGTACGGGCCCAGGTGAGCAGCCGGCAGAGGCTGTCGGTGGCACGCGCCACATGGGTGATCACATGGCCGCGGGTCCACGGCGGCACCAGCGTCGTGCCACCGACGTCCGCGTCGGCGAGTGCCGCGACGGTCTCCACGAAGCGGTCCGTGGCCGCCGAAATAGGACCCATCGCCTCGGCCTCGTGCATCTCGCCCCTCACTTCCGCCGCCGGTCGAACGGGTGCGAAACGCGCGCCTCCCACGAGGTGTTCCACATGGTGGAACGCTCGTATCGCATCCTGGTGATCGTGCGGACTCTAGGCGGCACGCTTCCGCGGCGTCAACGAACCCTTGCACGGGCACCGTTCCGGAGATCAGCCCCGTATCCCCATGACTGGCGCGACTCGGGAGGAAACACGGCACTTCACCTGGTCCACCGCGAAGGGTGCCAGTCACCCGTTTCTCCGATCCGGCGCGCCACGGCACGTTCCGGACCTCGAACGGCGTTGGATATCGGTCATCAACTCCCCGCACCGCGACGGACGAAGCCGCACCGTGAGTGGAATCCCCGGCTCCCGACCCACCGGATTCCTTGGCGCGTAAGGTGCTGCCGCCCGCCCCCGACCGCAACCACCGTGCGGAGTCGGGAGTCCTACCGGACATGAAGCGACGCATACCCTTCCGACTCAGCAGACCCGCGGCCGGCGCCCTCGGCCGGCGAGCGGGCGCAGCGCTCGCCCTGACCTCCCTCACCCTCCCGCTGACGGTCGCCCTGAGCTCGCCCGCCCAAGCCGCCGGCTCGGGCTGCTACGGACTCCGCGGCCCCTACCAGAGCCAGGCCGAGCGGTTCCTCGGACTCAAGGTCGACGGTCGGCAGTCGACGTCCGACTGCCGCGCCATCCGGGCCTTCCAGAACAGCCACGGCATCACCCCGAACTACGGCTACGCCGGCCCGGTCACCTGGAGCGTGATGCAGGTGGTGGCCAAGCAGCGGGCCGCCGGCCGCAACCCGAACAGCGCCCACAAGTGCCCCACCAACAAGGGCCGGATCGCCTGCGTCGACCTGACCCGGCAGATCAGCTGGATCCAGGACGGCCGGCGGCTGGTGTACGGCCCGGTACCCGTCCGCACCGGCCGCAAGGGCGGCGCGACCCGCACCGGCCTCAAGCGCGTGTACTGGCGGCACCTGAACCACGTGTCGACGATTTACCACACGCCCATGCCGTACAGCCAGTTCTTCGACGGCGGTGAGGCGTTCCACGCCATCAGCGGCAGCGTCTGGTCCGCCCCCGGCTCGCACGGCTGCGTCAACATGCGCACCAACGACGCGAAGAAGTACTGGTCGCTGCTGCACAACGGCGACGACGTCTACGTCTACGGGCGCAAGCCCGGCACCTGAGCGGTCCCGCGGGCGTGCCGCCGCTCCGGCCGGCACGCCCGCACCCCGCAGGGCGACGGCACCGCACGACCCCGGCCGTCACCGCGCGCCGGGCCGCCCGTGCCGCCCGCCTCAGCTGGCCAGCAGGGTGTACAGGGCCATCGGCGTCACGTAGCCGGGCCAGCGGCCGTCCGCGAAGAGGTGGACGCCCGCGTCCTGGTAGCACTGGTCGACGAGCTGGGAGCAGATCATGTGCCGGGTGCTGGCCACGTAGCGGCGCAAGCCCGGAACGGGCAGGTGGAAGCGGTGGGTTGCGATCGCCGCGTAGTCGAGGAAGCTGTACGGCACGCCCACGTACCGGTCGGCGGCCGCGCAGACGCCCTCGCGCTGCTGCTCGGTGAGCCGCTCCGGGCACACGTACAGCACGTCGGAACCGTCGTAGTCGGTGAGCTGCCGGATGCGGGCGCCGCCCGGCTCGGCCTCCAACAACCGGTCACCGGGCAGTACCAGGAAAGCGTGTTCGTAGTCGGCGAAGCCGTCTCCGTTGATCCACTGGCCGAAGCGGATCAACCGGCCGGTGACACCGGATATCTGGGTGAGCCCGATGTCACCGGGCAGGGGATGGGTGTGCTTCATGAGCGGCTCCTGAGAGCGTGAGAAGCGGATTCCCCCGGGTGATACCCGCTGTTCGGGCACCCGCACCGTGCCACGGCCAGTCTTCGGGCCGCCGATCCGACAGGCCCGCGACGCTGCGGAACGCGAGGGAACGGTGATGCTTCCGAGGCCCTGAGGGGTAAACGTTCCGCGACCGACACGGGGCAGCACCGACGACGAGGAGCGCGAGACCATCATGGCCACGGGCAGCACCGACACTCCGACGACCGCGGATCACGGCACCAGCACGGCGCTCACCGGCAGCGTCGCCCTGGTGACCGGCGCCTCCAGCGGCATCGGCGCCGCCACCGCACTGGCACTGGCCCGCGAGGGCTGCTCCCTCGCCCTGATCGCCCGTCGGGCCGACCGCCTGCACGCGTTGACGGAGACGATCGCCGCGCAGGGCGGCGGCCCGGCCGTCGCCCTGGCCGCCGACCTCAGCGACGGGGAACAGACCCGGCAGGCCGTCGAACGGACCGTGGAACGCCTCGGTCGCCTGGACGTACTGGTCAACAACGCCGGCTACGGCGCCCGCGCCGCCGTCGAGGACGGCGACCCCGACGACTGGGACCGGATGGTCGACCTCAACCTCAGGGCCGTCCTACGGATGTCGCACGCCGCGCTCCCGCACCTGCTGCGCGCGGCCGGGTCCGGCCCGCGCGGGGTCGCCGACCTGGTCACCGTCAGCTCCGTCGCCGGCCGAGTGCCCCGCAAGGACAACAGCGTCTACTCCGCCACCAAGCACGCGGTGTGCTCCTTCAGCGAGTCCCTGCGCCAGGAGGTGACCGGTCGCGGCGTCCGCGTCGGACTGGTCGAACCCGGCATGACCACCACCGAGATGACCCTCGGCGGTCAGGCCGCGTCGGCCCACGGCCTGCCCCGGGACGCCTGGCTGCACGCCGACGACGTCGCCCGCGCCATCGCCTTCATGGTCACCCAACCGGCCCGGGTGGCCGTCAACGAAATCATGGTCCGGCCCACCGCCCAGGAGCGCTGACCCGTGCCGCTGGGCCTCCTGGTCACCTCCGACCCAACAGGCCCCGCACGTAGGCGGCCTGACCCGCGTGCTGCAGGTCGTCCGAGATCACGCTGACCAGCCGGACGCCCAAGGTGACCGGCGGCGACCAACCCCGGTCGACGACCCGGCCGAGGTCCTTCACGGCGAGCGTGGCGAGGAACCGCGCGGTGCTCTCGTACACGGCGGCGTGATAGCCCGTCAGCAGCTCGGCGCTCAGGCCCCGGACCTTCGCGACGTCCTTCCGGGAGTGCCCGTAGCCGATGTCGGCATCGGGGAACGGCAGCCCGAACGCCTCGTACCACTCGTCGGCGGTCCAGATCTGTTCGGTGCCGGCCACCCCGGCGACGTGGTCGTCCTGGACCCGGGTGAGGTGCCAGACCAGCCAGGCGATGGAATTGGCCCGTCCGTCGGGGCGGCTGTCGAGTTCCTCGGGGCCGAGGCCGTCCACCACCTCCTCGACGACCTCACGGATCCGGCCGAAGGCGTCGACGAGCAGATCGGTGCTGGCGGACATGGCGGCTCCGTGCGGTGGGGGACGTCCGGTGACCGGCGGATTCCCATCGTCGCAAGCCGGGCCGGGGCGTGCCGCCCGGCGCACCGGCGCGGTCGGTTGGTCCGCCGCATGGCGCAGGTCGGCGGTGTGCCCGCGCGGCGCGTTCAGCACAGGCGCGGCGCGGTCGACGCGGTGCGTCAGGACCGGGCGGACCGTACGGCGAGGGTGTCGAGCAGCGCCTGGACCGGCCGTAGCGCGCGGTCTCCGGGGCCCACGACGGCGAGGACGCGGGGGAGCGGCTCCACCACCCGGACCAGCCGGCCGGCCCGGAGGTAGGGGTTGGGGTCGCCCAACGCGGCCTCCAGCGCCGCCCGCGTCCAGTACGTGCGGGCCAGGCCCAGCGCCCAGCGGTGTTCGTCCTCGTAGGGCAGCCAGCGACCCGCGGTGTACGCGTCCGTCAGGTCGTGGGCCCGACGGGACATCGCCTGCCAGCTGAAGTCCTCCTCGATCAGCTCGCGACGCCGTCGGCCGGGGCGGTCCTCACCGCACGGTGCGCACAACCGCACCTGACGCCGTTGCGGACCGGCCGGCTGGCGCACCGCCACGGGGGGCGCGTCGGTGGCGGGACGGCGGTAATGGCACAGGTCACAGGTGGCCGCGCCGGTGAACGAGGGGTCCGGATATGAGCTCACGAAGGACTCAACGACACAAACGTGACCAGGTGGCGTGGCGCATGATCGGCGACCTCCGGCAACGGTGCGACGTCGTTCTGCGACATGCGAACAACCCTACCCAGCCCAGGAGTTGACCAAAGGTTACCCACGCAACAGTCACAATTGAGTATGTACACGTTTCCTTCATGCCGCCGCCCGCCGCCCGCCGCCCGCCGCCCGCAGCGTGGACGTCCCCTGCGGCCGGCCACCGGCGCGCCCAGTCGGGCACGGAGGGGCCCCGCCACCGCTCAGTCGGCCGGTGCATCCACCCGCGTCGCCACCACCAGGCGGCACCGGGGACTGCCGTCCGGCCGGCGGCCCAGTTCCGGCAGCGCCCGCAACTCCACCGCGAACCCGGCCCGCACCAACTCGGCCCGCACCTCGGCCAGGCGGAAGCCTCGGTAGTACATGACGAACGGCGGCCGCCACAGCGCGTTGCGGACCCGCATCGCCGCGTCGAAACCCCACAGCGCCCAGTACAGCGGCGAGCCCGGCCGGGCGGGCGCCAGCACCGGGAACACGAACCGGCCGCCGGGCCGCAGCACCGAGCCGACCTGGGCGAACAACCCCGGTCGCGCCCGCGGCAGGAAGTGCCCGAACGCCCCGAAGCTCACCACGAGGTCGAAGGCCGGGCCGAACGGCAGCGCCCGCGCGTCCGCCCGCACCCACTCCAGGCGCGGTCCCGTCCCGTCCCGTTCCGCCTCCGGCGCGCGCGCCCGTCCGACCGCGAGCATGCCCGCACTGATGTCGACGCCGGTCACCCGCTCCCGGCACACCCGCCGCAGGACCTCCATCCCCGCGCCCGTACCGCAGCACAGGTCCAGTCCGCCGGCGAACGGGCCCAACTCGCGCAACTCCCGGACCACCGGCTCCAGCACCACCTCCGGCGTCCGGAACGGCGTCCGGTCGAACTTCGGGGCGAGCAGGTCGTAGCCCCGCTCGACGGACGACAGTGCCTGGACGGCGAGCTCACGGAACGTGGGGCCTTCGGGTGCGAACACCGCGTCAGCATAGGCGCCGGGGCCGCGCTACGACTGCGTGATGTAGTCGTGGATCGCCGGATCGCTGACCTTGGTGTAGACCCCCGGGTGCCCCGGCGCGGCGCACCCCGAGCCCCACGACGCGATGCCCGCCAGGCGCCCGTCCACCACCAGCGGCCCTCCGCTGTCGCCCTGGCAGGCGTCCTTGCGGCCCTCCTGGTAGCCGTAGCACGTCATCCGCGGGGTGATCGAGGACGGTCCGTAGGCGCCCTTGCAGTAGGCGTCGCTGAGCTTGGGCACGTCGACCCGCCGCAGCCGCTCCGGCAACGCGCCGCCGTCCCGGGTCGCGCCCCAACCGGTGACCGTCGCCGGGGTGCCCGCCGAGGGCTCGCTGCCCGCCGGCACCAACGGGACCGCCCGCACCCCGTCACCGAACCGGAGCGGGGACGCCAGGACCAGCACCGCCACGTCATAGTCGATCGTGGCGGCGTCGTACTTCGGGTGCCGCAACACCCGTGCCACCCGGACCACCTGCCCGCCCGAACCACGGGCGGCGCTGCCCGCCCGGACGCTCAGTGACCCCGGTGGCGCCCCCACGGTGCAGTGGGCCGCGGTCACCACCGCATCGGAGCGGACGATCGAACCGCCGCAGATGTGGCCCCCGCGGTTGCGCAGCGACACCTGCCACGGCACGTCCCGCACGTCCGCGTTCCCCCCGCCGACGATGCGGGTGTCCGGCACCGGCCGGCCCGCCATCGCCGTCGCCGTCGTCGACGGAACGGCGGCCAGCACCGCCCCGCACACCGCCCCGCACACCGCGGCCGCCGCCGCCCCGCCCCGCAGCCATGACCCTGCCATTCCGCCTCCCGCATCCCTTTCGGCCAGGACCCCTCCTCGTCCCGCGATCCTCCAAGGACTCCGCGGCGGACCGGGGCGAAGAGCGAGTCGGTTCCATCGAATTGGTGGTCTTCGGGTCGTCGGCGTTTGAGCGGGTGCCGTGCGTCCGGAACGTTGCGGCGGTCCGGTGCCGACACGACCGTGGACACCGGGCCACCGGAGACACGAGCCCACCGAGACCGCGAGCGCCGCGGCCCGGGGCACGGAAGTGCGTACGCTGAATCCGCCGCCGCAACACTGGCCGGATCCTTTCGGTGTACGACAGGAGCTCACGATGGCCGCCCCCACCCCCACCGGTGCTGGCTCCGGGCCCAGGGCGAGGCACCGCCTGCGCGCCTGGATGCTGCAAGGGGTCGCCGACATGGGCAAGCACCAGCGCGCCACACAGGAGACCGGCCACCACGGACAACGCTGGTGGCGGGTGATGTGCCTGACCGGCGTCGACTACTTCTCCACCCTCGGCTACCAGCCCGGCATCGCCGCCCTCGCCGCCGGTCTGCTCTCACCCGTGGCGACCCTCGTCCTCGTCCTGGTCACCCTCGCCGGCGCCCTGCCCGTGTACCGCCGCGTCGCCACGGAGAGCCCGCACGGGCAGGGTTCGATCGCGATGCTGGAACGGCTGCTGTCCTTCTGGAAGGGCAAGCTGTTCGTCCTCACCCTGCTCGGCTTCGCCGCCACCGACTTCCTGATCACCATCACCCTGTCCGCCGCCGACGCCGCCACCCACCTCGTCGAGAACCCGCACGTCCACAGCGCGCTCCAGGGCCGCCAGATGGTCGTCACGTTGATCCTGGTCGCGCTGCTCGGTGCCGTCTTCCTCAAGGGGTTCCTCGAAGCGATCGGGGTGGCCTTCGTCCTCGTCGGCGTCTACCTGGCCCTCAACGCGGTCGTCGCGGCCGTCGCGATCTGGCACGTGGTCACCACCGGGCACGTGGTCACCGACTGGACGCGGGCCTTGACCGTCCAACACGGCAGCATTCCGGCCATGATCGCGGTGGCTCTCGTCGTCTTCCCGAAACTCGCCCTCGGCCTCTCCGGATTCGAGACCGGCGTCGCGGTCATGCCCCACATCGAGGGCGACCCCGACGACACGGAAGAACGCCCCACCGGACGGATCCGGGGCGCCAAGAAGCTGCTCACCACCGCCGCCGTCATCATGAGCGTCTTCCTGATCATCACCAGCTTCGTGACCACCCTCCTCATCCCCGCCGCCGCGTTCCAACCCGGCGGACCCGCCAACGGCCGGGCCCTCGCGTACCTCGCGCACCAATATCTCGGCTCCGCCTTCGGCACCGTCTACGACGTCTCGACCATCGCCATCCTCTGGTTCGCCGGCGCCTCCGCCATGGCCGGCCTGCTGAACCTGATGCCGCAGTACCTCCCGCGCTACGGCATGGCGCCGCACTGGGCCCGCGCGGTCCGGCCGATGGTGCTGGTCTTCACGGCCGTCGCCTTCCTGGTCACCTGGATCTTCGACGCCAACGTCGACGCGCAGGGCAGCGCCTACGCCACCGGCGTCCTCGTCCTCATCAGCTCCGCGGCGATCGCGGTGACGATCGCCGCCCGGCGCGCCGAGCAGCATGCCTGGACCATCGGATTCGCGGTGATCGCGGTGGTCTTCCTCTACACCACGGTCACCAACGTCATCGAGCGGCCGGACGGGGTGAAGATCGGTGCCTGTTTCATCGCCGGCATCATCCTGATCTCGTTCGGTTCACGGCTCGCCCGCGCCTTCGAACTGCGCGTCAGCGAAGTGATCCTCGACGACACCGCCGCCCGCTTCGTCCGCGACATCGCCCAGCGCCGCATCCGCTTCATCGCCAACGAACCCGACCGGCGCGACTACGCCGAATACCGGGACAAGGCCCAGCAGATCCGCGCCGACAACGACATCCCGCCGGAGGACGACCTGGTGTTCGTCGAGGTCACCATCAAGGACCCGTCCGAATTCGAAAGCGAACTCCACGTGCGCGGCTACGTCATGCACGACCGCTACCGCGTGCTCTGCCTGGAGAGCGCCGCCGTCTCCAACGCCCTGGCCGCCCTGCTGCTGCACGTCCGCGACACCACCAAACAGCGCCCGCACATCTACTTCGAGTGGACCGAGGGCAACCCCTTCGCGCAGTTCCTGCGCTTCTTCCTCTTCGGCCAGGGGGAGGTCGCCCCCGTCACCCGAGAAGTGCTCCGCGAGGCCGAACCAGACCGCAGCCGCCGACCCCGGGTCCATGTCGGCTGAGTGCCTGTCTTCGATCGCGGGTTTTGAGCAGCAACCTGCCTCCCGCGAGGCCCACCGCGACTTCTCCACTCGGCACTGACGGTCAGCAGCGCCACTCAGAGATCACCGGGCCGTCAAGCTTGCCCACTTCTCGCCCCACCACGACGGCTGGCCGTGCGCGTGACCAGTACAGCGCCTGTCTGTGAGTCAGCGACGGCAGCACCCGGTCGTGTCGGGGGAGTGGTATCGCCGAGTTGTGACACCCCCTGGGTGCTTGCGGTGGGAGTGTCGAAGTACTCGGGCGCTGCGAGGGGGCGTGGAGGCCCCACGTGGACGTAGCGAGGGCCTGTGCGGCGGATCAGGTGACCGTTGCGGCTCGGGGGCGTTGGCATATGAGCATGGGGCGGGGAGATTCAGCACATGAGGAGTGGGCCCGGCTGAAGCCGCATCTACCGAAGTCCGGTTGGCGCGACGGCTGTTGGGCCGACCACCGCAGGGTCGTCGAGGGAATCCCGTTCCGACTGCGCACGGGGGTGCCGTGGCGGGATCTACCTGCGCGTTTCGGTCCGTGGAGGACGGTGTACGAACGGCACAGACGCTGGTCGGCGGACGGCGCGTGGGACAGGGGCTTGGCGGCAGTCCTGACCGACGCCGATGCGGAAGGCCGGATCGGCCGGTCGATGGTGAGCATGGATTCGGCCTCCTGCCGGGCCCGTCATCACGCCGCCGAGGTCTGTGGGAAGTCGCCACGAGTGCCGGGGAAAGACGTACACCCCCGCAGCACCGCCGCGACGGGGGACTCGGTCGCTCCCGGGGCGGCCTGACCTGCAAGATCCACCTCGCAGGTGAGGGTGGACGCCGTCCCTCGGCGCTGCTGATCACTTCGGGCCAGTGGAGCGACGCCCTGCAGCTCACCCCGGTCATGGCACCGTCACCGTCGCCTCGATCCGGCTCTGACCCCGGTCATGATCCGCCGACCGGCTGCTCGTCCGAGCCCGCAGCCGACAGCGGTACCTCGACGACGAAGAACAGGAAACAGGTTTTGGTCGAAAGGTCATGGAAGGCGTCGGGGAACAGCTCACGGGCGGCCGGGTCGGGCTGCGGCTCGCTGATGGCGGAAAGGCGGAAGCCGGCTGTGGTGAAGGCATCGGTCATCGTGTGCAGTGGCTTGCGCCAGAACTTCATCGGCGCGGACTGCCCGTTGAACGTCCAGTCGAAGGTGTAGCTGGTGTTCGCGAAGTAGTCGGGTCGGGGATCCTGGATCGTGTAAGCCACGAAGGGGTGGTCCACCGACGCGATCAGTCGGCCGCCGGGTTTGAGTACCCGCCGCAACTCGGCCAGCGTCGGCCCCCAGTCCTCCAGGTAGTGCAGCACCAGCGACGCCACCACGTCGTCGAACGCACCGTCGGCAAACGGCAGGCGGTCGCGCAGGTCGACCAAGTGCAGGGCCGCGTCGTCACCCAGCCGCTGCTTTGCCAGCGACAGCATGCCGGCGCTGGCGTCGATACCGGTGACGACGGCACCGCGATCGCGCAGTGCAGCGGACAGGGTGCCCGACCCGCAGCCAGCGTCCAGGATCCGGCGGTCGGCCACGTCGCCGGCGAGGGCTACCATCGCCGGCCGCTCGTAGTACGCGTTCACGAGGTTGTTCTCGTTCTCCGCCGAGTACGCCTCGGCAAAGCTGTCGTAGTCATTCACCTGGGCCGGTGCTGCAGACCGGGCGAGATTCTCGGGCACGTCGGTTACGCGTTCCATCGCCGCAGCCTAGTGACCACGTGATCCGCCGGACAGGCCCTAGCGACGCCGAGTGACCGTGCGCCTGCCTTGCCTGAGTCGCCGTCCGAGGAGGGCTGCCTGCTCGGACTTGAGTCGTGCGAAGTTCTCGCGGGCGTAGGCGCGTATCGCGGTCGCCGGGAACGCGCGGGGTGGGTGCTCGATGGTCAGGTCCCCGGCTTCCCATTTCGCGGCGGACAGTTCGTGCCAGGCTGCGTGCGCGTAGACCTCCAACAGCAGGGGCGGCATGTCGGCCTCGTCCATCAGATCCGCTTTGGTGTTGACGAGGTCGCGGATGGCGCGGTGGGTGGGCAGGAAGACGGTGGTGATCCACAGCCGCCATTCGACCTGCTCGTCCCGGTGGGACAGTGGCTCGCGTCCTTCGGGGCGGGGGTGTTTCTCGCTGAACGCGTGGTAAAGACGGCTGTTGACCTCGACCAGTGCGAGAAGCGGCCCGTAGAACTCGGAGAGTTGGCGGTTCACCCGCGCCAGCCGTTCCTGTCGCTGCGTCAGCCGCAGGTTGTTGAGATAGGTGACGAGGTACCCGGCGAATCCTGCCATGACGGTGACGACCACTGCGCCCATGGGCGGCAACATTAACGTCCGACCGACGGCTTGGGCCATGGCGTTGCCCTTGTGCGCACGTGGCCGGCGGCCCATGCTCGTCACCCCAACCCCTCGGTTCGAATTCTGAGCTGGGTAAACACCGGAACGCCACAGACCGTCATGCCGAGACCAGTCCAGAGACAGTTCCGGACGGAGTTGTACGCGTGTCTGACCGCGAGGTGCGACGCGCTGTTCGCATCATGCGACGCCGTGTTGTGCACGGCCGGGCCGGTGCGGACGCTCGTCGACCTGGTGCTCGCTCCGGAACACCGCCGCGGGCACGGCGCCCTCTACGGCGGCCTCAACCAGGGGCAGATCGACGTCGCCCGGCTGCGTCGCGCTCTGGTGGCGACGCCGTTGCCGAGGGCTTCGGACGGTCGGATCGTGCCCGCAGATGTCTCGCCGTGGCAGCGGCCGGACGCCAGCACCTGCCCTGACCGGGCCTTCTGCCACACATGCGGCCGGGGTGAGGGCAAACACCAGATGGCGCCCGGCTGGCCGTATTCGATTCTGGCTGTGGTGGTCGGGCACCAGGGCCAGTGCGGCTGACGTCGACCACTGCGGGTAGTCCTTCCTCCGGCGTTTCGACCTGGAGCACACGTTTCGGCTGCTCAAGCAGACACTCGGCTGGACCAAGCCCCGGCTTCGCAGTGCGGATGCGGCCGACCGACGGACATGGCTGGTGATCGCCGCCGACGCCGAGCTTCCGGCTCGCTCGGCCACTGGCCACCGACCTCCGCAGGCCCTCGGAGAGACCGACCGAACCGCACAGGCTTTCCCCCGCTCGCGTCCGACGGGGGTTCAGAAACCCGCGCACGAAGACCGACTCTCCAGCCAGGGCACCGAAACCCTCAACGCCCGGACCGGGAAGGCCACTTGGTTCGAAGAACCGCCGTCCGGCCGCCCGTCACGACGTGGGCCGCGTCCTCGCGACCGGCGAGGCATACAGCCGCCCCGCCCATCACAAAGTCGACACGAAACCACGGAGGCCAAGACCGGTCGTTGAATGACAAGAATTCGGGATGAAGCAACGGGAGAAAACGCCTCTTACCTGTTCCGCTTGCTTGGAGTGCACTCTAAGGCCATAGCGTTGAGGGCATGCCTGTATCGCCAGGGTTTCGCCGGCGTCCCGGAAGGCTGTCTAACTTCTACGCCGGATACCGGCTGAACGCGAAATAAGCGGGAGCCAGGCGATCGATATCCCAGGAGCACCTCTAATGCAACAACGCAAACTAGGGCAAGACCTCGAAGTCTCGGCTCTCGGGCTCGGCTGCATGGGCATGAGTTTCTTCTACGGTCAGCCACAAGACACAGCCGAGATGACGAAGCTGCTACGGGCGGCCGTTGACCACGGTGTGACGTTCTTCGACACCGCCGAAGTCTACGGCCCGTTTACCAATGAGGACCTGGTCGGTCAGGCGCTGGCACCGGTCCGCGACCAGGTGGTGATCGCCACCAAGTTTGGAATCAAGCACGGCGAGCATGGGCCGACCCCGATGTCCGGGGTCGACAGCAGACCCGAGCAGATCCGCCGAGTGACCGAGGCCTCGCTCAAGCGTCTTCAAACCGAAAGCATCGACCTGCTCTACCAACACCGCGTCGATCCCAACGTGCCCATTGAAGACGTGGCCGGCACGGTCAAGGAGCTGATCGCCGAAGGCAAGGTAAAGCACTTCGGCTTGTCCGAGGCCGGTGCCGCGACGATTCGTCGCGCCCACGCCGTGCAGCCGGTAACGGCACTGCAAAGCGAGTACTCGCTCTGGATGCGCGAGCACGAAACCGAAATCATTCCGACCTTGGAGGAACTGGGCATCGGTCTGGTGCCCTACAGCCCGCTCGGCAAAGGATTTTTGACCGGCAAGATCGATTCCAGCACGTCGCTGGCCGACAACGACCTCCGCCGCCTGCTTCCGCGCTTCAGCCCTGAAGCACGGCAAGCCAACCGGGTACTGGTCGACCTGCTGCAGCAGATCGCCGACGACAAAGGAGCCACGCCGGCCCAGATCGCTCTCGCCTGGGTGCTGGCGCAGAAGCCGTGGTTCGTGCCGATCCCCGGCACCACCAAGCCGCACCGCCTAGAAGAGAACCTGGGCGCACTCGACGTCGAGCTGACAACCGGCGACCTGCATCGGATCGAAGAGGCCGCGGCCAACATCCGGATCCAGGGCGAACGTCTCCCTGAGCAGTTGCAGTCACGGTTCGGCCGCTGAAAGCCTGTTCTGACTCCTGAGACCGCAGGTCACCGCACCGATGGCGGGTGGGAGGTCCCAACGCTGCCGTTCGTGGAACTGTCTCGGAGCCGGTTCCACGAACGGCAGCGTTCTCTTCCTGGTTGTGGAGGACTCCCGGGAGGACCGGACCAGGAACACCATTGGGCTCGAAGAAGCACCGCCCCACAACCCGCTACGACGTCGGCAAACCGACCAGACGACCGGAGAGCATCACCGAGCGCGACAGCGTCGGAGGTTAGAAGACAAGCCGACCGTCGCGCCGCCGTCACCCCAGTCCCGGGATCCCTGAAATCACCAGATCGATCAGCTTGATGCCGACGAACGGTGCCACCAGTCCGCCCAACCCGAAGAACGCCAGGTTACGGCGCAACAGGTCGTGTGCCGACGCCGGCCGGTAGCGCACCCCGCGCAGCGCCAACGGGATCAGCGCCACGATCACCAGCGCGTTGAAGATGATCGCCGAGGTGATCGCCGACGTCGGACTGTGCAACTCCATCACGTTCAGCGCGGACAGCCCTGGATACACCCCCGTGAACATCGCCGGAATGATCGCGAAGTACTTGGCGACGTCATTGGTGATCGAGAACGTCGTCAACGCCCCGCGGGTGATGAGGAGTTGCTTGCCCACCTCGACGATTTCGATCAGCTTGGTCGGGTTGGAGTCGAGGTCGACCATGTTGCCGGCCTCCTTCGCGGCGGAGGTGCCGGTGTTCATCGCCACCCCGACGTCGGCCTGTGCCAGTGCCGGAGCGTCGTTCGTCCCGTCGCCCGTCATGGCCACCAGCCGGCCGCCCGCCTGCTCGCGGGTGATCAGGCCGAGTTTCTCCTCCGGCGTGGCCTCCGCCAGGTAGTCGTCCACCCCCGCCTCGTGGGCGATCGCGGCGGCCGTCAGTGGGTTGTCGCCCGTGACCATCACCGTTCGGATGCCCATCCGGCGCAGCTCGGCGAACCGCTCCCGGATCCCCTCCTTCACCACGTCCTTCAGGTGTACCACCCCCAACACCCGCGGGCCCCGCCGGTCCTCCACCGCCACCAGCAGCGGCGTCCCGCCGGACGCGCTGATCGCATCGCTGAACAGCCGTGCCTCCGGCGGCACTTCACCGCCCCGCTGCGCCACCCATTCGACGATCTGGGCCGCCGCCCCCTTGCGGAGCACCACCTCGCCCGGATACTCCGACGGTCGTTCGGGCCCGGCCGCAGCACCGGACGGCCCGCCGGCCGCCCGCGTCGATCCGGATCCCGCTGGTCCGGATCCTGCCGCCCCGGACCCGTCCGACCACCGCAGGTCCACCCCGCTCATCCGCGTCCGCGCACTGAACGCCACGTACCGGACGAACGACAGCTCCCCCTCGTCCGGCGCCCGCAGTCCGTACTTCGCCCGGGCCAGGGCCACCACGGAACGTCCCTCCGGGGTCTGGTCCGCCAGCGACGACAACGCGGCGGCATCGGCCAGCGCCAGCTCGTCCAGCCCCGGCAGCGGCACGAACGCCACCGCCTCCCGGTGACCGAGGGTGATGGTCCCGGTCTTGTCGAGCAGCAGCGTGTTGATGTCCCCCGCGGCCTCCACCGCACGACCGGACATCGCCACCACGTTGCGCTGCACCAGGCGGTCCATCCCGGCGATCCCGATCGCCGACAACAACGCCCCGATGGTCGTCGGGATCAGCGTCACCAGCAACGCCACCAGCACCGCCGTCTGCTGGGCGGCGCCCGCGTACGTCGCCATCGGCTGCAGCGTGACGACCACCAGGAGGAAGATGATGGTCAGCGCCGCCAGCAGGATGTGCAGCGCGATCTCGTTCGGCGTGCGCTGCCGCGCCGCCCCCTCCACCAACGCGATCATCCGGTCCAGGAACGAGTGCCCGGCCCGCGAGGTGATCCGGACGACGATCCGGTCCGACAGCACCGTCGTCCCGCCCGTCACACCGGACCGGTCCCCGCCGGCCTCCCGGAGCACCGGCGCCGACTCCCCGGTCACCGCGGACTCGTCGATGCTCGCCACCCCCTCGACGACCTCGCCGTCCGCGGGGACCGTCTCGCCGGCGGCCACCAGCACGAAGTCGAACGGCCGGAGGTCGGACGCCGGCACCGTCTCGGTGACGGCGCTGTCGAGGTGGACGCCGACCCGCCAGTTGTCCCGCAGCCGTCGGGCCGTGAGGTCCGTCCGGGCCCGCCGCAGCGACGCCGCCTGGGCCCGGCCCCGGCCCTCCGCGACCGCCTCCGCGAGCTGTGCGAACAGGACCGTCAGCCACAGCCAGCCACTGATCACCCAGCTGAACACGGACGGCTCCAGAACCGCGGACAGCGTCGTCAGCAGCGAGCCGCACGCCACGACGAAGAGCACCGGATTCGCGGCCAGGGCCCGCGGATGCAGCTTGCGCAGGGCCTCCGGCAGGGCCGTCAGCAGCACCCGCGGATCGAACAGTCCGGCCGACGCCCGCCGTCGCCGCCCCCTGCGGCCGCCGCCCCCGTGCCCGGCCCGGGCGGGGTCCGCGCCCGGGCCGGGCACCGGCTCGGGCTGCGGGATGGTGGGAACACGGGACGGGGCAGCAGGCATGCGAGTGCTTTCTGGACGACGGGCACGGGGAGGAGGCCGCAAAGACGCCGGACGGGGAGCTGTGCATGCGCCATCAGACGGCCCTTGACCTGCGCGTCCGCCGTCCGTGACCGTCTCCTGGCCGGCACCGAATCTAGGGCCTCGGCCAGCGGCGCAGGGCGGGCCGCGAACGGAATTTGCGGCTCTCTTACGGCCTTGGCCAGGGCTCGGCCGCCGTGGCCCCCGGGCCGGCCCCCCGGACCTGCTTCCGGGCCGGTCCGCGGCCCGGCCCGGGCACCGGCCGCTGCCGGACGGGCTGACGGGCGGACGGGCGGTGCGTGGTGCCCCGGAGGTAGCCTGAATCCACTTGCTCCTGCTCGTCCCCCAGCGCAGGGGAGGATCGATGACGACGTCCACGGGACCCACGGCGGCACCCACTGAGAGCCTCCGCCCCAGCAGGGCCGACGCCCCCCGCTACGTCCCGATCGCCGAACACGGTCTGATCGGCGACATGCGCACCGCCGCCCTCGTCGGTACCAACGGCACCATCGACTGGTACTGCTGCACCCGCTTCGACGCCCCGAGCGTCTTCGCCGCGATCCTCGACGCCGAGCGCGGCGGGGCCTTCGAACTCGCCCCGGACGTGCCGGCCCGCACCAAGCAGTTCTACTTCCCCGACACCAACATCCTCATCACCCGGTTCTTCGCGGACCACGGCGTCGGCGAGGTCCAGGACTTCATGCCGATCGTCGGCGACTCCCGCGAGGCCGACCGGCACCGGCTGATCCGCCGGGTGCTGTGCGTCCGAGGCTCCCTCCCCTTCTCCGTCCGGGTGGCCCCCCGCTTCGACTACGGCCGGCAGGACCACACCGTCCACACCCACCACAACGGCGTGACGGTCTTCGAGTCCCGTGACCTCTCCCTGGCCCTGACCGCCAGCGTGCCCGTCGTACCGGACGGACCCGACGCCCGCGCCTCCTTCACACTCGCCGAGGGCGAGGCCGCCGTCTTCGCACTCGACCGGATCGGCGACGGCGTCGAGCCCCGCTTCTGCGCCGTGCGGGAGGCCGAGCAACTCTTCGGCGCCACCGTGCGCTACTGGCGCAGCTGGCTCGCCCACTCCCGCTACCGCGGACGCTGGCGGGAGATGGTGCACCGCTCGGCGCTCACCCTCAAACTGCTCACCTACGCACCGACCGGTGCCATCGTCGCCGCGCCCACCACCAGCCTGCCCGAGCAGATCGGCGGCGAGCGCAACTGGGACTACCGCTACGCCTGGGTCCGGGACGCCGCCTTCTGCATCTACGCCCTGCTCCGCCTCGGCTTCACCGACGAGGCGAAGTCCTTCGTGCACTTCCTGTCCACGAAGATCTGCCTGCAGGACTGCGCGCGCGGCCCGCTCCAGATCATGTACGGCATCGACGGCCGCAGCGAACTCCCCGAGGCCGAACTCCCGCACCTTGAGGGCCATTTGGGATCGGCTCCGGTGCGCATCGGCAACGCCGCCGTCGACCAGCTCCAACTCGACATCTACGGTGCACTCATCGACTCCCTCTACCTCTACGACAAATGGGGACAACCGCTCTCCAGCGACCACTGGGACACCGTCTGCGGCCTGGTGGACTGGGTGTGCAACAACTGGGACCAGCCCGACGAAGGCATCTGGGAGACGCGCGGCAAGATCCAGAACTTCCTGTACTCCCAGCTGATGTGCTGGGTGGCCATCGAACGAGCCATGCGGATCGCCCACCACCGCGGGCTGCCGGCGGACATGCTCCGCTGGTCCGGCGCCCGCGACGCGATCTACCAGCGCATCATGCAGCGCGGTTGGTCCACCGAGCGGCAGGCGTTCGTCCAACACGAGGGCGCCGACGTGCTGGACGCCTCGGTACTGATGATGCCGCTGGCCAAATTCATCTCGCCGACCGATCCGAAGTGGCTGTCCACCCTGGACGCGCTCGGCGATGAACTCGTCTCCGACTCCCTCGTCTACCGCTACGACCCCCGGCACAGCCCCGACGGGCTCCGCGGCGAAGAGGGCACCTTCTCGATCTGCTCGTTCTGGTATGTGGAGGCGCTCTCCCGGGCCGGCCGGGTCGACGAGGCCCGGCTCGCGTTCGAGAAGATGCTCACCTACGCCAACCACCTCGGTCTGTTCGCCGAGGAAATCGGCCACACCGGGGAGCAGATCGGCAACTTCCCCCAGGCGTTCACCCATCTCGCCCTGATCAGCGCGGCGTTCAACCTCGACCGGGCCCTCGGCTGACCCCCGCGACTCCGACGCCGGGGCCGGGACCGGCCCTCGGCGCCCTCCGCCCTCGCCGGGACAGGCGTACGCGGAGCGAGAGTGAGAGTGAGAGTGAGAGTGAGAGTGAGAGATGGTCTGTCATGTCGGGCTCCCCGTGAGTCGGTGCTGAGGGGGCGGCGGAAGGCCCGCCGCCGTCGCTGTCACCTCCTCATTGCAGCACCGCGCGCGGGCACCGGCATCGGAGCGTAGGGGGAACGTTCGTGTCCACCCGTGGGTTGATCGGCGCGGAAGGTCACCCCGAGGTGTGCGCGGCCCGTCAGGCGTCGCCGGGCAGCAGGTGCTGGTTGACCTGATGGAACGCCCAGGTCCCGGCGGTGTGGGTGAAGACCCACACCAGGTCGAAGCGGTCGGGCCAGGCGTGGGGGACGCCGCTGTCGGACGCGCCCAGCGCGGAGACGATGTCGGGGATGCGGCTGTGCTCCCAGCAGATCAGGACCGGCCCGGTGGCGCCGAGCGCGGCCTTCGCGAGGTTGCCCTCCTCGGACTCGGCGAAGTCGAGGTCGAGCGGCAGGCCCATGTGGTGGGCGAGCGGGGTGACGGTCTGACGCATTCGGTGCGCGCCGGCGTTGGGCCCCTGGTCGGTCGCGGCGTAGATCGTGCGCGGACGTTGGAGGCCGGCCGGGAGCGGCTTTCCCGCGGGCGGGTCGAAGAGCTTGGGCAGCGCATCGGCCCGGTCCCAGCCGCGCCGGGTGAGCGACTTGTGGTCCTCGTGGCCGTGTTCGTCGATGCCGGGGTGGTGCTTGTCGGGCTTCTCTCCGTGTCGAATGATCATGATCATCGTGGAGTTCCCGGGGGTGGGCTTCCCGGCGCCGTGCGTGCCGAGGGAGGCGGCGGCACTCTTGCGGCTGCCGCAGGCCGCGAGCACGGCCGGGGCCGCCG
This sequence comes from Streptomyces sp. x-19, assembly GCF_046549115.1. Taxonomy (NCBI): domain Bacteria; kingdom Bacillati; phylum Actinomycetota; class Actinomycetes; order Kitasatosporales; family Streptomycetaceae; genus Streptomyces; species Streptomyces sp. x-19. The sequence goes on along the minus strand of NZ_JAJPWK010000004.1, from coordinate 475,005 downwards.
CGGCGAGGCCCGCCAGTACCCACCGGCGGCCCACCAGCGAGCGGTCGGCGGCGGGCGGCGCGGCGTTCGCGGGAGCGGGTGACGTGCCGTCGGATGTCGGGGAGTGCGACATGAACACGGTCTCCTTCGTGCAACGGAAGGGCAGGGGTGGTGCTGCGGCAGTAGAGCACGCTGCCGTGAGGATGCCCGTCCAACGGTTGCGTCAAGGTGCAAGTGGGACCGCGCGGTGAGGGCGCCCGGGGGAGCGCGGGGGAGCACAACGGGCCGCCGACCGCCGCGCTCCGCCATCAACGGTTCGGGTCGGGAGCCGGCCAGTCCCGCATCGCGGTGCGGACGTCGTCGGGGAGCGGGACCGAGCGGTCGGAGTCGAGCGAGGTGCACACCAGCAGGGCCGTGATGCGCACCCGGACGTCCGACGGGTCCGGGCCGGTGCCGACCAGGCGGAGGTGGCACGAACTCGTGCCGGTCCGGTCCACCGACAGCGCCGGGCGCAGCACCCAGCCCCAACGGCGGTCGTCGCGTGCGCGCGGTCAAACGCACGCTGCCGCGTTCGGCGTCCGGGCGCGGTGCACGGGCGCCGAACGCGTCGGAGGACGGGCGGGGCCGGTCGGCGTCAGCCGTCGGCGAGGCGGCGCACCTGGCGGGCGACGTCGCCCCAGACCGGTTCCGGCAGGTCATGGCCCACACCGGGGAGGAGGACGAAGCGTGCGCCCGGGATGCGGGCGGCGACCGCCCGGCCCGCCGACGGCTTGACGAGGGGATCGTCCAGACCGTGCAGGACCAACGTCGGCACCGTGATGCGCTCGATGCCGGGTCCGCTCCACTGGGCGCCGATCTGCCGGCTCTGGCTGTGGGCGTCCCGGAAGCCCGGGTCGGGGGTGGCGGCCAGCATGGTCCTGATCGCCCGCTCGTCGAGCGGGTGGGCGGGGGAGTGGAGGAGGCGGGCGAGTGCCACCCCGGATTCCACGTGCCGTTCGGGGGCGAGGGCGCGGCCCATGCGGGCGAGCCGGGCGAGGGTGCGGAGTCGGATGTGGCGCAGGGTGGCCGGGCCGGCGCTGTCGCCGGGGACGGCCGAGACGGAGGTGAGGGTGCGGACGCGCCCGGGGTGGCGCAGGGCGATGCGCTGCGCGACCGCGCCGCCCAGCGACTGGCCGAAGAGGTGCGCGGAGTCCCAGCCGAGGGCGTCCAGTACGGCCACGGCGTCGTCGGCCATGTCCTCGGCGGTGTAGGCATCGCCGCGCTTGCGCAGCAGCGCGGCGATCGGACCGGCGCTGGCGGTCGGCGGCAGGTGCGTCGACTCGCCCCCGTCCCGTTGGTCGTAGCGGGCGACCGCGAACCCTCGGGCGGCCAGTGCACGGGCCAACCCGGTGGGCCACCAGTGTCGGGCGACGCCCAGGCCGGTCACCAACAGGAGCGGTTCGCCACTCGTGTCCTCGGGTGTCAACCGGTCGTATCCGAGCCGGACTTCACCGTTGGACGCCCACCGGGTCGGGCTCCATGCGGGCGACGTCGCGTGGCGGCTCATCGCCTTCCCTCCTTCGGTCGCGGGCTCCTCGGCCCTCTTGGCCGCGGCAACCGCTCGTCGTGCGGTGGTGTCGTGCGGGGTCACGGTCCCTCCGTCCTCGATCGCGTGGTGCAAGGACACTGATACTGGGAACACTGTTCGCAGTTATGGGGTGATAATTATCAGCGCAGGACCGGGTTACGGAAGGGGCAGGTGAGGTTCGGTGGCCGACAAGGCGGATCGGGCGACGGAGGCCGTGGTGGTCTGGGAACGTCCCGAACGTGGCGCCCGTGGGCCGGCGCCGGAGCGGAGCCGCCAGCAGCTCACCGCGGCCGCGATCGGGCTGGCGGACGCCGGCGGGCTGGCCGCGGTCTCCGTCCGGCAGGTGGCCCGGGAACTGGGCACCGGACCCGCTTCGCTCTACCGGTACGTGGCCGGACGCGACGACCTGGTGGACCTCATGGTGGACGCCGCCACCGCGGAGGTCGACCTCGACGTCGAGCTGACGGGAGATCCGGTGGCGGACCTGGTCGGGTTGGCCGCCCGGACGCAGCAGGTCCACCTGCGGCATCCGTGGCTGTTGGAGGTGGCACCGGAAGCCCTGCGGACGGGGCCGCGGGGGGTGGACTACCTGGAGTACGCGCTGCGCGCGTTGGAACCGGTGGCGGCGCTGACCGGGCCCGGCAAACTGGAGGCGGTGGCCGTGTTGAACGCCCTGGTCGCCATGTTGTCCGCGGTCGAAATCCGCGCCCGCCGGTCCCCCACGGGCCGCCAGTCGGCCCAGTCCGCCTACCTGGACGCCGTGGTCGCACGAGGCGGACATCCGCTGCTGGCCGGGGCGTTGGCGGGAGGAGCGGCGGGCGCCGGCCGGCCCGGCACCGAAAGCCCGGCCGGGAACCCCTTCGAACGGGTGGTCCGACGGGTGCTCGTCGGCCTGCTCGCGCCCGAACCGCCGGTCTAGTTCCCGCTCCTCAGGGCGCTACCGCGACCGGCGGCCCGGTGCCGAGGCGATCAGGCCGATCCCCCGGTGGTGGTCCGGGCGTAGTGCTCGGCGATCTCGTCGCTGGTCGTCAGCCACACCCCGGGGTGCTGGGCGACGTACTCCAGCGCCTGGTCCAGGTACTTGTGGCGGAACGGCTGGTTGATGACGAACGGGTGCAGCACCAACGACATCACCCGGCCGCTGCCCGCCGCGTCCTCGTGGAGCTGGTCCAACTGGTCCTTGACGATCTGCACGAAGTCCGGGCCGCTCAGGCTCTTGCCGACGAACAGGCTGATGTCGTTCACCTCGATCGAGTACGGGACGCTGAGCATGCCCGGGACGTTGAGGCGGTAGGGCTGGTCGTCGTTGCTCCAGTCCAGGACGTAGTCCAGGCCCAGTTCGGCGAGGAGTTCCGGGGTCCGGAACGTCTCGGTGAGGGCGGGGCCGAGCCAGCCGCGGGGGCGGTGGCCGGTGGTCCGCTCGATGGTGCCGACGACCTCGGCCAGGTAGGCGCGCTCCTCGTCGGGCGACATGTCGGCCTGGAAGAGGGAGTTGTTCTTCCCGTGGGCGATCCAGGCCCAGTTCCGGGCCCGGCCGGCCTCGACGATCTGCGGGTAGCGGTCGCCGACGTCGGAGTTGAGCATCACGCTGGCGCGGATCCCGTGCCGGTCGAGGCTCTCGATCAGCCGCCAGATGCCCACCCGAGGACCGTAGTCGCGCCAGCCGTAGTTGAGCGGATCCGGGGCGAGTCCGGCGGTGCCGGGGAAGATGCTCGTGGACGGGCGGTCGACCTGGTAGTGCTCGACGTTCAGCCCGACGTAGAAGGCGATCCGGGCGCCGCCGGGCCAGGCGATCGGGTCCCGTTCGGTGATCGGGCTGTAGTCGTAGAGCTGGTTGTCCATGGGAGTCACCTCGTGCCCGTAGGGGTGCGGTACTTCCGCAGCCGCATCCGCATCGTCGAACCCTCACATTGATGTGAAGGTCAAGTGCGGTCCGGAAGCGAGCCCGGACACGGGTGGCACGGGGCGCGGGCTAGGGGCGGTGGACGCAGGCCGCGAGCCCCGCGCGTCGCTGCCAGCCGAGCGCTTCGTACAGGGCGCGGCCCTCGTCGGTCGCGCCCAGGACGCCGAGCGTCGCCCCCTGGGCCACGGCGCGGTCGGCGAGCGTGCGCATCACGAAGCCGCCCAAGCCGCGCCGGCGGTGCGCCTCCTGGGTCTGCACCCGGTCGACGACGGTGGCCGGGCCGAGGACGGCCATCTGTCCCTGCGCGGCGAACTCGCCGTGCGCGTCGTGCACCCGGACGTACGTCACGCCGTCCGCGGTCTCCACGGTCGCGCGGTACCCGTCGGGTGCCGCCGGGCGCGTGGTCCGCAGGTCCGTGGCCATCAGGTGGCCCGTCTCCTCCCTGTCCACCATCCAGCCCGCCGGAAGCCACGGCTCCGCGGTCTCGGTCTCCACGGGGAGCTTCAGCCAGGTGTACGGGGCGGTCGCCGACGCGGTGGCGGCCCGCACCGCGCCCTCGTCGGGATCAGGCAGGACGTGGCGGCCCGTCTGCTCCGGAAGTCCGACGTCGATGTAGAGCCCCCAGGGGTGTTCGACCGCCCGGGGGCGCTGACGTGAGACGACCCAACCGGCCGCCCAGATCCTGACGAGTTCCGGAACCATCGAACCCTCCCCGAGTAAGTGCTGCGCAACGGCAGTGCACATTACATCGTCGAGATGAGTGCGGCACCCGTATATGGCGGTGACAGGGGGAGGTGCGTGCCGGACCTCCTGGAGCCCCGCGGGCCCGGGCCTCCTGGCGGGCCCTACGCGCCCGCGCCGGCCGCGACGTCGCCGGTGACCAGCAGGTGCCGCGGCCCGCGCAGGATGGGGCTGTGCCGGTAGGGGGGCGGGTCCGCCACCAGACGCGGGGCGTCCAGGCCGTGCAGCAACGCGGTCAGCGCGACCTGCGTTTCGAGACGGGCCAGCGGGGCGCCGAAGCAGTTGTGGACGCCACTGCCGAAGCCGAAGTGCTGGTTGTCCCGGCGGGCGGGGTCGAAGTGGTCGGCGTCCTCGAACCGCAGCGGATCCCGGTTGCCGGACGCCAGGACGAGGAACAGCGGCGCGCCCTGAGGGATGGTCACCCCGCCCACCTCGACGTCGGTCAGCGGCGTGCGCTGCGGCAGCATCTGCACCGGCGGCTCGTACCGCAACAGTTCCTCCACGGCCGACGGCATCAGCTCCGACTCCCGGCGCAACCGCTCCAGCGCCTCCGGACGGCGCAACAGGGTGAGCATGCCGTTCGTGATGAGATTGACCGTCGTCTCGTGCCCCGCGATCGTCAGCAGGGTCAGCGCCGTCATCAACTCCGGGTCGGTGAGGCGGCCTTCGGGCCCGTCGTCGTGCACCAGCGCCGAGATCATGTCGTCGGTCGGACGCTCGCGCCGGCGCTGGGCCAGCGCGCCCAGGTACCCGGCCATCGCGACCCGGGCCTGCGCGGCCGCGCGGAGCCTGCCGTCCGGATCGTCGTCGGGGGAGCGGTCCAGGGAGGCGATGATGGTGTTGGTCCAGCCGCGGATCTCGGGCATGTCCTCCCCGGGGACGCCCAGCAGCCGACAGATCACGGTGACCGGCAACGGGTAGGCGAAGTCGTCCACCAGGTCGATCCGGTCCCGGCCCCGGAGACCGTCGACCAGTTCCCGGGCGACGTCCACGATGTCGTCGTGCAGCGCGTCGATCCGGCCGGGGGAGTGGGGCGGGCCGAAGGGGCGCATCGCCAACCGGCGGAGCCGGTCGTGTTCGGGGTCGTCGACGGCGATGAAGGACGGCGGCAGGTCCTCGGGCCGGTCCCGCAGGTCGGGGTGGGTGCGGTGGCGTACGTCCGAGCTGATCCGCGGATCGTGCAGCAGCGCGGCGATCTCGTGGTACGTGCCGACCAGGTAGCTGCCGTCGTCCTGCCGGGCCACACCGTGCTCGCGGAGCTCGGCGTAGAGGGGATAGGGGTCGGGGCGGCTGGCGTAGGCGTTGATCCGCTCCAGCAGGGTCTCCGTGGACATCAGCGCGGCTCTCCTCGTCGAGGGCGGGGGCGAAGCGGCGGGCGGACCGGGCCCGGAACGGCGGTCAGGCCATCGGACGCACCACGGCCAGGCGGCGGTCCGGCAGATGACCGGTGAGGGCGACGGTCGGGCCGTGCGAGAGCACCCTGGGGTCCGGGACGTCGGACGGGACGACCTTCGGCGCCGCGGGCCGGTCGGCGGCGCCCGGCGCGGGCGGGAACGGCGCCGCGGTCTCGATCAGATGCCGATAGTGCTCCAGCCACTTGGCGCGGTTGACGCTTACCGCGGCGGTGATCCGGCCGCGGTAGCCGTAGACCACGACCAGCCGGCCCTCCTCGACCGAGCCCTGGGCGACGGTCACCTGGTCGGAGAAGGTGGGGACGCCGATGGACTTGATGTTCAGCCCGAACTGGCTGGACCAGAAGGCCGGCACCGCCAGGTGCGGGCGGCGCCGCGGCCCCGGGTTGACCATGTTGTGCGCCGCCACCTCGGCCTGCGCCACGGCGTTGCCCCAGTGCTCCAGCGCGAGCATCTGGTACTCGAAGAGCGGATGCGGAAAGCGGGCCACGTCGCCGGCGACGAACACGTCGTCGGTGACGATCCCGTACATGTCGAAGGCCCGGCATCCGGCGTCACAGGCCACGCCCCGCGGACCCGCGGCGAGGCCGGTGTCGGCAAGCCACTCGGTGTTGCGGACGGCGCCCAGGGCGACCACCGCGACGTCGGCGTCGATCCGGCTGCCGTCGGACAGTTCGGCGCCGGTGAGTCGTCCGCCGTCGCCGGTGAGCGAGGTGACCGTCACCCCGCAGCGCAGATCGACGCCGTGCGCGCGTTGCAACCGTGCGGCGAACGCCCCCAGTGTGCCCCCGAGCGCCCCGACCAGTGGCGCCGGTCCGCGCTCGGCGACCGTCACCGCCAGACCGCGTTCCCGGCAGGCGGAGGCGATCTCCGAGCCGGTGAACCCGGCCCCGATGACCAGGACGCGGCGCGGTCCGGCGTCCAGGCGCTCGGCGAGCCGGTGTGCGTCGTCGAGGGTCCGTACCGTCAGCACCCCGTCCAGGCGGGCCTCTTCGGGGTGCGGCCAGGGGCGGGCCCGGGTTCCCGTGGCGATCAGCAGGCGGTCGAACGGGAGCCGTTCGCCGTTCCTCAGCAGCACTTCCTTGGTGGCCGGATCGAGACCGCTGGCCCGTACGCCCAGCTTCCACCGGGCGTCGACCGGGCGACGGGCCGGCAGTCCGACGTCCGCCGCGGGCACCCGGCCCAGCAGCACCTGCTTCGACAGCGGCGGGCGGTCGTACGGCGGATGCGGTTCGTCGCCGACCAGGGTCAGATCTCCGGTGAACCCCTCGTCCCGCAGAGTCTCGGCCGCGCGCAGCCCGGCCAGGGACGCGCCGACGATGACGATCCGTCCGCTCTTGAGGTCATCGGACATCGGCGCCCGCCCCCGCTCCGGCCCGTTCGCCGACGAGGATGGCCTGCACCGGGCAGGCCGCCGCCGCCCGCAGCACGCGTTCCGCCTGGTCGTCCGGGGGAGTCGGGGCGTACAGCAGGGCCTCCTCGCCGTGCAGCTCGAACACCCGTGGTGCGAGGAACACGCACTGTGCGTACCCCTGACACCGGTTGAGGTCGACCACGATCTGCATGTCCGCACCGTTCCTCCGCGCGAGCCGTTCCCTCCGTCCTACTTGCCCGCGGCGGGCGGCGCGGGCGGTGCTGGGCCGGAGGGGTGTGCACGGGGAGTGAACGGTGGTGGGGCCGGGACGCCCGGTGGTGCGGGGCGCGCCGCGGCCGGTCCGGGGGCCCGTCGGGGGCTCCGTCGCCGGTCCCGTCGGAATCGCCGGCCGCCGCGGCGGGATTTCGTGCGCCCTGTCATATGTGCGGCGAACCCTTATGGCGCAGCATGGGAATACGGGACGGTGGGAAGGTTTCCGAAGAGCGAAGTATCGGCGAACGGTAGTGCCGGGGCGGGTGCACGGCGGCGGAGCTGTGAGTTCCGGATAGCGTTCCCCGGCGTTCTGGCCGGGCGAGGCGGGTGGTCGGCGAGTATCGGGTATCCGAATTGACCCGTATTCGCCCGTGACATCCTGCATCGGTCGAAACGTCATTCCTGAGGCGCTCGATGTACGACGTGGACAAAAACTTTGCGATCATTTCAATCGAACTTGCCTCCCCCGTCCCGGGTGTGAGATGGGATGGGGTGGAACGCTGCCCTACGAACTGTGAGGAAACACGGGATGCCCTTCGCTCTGCCTGGAACTCTGGCCGCACCAGGGAAGGGGCAAGGGCAATCCAGACTCTATGTCCTGGACGGACTGCGCCTCGTTGCGGCGCTGATGGTCCTGGCGTATCACTACATCACCCTCCGTGATGGCTGGGGTAATGATCCGCATGCGATCTCGCCGACGATCTACCACCTCTCGCAATTCGGCTGGCTCGGCGTCGAAGTCTTCTTCCTGATCAGTGGATTCGTCATCTGCATGAGCGCCTGGGGGCGTTCGCTCGGCGACTTCGTGAAATCCCGCGTCTCCCGTCTGTATCCGGCGTACTGGGTCGGCGTCCTGCTCACCGCGGCCGTGTTGATGATCTGGCCACGGGTCCGCAGTGCGGACAATCTGGAAACTGTCCTGACAAACCTCACCATGCTCCAACAGGGCGTGGGGGTTTCCGACCTCGACGACGTCTACTGGTCGCTCTTCGTCGAGCTGAAGTTCTACCTGCTCTTCGCCCTCGTCGTGTACCGCGGTGTCACCTATCGCCGGTGCGTGCTCTTCTGCGGATTGTGGACGGTGGCCGGAGTCGTCGCCCTCAAGGCCAACAGCAACTTCCTTTCGGTGTGGGCGATCGCTCCCTACTCGCCGTACTTCATCGCGGGCATCGCCTTCTACCTGATGTACCGATTCAAGCCCACGCTGCTCCTCTGGGCAATCGTCGCGGTCGAATTCCTGCTGGCCCAGCACTACGTCCGCGGACGCCTGGTGATGAACGTCGGAGCCAAGGCGGACATGGCGCACGGCTGGCCGGCCCGGGTGGGCGTCATCCTGGCCTTCGCCGTCATGGCGGCCATCGCCCTCGGGGTATTCAACAAGGTGCAGTGGCGCTGGCTGGCGACCGCCGGCTCATTGACGTACCCGCTGTACCTCCTGCACATGTACATCGGATTCACCCTCATCGACCTGCTGCGCAACAAGATGCCGGCGCCCGTCCTGCTGCTCTCCATCGTCGCGTTCATGCTGATCGTTTCCTACTTCGTTCACCGGCTGGTGGAAAGGCCCCTGAGTAAATGGCTGCGCAACGGCATCCAAAAGGGCCTCCAGGAAATGCGTAGGAATTCCAAGAGTCAGGTCGCCTCGGAAGCCGATACCGGCGGAACGGGGCCGGCCGCCCGACAGAATTCCGTCGCCGACAATTGTCGCGTGGGAACGCAGCGACCGTCCCCGTGATGACGGAACGGCGCGGCCGGTCGGCGTGACGGATGCCTCATCCGGCATGCGCGCACCTGCCGCCCCGTTCGGCAGCCGGCCCGCGCCACCCTGCCCCGTATCCCGCTGATTGCCAGCCCAGTGGGATGCGGGGCACTCTTACGTCATGTCATACGTACGACTCGAAGCGTGGATCGGCGGGGAATGGCTGGAGGTGGACGCGGTGAGCGTCACCGTGGAGGAGTCCGCGCTGACCTTGTCCTTCGAGCGCCAGCGGACCGAAGCCGGATACCGGAGCATGATCTGGGAGCCGCTGGAGCACTTCCTGCGGGAGTACCGCGAGGAGCCGATCGTGGTCGTCCCGCTCGGCCGCAGCCTGCCCGTGATGTACGCGCCCGGAGCGGCCGGCCCCTTCCGGCTGGCCGAGGTGACGGAATGAGAGAACGGTCCGTGTGCGGCAGGAGTGGCGGGGCGTGCGCCGTCCCGCCACCGCCTCACCGCACCGATTCGGCCGGCGGACGCTCGCGCACCGCACCGTAGGCCAGGAAGTACGCCGGGACCCTGCTCAGCCACCGGGACGTGGTGAGCCGCTCGGCCACCCACCGGGCCCGCCGCGGGTCGTCGAACGGTGCTCGGCCCGCCAGCACCGGGGCGATCACCCGGGAGTGCGCGAACCGCTGCAGGGCCTGCGTCAACGCCGCGGTCGGCCAGCGGCGGCGCTGCACGGCACGGACGTCCGCCAGGCCGACCGCGCCGGCCCGCAGCGGACCGACCAGGTGCCGGGCGGCCGCCACCGCGTCCTCCACCGCGAGGTTGATGCCGATCCCGAAGACCGGCGACATCGCGTGCGCCGCGTCGCCGATGCACAGCAGCCCCGGGCGGTGCCAGCGCCGCAGCCGGTCCAGCCGCACGTCGAGCAGTTTCACCTCGTCCCAGGAGCCCAGCGCCCGGATCCGGTCGCCGAGCCAGGGGGCGGCCGAGGCGTAGTTCAGCATGAACGCCTCCAGGCCCGCGGCCCGTCGTGCCCGGTCCGTGCCCTTGGGGATCAGCGCGGCGCACTGCCAGTACTCCCCGCGGTCGATCAGCGCGGCGAGCAGCCGGTCGCCGACGCCGCCCACCAGCCCGTGCGGGTCGCCGTCGTGCCGCGGCAGCCGGAACCACCAGGCGTCCATCGGGCAGCGGAAGGCTCGCAGCCCGAGTTCGGGCAGGGACCGGGCCAGCGAACCCCGGCCGTCGCAGGCCACGGTGAGCGTGGCGCGCAGTTCGCCCCTCCGGCCGTCGGCCGTGCGGTACCGGACCCCCGCCACCCGACCGCGCTCCTCGACGAACGACGTCACCTCGGTGCTCATCCGCACGGAGAACGACGGTTCGCGCCGCGCCTCGTCCGCCAGGAGGTCGAGCAGGTCCCACTGCGGCACCATCGCGACGTAGTTGAACCGGCCGCCCAGTGCGGCGATGTTCCCCACGGTCGTCAGCGAGCCGTCCGGGCCGAGCGGCAGCTGAACGGCCGTCACCCGCCGCTGCGGCAACTGGGCGAAGCGGTCGCTCAGCCCCAACTCGTCCAGCAGCGCCAGCGTGGAGGGGTGCACGGTGTCCCCTCGGAAGTCGCGCAGGAAGTCCCCGTGTTTCTCCAGGACCGTCACGGCCACCCCGGCCCGCGCCAGCAGCAGGCCGAGCACCATGCCCGCCGGTCCGCCGCCCACCACACAGCACGTCGTCCGTTCCACCACAACAGCTCCCTTCCCAGGCGGCCCGGGCCCGGCGCTCGCGCCGCCACCGGCACGAATACCCCGGATCGCACCGGGAGTCAGCCCCGCACCGCCCCGTTTGCCGTGTCCCGTGCGTCGCACAGGGCGTGGTCGATCAGCCCGGTCGTCGCCCGGATCTGGCGGTCGGCGGTGTCGGGGTCGCCGGGACGGCTGTGCAGGGAGACGGTGACGGTGGTGCGGCCGTCGGCGGTGGTGGCGGGCCACACCATGGAGCCGTACCCGTCGCCGCCATGGCCCCAGTAGCCGCCGCCGCAGGTCAGCGGGGTCCAGGAGAGGCCGAGCCCGTAACGGCTGCCCGGTGGTGTGCCCGGGTCGCCGGGCACCGCCACCGCCCGGCGCATCTCGGCGAGCTGGGCCGGGGCGAGCAGCCGGCCCCGGCCCAGCGCCGCGAAGAACGCGGTGGTGTCCGCGGTCGAGCTGATCAGCGCACCGTCGGCGTCCCCGTCGAACGGCAGGTACGCCACGGTGGTGTCGATCAGCGGGGCGCCGGGGGCGAACTGCTGGTAGTCGTTGGCGTGCGGGCGCGGGAGGTACGGGTCGTCGCCCGGTGCGACGGTGTGCGCGAGGCGCAGCGGGAGCAGGATGCGGCTGCGCACCTCCTGCTCCCAGGAGTGGCCGGTGACCGCCCGGATGACCATGCCGGCCAGGACGTAGTTGGTGTTGGAGTACTGCCAGCGGGTCCCGGGTGCGAAGGCGGGCGGGTGGCGCAGCGCGAGCGCGACGCGTCGTGCTGAGGAGTACGGCGTCCAGCGGTTGCGGTGGTACTCGGCGGCGCTGGGGTGCGGGGCGACCTCACCGATGTAGTCGGGCAGCCCGCTGGTGTGCTGGAGCAGCTGGCGCACCGTGATGCGCCGCCCGTCGTTGCCGTGACCGCGCACCACACCAGGCAGCCACCTGTCGAGGGTGTCGTCGAGCGACAGCCGTCCCTCGCCCACGAGTTGGAGGACCACCGTCGCCACGAACGTCTTGGTGTTGCTGCCGATGCGGATGTAGCCGTCCCGCGGAACGGGCCGCCCGGTGGACAGGTCGCCGGTGCCGCTGCGGACGGTGCGCGTGCCGCGGTCCGTGGTCAGCCGGACCTGGACGCCGGTGACACCGGCGTCACGCACCGCGTCGGCGTCCCGTTGGAGCTGGGAGGGGGACGGGGTGCGCTGCGGGGCGCCCGCCCGGGCGGCGGGGGCGAACCCGGCCAGGAGGGCGGTGGCGGTGAGGAGCGCGGCGGTCGCCCGGCCGGGCAGGCGCCGTCCGGCCGCCCGTGGGCCACGCCGGGAGCTGGATTCCGGGACGTGCACGGTCATCGGCATGGGGCCACCGTAGGGACGATCGGGGCTGGTGGGACATGCTGCTGGCCGGTGGGGTCGGGGTGGGGCTGTCCCCAGGCGGACGGGGCGCAGGGGATCCACCGCTGTCGCCCGGGAACGTAACCCCCAATATCCGCCTCTTGTGTGGTGGGTCGTCACAACGACCTTTGAACAAGGGGAGGAAAGAATGACCGAGCAAGTGCAGAAGAGCGGGCGCGCGGCGCGGGGGATCTTCGGGCGTCGTGGCGTCGGCCGCTTCGCCACGGTGGGCGCCATGGGCGCAGCCGTGGCCGTACTGGCCGTGACCCCGGCGTTCGCCAAGGGGAGCGCCACCCTCAACGTGTCACCCGGCACCGTCAAGGTTGGCCAGAGCGTGCACCTTACGGGGCACGGCGACAGCGACGGGCTCCGGTACGGCGAGTTCTGTGCCCAGCAGCGCGTCGGCACCAGCGGTGCCTGGCACACCGTCAAGTGCGGCAAGGTCGTGTCGATGGACGGCGGCGAGGCAACGGTCGACGCGAAGGCCAAGGCCACGCACCGCGGAGTCCTGCAGTTCCGCGGCGTGCTGTTCGGCGTCGACGGACCGCACGGCGGCCACCCGCAGGCGGATTTCCACACCGCCGTGCGTACCGTCCACGTGCGCTGACCCGGCGCTGAACGGGCCCCCGGTGGTCGGCGCCGGCCACCGGGTGCGCACGACGAAGGACGGCGGACCCGGTCCGCTGAAGGCGGTCGCCGCCCCGTGCGGGAGCGGCGACCGCCCGTTGTCCGGCTCGACCCTTGGCGGGCGGGCCCGAAGGTCGCGTTCCGCGCTTACGTGGAGGTCTTGCCCAGGCGTACCGGACGGTGGTCCACCGAACGCTGCAAGGCCCGGAAGTCGTCGAACACCGGGTAGTTGTGCGGAAGTTCACCGGAACCGGAGTGCTGGACGGTGCGGTTGGCGTACAGGCTGTTCAGGAGCCACGGCTGCTTCTCGGGCCCCAGGTCCCGCACCATCGCCGCCGCCTGGGCGACGCCGTACGTGGCGACGGCCAGTCGACCGGTGCTGCGGAACCTGTCCACCTGGTTCCGCAGGAAGTGCTGGTGGCTCTCGTACCAGGGGCTCATCGTGAGGAAGTCCCGCCACTGCTGCGCGGGGACCGGGTGCGCGACCGCCTGCTTCAGCAACTGCCACACCTTCAGGTCCGCGGGCAGGCCGTACCGGCGGGCGAACGGCGCGGGGACGGTACTGCCCATGTGCTTCTCCCAGAGCAGCACCAGGGAGAACTCGGTGACGAGGAACCGCTGGTCGGCGCGGAGCCGGGGGAGCACGTAGTCGACGTACTTCTGGGCGCCTTCCGCCGAGTCCACGTGCGGATGGATGTCCACCCCCTCGATCTCGCGGGTCTTCTTGACGAAGGCCATCCAGCGTTCGGTGGCGGCCGTCTGCCCGCCCGGCCGGTCGAGGTGGTTCAGCGCGCCCATGTACAGGCGCGTGGTGCAACCGGAGGGGAACTTCTTCCGACGGTAGGCGATCACGTGCTCCGCGGCCTTCTCGTAGAAGGCGTTGAGCCGTGCGTTCCGGTCCGCCTCCCTGGTTTCGAGGAACGGCTCGTTGCCGATGGTGAGGATGTTCACCTTTCCCATCACGACGTCCAACAGCCGTTCCAGCCGCGCCAGTTCATCGCCCATCGCCTGGCTTCCCGGCGACGGTATGGGGCGGTGCACGTTCTGGAACTTCATCGACAGGACCGTTCCGTACCCCTTCGCCTGCGCTGCCAGGAGGGTCCGGACGGCCGGTTGGGCGGACACCGCGCCGTCGACGTCGGACATCGGGACGAACCCGCGCAGCCAGCTGGCGGAGAGCGCTTCCAGTGCGGGGAACGTCACGTCGGAGGGGTCTTCGTTGAAGTTCGCGCCCAGGACGCCCGCGGGGCCGTCCGCAACGCTGTCGCGGCCCTTCCCGCCCGGCCCGTCCTGCGGCCCGGCGGCGCCGCCGGGCTCCTTCCCGCTGCAACTCGCGATCAGCGGTGCCCCGGCCAGAACGGTCAGCATCCAGCGGCGTGAGCGAGGGGTGGGCACTGCCGGCGCACGCGTCCCGGTAGTCAGCCGTTGCCTCATCGTTGTGCTCCTGGTTCTGTGCTTGCGGTTCTTGCTGCCTCCCGGAGGACGGAACGACGGCGGGGCCCCTCCCGCACCCGATCGGCCCGTCCCTCCGGACCAGTGACCGTACCTCCCGGCGCGCCCCACGGGCACGCCGACGAGGAGCACGAACACGCACCAACCACCCAAATAAGCACGCGGTCTGACGGACAATCGGCTGACCGCCGTCGCCCGTCAGACCGCGTTCCGCCGCGTCGCCGTCCCCTTCCGGACGGGACGGGGACGGCGACGGGGGAGGGTACCTAGTCGCGGTCCTCGGACGGCCGCGGCAGGGCGTCGTCCCAGGGCTTGAGCACCCGGTCCGGGCGGATGGGCAGATGCCGGTGGCGGACGCCGGTGGCGTGCCAGACCGCGTTGGCGATCGCCGCCGAGGCGCCCACGATGCCGACCTCGCCGATGCCCTTGATGCCCACCGGGTCCTCGTCGTCCGGATCGTCCACCCAGTCGGCTTCGATGAGCGGCACGTCGGCGTTGGCGGCGACGTGGTAGCCGGCGAGGTCGGGGGCGACGTGGGTGCCGGTGGCCCCGTCCCGTACCGCCTCCTCGTGCAGGGCCATCGACAGGCCCCAGATCATGCCGCCGACGAACTGGTTGCGCGCGGTGAGCGGGTTGACGATCCGGCCGGCGGCGAAGACGCCGAGCATCCGCCGGACCCTGACCTCGCCGGTGGTGACGTCCACCGCCACCTCGGCGAACTGCGCGCCGTACGCGTGCCGTTCACGGGGCGGCAGGGCGCCGAGGGCCGCCGTGGTGTCCGAGCGGGCGGTGATCCCCTCCGGCGGGACGTGGCCGCCCAGTGCCAGCTGTTCGCGCAGGTCGTGGGCGGCCAGGGTGATGGCCCACGACCACGAACGGGTGCCCGCCGAGCCGCCGGCGAGCATCGCCTGGCCGAAGTCGCTGTCGCCGATCCGCACCGTCACCCGGTCCGGCGACACCTCCAGGGCGTCCGCGGCGACCAGCGTCAGCGCGGTCCGCGCCCCGGTGCCGATGTCCGCGGCGGTGATCCGCACCGTGAAGGTGCCGTCCGCCTCGGCCGTGACCGCGGCCGTGGACGGCCCGGCCAGGGTGGGGAAGGAGGCGGCCGCGGTGCCGGTCCCGAGCAGCCAGCGGCCGTCGCGGCGCAGCCGGGGGCGCGGGTCGCGCTCGGCCCAGCCGAACCTGCCGGCGCCCACCTCGAAGCAGTCGAGCAGCTTGCGACTGCTGTAGGGCAGCCCGGAGACCGGGCCCACCGCGGGTTCGTTGCGGGCGCGCAGGACGATCGGGTCGACGCCGCACCGCTCGGCGAGTTCGTCGAGCGCGCACTCCAGCGCGAACGAGCCCGGCGCCTCGCCCGGTGCGCGCATGTAGGTGGGCGACGGCACGTCGAGTCGGACCACGCGGTTGACGGTGTGGTGGGCGTCGGCGTCGTACATCGCCCGGGCCACGTCGGCGCTCCGCTCGACGAACTCGTACACCGTGGAGGTCTGGTTGAGCCCCTGGTGGTGCAGTGCCCGCAGCCGTCCGTCGGCATCGGCGCCGAGCCGCACCCGCTGTGCGGTGGGGCTGCGGTAGCCGATCAGGGAGAACATCTGACGTCGGGTCAGCACGACCCGGACCGGGCGGTGCAACACCGTCGCCGCCATGGCCGCAGCGACCTGGTGCGCGCGGGTGCCCTTGGCGCCGAAGCCGCCGCCGACGTGCTCGGAGCGCACCCGGACCGCGGACGCGTCCAGCGAGAACAACTGCGCGAGCTCCTGCGCGACGTAGATGCTGCCCTGGTTGGAGTCGACGACTTCGAGTCGGCCGCTGTCCCAGTACGCGGTCGCCGCGTGCGGCTCCATGGGGTGGTGGTGCTCTTCCGGAGTGGTGTACTCCGCGTCCACCACGACCGCGGACGCGTCGAGTTCGGCCGCCAGGTCGCCCTTCGACCGCTCCGCCGCGGCCCGCGGCGTGCTCTCCGGGACGTAGGTCCCCGGGTGCCCGTCGGCGAACGCCACGTCGTGCGGTTCGAGGTCGTACTCGACCACCAGCGACTCGGCGGCCTCCCTGGCCTGTTCGGAGGTCTCGGCGACCACCAGCGCCACCGGCCACCCGGCGTGCGGCACCCGGTCGTGCTGGAAGATCTGCAGCGTCGGGTCGGGGGTGCCCATCGGGCCGGTGTACTGCGACTCCAGCGGCTGGGCGTTGCCGTGGTGCAGGACGGTCAGCACGCCCGGCATGGCCAGGACGGGCGCCGCGTCGATCGAGCGGATCCGCCCGCGGGTGACGGTGGACACCACCAGCCAGCCGTGGGCGAGTTCGGCGAACGGGATCTCGGCGGCGTAGCGGGCCGCGCCGGTGACCTTGTCGCGGCCCTCCACGCGGGTGTGCGCGGTGCCGACGGCCCCGATGGCCGAGGTGGTTGGAGTGGTGGCAGTGGTCATCGGGTGGCCTCCTCGGTCCGCCGGCACTCCGCGGCCAGCTCGGTCAGCTCGGCGACGACGAGATTGCGGATCAGCGTCACCTTGTAGGCGTTGCCGGGCAGCGGCTCGGCGGCGGCGAGTTCGGCGTCCGCGGCGGCGGCGAACGCCTCGGCGGTCGCCGGTCCGCCGATCAGCGCCCGCTCGGCCGCGTGCGCCCGCCACGGCCGGGACGCGACCGCCCCGAACGCCAGCCGCGCGGCGCGGACCGTGCCGTCCCGGACGTCGAGGGCGGCGGCCACCGACCCGATGGCGAAGGCGTACGACGCGCGCTCGCGGACCTTGCGGTAGCAGGACGCGGCGGCGACGGGGGTGGGCGGCAGGGTGATGCCGGTGATCAGCGCGCCGGCCGGCAGGGCGGTCTCGCGGTGCGGGGTGGCGCCGACCGGGAGGTAGAACTCCGCGAGCGGCACCTCGTGCGGCCCCTCCGCCGTGACGTAGTGGACCACGGCGTCGAAGGCGGTCAGCGCGACCCCCATGTCCGAGGGGTGGACGGCCACGCAGTGCGGGGAGGCGCCCAGGATCGCGTGGTTGTGGTGCTCGCCCGCGACGGCCGGGCAACCGCTGCCGGGCACCCGCTTGTTGCAGGGCTTGCTGACGTCGGTGAAGTACGCGCAGCGCGTCCGCTGGAGGAGGTTGCCGCCCACGGTGGCCATGTTGCGCAGCTGTCCCGAGGCGCCGGCCAGCACCGCCTGCGTCAAGGCCGGGTAGCGTCGGCGGACTTCGGGGTGGGCGGCCAGGTCGCTGTTGGTGACCGTCGCCCCGACGTGCAGTCCGCCGTCGTCGGTGACCTCGATCCGGTCGAGCGGCAACTCCCGCACGTCGACGAGGAGTGCGGGCCGCTCGACCCCGCTCTTCATCAGGTCGACGAGGTTGGTGCCGCCGCCGAGGTAGCGCGCCTCGGGTTCGGCGCCGAGCAGCGCGACCGCGCCCGGCACGTCGGACGCCCGCCGGTAGTCGAATTCCCTCATGCCGCACCCGCCACGTTCATCTCGTCCGCCCCACTGGTGCCCTGTGCGGTCTCCTCCGCCGCGCGGGCGACCGCCTGCACGATCGACACGTAGGCACCGCAGCGGCAGAGGTTGCCGCTCATCCGCTCCCGGATCTCCTCCGGGGTCAGCGGCGCCACGCCCGCTTCCGGTCGGACGTCGGTGGTGACCGCGCTGGGCCAGCCGGCGGCGTGCTCCTCGATCGCCGCGATGGCCGAACATATCTGCCCGGGCGTGCAGTACCCGCACTGGTAGCCGTCGAGGTCGAGGAACGCCTGCTGCACCGGGTGCAGCCGGTCCCCGTCCGCGACGCCCTCGATGGTGGTGACCTCCCGGCCCTCGGCGGCGACCGCCAGTTGGAGACAGGACACCACCCGGCGCCCCTCCAGCAGCACCGTGCAGGCACCGCACTGCCCCTGGTCGCAGCCCTTCTTGGTGCCGGTCAGGCCGAGCCGTTCGCGCAGCGCGTCCAGCAGGGTGGTGCGGTTGTCGACGGGCAGCGTGTGCTTCTCGCCGTTGATGGTCAAGGTGATGGCGCCGGCCGTCGATGGGGCCATGGGCTCAGCCTTCTTTCAGGTCTCACACGTAGAGAGGCTCGGTGGTGTCCCGGTCGAGGTCGCCGGCCGGCAACGGCCGGGCGGAGTCGGGAGGTCCGGGCGGTGGGTGGTGCGGTCCGTCGCGGCGTCGGAAGAGGTGGTCGAGCAGTGCGGGAGGTCCGGGTGCGGTGGGGTCCGGTCGCGGTGGCCGTCGGACGCTCCGTGCCGGTCCCGTCCCCCGCTCGTCGGCCGCTATGGTGGTCCTCAAGCGGACAGCTGTCCGCTACCGTTGAAACTTAATGGACAGCTGTCCGCTTAGCAAGGCCGTTTGTTCGCCATGCGAGACCCGTCGGACGGGTCCAACTCATCGGCGCAGT
Source organism: Streptomyces sp. x-19 (assembly GCF_046549115.1). Lineage (NCBI taxonomy): Bacteria > Bacillati > Actinomycetota > Actinomycetes > Kitasatosporales > Streptomycetaceae > Streptomyces > Streptomyces sp. x-19. Next base: position 456,510 of record NZ_JAJPWK010000004.1, on the reverse strand, counting down.
GCGGGAGGAGGACGCGTGCCAGGCCCCGAGGACGCGCCCCTGCGCTCCGACGCACGACGCAATCGCGACCGCATCCTGGAAGTGGCACTGGTCGAGCTGACGCGCGCCGCCGACGTCCCGCTGAGCGCGATCGCCAAGAAGGCCGGCGTCGGCCAGGGCACCTTCTACCGCAACTTCCCCAACCGCGAGGCCCTCGTGCTGGAGGTCTACCGGCACGAGGTCCAACAGGTCTGCGACGCCGCAGCCCACCTCCTCGCCGTCGAACCGCCCGACCGGGCGCTGCGCGGCTGGATGGACCGCCTCGCCCGGTACGCCATGACCAAGGCCGGACTGTCCGCGGCGCTGTGCAAGGCCACCACCACCCCCGGCACCCTCGTCGGCGTGTCCCGCGGCCCGCTCACCGCCGCCGTCACCCTCCTGCTGACGGCGAACGAGGAGGCCGGCACCATCCGGCCCGACGTCGTCGCCGAGGACTTCCTCCTCGCCATCGCCGGCCTCTGGCAACTCGACCCGCACGCCGACGGGCCCGCCCGCGCCGGACGCCTCCTCGACCTGGTGATGGACGGCTTGCGCGCGGGGGCCACGGGGCGGTGAGGGGCGCTCGCCCCGGGAGGGCGGCAGGCCGCCCGCTGCGGACCGGCGGCCGGGAGACGCAGGTCACACCCGACCGTGTCACGGGGGGCCGGGCTGTCTCGTCTCGGGAGCGCAAGCACCGGACACCACGGAGGAACACACCATGGACGCGCGACTGGACTACTTCGCCAGCCCGACCGCCGGCAAGGCACTCAAGCACTTCATGTCGGCCGGCCGGACGCTGAAGGAATCGGCGCTGCCGGCCGCGACGCAGGAACTGGTGGCGCTGCGCGTGAGCCAGATCAACGGCTGCGCCGCCTGCATCGACATGCACACCAAGGAGGCCGCGGCGGCCGGCGAGACCCCGGTGCGGCTGAACCTGGTGGTGGCCTGGCGGGAGGCCACGGTCTTCACCGGCGCCGAGCGTGCCGCACTGGCCTTGGCGGAGGAGGCCACCCGGCTCGCCGACGCCGGCCACGGGGTCGGCGACGAGGTGTGGGCGCACGCCGCCGAGCACTACGACGAGGACCAGCTCACCGCCCTGGTGGTCCTGGTCTCCTTCATGAACGCGGTGAACCGGCTGAACGTCGTCACCCGCCAGCCGGCCGGCAGCTACGAGGTCGGACGGGCCCACTGACGGGCGGCGGAGCGAACACGCCCGACGAGAAGGCGACTTCGTCAACCGCGCACCGCGGATCGGTCCCGCACCGCCGGGCCGACGTCACGGGAAGGGAGCCCGGCGTGAGCAAGGTCGAGGAGTTCGAGGAACTGCGACCGCTGCTGTTCTCGATCGCCTACCGGGTACTGGGCAGCGTGGGGGAGGCCGAGGACGCCGTGCAGGAGACGTGGCTGCGCTTCGACGGCTCCTCGACCCGGCCCGCGTCGACCAAGTCCTACCTGTCCGCCACGGTGACCCGGATCGCCATCGACGTGCTGCGGTCCGCGCGGGTGCGACGCGAGGCGTACGTGGGCCCGTGGTTTCCGGAGCCGCTGCTGAGCGATCCGTACCAGGACCCGGCCCGGGCGGCGGAGTTGGCCGACTCGGTGTCGATGGCGGCCCTGCTGTTGCTGGAGCGGCTCAGTCCGCTGGAACGGGCGGTGTTCGTGCTGCGGGAGGTGTTCGGCTTCGGGTTCGACGAGGTCGCCGCCGCGGTGGGGCGCTCGGAGGCGGCGTGCCGGCAACTACTGGTGCGGGCGCGCCGGCACGTGCGGGCCGACCGCCCGCGATTCGTGGCGGACCGGCAGGAGCGGCAGGAACTGGCCACGCGGTTCTTCGACGCACTGCGCAGCGGCGACGTCGACGCACTGCGGGAGCTGCTGGCCGCCGACGTGCAACTGCTCGGCGACGGCGGTGGCAAGGCCCCGCAGTTGGCGAACGCCGTCACGGGCGCGGAGAACGTGGCCCGCGTGCTGGGCACGGTCTTCCCCCTGATGGGCCGGATCGCCATCACCTTCGAGCCGCACGAGGTCAACGGTCAACCCGGCGCGCTCTTCCGCGACCGGGACGGCAAGGTGCTGCACATCCTGGCCCTCGACGTGCTCGACGGGCAGGTCCAGGCGGTCCGCGCGGTGATCAACCCCGACAAGCTCGGTCACCTCGGCCCGGTCGCGGACGCGTGGGCCGTCGACCGCGAGGTGAAGCGGGCCCGCCGCCGGCCGGGCCGCTAGTGCGACAGCCGCAACCCGGTGACCAGGTCGGGGCGGATCCGCAGGGCGTGGGCCATCCGGTGGTCGGTCCAGGGGTGCAGCAACGTCTGGTAGTGCGCCAGGTCGTCGGGATCGGTGACCAGGTGGCAGTAGCCGGTGACCACCACGCTCCAGCCGCAGTGCGTGGCCGGGTCGATGGCGTCGGCCTCGTAGGCGACGACCACCCCCTCGTCCTCCGCGTGTTCGGTGAGGGTGGTCAGCGCCGCGCCCTCATGGGTGCGGATGATCACCTCGCCGCGGTGCAGCAGGTGGTTCACCGGGCGGATGGCCGGCAGCGCGTCCTGGGTGAAGACGATCCGGCCCAACGACACGCTGCCCAGTAGCCGGAGGGCCTCGGAGCGGTCCAGTTCGCTGCTGCGGCGGGACGCCTCGCGGTCGGCCCAGTCCACCAGTGGATCGGTGGCGGTGCCGGCGGCGTGCCGGGCCGGGATGTCGTTCACGGCGTGCTCCCTGTCCTGTCGAGGCTGCTGACGCACTGCGCTGCCGGCCAGTAGACGGGCCCCGCGGGTCACCCGCCAGGGCCGTTCGGCCCGCCTGCGGGGAACGCTCCCCGCACGGCCGGACCGGGGTCAGCGGACCGCTCCGGTCACCGGCCCGTCCGCCGGGCACCCCGCCGGGCGGCCGGCCGGCGGAGCGAGCGGGTCCGGCACCGGGTCGTGGCGGATGTGGTCGGCCGACATCCCGGCCGCGGTCAGCCGCGCGACCGTGGCACCGACCATGGCCGCCGGACCACTGACGAAGGCGAGGTGGTCGGACCAGGGCCCGGCCCCGGCCACCGCCTCGGCCAGCGGCCCGTACTCGGTGTGCCGCCGGTCGCCCGCCGCGGTGGAGTCGTCGTCCAGCACCCGTACGACCCGCAGCCGGTCGTGGCGCGCCGCCAACTGGGCCAGCGCCCGCGCGTCGTACAGCTCGTTCCGGCTGCGGGCGCCGATGAAGAGGTGCACCCGGCCGGTGTGGCGCAGCGGCATTCCGCCGGTGCCGCGACGCCGGGCGGTCCACTCCTCCAGCAGCGCCTTGACGGGCGCCCAGCCCGTGCCGCCCGCCACCATCAGCAGGTCACGGGACGGGTCCTCGTCGGGGAGCGTCATCGTGCCGTGCGCGGGACCCAGCCGCAGGGTGTCGCCGACGCCGGTGCCGTGCACCAGCGCCTCGCTGACGCCGCGGGGCCCGGTCTGCCGGACGTGGAAGGTCACCTCGCCCTCGGGCCGCGGCGCGGACGCCAGGGAGTAGTGTCGCCACGCCTGGGGCATCAGCGGCGACTCGACCGCCGCATACTGGCCGGCCCGGTACGGGTACGGCTCGTGCACCCGGACCCGGAGCACCGCGAGGTCGGGGCGGCGGCGCTCGTGGGCGGTCACCGTGCCCTGCCAGCACGGCGGTTCGGCGAGTGCGGCGTCGGCCCCCTCGACCATCGACGCCACCGCGAACCGCAGCATCCGCAGCCACGCCTGCTCCACGGCCTCGGCCCAGCGGGGCCCGGCGGTGCGCCGCAGCGCCGCGCACAGGGCGGCCTCGAACGCCTCGTAGTGCGCCGGGCGCACCCCGAGCTTGCGGTGGTCGTGGCCCAGCTGCCGGAAGTAGGCGGCCACCTCGGCGGGGCGGTGCAGGTTCTCGATCAGGTACCAGAAGGCGCGGGCGAGGTGCGCGCGCTGGAAGTCCATGGACGCGGGGAACAGCGACCGCAGGTAGGGCCAGCGGGCGAACATCTCGTCGTAGAGGTGGGCGATCAGGTCGCCGAACGGCGTGACCAGGTCCAGGTACTGGGTGATCAGCCGCTGGTCCGCGGCGCCGTCGTAGGGTTCCGGCGTTAAGTCCGGCGCCGGGGCCCGGCCCTGGCCCAGGATGCGCCGACGCAGGCGCATGGCGTCGTGCCGGGCGAGCAGGGCGTGGTACTCGCCGCCGACGGTCCCCGCGGCGGACCGTCCGGACGGCAGGGACTGCTCGGGCGACGCGGTCCGCGTGAACTGGCGGGGCTGTTGCATGGGGATCGACCTCCTGACGGGGGCGCCAGTATCGCAACGCGGCCCCGTGCCCGAAGGGCCCCGATCCCCCAGGGTCGTTCGGCCCTTGCGCAGGGCTTTCGGGGCGGCGAACCTCGGGGGCGGGCCCCTCGTGCCCTGGCCGATCCGCGCAGAACCACAGAGCGAGAGTGCATGAACCAGCAGTCCGTCCCCCCTGCCGCCACCCCGTCCGCCGCCGCCCCGGACACGCCGCTGCGCGTCTTCATCCTCGACGACCACGAGGTGGTCCGCCGCGGCGTGCGGGACCTCCTGGAGGCGGAGGAGGACATCGAGGTCGTGGGGGAGGCGGGGGACGCCCGGCAGGCCCTCGCCCGGGTGCCGGCGGTCCGGCCCGACGTGGCGATCCTCGACGTCCGGTTGGGCGGCGCCGACGACGACCACGAAGGCATCGAGGTCTGCCGGGAGTTGCGGGCCCGGGTGCCGGAGCTCGGCTGCCTGATGCTGACGTCCTTCGACGACGACGAGGCGCTGTTCGACGCCATCATGGCCGGGGCGGCCGGTTACGTGCTCAAGCAGATCGACGGCACGGCGCTGGTCAACGCGGTGCGCACCGTCGCGGCGGGGCAGTCGACGCTGGACCCGCGCACCGCGACGCGGGTGATGGAGCGGTTGCGCGGCCCCGGCCGGGACGAGGCGGTGGACGAACCGTCCGAACTCGACCGGCTCTCGCCGCGTGAACGCGAGGTGCTGGACCTGATCGGCGAGGGACTGACGAACCGTCAGATCGCGGACCGGTTGTTCCTCGCCGAGAAGACGGTCAAGAACCGGGTGTCCGCGATCCTGGCGAAGCTGGGGGTCGGGCGCCGGGTCCAGGCGGCGATGGTCGTCGAACGCCTCAAGGGGCAGCCGCGGCCGTGAGCGGGACACCGGGCGCACGGCGGGCCTGATCCGCCGCGCCCGGACCGGTCAGCGGGCGCACGGCGCCCCGCGGCCCGGAGCGCCCGACGCCCCCGCGGCCACGCCGCCCCGCACCGGCTCATCGACCCGGGACCGGGCCGGCTCATGCGGGCAGCGGCACGCACCAGACGATGCGCGTGCCGCCGCCCTCCGGCGCCCCGACGGCGAGTCGGCCGCCGAGCATCTCCGCCCGGGCCCGCATGTTGGCCAGGCCCCCGGTGTGCGGTGCGGCCCCGACCCCCACCCCGTCGTCCGCCACCGTCAGCGTCACCGTGTCGGCGGTCACCGACAGCGCCACGTCCAGACGGCGGGCGTCGGCGTGGCGGGCGGCGTTGCTGAGCGCCTCGGCGGTCACCGCCACGAGGTGCTGGGCGACCTCGTCGGGGACCGCGGCGTCCACCGGGCCGTCGATCCGCAGTGCCGGGGCGAAGCCGAGGGAACCGGCCGCCCGTTGCACCGTCTCGGTGAGGTCCCGGCGCAGCCCCCGCCCGTCCTTGCCGTCGCCGGTGGTGCGCAGGCCGAAGATGGTGGACCGGATGATCTTGATGGTGGTGTCCAGGTCGTTGACCGCGCGGCCGACCCGCTCGACGGCCTCCGGGCGCTCGATCAACCGGGTCGCGCTCTGCAACGTGATGCCGGTGGCGAACAGCCGCTGGATGGCGAGGTCGTGCAGGTCCCGGGCAATCCGGTCGCGGTCGTGGAGGACCGTCAGCTCCTCCGACTCGGCCCGCCGACGGGCCAGTTCCAGGGCGATCACCGCCTGGTCGGCGAAGCCCGATATGAGCCGCACCTCGGCGTCGTCGAACGCCGGCCGCCCGGCCAGGCGGATCAACCGCAGCGCACCGCAGCCGGTGTCCACCTGGAGCGGCACGGCCACCGCCGGCCCGTAGACCTCCCCGGCGTCCCCGCCCGGCGCGGCACCGTCCACCGCCTCCCCGGGCACCGCGGCGGCACCGTCCGGTCCGAGCGGATACGCCCGCGGATCGGCCCGCAGGTCGGCGCTGACCACCGGCCGGCCGCTGCGGACGGCCATGCCGGGCAGCGAAGCGTCCGCCGGCACGCGCAACCCGGTGATCCGGCTCGCGCCCGTCCCGCACGCCACCGTCACCGTCAACTGGTCCGGGGACGAGGCCGACGGCAGCAGCACCGCCGCACAGTCCGCGCCGGCCACCTCCCGCGCCCGGTCCGCGATCAGCCGCAGCACCTCCTGCGCGTCCGTCCCCGACAGCAGGCTGCGGGTGATCTCGCCGAGCGCCTCCAGCCAGCGCTCCCGGCGGCGGCTCTCGTGGTACATGCGGGCGTTGTCGATCGCCACGCCCGCCGCGGTGGACAACGTGGTCAGCACCGCCTCGTCGTCCGCGTCGAACGAGCCGCCGCCCCGCTTCTCGGTGAGGTAGAGGTTGCCGAACACCTCGTCGCGGACCCGGACCGGCACCCCCAGGAAGGTCCGCATCGGCGGATGGTTGGCCGGAAAGCCATAGCTGTGCGGATGCCGGGTCAGGTCGGTCAGCCGCAGCGGCTCCGGGTTGCGGATCAGCTCCCCGAGGATGCCGTGGCCGCACGGCGTCCGGCCGATCAGCCCGATCAGCTCGTCGGACATGCCGACGGGCAGGAACTGCGACAACTGCCCGTCGCCGACGACGCCGAGCGCGCCGTACTCCGCGTCGGTGAGGGTGACCGCCGCCTCCACGATGCCCCGCAGCACCTGCGGGAGTTCGAGGTCCCGGCCCAGGCCCATCACCGCGTCGAGCAGGCCGCGCACCCGGTCCGGCTCGTGGAGCTGCGGCCCGTGGACACCGTTCGCGGTCGGTGCGTACTGCTGCGATTCGGACATGACCGTGCTGCTCCCAAAGATCCCGTACGTCTGCTCGGCAGCGTACGTGATCACCGCCCGGACGCCGGCGGGTACCGGTGCCGTCCGGCCATCCGGAACGGGCCGGCGCCGGGCCGGCCGTCCCCGCACGAAGGGGCCGCTCGCGGTCCGGGGAAGGGCTGTTCGGCCCTGCGGACCGCACCTCCCGCCGGCCGACGATGGATGCCGCCGGGAAGGGCCGGTCTCCCCCGTGCCGATGGCTCTTCCCGGTCCTGGCCGCTTCCCGGCCCAGTTCACGTTTCCGAGGTGGAGGACACAGCACCGTGGATGGTTGGGAAGTACGGACAACGGCGGTCAGGGAACCGGTGCGCGGCCGGGCCTCGGCCCGGCCGCCACGCCGCAACAAGGCGGTGCAGTGGCTGACGACCACCGACCACAAACAGATCGGAACGCTCTACCTCGTCTCGGCGTTCGTCTTCTTCCTGATCGGCGGGCTGATGGCCCTGCTGATGCGGGCCGAACTGGCCCGTCCGGGCACGCAGATCCTCTCCAACGAGCAGTTCAACCAGGCGTTCACCATGCACGGCTCGGTGATGCTGCTGCTCTTCGCCATGCCGCTGTTCACCGGCTTCGCCAACTGGTTGATGCCGCTCCAGATCGGCGCCCCCGACGTCGCCTTCCCCCGGCTGAACATGCTCGCCTTCTGGCTGTTCCTGTTCGGCTCGCTGATCGCCGCGGCCGGCTTCCTCACCCCGCAGGGCGCCGCGGACTTCGGCTGGTTCGCCTACGCACCGCTGTCCGACGCCGTCCACTCGCCAGGGGTGGGCGCCGACATGTGGATCATGGGGGTGGCGTTCTCCGGCTTCGGCTCCATCCTGGGCGCCGTCAACTTCATCACCACCATCATCTGCATGCGCGCCCCCGGCCTGACGATGTTCCGGATGCCGATCTTCACCTGGAACGTCCTGCTGACCGCGGTGCTGATCCTCATGGTCTTCCCGGTCCTCGCCGCCGCACTGTTCGCCCTGGAGATGGACCGCAAGTTCGGCTCCCACGTCTTCGACGCGGCCAACGGCGGCGCCCTGCTGTGGCAGCACCTCTTCTGGTTCTTCGGCCACCCCGAGGTGTACGTCCTGGCCCTGCCGTTCTTCGGCATCGTCTCCGAGGTCATCCCGGTCTTCGCCCGCAAGCCGATGTTCGGCTACGTCGGCCTGATCGCCGCGACCATCTCGATCGCCGGCCTCTCGGTGACGGTCTGGGCGCACCACATGTACGTCACCGGCGGCGTGCTGCTGCCGTTCTTCGCCTTCATGACGTTCCTCATCGCGGTGCCCACCGGGGTGAAGTTCTTCAACTGGATCGGCACCATGTGGCGCGGCTCGCTGTCCTTCGAGACCCCGATGCTGTGGGCGACCGGCTTCCTGGTGACCTTCGTCTTCGGCGGTCTGACCGGCGTCATCCTGGCCTCCCCGCCGCTGGACTTCCACGTCTCCGACACGTACTTCGTCGTGGCGCACTTCCACTACACGCTGTTCGGCACCGTGGTCTACGCGATGTTCGCCGGATTCCACTTCTGGTGGCCCAAGTTCACCGGCAAGATGCTCGACGAACGCCTCGGCAAGATCACCTTCTGGACGCTCACCGTGGGCTTCAACCTCACCTTCCTCGTCCAACACTGGCTCGGCGCCGCCGGCATGCCCCGCCGGTACGCCGACTACCTCGCCGCCGACGGCTTCACCACCCTCAACACCCTCTCCACCATCGGCTCCTTCCTCCTCGGCCTCTCCTTCCTCCCGTTCTTCTACAACGTCTGGAAGACCGCCAAATACGGCGCCGAGGTCCGCTGCGACGACCCCTGGGGCTACGGCCGGTCCCTGGAGTGGGCCACCTCCTGCCCGCCGCCGCGCCACAACTTCACCTCGCTGCCCCGGATCCGCAGCGAATCGCCCGCCTTCGACCTCCACCACCCCACGGTCGCCGCCCTCGCCGAGGCCCGGCCCACCGCCGACCACTGAGGAAGGAGCGGTCATGCCGTCTCCCGCCGTCCTCGCCCTCGGGACGACCGCGCTCTGCGCCTCCGGCTGCGTCTGGTACCTGCCCGCCGCGGCCGACCTACGGGCCGGCGCCGACCGCCCCGTCTCCCGACGGCTCGCGGCCGCCGCCTGCCTGACCGTCTGGGCCACGGTGGCGCTGTCGGCCCCGCTGCTGCTGGCCGCCGCCTCCTGGACCACGCTCGGAGCGGTCACCGCCGTCGGCACCGGCACCGCGGCGCTCCTGGCCGCCCTCGCCCGCGCCCGCCGCGGCCGCGAGGAGCGGACGACCCGGCGGACCTGGGTCGCCCTGCGTCTGCGGCCCCCGGCACGGGCCCGGCCGTCGGGCGCCGCCCGCTCGACCCGGGTCTTCCTCTGCTGGTTCCTCCCCGGTTACGCCGTGGCCGCCGGTGCGCTGACAGTGGTGCTGGTCGGGGGACGGTAGGCGGCGGGAGGAAACCGCGCGTGCTCCGGCGCGGGCCGCGGCGCCGCGGCCCGCGCCGGAGCACGCGCAGCCCGTGGTCAGCGCAGCCGCAGGTCGATCCACGGAACGGTCTCGCCGGGCAGCACGTAGCGCTCCCACTCGACGAACCCGCGCCGTTCGGCGAACCGCAGGCCGTCCCCGTTCGACGACAGCACGACCGTCTCGATCACCCGGGCACCCAGCGCGCGGGCCCGGTCCAGCCCGCGGGCGTAGAGCTCGGTCCCGAACCCCTGCCCGCGGTGGGCGGGGAGCACCCGGGCGATCACGGTCGCGGTGCCGGTGTCGTCGACCGGCGGGCGCACGGTGCTGCAACCCACCAGTGCGCCGTCGAGATGGGCGACCTCCAGGTGGTGGCGCCGGGACCGGTCCGCCACGTCCTCCAGGGACAGGACGTGGGTGGGGATGATGGTGTTGTGGACGTGTTGCCAGTCGCCGAGTTCGGCCTCGGTGACCGGCCGGGTGAAGTGCAGGGTGGACATCACCGAAGGAAATCCCGGGCGTCCGCGTTCGTCAATCGTGTTTGCGGGCCGAGGGCCGACACCGCACGCGTGCGGGGACCACCAGGTGCAAGGCCGCGCATCCCGGCCCCCGTAGCATCGACCCGTTGGGAACGGTCCGTCGAGAGAAGGCCGAAGATGCAGATCGAAGTCCGACACGCCCCGTCGTTCGCGGTGGCCCGGGTGCAGTTGGGTGCGGGCGAGGTCGTCCGTGCCGAGTCCGGGGCGATGATGGCCACCTCCGCGGGCATCGGTGTCGAGGCGAAGGCCGAAGGCGGCCTGTTCAAGGGGCTCAAGCGCAGCGTCCTGGGCGGCGAGTCCCTCTTCATCACGCGGTTCAGCGCGGGCCCGGCCGGCGGCTGGGTCGACCTCGCGGCGCAGTTGCCCGGCGATGTGACCGCCATCGACGTCGACGGCGGCGTCAGCCTCGCCCGCGGTGCCTGGCTGTGCTCGTCGGAGGGCATCGACCTGGACACCAAGTGGGGCGGGTTCAAGAACCTGGCCGGCGGCGAGGGCGGCTTCCTGGTGCGGGCCGAGGGCCGGGGCCAGGTGCTCGCCGCCTGTTACGGGGCGCTGGACGAGGTCGAGTTGGCGCCTGGTGAGCAGATGGTCCTCGACTCCGGGCATCTGGTCGCGTTCGGCGACGGGGTCTCCTACACGACCCGCAAGGTGACCAAGGGGCTGATGCAGACCCTCAAGTCCGGCGAGGGCCTCGTCTTCGAGTTCACCGGCCCCGGCCGACTGTGGACCCAGAGCCGCAACCCCAACGAGTTGGTCACCTGGCTGACCGTGAAGCTCCCCTTCAGCCGGGGCTGATCAGTCCCCGTCCTCCCGGTGGCGCACGGCGCGTCCGTGCGGCGTGACGAGGTACGACTGCCGCACCACGCAGAGGCAACGGAGTCAACGGGACTCAGTTGACGGCCCGTTGGTGGTTCTCCCGTCGGGAGGCCGTGCCGAACACCGTACGTGCGATGCCTTCCAGCGATCCGAGCAGCGGGTTGGTGTCGTCGGCGCGCGTGACGAGCACGAGCTCGCAGGGATCGACGTCGATGACGGGGACCAGGGCGATGTCGTCGCGCACGGCAGCGCGGCGATCGCCGGCAGGGAAGAGCGCGACGCAGTGGCCGGTGGCGATGAGCTCCAGCTTGTCCTCGTAACCGTCGTCGACCGTGGGCGGGGGCGGTGCCGGGAGGCCGCCGACCGGCTTGGGCGTGCTCCAGACAACCGGAGTGCTGGCACAGGCCACCCACTCCTCGTCCGACAGGGCCCGCAGGCTGACGGCGTTCTCGTGCGCCAGACGATGACGCGCCGACATGACGAGCACCCGCGATTCCTCATGGAGCTTGGTCACCCGGAGGCCCTCCGTGGGGAACGGCAGGGGCCTGTACACGACGAGGGCGTCGACTCGCCCCTCGGCGAGGGCGCGCGTGTCCCGCCAGTCCAGGTGCCGGGTGCGGACCTGGCCGTCGGGGTGCCGGCGGCGCAGTTCCTGCACACAGGCGGTGATGACCAGTCCTCCGGCGCAGCCGACGGTGACGGCAGGGGGCCGGACGGCGGCTCTGGCCGTGCGAGCGGCTTGCTCGGCCTCTTGCAGCAGTGTCCGGGCCCTGGGAAGGAATGCCTGACCGGCGCCGGTCAGGCTGCTGCCCTGCGGCGAGCGGTCGAAGAGCCGGACACCGAGTTGAGACTCCAGCCGTTGGATCTGGCGGCTCAGTGACGGCTGCGCCAGGTGCAGCCTGGTGGCGGCCCGGCCGAAGTTGCCGTACTCCGCCACGACCGTGAAATAGCGCACGAGCCGCAGATCGACGTCCATCCGCTCAGGGTACGTCGCGTGTCGTCATACGCCTGGGACATGGCGGCATGCGGAACAGGTCTTGGACAGGGGATGCGGGTGGGCATTTGGCTTGAGGGCATGACCACTTATGACGGCAAGAAGATCGTGATCACGGGCGGAAGCCGCGGGATCGGCCTGACGACGGCCCGGTTGTTCGCGGCCGGTGGGGCGCACGTACTGATCACCGGCCGCGACCAATCCGCCCTGGACGCCGCGCTGGAGCAGTTGGGGGACAGGGCCGTCGCCGTCCGCAGCGACGCCGCGTCCCTGAAGGACATCCAGGCACTGGCCGGCACCGTCCAGGAGCGGTTCGGCGCGGTGGACGCGCTGTTCGTCAACGCCGGTGTCACTGCGTCCGCGCCGTTCGACTCGACGACGGAGGAGCTGTACGACGCGCTGTTCGACATCAACGCCAAGGGCCCGTACTTCACGGTGCAGGCGTTGGCGCCGCTGTTGCGCGAGGGCAGCGGCGTGGTCCTCACCACGTCGGTGGTGAACGTCCTGGGCCTGGACGCGCTCAGTGTCTACTCGGCGAGCAAGGCAGCCCTGCGATCGATGACGCGGACCCTGGCCCGCGAACTGCTGCCGCGCAAGGTGCGCGTCAACGCCGTGAGCCCCGGCCCCATCGACACGGGAATCCTGGACCGCTCCTTTCCCGCCGACGCCGTCGAGACGATGAAGGACACCTACCGGAGCACCAACCCTATGCAGCGACTGGGCACTTCCGAGGAGGTGGCCGCCGCGGTGGCGTACTTGGCGTTCGACGCGACCTTCTCGACGGGAACCGAGCTCCCTGTCGACGGAGGGGGTTCGCAACTCTAGGCGTGCTGACCGCATTGGGGCGCCGGGGCGTTGGGGCCGCGGTGGTGAGGGGCGCCCGCCCCGGCAACCGCGGTGCTCAGCGCTCACGACCCGACGCGTGCCCAGGCTCGCGCTCGTGCAGTGCGGCGGTGTCGGGAGCGGGTCGGCGGGGCCGGCGCAGGGCTGTCACCGCGGATGACACGGCCGGGGCCGCGACCAGGGCGAAGCACACCGGCAAGGGGAGGCGGCCCACCAGCAGTCCGGTGGCGGCCGTCGCCCCCACTGAACCGGCGTTGTAGGCCGTGTTGACCCACGCGCCCGCTGTGGTGCGGGTGGCCGGACCGGCGCACTCATCGGCGATCAGGTAGGCGGTGGTGAGGGCCGGGGCGACGAACAGTCCGCCGAGCCCTGCCCACACGACGAGCACGTAGGGATGGGGGGAAAGCCCCGATACGGCCAGGGTCAGTCCCATGACCGCCGCAAGGAACGCCAACCGCAGTCTGCTTGCGGCGCGCCAGGGGACGGCACCGTAGACCAGGCCGCCGATCGCGCTGCCACCGGACAGTGCGGCCAGGATCCAGGCGACCGCCTCCGGCTCGTCGAACGCGTCGGCGAAGGCGATCACGAGGAGATCGAACGCTCCCAGACACATGCCCGCCGCCGCGGAGACGGCGATCGCCTGCCGCAGTCCGGGGGCGCCGTGCAGCAGCCGCCGGCGCAGCGGGGCAGGTGGGAGATCGGAGACGAGTCCCTCTGGCGGCGCCGACCCGGCGGGAGCCTTCCTGCGCCCCACCCAGCCGTGGACCGCCGGAGACGAGACCAGGGCGAGTGAGCCGGTCGACACCAGTGCGGCGCTCGTTGCGATCCCGACCGGTGGTGCGGCGACCTGCACCAGCAGGCCCACCAGCAACGGTCCGGTGACGAAGAGGAGTTCCTCGGCGACCGTGTCCAGACTGTAGGCGCGCTGCAGCAGCCGCCGGTCGGGAACCAGGTCGCTCCACAGCGTCCGCATCACCGGGCCGAGCGGTGGCGTACAGGCGCCGGCGGCCACCGCCAAGACGCCCAGCAGAATCCCTGAGGTGCCTGGCTGCGCGGTCGCGAAGGCCAGTGCGGTCAGCAGCAGCGCGTAGGCGGCGGCCATGGGGAGCAGGGCCCGGCGCGGCCCGTGACGGTCGATCAGACCGGCACGGGTCGGCGAGAGGAGGACACTGGTCAGCCCGAAGAGGGCCATGACGGTGCCGGCCACGGCATAGGAGTGGGTGGTCTCCTTGATCGCCAGCACCAGCGACAAGGAGACCATTCCGTAGGAGAGTCGGCCCAGCAGCGCCGCACCGAACGTGCGGCAGGCGTAGCGGGTGCGCAACACGGCCGCATACGAAGGGGCCATGGAAGACACAGGCATGTTCGTGTTCCTCGGAGACAGCGCCGCGCTGAGGGCGCTCCAACGTGCAGGGGCAGCGAGGGCCGCGCCCGGTGGGCGCGGTCGGCACGGGCTCCTATGCACGAGGGAGGAACATGCGGGCACCGTAGCAGAGCACGAGGTCGGCCGGACCGCGCCCGCCCGGTGATCGGCGCCGACCTGCGTGAGCGCGGCGTCCGACTGCCTGCGCGCGAACCGTGCCCCGATCGGTCGGCGGATCCTAGGCGCCCGACCCCAACACCGTGACGCCGAGCGCGAGCAGGGCGATGACCTTGGCGAGCTCGCAGGCGACGTAGTACAGGTGGGCGCGGGACCGGGGGAGCTGCTCGCCGGCGAGGACGCGCTCGGAGCGGCGGTTCAACACGGGGCGTACGGCGGCGAGTTGGGCGGCCAGGAGGAGTACCGCGAGTACTGTCAGGACGATGACCGGCACGGTGGGGGAGGCGAGCGCGACCGCGGTGACGAGCGCCACGGCCAGCACCGCCTCCACCGCGTTCAGCGCGCGGAAGACGATGCGGCCGATGCCGAGCCCCAGCGGGAGGGTGACGCCCGGGGCGCGAAACTTCAGTGGCGCCTCAAGGAACGAGATCGCCAACACCATCCCGAGCCACACGAAGGTGACGGCGATGGCGGCCGCGGTGCCGGTGCCGTGGAGGTGGTTCACGGGCCTGGGGTCCTTTCGTCGGGTGGTGCGTCCGTGCTGTCCGGGGGGCTGGTCACGACTGCCCGAGCCAGAGGTCGGGGCCGAACACCTCGTAGTGGATCGTCTGCGGCGGCAGGCCGCGGTCGAGCAGCGCTCCGCGGAGCGTGCGCATGAACGGCAGGGGGCCGCAGAGGTAGGTGGTGACGTCGGAGGGGAGCGGGAGCGCGCTGACGTCCGCCCGGCCCGCGGAGACCGTCACCCGTGCGGACGGGGAGGACGGGGCCGGCGTGGGCGCCGCGTGCCCCGGGTCCTCGTACCAGAGGTGGAGCGCGGCCTGCGGCAGTTCGTCGACCAGTGCGCGGAGTTCGCCGCGGTGGGCGTGGTCGGCCGGGGTGCGGTCGGCGTGGACGACGACGACCGGGCGGGACGATCCGCTGGCGACCAGGTGGTTGAGCATGGCGAGCATGGGGGTGCCGCCGATGCCGGCCGAGGCCAGCAGCAGCGGTCCGTCGCCGGCCGGCAGGGTCAGGTCGCCGAACGGGGCGGAGACGGTGAGCACGTCACCGACGCGCGCCTGCTCGTGCAGCCAGGAGGACACCTCGCCCGCCGGTCCGTCGCCCGCGCGGACGCGCTTGACGGTGATCCGCCAGTCGGGGTGGCCGGGCGCGGAGGAGAGGCTGTACTGGCGGATCTGTCGTGCGCCGTCGGGGAGTTCGACCTGCACGCTGACGTACTGGCCGGGGCGGAAGGCGGGGGCGGCGGTGCCGTCGGCCGGGCGCAGGGTGAGCGCGAGGGCGTCGGGGGTCTCCTCGTGCCGGGCGACGACGGTCATCGGCCGCCATGTGCCGCCCTCGGGCGTGCCCTGCTGCTCGTAGAGGCGGGCTTCGATGGCGATCAGGGCGTTGGCCATCAGCCAGTAGACCTCGTCCCAGGCGTCCGCGACCTGCGGGGTGACGGCCTCGCCGAGGACGTCGGAGATCGCCGCGAGGAGGTGCTCGTTGACGATCTTGTACTGGTCCGCGGTGACGCCGAGGGAGGCGTGCTTGTGCGCGATCCGGGCGAGCATCGCGTCGGGGCGGGCGTCGGGGTGGTCCAGCAGCATGCCGGCGAAGGCCGCGATCGAGCCGGCCAGGGCCTGCCGCTGCTGACCGTTGGCCTGGTTGCCGCGGTTGAAGAGGTCGCGCAGGAGGTCCGGGTGGGCGCCGAAGAGCTTGCGGTAGAAGACGGTGGCGATCTCGTCGATGGCGGCGCCCACGGCGGGCAGGGTGGCGCGGACTATGGGTGTGGACTGCTCGGAGAGCACGGATCAGCTCCAATAATTCGTAGATGATCTACCAATTTAAGGATGTGGTGGATCTTCGGGCGGCGCCCCGCCGTGGGTGGGCGAGGTGCCGGGGTGGTCAGTGGGTCAGTCGGGGGTTCGGCTGATCGGGCCGGTGAGGCTGAGCAGTACCGGGCCGGTGGGCGCGGCCACCACGTCGGACACGGTGAGCGGATCGAGCGTGGCGTAGAACGCCTCCTGCGCCTCGCGCAGGGCGCGACGCAGTCGGCAGGCGGCCCGCAGGGGGCAGGGCGGATCGCCTTCGCAGGCGACGACCTCGTCCTCGCCCTCCAGCTCGCGCACCAGCCAGCCGACCGATGCCCGATGCCCCAGTCCGGTCAGTTCGAGTCCGCCGCCACGTCCGCGCCGGGCCTCGACCACGCCGAGGTGCTGGAGCCTGCTGATCGCCTTCGCCATGTGGGTGTACGGCACGTCCATCACCTCGGCCACCTCGCGCGTCGTCAGGGTGGTGCCCTGCTTCGCGACGGCCAGCCGCATGACGGCGCGCAGCGCCAGGTCAGTGAACTTCGTCAACCGCACGCCACGACGGTATCAAATGTGCATGCTAGGTTCGCATTCAGGGGGTGGTTCGGTATTCAAGAGGGCGAGCCCCGAGCCCGGCGGCCGGACACAGGAGTAGGAATGGACCCGCAAGGCCCAGCACGACCCGCAACAACCGCGTGAACACGCATCGGACGGTGACCCTTGATGGCTGACACCCCGCACACCGGGGGCGCCGGCGCCCCCGAGCCCGCCGCCGACCCGGTTCCGCGGCTGCTCTGCGACGCCCGGGAGCTCGCCGCGGACGACCCGGCCCGGGCCGGAGCGCTGTGGCGGCTGGCCGAGGCCGGCCGGCAGCTCGACGCCAACCTGATCCGACTGCCGCCTGAGGGACGCGTCGAGGAGCACGTCGAGCCCGACCTCGACGTGCTCCTGTACGTCGTGTTCGGCGACGGTGTCGTGGACACCGCGCAGGAGCGACGGCCGCTCACCGAGGGCGGCGTGCTGTGGCTGCCCCGCGGGTCCCGCCGGAGCCTGACCGCGGGCCGGAGCGGCCTGGCGTACCTCACGGTCCACCGTCGCCGCCCCGGACTGCAGATCAAGAGCCGCCGCGACTCCTGACCCGGTGCGTCAGGCGGTCGACGCCAGTGCCGCCGGCAGGGCGGGACGGAGCGGGCGGAAGGTGCGGGACGCGGCGTCCCAGCCGAGCGTCTGACCGCTGCGGTCGTCGTACTGCCAGGCGTGCACGCGCAGCCGGCGGGTGGCCAGGCGCCGGGAGACGCACGGGTAGGTGCGCAGGTGGTGGAGCTGGGCCAGCAGGTGGCGCTGCTCGGGCGTGTGGCCGCCGCCGGTGGACTGGTGGTCGTGGTCGGGGCCCGGGCGGTGGGCGGCGCGGGTGAACCAGTTGCGCGCGAGGGGCAGTTCGACCGGGGGCGGGTCGTCCTGGAGGGCCTTGAGGGCGGTGCAGTCGGTGTGCCCGCACAGGATGACGTCCGGGACGTGCAGCGTGCCGAGCGCGAATTCGAGGGTGGCGGCGATCGCGCAGTGGGCGTCCGAGCGGTAGCGCGGGACGACGTGTCCCGCGGTGCGCAGTTCGTGCAGTTCGCCCGGTGCGGTGCCGGTGAGCAGCGTGGGCACGACCCGGGAGTCGGAGCAGGTGATGAACAGCGCCCGGGGCGTCGCTCCGGGCGCCGACGCCTCGACGGCCGCCCGGTCGTCGGCGGTGCGGTCGTCGACCGCACGGGTGTCTGCCGGGGCGGGGGAGAGGGTGCGGGCGGAGTGGATGAGGGTACGCATGATGGACCTCCGATGGGTTGAGGTGGCAGGGAGAGGGGTGGAGTTCCCCTAGGGAGCGGCCGGGACGGGCTCGGTGGGGCGGGGCGCCGCGGGCAGGGTGACCGTGAAGCGCGCGCCGCCCCCGTCGGCGTCGCCGACCTCGATGCGGCCGTCGTGCCGGTGGACCACGTCGCGGACGATGGCCAGGCCCAGCCCGGCCCCGCCCTCGTCCCGGGTGCGGGCGTCGTCGAGGCGGATGAAGCGGGTGAAGATGCGTTCCCGGTCGGCCGGGGGGACGCCCGGACCGTCGTCGGTGACGTCCAGGACGACGCTGTCCGCCGGGCCCCGGCGCACCGCGACGCGGACGACCGAGCCGGCGTGGCGCTGGGCGTTGTCGAGGAGGTTGCCCAGCACCCGGGTGAGCTGGGTGCGGCTGGCGCTGACCGGGAGTGGCGCGTCGGGCAGGTCGGCGGTGATCGGGAGGCGGTCGCCGGAGCGGTGCGCCAGTTCGTCCCGGACGAGTTCGGGCAGGTCCAGGCGCTCGGCGCGGGGCCGTTCGCCGGCGTCCAGGCGGGCCAGGAGCAGCAGGTCGGTCGCGACGCGTTCCAGGCGGACGGTGTCCTCGATCAGGCCGTCCAGTTCGAGCAGGTGCGGATGGGCCCGGGCCACCTCCAACTGGGTGCGGAGACTGGCGATCGGGCTGCGCAGCTCGTGCGAGGCGTCGGCGACGAACTGCCGCTGGCGTTCCGTCGACTTCTCCAGGGCGGCGAGCGTGGCGTTGGTGGTCTGTGCGAGGCGGGCGACCTCGTCGCGCGAGGCGGGCTGGGGGACCCGTCGGGACAGGTCGCCGCCCATGATCTCGGCGAGTTCGGCCCGGATGCCCTCGACCGGGCGCAGGGCCCGGCGGGTCACCAACCAGGTCACCGCGGCCACCACCAGCAGGAGCGCCGGCAGGCCGATCAGCATCGCGTCGCGCACCCCGTCCACCGCCTGCTGCTCGGTGTCGAGGGAGGCGCCGGCGTAGACGGTGACGGTCTGTCCGGTCGGGGAGGTGGCGAGCAGCCCGGCGACCTGGAAGTCCTGGTCGGAATGGTCGTCGTGCAGCTTCAACGTGACCGTGCGGAACGCGGCGTGCTCGCTGGCCGAGCCCCGCGCAGGGGTGTCGTCGTCATCGTCGTCGTGGTCATCGTGGCCGTCCGGCCGGTGCGGCGCGCGGGCGAAGTCGGCCAGCGGCGGGGCGTGGTGGAGGCCGTCGCCGGCGGCCAGCACCTTGCGGTCGGCGTCGACCACCTGCACCGGCCGGTCGTCCTCGTCGGGCATGTTGAGGTGGTCGAAGGGCGTGCCGACCGCGACCTGGGTGGCGACCTCGCGGGCGACCACCTCCGCCTGGAGGCCGGCGCTGTCGACGAGGTTGCGCTGGAGCACCCCGAGGACCGCGGCCCCGGCGGCGACCAGGGCCAGCGCCACCACCACGGTGGAGGCCGAGGTGGTGCGGGCCCGGACGGACCCCCACCAGCGGGGCTGGCGCGGCTGCGACGGCGCCGCGGCGGTCTGCTCAGCCACGGTCGGCCGCCAGCCGGTAACCGGCGCCGCGCACGGTGGTGATCGAGCGCCGGCCGAACGGGGCGTCGATCTTCCGCCGCAGGGCGCTGATGTAGACCTCGATGATGTTCGGGTCGCCGTCGTAGGCGAAGTCCCAGACGTGCTCCAATATCTCTGCTTTAGAGACGACATGTCCGGATCGCGACGCCAGGTACTCCAACACCGCGAACTCCTTGGCGGTGAGCGGGATCTCCTCCTCGCCGCGGGCGCAACGGTGACCGCTCGGGTCCAGCACCAGGTCACCGAGGCGCAGGACGGGGCTGCCGCCGCGCGTCCGGCGGCGCAGCAGCGCCCGGACGCGGGCCAGCAGGACCACGTAGGAGAACGGCTTGGTGAGGTAGTCGTCGGCGCCGGTGTCCAGCCCCTCCGCCTCGTCGTACTCACCGTCCTTGGCGGTCAGCATGAGGATCGGGGTTTCGTCACCGGCCGCGCGCAGGGCCGCGCAGACGCGGTAGCCGTTCATCCCGGGCAGCATGATGTCCAGGATGAGCAGGTCGTAGCCCTGGGTGGTGGCCAGGTGCAGACCCTCCCGGCCATCGTGTGCCACGTCCACGGCGAAGCCCTCCGCCGCCAGCCCCTTGGCCAGGGTGGTGGCGAGGCGTTTTTCGTCCTCCACGATCAACAAGCGCATGACGTCAGACTGCCAGAACGTTCCTGAAGGGCTCTTCAGGTAGCTTCAGGTGGGCTTCAGCTCGGGAGCGTCACGGCGGTGGCCGCGCCCCTGACGCACCGTCGGTCGGAGCGGCACCGGCCGCCGGCGCGACGGTCCTGACGGCGCGCACGACGGGCGGCCGGTGGCACGCCCTGTCACGGGCCGCGCCGACCCGCTGGGTCCCCCTGCCCGTCGTCGCGCCCACCGGCGAGGGCGCCGCCCATCGTGCGGAGCATCTCCCGGCCACCGGTGCGGAAGAACCGCACCAACAGGGCCGCGGCCAGCGCGAGGAAGGCCACGTTGAGCCAGGTGGTGTAGTTCAGGGTGACGCCCTCCTGCGGGATCCGCGCCCGGGCCTGGTCCGGGACGAGCCCGAGCCCACCGAAGACGAACTCGACCACGTACCCGGCGACCGCGCTCGCGACGTAGAAGGTGCCGAGCAGCAGCAGCGCCATCCTGGGGCCGTAGTACTTCCGGTAGATGCCGAGGATCGGCAGGATCAGCAGATCCGCGAAGACGAACGCCACCACCCCGCCGAAGCTGATCCCGCCCTTCCACAACACCACCGCGAGCGGAACGTTGCCGATGGAGCAGACGAACGACGCCATCGCGACCAGGGGACCGACGAGCGGCCCCCAGAACTTGGCGGCGAGCGGATGGCCGTCGAAGAAGAAGGACCGCCAGAAGGCGTCGGGCACCCACGCCGCGATGGCACCGGCGACGAGCAGACCGGCCACCAGGTCCCGCAGGATCGCCGCCCACTCCATGACGAAGACGTGCGCGGTGGCCGTGACGCCCTCGGGCGAGCACAGCCGGCGCAGGAAGGAGCCGTCGCGCCGGACGGACATGTCCATCGCGGCGTGCCCCTCCATCGAACCGGCCAGGCCGCGGTCGGCCTGCGCCCGGGCCGCGCGCAGCAACGCCGGCGTCAGGAAGGCCCGCAGCAGCAACGCCAGCACCACGATCATGACCGGCCCACCCACGAACTCGGCGGCGGTGAACTGCCACCCCATCAGCAGCGCCAGGATGATCCCCAGTTCCACGACCAGATTGGTGGAGGCGATCTGGAACGCCATCGCGGCGGTGAAGTCCGCCCCCTTGCGGAACAGCGAACGGGCCAGCGCCACCGCGGCGTAGGAGCACGAGGACGAGGCCGCACCCAGCCCGGCGGCGAGTGCCAGGGTGCGCGGGCGGTCGTCACCGAGCGCCGCGACCACGGTGGACTTGCGGACCACCGCCTGGACCACCGCGGACAGGCCGAAGCCCAGGATCAGCGCCCAGGTGATCTCCCAGGTCATCGAGCCGGTGAGGGACAGTGCGTGGAGGACGGCGGACATGCCGGCATCCTTTCCCGGGCGTCCGGCCCCGCCGCGGACGGACACGCGCGGGCCCCGAGCGGCCGCCGGCCCGTCGCCGCCGGGCCGGCCCGGGCCACCCGGGACGATCCGTCGTGCCGCCCGCACCCCGCTGGTACACAATCGGCGGGTGCAGATCCTCGTGTTCCCCGAAGCCGCCACCCCCGCCGAACTCCGGACCCAGGTGCGGGAGCTCCAGGAACAGGCGTGGCCGTCGGCGCGGGGCACGGCCCCCGGGCCCACCGAGCCGGTCCACGACCCCGCGCTGCGGCCGCGGTCGATGCTGCTGGTCGACGACGGGACCGTCCTCGCCGCGCTGGACGTCCTCGCCAAGGAGCTCCGGCACGCCGGCTGCGACTACACCGCCGGTGGCCTGAGCACGGTCGTGACGCGCCTGGAGGCGCGCGGCCGGGGGCACGGCCGGCGGCTGGTGACCGCGGCTCGGGAGGCTCTGGCCACTGGGGGTTACGACCTGGGGTTGTTCACCTGCGACCGACCGTTGCGCGCCTTCTACGAGAGCGCCGGCTGGCACCACCTCCCGGGCACCGTCCTCATTGGCGGAACCCCGCAGGCGCCCTTCCCCAGTGATCGGCCCGGGTTCGACAAGGTCACCATGGCGGACTTCTTCTCGCCGCGCGCCCGGCAGGCCCGGGCCGCGTTCCGCGACAGCCGCATCGCGCTGCACCCCGGGAACATCGACGCGCTGTGGTGATTCCCGTCCGATCCGCCGCCGGCGTGGAACCTCCAGCTCCGCACACGCCTCTTCCCAGCTCGGACGGACCGCCGCGGTGCGCGGCCCAGGCAGTGAGGAGCAGGCGGATGGGCCGCTGGACGGGGCACACCACACGGGCGTTGCTGGCCTTGGCCCTGGCGGCCGCGGTGACCGGCTGCACGGCCGGGCGGGACGCGGCCGAGCCGACGGACGGCGCGGGCCGCCAAAGCCACGGCAAGGGCGGCTCGAACGGCTTCGTCGTGCAGTACCGCACCGGCGGCCGGGCGGCGACCGCCATCGGCTACCTCCGCGCGCACCGCATCCTGGACGCGGCCGCCGACCGGTTGAACGCCACCCTCAAGGTGCCGCAGCGCATCCCGTTCGTGGTCCGCTCGTGCGGTGCGGCCGAACCCGCCTACGACCCGGAGGCCGGCACCATCGACTTCTGCGCCGAGCACGTCGACGAGATACGCGAGCGCTTCCGGCAGGCCGGCCCGAGCCCCGACCGACCCGGCGGCACGGTGGCCGCCGAGGCCCATGTGGCCGCCGTGCTGGAGGAGACCGCCTACCACGAGGGCGCCCACGCCCTGATCGACCGCCTCGGCCTGCGCTTCACCGGCCGGGAGGAGGACGTGGCCGACCAGTTCGCCGCGGTGCTGCTGATCGGCCAGGGCCGTCCCGGCGAACGCAAGGCCCGCGCCGCGGCGGACGACTACGCCCTGGCCGCCGAGGAGACCCCGTTGGACGCGGCCGACCTGCGCGACGAGCACAGCCTCGACGGCCAGCGCGCGGCCAACTACGCCTGCTACGTCTACGGTGCGCACCCGGATCGGCACGAGGACCTCGTGGGGAGCGACGCCCGGCTTGACGCGGAGCGCGCCGAGGGCTGCCCCGACGAGTGGGCGCAGGCCAGGGACGGTTGGCGGCAACTCCTCACCGCGCACCTCAAGCGCCCCCTGTGACGTCGTGGGCGCACGGGCGCTGATGTCCGGCCCCGAGCCCCCGCCCAGGCGCTACGACACCCTCCGCCGGGCCCGCGTCACGGTTCGCGCACCACTCCGGCGATGACCGCGGTCACGACCCGGTGAACGGCCGGCGCGTCGGGCGCGGTGCCCTCCCGGTCCGCGAACAGCAGGTGGCCGGCGCCGATCAGGGTGGGCGCGAGGACGTCGACGTCGGCGTCCGCGGCGATCCGGCCCAGTGCGCGCTCGGCGGTCAGGTAGGAGGCCAGCATCGCGGTGGCTTCGGCGAGGAGCGGGACGCCGGTCGAACCGCCGGCGCGTAGTTGGGCGCGCAGGCCGTCGCGGGAGATCACGAGCGAGACGATCGCCACGGCGACCGGCCCGAACACGTCGAGCAGCGCGGCGGTGAGGCGGTCGGCGACGGAGCCGGTCCCGGCGGCCGCGCGCAGCGCGGTGGCCTGGTCCTCGATCCGACCGATCCGGTCCCGCACCAACTCGGCGAGGAAGGCGTCGAAGTCGGCGAAGTGCCGGTGCAGGACGCCCTTGGCGCAGCCCGCCTCGGTGGTGACCGCGCGGCTGGTCAGCGCGTTCGGCCCGGCCCGCAGCAGGATCCGCTCGGCGGCGCCGAACAACTGCTCCCGCACATCGCGGATGGCCACTCCTGTCGGCACGGGTGCGCCCCTTCCCTCGGTCGGATCCCGCAATCCTCCCATCCGGTTGACGAGTGGGCATGCGCCCACCATAGTGGGCGCATGCCCACTATGCCGCCCTCAGGGCTCCCCGAAGCGCGTCAACACCGGCAGGTGGCGGAGTCGTTCGGCACCGACGCCGCACGTTACGACCGGGCCCGGCCCCGCTACCCCGACGCCCTCGTGCGACGGATCGCGGCCGGCCTCCCCGACCCCGACGTCCCCGACGTCCTCGACGTCGGCTGCGGAACGGGCATCGCCGCCCGGCAGTTCCGCGCGGCCGGCTGCCGGGTGCTCGGAGTCGAACCGGACGCACGGATGGCCGACGTGGCCCGCGCACTCGGCACGGAGGTTGACGTCGCGCGGTTCGAGGACTGGGACCCCGCCGACCGCACCTTCGACGCCGTGGTCGCCGGCACCGCCTGGCACTGGATCGACCCCGTCGCCGGCGCCGAGCGGGCCGCACGGGCCCTGCGCCCCGGCGGCCTCCTGGCGCCGTTCTGGAACGTCTTCCGGTTCCCCGACGATGTGGCGGACGCGGTCGTCGGTGCCTGCCGGCGGGCGCTGCCCGACGCGCCGTTCGACGTCACCGCGCTGACGAAGGGTGCCCTCGACGCCTACCGGCAGGTGTGTGCCCGGGCCGCCGACGGCATCCGGGACGCGGGCGGCTTCGACGAGCCGCAACAGTGGCGCCACGACTGGGAGTGGACCTACACCCGGGACGCCTGGCTGGACCAGATGCCCACCCTGGGGGCTTTCACCCGCATCCCGCCGGCCGCCCTGAGCGACGTGCTGGCGGGCGTCGGGGCCGCCATCGACGCGCGGGGTGGCAGCTTCACGATGGGCTACGCGACGGTGGCGCTCATCGCCGTGCGCACCGAGACCGCCTGAACCGCGCTCCGGAGCACGGCGGTTGCCCCGGCCGGGCGGAGCGGCGCGGTTCCGTCCCGCCCGCACGCGGCCGGGACGGAACCCGCCGACGGATCAGCGGTGCCGGTCCGCGCACCAGCGGGGTGCGGTGCCGAGGGTCTCGACGTAGCGCGCCGACAACCAGGTGACCCGGCCCTCCCCGACCTCGTACCAGCGCGGATTGCCGTGCACGTTCTCCCCGTTGACCTTGCAGCGGAGGGTGACGACGGTGCCGTACGGCAGCGAACCCACCGCCCGGTACGCGGTCCCGGGGCCGTCCCGCAGCTCCAGGCCGTTCTTGGCGATCACGCGGCCCTTGGACGGGCCGTGGCCGCCACCCGCGGTGACCCCCGCGGGGCTTGCGGCGGCGGCCGTGCCGGTGCCGAGGACACCGCAGAGGAACCCGGCGCAGGCGAGTACGGCGGCGCCGCGGCGGAACGGGGACAGGTGTGTCATGACCGACCTCCCGATCGCGATCCATCCGGCTGTCCGGACGGTTCGATGCCAGGCGAGAATGCCCCGACCGGCGTCCGGATCCTTCGTCGGGCGAGCGAATTCACCGGCACGGGACCGCCTCGAATACCTGCCCGGAGCGGCGGCCACGGCCTCCGGCGTGCGAGGGAGCGTCAGGACGGCACCCTCGGGGCAACCTGGGTGGCGAAGGTGGCGGCGGAGTCGCACAGGTTCGGTTGTGTCCCGGCGTCCGCCTTGACGTGCACGAACACCTTCCCGAACGAGGTGGGCCAGACGATCGCGCACCCCTGGTCGTTCCCGAGCACCGACGCGGACGGAACTCCGGTGACGCTGGTCGGTGTGGGTTCCGGCGACACCGGGATGTCCTTGGCGTAGATCAGCGTGTAGGTGAGGGCTGCGCCGCCTGCGGTTCCGGTTCCGCTCCAGCTGCATGCCTTCAGCCCGGCCTGCGGATCGCTGGGGTTGTTCGGGCGGCCCGCGGACAGGCCCCAGGCCGCGGCCGTGTTCGCGTCGAGTGCCGCGCACGGGTCGGGAGCCGCGGCCAGACCGTCCGAACCCGGCGAGGAGACCGACCCGCCGCCGGGACTGCTCGACCAACCGCCGCCGGGCGCGGAGGGCGGGGCGCCGCTCCACGCCGGGGAGTCCGGTTGGCCGTCGCGTGCCAGTTGCCACAGCCCGACCACGGCCGCCGCGACGAGCACGACCGCGGAGCCCGTCACGATGAGCATGCGCCGGGACCTGCCGTCGGGCGGCGCACCGACCGGTCGCGCCGGCTCCAGCCAGTCCTGCTTGTCCTCGTCCCACTGGTCCATGCCGGCCCCTCCTAGCCCTGGCCGCCGAGGAGTTGGGTGATCTGCTGGACGACCGCCGTCGCCGAGGCGAGCCCCGCCACGGCCGTCGCGCCGAGGTCGAGGCGGTCGCGCAGCCACTGCAGACGGTCCCGACGCACCTGCCCGGTGCCGTCGATCTCCTCTTCGGCGTCCGCCAGTCGGGCATCGATCTCCGACGTCTCGTCCGTCGCGGTGAGCAACGGCAGGTGCTGACGCAGGGTGCCCAGTGCCGCCCGGAGTTCGGGCGGCGCGTCGAGCGCCGGTTGCGTCGAGGCGTCCAGTGCCCGGGCATCCGCCCCCGCGGCCGCCGCGCCGCCGGTCATCACGCCGATACTGATGCCGCCGGCGGCGCTCGTCGGTACGGCGGGCGCCTCGGGCCCGCCCGCGGGCGGGAGCGCCGGTGCCGGGCGGCCGTCGCGCACCGAGCGGTCCTCGGCGGCGGCCCGCTCCCCGGCCGCGACCGCGCCGCCGGTCAGTACGCCGATGCTGATGCCGCCACCGGCCCGGTTGCCGCCCGCCGCGTCACCGGGCGGGGCGGCGTCCGTCACGTCGTCACCGACCTCCCGGCCGTGCACCGGCTCCTGCTCCTGCTCCTGCTCTTGCTCCTGAACCGTCATCCTCGACCGCCCCCCGTCTCCGTCGACCCGTCCGTGTGCTTCGCCAGGGCGCGCTCGCCGGAGGCGACCGCACCGCCGCTCATCCCGCCGATGAACACCCCGCCCTCACCCACGTTGATGATGTACTGGTCGAACACGCCCGTTTCGTAGCCCTTGTTGCGCAGGGCCTCCTGCACCCCGTTGGCGATCCGGTCCTGGAGCGTCTTCACGTACCGGCTGATGTCCATCTCCTGGAACAGCGAGAGTTCCGGCACGCTCCCCAACTCCCGTACGGACGCGACCGGTGCGTCCGGCAGGGCGTGTTCCGGCATCGTCAGCCACGTGCGCATCAGGGACACCGCCGTCTGGCACAGCGAGACCGCGGCGGCGCATCCCGCCGAGGGGCTGGTCAGCACGCTCCTGATCACGTCGCGCAGCGGGCCGTCCCCGCCGTGCGCCGCGACCACGTCCACCGACTTGAACTCCGGGCGCACCGGCGTCAGGACGTGCGGGGCGACCTCCAGGACCAGCATCCCGCCCTGGGTGTGGATGCGGACCAACAGGCAGATCGCCACCTGCTCGTCCCAGGCGCCGACCCGCACCCGCAGGAAGTGGCGGCGGGCCTCGGCGCCCTCGCCGACGGCCCGTTCCAGGTGCTCGCGGATGACGTCCGGCCCGTAGTCCACCTCGTCGCGCGCCAGTCCGACCGGCAGGTAGACCAGTTCCTCGACTTCGAGGGAGCGGAGGCGGTCCCGGCTGGTGGCCGCGGCGGAGGTGCGCAGCGCCTCCAGCCGGGGCTTGATCAGATCGACCACCTCCCGGCCGGTGAGCGGGGCGGGGACGCTCCCGGGCCGCCGCTTCGTGAAGGAGGGCGGCGCCGGGCGCGACGGGGACTCCGGCGCCTCCTGCTCCGGTGACCCGGCCCAACTCTGCTGTTTCAGTTCCATGGCGACCGACCATGGCTTGTACGGCGTGCCGGCGCCGACGAAGGGCCGGAACGGGTCGTAGATGGCCAGCCGGGCGTGCTGCTCGCGGGCGATGGCCGCCCCGATGCGCCGGTACTGGGCGGTGGCCGGCAGCGCCGCCCGCCGCCCCCCGGCGAAGGTCTCGCGGCCGAGTTGGTGCCGCATGACGGAGACGACGTGCGCCCGGTGCGCCCAGATCGGCGGCACCAGCAGGACCGGGAACACCACGGCGATCCAGGCGTCGCCGCCGCGGAACAGGGTGGTGAGCACGGCCGCCCCGTACACCACCGCCACCACGAACGGCAGTACCGGCAGCACTGCCTTCAGCCGGCCGCGGGTGGCTTCCTTGAGCACCGAGCGCCCGAGGGCGAAGAGGGAACTCCTGGTTCCGCGCACGAGCCAGGACACGACGCAGACCGCCCCGTAGGCCACGAACCACGGCACGGGGAGGAGCGACTGTGCACCGACGTCGGCCAGGTCGAGCCCGATGAACACGGCCCAGACGGCCAACAGCAACAGCCCGGTCTGCGCCTCCCGGCGGCGCGCCGACAGCGCGTGGGCGAGGACCGGCAGGGCGTCGAAGCCGAGCGAGGGCGCTATCGGGCGCTCCTCGTGCTCGACCAGTTCCTGGATGACGCGGCGACGGAACTGTCCGTCGAAGTAGACCCCCGCGCACAGCAGGCGGGTGGCTTCGCTGAGGCCCTGCTCGGAGGGCGGTCCGTCGGATGGCGAGGAGGGGTCCGTCGGCGATGGAGTGTTCGACGGAGCGGTCGCTGGTTTTTCGGGGAAGGACAAGATCATGCACCCCCGTGATCGAACTCGTCCCCTGTTGCGAGGTGTTGACGGAGTTGCTATGGGGGCAGTATGACTCCCGGTCGTCGGACCCGGAAGGGGTTCCGTCGGCTTGGCAACTCCTTTGCTGTGACGATGAGTTGACACCCAAGACGGCCGTTGCTCCCGGCGCCTGCGCCCGCGCGTGCGCCGGGAGCCACCCCTGGGGCGCGAGGGGCGGTACGGCCGGAGGCGCGGGCGGTGGCGGGGAAGCCGTGCGGACCGGGCGGGAGGTCCGTCGCGTCAGGGAGCCCTCGGCGGGCGGGACGATGTCGGGGCCGGTGGGAACTCGCCTTGCGGTGCCGTGCCGTCGTGCACCACGGCGCAAGCCAGCGGTGCGAGACCTCGGACCTCCGGCGCACAACTGCTCAATATATGAAGAATGCGGATAATGACGTTATCGGTGAGCGGGCCGGGAAGTCGTCTGGGCGGGGCGATTCGGGCCCCGCATTCCTGTGCCCCGGCCGACCGGCGGGGCTTCGGTGCTCGGTGCCGGAGGAACGTACATGCTGATGGTCACGGACCTGCTCGCGGACTGTCTCCGCAACGCCGGAGCCCTGGAGATATCCGCCCTCCCCGCCTGTGCGGACGCTTCCGAACTCCCCGGGGCCCGCACCGCGTTCCTGGCCGCCGGCCTGGCCGCCGTGCGGCAGCGGACCGCGGGGACGTCCTGGGTCCAGTTCAACCTCGCGCCCGCGCCGGACGGTCACCTCCCGGCGTACGACTGGCTGGGCGCCGTCGCCCGGGAACTCCTCGACACCGGCCGCGCCCAGAACTTCTTCTTCATGCACAAGGAGCCCGGGCTGCGGGTGCGGTTCGAGGCGCCGGACGGTGAACGGGAGGCGCTGCGGGCGGAGTTGACGCACCACTTCGCCGAACGGGGCGGTTGGCGGCAGCCGCCGTTGGGCGTGGTGTACGAGCCCGAGCAGTACCTCTTCGGCGGCCGGGCGTCGATGCCCTACGTGCACCGGCTGTTCACGGACGACTCGTTGGCCTGGTTGGACCACCACGCCCGCCATCCGTGCCCCGAGGGGGAGGCCACGGCCTGGCGGCGCTCGCTGTTCATGCTGCGGGAGGTGTTCGCGGGGCTGGGAGTGGTCGGGTGGGAGCACCGGGGCGTGTGGGACGTCGTGCGCGAGGACACCGGACGCCGGCTCACCGCCGCCGCCCGCGACAGGCACGGGCCCGGAGGAGGGGCGGCGTGGCGGCGGGCCGCCGAGGGCATCCGGGAATTCTGGACACGGCCCGGCGAGCGGATGCTCGCTTCGTTCCCCGAGGAACAGCGGGCGTCCCTGGCCGAGGGTGCCGCGGCCCTGGGCGAGACGGCCCGACGATGGCGCACCGGCTACTTCGAGTCGGGCGCCGCCACCACCGGCCCGCGACGCGCCGCCGCCTACGCGGTGGTCTTCCACTGGAACCGGGCGCGGATGTCGTTCGCCCGGCAGTGCCTGCTGGCCGAGGCGCTCGCCGATGACGGGGAGCCCCGATGACGCGCCGCGCGCCGGACGCCGCCGACGCCCGCCCACCGGCCGCGGCGGCACCCCCGCCCGGCACCGTCGGGCCGACCGCACTGGTCCGCATCGCCGGACTGCCGGGCACGCTCTGGGCGTCCGCCGGCAACGAACCGCTCTTCACCTGGGCCGCTGACCTGGCGGAGCGGGACGCACGCCACACCGCCCGCGCCACGGCACTGGGGGACCGGCTCGGGACCGGCGTCGTGCCGCACCCGCGCCTGGCCGACGCCGCTCGCGGCGCGGTGCTCGCCCTGCGCCGCAGACTGCACGCCGGGACCGCCCCCGGACCCGCGGACCTCCCCGTCCTGGAGACGGTGGCCGGCGTCGACCCGTTGCTGGCCGACGCCCTCACGGAGCTGGCCGACCGGGCGGCGGACCTGGCCGCGGCGCGGGCCGCATGCGCCGCCGCGGTCGCCACCGACCGCGCACGGGTGGGCCGGCTGGCCCTCGACCTGCTGCACCACGACCCGGTCCTGCGCGGCCACCTCGGCGCCACCGCACCCCGGATCGCCGCGGACTTCCCCCGGCGGGCGGCGGCCGGCGAACCCTGGCACGGCAAACGGCTGCGCAAGTACACCGGCTACGTCTGGCGGGTGGCCGCCCGAGCCGCCGCCAAGACCACCCCGCGCGACTGGCTCGGCCAACTCGCCGCCGTCCCCGTCTTCCCCGCACCCGCACTCGGCGCCGCCGCGGCCGGTGATTCCCTCGTCGCGCCGCCCGCCCGGGCCGGGGCCGGCGCCACCAGCAGCATGGAGAACGTCCACCTGCTGTGGGAACGGCTCCGCGACGCCGGACCGGCCGCCGCCGGCCCCGGCGGCCTCCTCGCCCTGACGCCCCTGCACTGCCCGATGCCCACCGGCGTGCTGCGCTGCGCGGTCGTCGACACCGGCTCCCGGGGCTCCCGCCTGCGCCGGATCGAACTGCGCCGCACACCGGTCCTGGACGCGGTGTTGGCGCTTCTCGCGCCCGGCCCCCGCCCGTTCGCCGAGGTCGAGGCCCTGATCGCGGCGCGCCTGACCACCCCGGCGAACGTCACCCCTGAAGGGCGGCGGCGGGCCACCACCGCGCTCCGCGGGTTCCTCCAGCACCTCCTGCGGCTGGGCGTCCTGCAACTCTGTGCCGCGCCGGCGCAACGCCGCACGCACTGGACCCCCGCCGCACGGATCCACCCGCCGCACCACGCCCTCGACGACCATCCGGCCCCGGCGACCGCAGCGGCCCCGGACGCTCGCGACGGCATCGGCCCGCACGCCACCGACGCCGCGCCGCCCCACCAGGACGCCACGTGGTTCGTCGACTCCTACCGCACCCTCGACGCCCGCCTCGACGCCCTCGCCCTGGCCCGGATCACCCGCGGACTGCGGCTCGCCACCCGGCTCGCCGCCCTGCGCGCCGAAGACCGTCCCCCCACGGACCCCACCGGCACCACCCCGCAGCCGTACCCGGGGCCGGCGGACATCGGCCCCGAACCGCGCTCGGTCGCCGACCTCCTGACCGCCCCGCCCGCCGACCCCTCCGCCGAGACGGACCGCCCGACCACCGCCACCACACGCCGCCGCTACGAAGGCTGGCACCCCGCCAGGACGCCCGGTTCCGGATACGCCCACCTGCTCGCCCACCTCGCAGCCCACCTCGACGACGCACGGATCGACCTCGACGGCCCGCTGCTGGACGCCTGCCACGCCCCGCCCGAGGCCCCCGAACTTCTCGCCGCCTGGCCGGCGGACTGCCTGCTGCGCCCGCTCGACGCCGAGGGGCCGGTCGCCGTCCTGGAGACGGTCTCCCCGGCCGGCGTGCTCGACGCCCGGTTCGCCGAGGCACTGCACGCCCTGCACGCCGGCCGGGGCGGCTACCCCCAACCGGCCGCCTACCGGGCCTTCCTCGCCGCCCTCGAACGGGCCGCGGACGTCCGCTTCGTCGAGGTGCTGGTCCCCCCGTTGGACGCCCGCGCCGCCAACGCCGTACGGCGTCCCGTGCTCACCGACTGGTCCACCGGAGACGCCAACACCGCGCTGTACTACGGGAGTTGTGGCGAAGATGGTGTATGCGGAGCGGTGGCGACGCCCCGGCCGCCGGGCGGGAACGCTCCCCGCCCCGTCCACCACCTCCCCCTCGACCGGCTCACCCTCCGCTCCGACGGCCGCCACGTCCTCGCCGAGGTCGACGGGGCGCGGGTCTTCCCCGTCCACCACGCCACCCGGAACCCCGCCCCGCCCTACGACCGGCTCACCCGCCTGCTGATGGCGGCCGCCCACCCGGCCACCCAGCACGTGGTCCAACTGGGCGGCCTGATCGGGGCGTTCCCCACGGCAGGGCGGGTGCCCCGGCTGTCGGTGGGCGGGGACCTGGTCGTCAGCCCCGCCGCCTGGCGGGTGCCCGTCGCGGAACTGTGGGAGCCCGGAACCCGGGAAGCCGACAAGGTGACGTCCCTCGCCGTCCTCCGGCGCACCCGGCAGCTGCCGCGCTTCTGCTTCGCCCGCCCGGCGCCCGGTGCCAAACCGGTACCCGTGGACCTGGCGGCGCTGCCCGCCCTGCACGTCCTGGAACGACTGCGGGCCGCCACGCCCGACGGGGCGTTGATCGTCGAGGAGGCACTGCCCGCACCTGGCCGCTCGCCGGTGCGCGACGCCGTGCACGGTGGGGCACCGGTCGCCGCCCAGGTGCAGCTGCGGACGCCGTACGACGCCCACCCCGAGGAGTTGGCGGCCCGCGCCGCCGCGGCCCTGCGGCACTGGTCCGCACCGCCCCCGCCTCGACCGAGGCCCCAGACCACCCCGGACGCCCCTCCAGAGGGACGACCCCCGGGGCGGAACCGCACACCGAGAAAAGGAGGGCAGTCATGCCCACAACCATCGAACTGACCGACCTCGACAACCTCATCGGCGACCTGGACGCCCGGATCACCGAGTCCGAACTGCCCAGCGCCGAGGCGTACACCGGCGGCTGCTCCGGCGTCTGCACGGTCGTCGTCTGCGACACGGTGCTCTTCTGTTCCGGGGTCGTCTGCTGACCGGATGATCCACCCGCCGCGGAGGAGAGCCGCGGCGCGACGGACCGTCAACCCAGTTCGCAGCAGACGAGGTTGAACGAGCCGTCCGGCATCCCGCCGGACGGCTCCCTGCCCTGGAGGACGCCGCACCCATGCCCCTGCACTCCCGCACCGGACACACCGCCGCCGTGCACCCGCGCCCCTCACCCGCTCGGGAGGCCCGGTGGCGGGCCCACGCCCTCCAGGACGCGGTGCTGCTCCTCGACCGGTACGTCGAGCGGGCCGGCACCGGCCAGGCACCGGGCGCCGGCGGCCACCCCTCTGACCCGGGCGTCCCGGTCCTCGCCCGACTGGTCGCCGACCGCGGCGACCCCGTCGCCACGGCCGCGGCGAGCCGCGCCACCGCCGTGTGGGCCCGCACCGCCGGACGCGGGGCGGGCCACCCGGGCCTCTACGACGGCGGGCTCGCCGGAACCCTCGTCGGGCTGCGCCAGGCGGCCACCCTCCACCCGGCCCTGCACCAGGTCGCCGACCGCCTCGCCGACCGGCTCCCCGCACGCATCCTGGCCGGCGCCGAACGCACCACCCCCGGAGCGGTCACCTTCCGGGACTACGACCTGATCCTCGGCCCCGCCGGCACCCTCCTCGCACTGAGCTCCGCCGCCCCTGAGCGGCACCGCGTGCTCGTCCGCCTCGGCCGGTGCCTGGCCGCGCTCTGCGCCGCCGACGGGCTCGACGGACTGCGCACCCACTATCCGGAGCATCCGCAACTGAGCTGGCTGGACGGGCGGATCAACACGGGCACGGGCCACGGCGTCGCCGGCGTCCTGACCGCCCTCGCGGTGGCCGCCCGGCAGGCGGAGGAGGGCGATGCGAGCGCGGCGCCGGAACTCGCCGCGGCCCTGCGGCGGACGAGCCGTTGGCTGCGAGGCCAGTCGTTCGTCGACGCGCGGGGCATTCGCTCCTGGGACGGCGCGGGGCCGGAAGCCGCCCCGCCCGGCGGGGCCCGCCGCCGACAGGCGTGGTGCTACGGAGCCCCCGGCGTCAGCTGGGCGCTGTGGGACGCCGGGGACACCCTCCGGGACCCCGCGGTCCGGGACCTTGCCGGCGCCGCCTTCGACACCCTCGCCGCCGGCTACGACGAGGACTTCCACCTCTTCGGCGACCACCTCGGCGACCGCCTCGGCCTCTGCCACGGCGCCGCCGGGGTGCTTGCCGTCGCCGACGCGCTGCACCGGCACGCCCGGCTGCCGTCGGCCACCGCACTGCGCGCCCGTCTCCTGGCGCACCTCGACGCCCACCGGGCCGGCACCCGCGCGCTGGGGGAGGAACGGATGAGCCTCCTGGGAGGCGCCGGCGGCACCCTGAGCGCCGTGCTCACCGCCACCGGCGGCGCCCGCGACTGGCTGCCCTGCCTGGGCCTGCGCTGACCCCCGCCGTAACCAGCGATGTGAGTGGCCGTTAACCCGTCCATGAGCGATATGAACGACCGCCTCCTCAGCCTCGTCGACGGTGTGGTGGATCTGGACGAGGAACGACTGCCCCTGCTCACCTTGCGTGAGGCACGGGCCGCGATCGAGCTGCTGCGTCTGCTGGCGGCGGGCGACGGCGAAGGGTCGCACGCCGCACGGCACTTGGCACGGAACCTCGGGCGCCGGATGCCCTCCGAACACTGACCGCGGCCGGTGCCGGCGGGGCGCCGGCGAGGGGCGGACAGGAGGCGAGAATCCACGATCGATAGGATTTTCGCCATGGCGAAACACCTGTTATTCGTGGCCCTGCTCGGTCACGGGCACATCAACCCCACACTTCCGCTGGTCGAGGAACTCGTCCGCCGCGGCCACCGCGTGGACTACGCCACCAGCGCGGAACACGCCGAGGCGGTCACCAGGTCCGGGGCCCACTGGGTGGAGCTGCCGCCGCTCCCGCCGATCGACCGGCCCACCGAATTCGGCCCGGAGACCTTCGGCCTCTTCATGCGCCACCTCTTCGCCGGAATGCGCACGGCCTACCCGGTGCTCCGGGACTACTGCGCCACCACGCCGGTGGACGCGATCTGCTACGACGCCATGAACTGGTCCGCCCGGGTGCTGGCCGAGGAACTGGACCTGCCGGCCGTCCGACTCATCCCCAACTTCGCCTCGAACGAGACGTATTCGCTCTTCGCCCAGTTCATGACCGGCACCGACGGGGCGCACCCGATCACGGCGGCCATCGGCGCCGACTGCGCGGAGTTCGCCGCGGAACACGGTGTCGCGCTCGACCCGGCGCACCTGCTGGACGTCACCGAAAAGCTCAACCTGGTGTTCATACCGAGGGAGTTCCAGCCCGCCGGCGACTCCTTCGACGAGCGGTTCCACTTCATAGGTCCCTCGCTCGGCAGCCGCGCGGACGAACCGTGGTCGCCGCCGGACCCCGAGGCCCCGGTGCTGTTCGTCTCGCTGGGCACGGTCTTCAACGACCGCCCCGAGTTCTACCGCACCTGCATCGACGCCTTCGCCGACGAGCCGTACCACGTGGCGATGTCGGTGGGTGGGCTGGACCCGGCCGCCCTGGGGCCGATCCCGGCGTCGTTCGACGTCCGTGCGCGGTTCCCGCAGCCGGCAGTGCTCCAGCGGGCCACCGCCTTCGTCTCGCACACCGGGATGAACTCCACGATGGAGGCCCTGTACTACGGCGTCGGCCTGATCGCCGTCCCGCAGATGCCCGAACAGGCCGCAAACGCCGGACGGGTGCAGGAGCTCGGGCTCGGCGAGCAGCTCGACGCCCGCACGGTGACCGCGGAGGCGCTGCGGGCCGCGGTGGCCAGGGTCGCGTCCGACGACGCGGTCCGCGCCAACCTCGACCGGATGCGGAAGGTCGTCCGGGAGAGCGGCGGCGCCGTGCGCGGCGTCGAGGTGATCGAGGAGTACCTGCGCTGAGCTGAGCGGCCGGCCGGTCCCCCCACAGTGGTGGGGCGGACCGGCCACCGCCTTCAGGAGCCGGACGACGGGGCCGGCGCGCCGTCCTTGAGCATGCCGGTGCGCAGCCGGCTCAACGTGCGGTTGAGCAGCCGGGAGACGTGCATCTGCGACACGCCGAGCTCGGCCCCGATCTGCGACTGGGTCATCTCCTGACCGAAGCGGAGCTCGATGATGCGCCGTTCACGGGCGTCGAGTTGCCGCAGCAGCGGCGCGAGGGTGTGGAGGTCCTCGACGGTCTCCAGGGCCGGGTCGTGGGCACCCAGCACCTCCGTCAGCGCGCGCCGCTGGTCGCCCGGGTCGGGGTCGGCCGGGGTGTCCAGGGAGTCCGCGGAATAGCCGTTGGCCGCGACGAGTCCCTCGATCACCTCCTCCTCCGACAGCTTCAGGTGCGCCGCGAGCTCCGCGACGGTGGGGTCGCGGTCGAGCGCGGCGTGCAACTGCTCCTTGGCCTTGGCGAGTTCGGTGCGCAACTCCTGCAACCGGCGCGGCACGTGCACGGCCCAGCCGGTGTCCCGGAAGAACCGCTTGATCTCACCGAGGATGTACGGGACGGCGAAGGTGGAGAACTCCACCTCGCGGGAGAGGTCGAAGCGGTCGATCGCCTTGATCAGACCGATGGTGCCGACCTGGACGATGTCCTCCATGTCGTCGCCGCGATGGCGGTAGCGACGGGCGACGTAGCGCACCATCGACATGTTCATCTCGATCAGGGTGTTCCGTGCGTACTGGTACGCGTGGGTGCCCTCTTCGAGCTCCTGCAGCCGGTCGAAGAACTGCTTGGAGAGCGCGCGGGCGTCCCGCGGCGCCACGGCACGCGGCCGCCTGACCTCCGGGAGACCGTCGTCGCGTGCCGTGGTCTGCGCCGGATCCGCGGTGTCGTTCACGACGATGGTCATCACGTCTCCCTCCGTGCCCGACCCCCGCGGGCATCCTTGCCGGCGCTTACCCCGTTCGTGCCGAGGAATGCGTGCCGCGGAGGAATCCGGCCAGAACGGGGTCCGGGCACCGCGAGCGCCGGTCGGGGGCCTCAGGAGGACGACGCCGGGCCCGGCAGGGACGCGGTGGCCAGCGCGAACAGCGCCTCCTCGGGGGTGTCCTGGACCGGCATGCTGACACTGATCCCCGTCAGGTGGAGCAGCCGCCGGACGACCGGGGAAGCGGCGGCCAGTTGCACGCTTCCGCCCACCTTCTTGGTGTCGTTGTGCACCCTGATGATGACGCCCAGCCCCGAGGAATCCATGAACGGCACGTCCCGCAGGTCGAGTACGAGATGGCGTCGGCCGTGGGCGAGTTGATTGGCGAGCTGGTGGTGCAGGGCGGTTCCGGTTGCGGTGTCGAGCTCACCGCACACGGCCGCCACCGCCGTCCGCTCGTCGATGACGGTGACTTCCACGCTCAGCAGATCGGCATGCGACATGTGTCGGCTCCCTTGTCGTGGATCGACCCCGTGGTGGACCGACGGTGCGCCGGGCGGCTCGTGCCGCCGGAAGGCGCAGGTCACCGGGGCAGACCCGGTCGTGCAGTCCGTCCGTGCCGGGCCCGAGCGGAGCGGTTGCGGCAGACCGGGCCAGGCGTCGGCCGGCTCCGGGCGGACCTCGTTCTTGATCCGTGACGAGGGGGCGCCTGCCCCGATGATCTCCAACTATTCCTGGTGCTCGCCAAATGCCCGGACGCGCGCCCGGCACTGCTCACCGCAGGCGCAGCGTGACGTGGATGCCCTTGCCGAACACCGTCGAGGTGATCACGACGGAGGTGGCGAGCCGGCCGACCAGCGACCAGCCGTAGCCGCCGATCCGGCCGTCACGGGTGTCGGACGGCACGAACGGGCGGACCGGGCTGGCGTCTTCGACGGTCACTTCGAGCCGATCGCTGCTGATGCGGGCGGTGAAGCCGGTGACTCCACCGGCGTGCCGCAGGGCGTTGGTGACCAGTTCCGAGGTGATCAACAAGGCGTCGGCCACCACGACGTCGTCGACCTGCCGGTGGCCGGCGCGCAGCAGGGCGAGCACGCGGTCACGCGCTTCGCCTGAGGTAGCGGGCAGTTCCGCGGTGAGAGCCACCGTTCACCTCCTTGGTGGTGCAGGGTCCGGCCTCGGGTGTGCGTCTACCCGCCGTACTGCGATTCGTGCATCAGAGGGTCACTCTGCCACACGGCCTGGTCACGCCCCGGCCGTTCCCGCTTCACGACGACGGCGGAGTGGACGTGGCGGCAGCGGGCGGAGCCGTCAGATGGGCCAACGTGCCGGTCACGGCCAGTAGCCGGTCGAGTGCGGGTGGGCGCTCCTCCAGATGCAACGACACCCCCAGCGCGGTGGTGCGACGGTGGACCATCAGCAGCGCGGACAGGCCCATGGAGTCGCACAGCACCAGCCCGCCGCAGTCCACGCACAGGGCCCGCAGGCCGGTGCGGGCGGCGAGGTGCTCGGTCACGGCGTCCTGGAACTCTGCGGCGCTGTCGACGTCGAGTTCGCCGCGCACCGTGATCCGCAGCACGTCGGGACCGACGGCCGTCGAGGAGAGGTGGAGTATCCGGGCGGGGGACGGATCGGTCATGCGGGCT
This sequence comes from Streptomyces sp. x-19, assembly GCF_046549115.1. Lineage (NCBI taxonomy): Bacteria > Bacillati > Actinomycetota > Actinomycetes > Kitasatosporales > Streptomycetaceae > Streptomyces > Streptomyces sp. x-19. Next base: position 418,090 of record NZ_JAJPWK010000004.1, on the reverse strand, counting down.
GCCCAGGGTCGAGCTGTTCGGTGGCGGGCGGCCCGGAGGCGCGCCGGGCGCGGGAGAGGGTCCGCCGACTGCGGGTGATCAGTCCCACGGCCCGGGGGAAGTCCCGCAGCGCGCGCTCCAGCAGGTCCAGGGCGGGCAGCAGCGATTCCGGGGGCACCGCTCGGGCGCGCAGGACGTCCGCCGTCCACACCAGGAAACCGCTGAACAGCTCGGTGTCGTCGGTGTAGAGGGCGGCGGTGAGGAATTCCACGAGGTGCGCGACGTCCTGCGCGGTGTGGTCCCGTTGCACGTCGTCGTAGTCCAGCAGCGCGGGGAAACGGGTCTCCAGACCGGCCAGCACCTCCCGCACCAACTGCCGGGAGCCCCTGGCGACCAGCGCGTATTCCTGGTCCGCCAGGTGCGGCAGGTCGTCGATCGCCTGGTGGTCCGCCTTCCGGCGGGTCAGGGGGCGCTGCAGCCGCTGCGCCGCCTGCCGGGCGTCCGGCGCCCAGGCATCGGCACCCAACTGCCGTGCGTGACGGCCGTCACTCCCGAAGGCCGCCCCGCCCACCAGCACCGGCACCCCGGTGGCCTGGCAGGCGGTGATCGTGGCGTGCGCGGTGGGCAGCCGGGTGACCAGGGAACTCGACAGCGCCACCAGGTCCGGGTTGGTGAGGTGGAGGTGGGCGATCAGGTGCGGAGCCGGGACCTGCGCGCCCAGGTAGTCCACCCGCCAGCCGCGCAGCCGCAGCACCTCGGCCAACAGCCGGGCCGGCAACGCGTGCCACTCGCCGTCCACGCAGGCCACGGTGATCCGGCCGCGCGCCGGCGGTACGGGCGGGACCTCCGGGTGCTGCGCGAGCAGGGCGATGACCCGCTCGTTGATCGCGGTGGCCGCGTGCTCCTGCGCCACGCTCAGCCGGTTCGCCGCCCACTCCACGCCGACCCTCCGCTGGACGCCGCCGATGACGTCCAGCAACAGGGTCTCCGGCGGCACGCCGTCCGTCAGCGCGTCCCGGACGCCGGTGCCGGCGGCGTGCTCGTCACCGGCACGGACCGCCTCCCACAACCGGCTTGTGCAGGAGGGGACTTGGTCCCCGGCGGTGAGTGGGGCAGGGGGCACCGAGGACGTCGTCATGCACCGTGTCCCTCCGTCGGGGTGCCGCCCGGCGCCCGGCGCGAAGAGCCCCGCGGCGCGGTGACGGTCACCACGGCCATGTCGTCGTGCTTGTTGACTCCGACCCACTCCGTCGCCAGCATCTGGACGTGCTCCGCCACCGCCTCGGCGGGCATCCCCGCACAGTGGGCGAGCGCCCGTCGCAGCCGTGTGTCGCCGAAGAGTTCGTCGCCCAGCGGGCCGCCCTTGGACTCGGTGATGCCGTCGGTGAAGAGCACCAGGGACTCGCCGGGGGCGAGGGTGAGCGGGGCGGTCACCGCATCGATCTCCGGGAGCACGCCGACGAGGTTGCCGTGGGTCTCGACCTCCGCCACCCGGCCGTCCGCCCGGACGACCAACGGAGCGGGGTGCCCGGCACACGTCACCCGCAGCTCCACCCGGTCCGCCCGGCGGCGTGCGGAGGCCACGACGAGCGTCGCGAACCGGGTGTGGTGGGAGCTGAGCAGTGCGCCGTTGAGCAGCCGGAGCATCCGCACGTGGTCCCCGGACAGCGGCAGCAGCGCGTGCAGGGTGTTGCGGATCTTGCCGGTGAGCACCGCGGCGTCCAGCCCCTTGCCGCAGACGTCGCCCAGCACCACCAGTGATTCGTCCTGCGGCGCCGCGGCCGGATGGATGTCGTAGAAGTCGCCGCCGACGCGCTCGCCGTCCTTGGCCGCGCGGTAGCGGGCCGCGAACTCCACGCCGCCGACCTGGCCGACGCGCGGCGGCAGCAGCTCGCGCATCAACGTCTCGGTGATCTGCGCCTGTTCCGCGTAGAGCCGGGCCGCGGACATCGCCGCCCCGGCCCGGGCCGCGAAGAGCCGCGCGAAGGACTCCTCGCTCTCGCTGAACGCGGCGTGGTGGGCCCGCCGCAGCAGGACCAGCGCACCGGCCGGTACGCCGTGGCCGGGCAGCGGGGTGACGACCATCGCCCCCACGGGGCCGAAGTTGTCGGGCACCAGCCACTCGGGGGCCGCCGCGGGATCGATCCAGCGGGACGGCACCGGCGGGAACCCGCGCAGCGCCTCGGCGAGGCCGGGCACCGACTCCGGTGCGAAACCGGTCAGTTGGCGGTTGTGCGCACCTGTGCTGTCGGCGGACACCACCGACAGCACCCGGCCGCGCGGGGGAGCGATGACGACGGCCGCGTCCGCGAGGTGGGCGGCCGCCAACCGGCCGGCCACCTCCATGCACCGGTCCAAGTTCAGCGACGACAGCAGTTCGTTGGAGGCCCGGGCCAGGAAGGCGGTCCGGTTGCGCTCCTGGAGCAGTCGGCGTTCGGCCAGTCGGACGTCGGTGTCGTCGGTCAGCCACCACACCACCTCGCCCTCGGGCAGGCGGGTCGCATGGGCCTCGAAGCTGCGGCCGGCCACCTCGCCCCGCGGCGGCGGCGCAGGCGGTTCGGGTGCCGCGGACAGCCGGTCGTGGGCCAGCAGGAGCCAGCCGGGCAGCACCTCGCACAGTGCGCTGCCCTCGATGGCGTCGGGCACCAGCAGGCCGAACGCCTCGTTGGCCCGACGCACCGTTCCCACGGGGTCGGCCACGAGGACCGGGTAGGGCGCAGCGTGCAGCGCCGCGTCGCTCCAGGCATTGTCGGCCGAGCGTTTTGCGGGGTTCACCACGTGTCGGGCCCCGGGGCCGTCCGGAGCCGCTCACCTTTCCTGGTCGTGCCGGCGGGGGCTGCGGCCCACCATTCCACCGCCCGGCTTCCGTGCGCAATCCGCCCCCGGCCAATTCCTCCGCGCCGCTGCGTGTGCCGATCATCCGGTGGCCCTGCCGCCCGCCGCGGGGGCCGGCCGACGGTCCCCGGCCCGGCCGGCCGGACGCGTCACGTGCACGCTCATTTCGGCCGGACCCGTGATCTCCGGGAGTGCCTCGACCACCATCCGTGACATCCTGTCACCCATGCACGCACCCACACCGGCCGTGGTCACCCACGCAGTTGAGGATCAGGTGTTCGTCATCCGCGTCACCGGCTCCCTCGACCACGAGAGTGCCGCTCTCCTGGAAGAGGCGTGTGCGTTGGCGGAGTCGCACGCGGCCCGAAGGACGGTGGTCGACCTCTCCCTCACCGACTTCGCGGACTCCACCGTCCTCCACGTCCTGCTCGGCGCGCAACGGGCCCACCATCGCCGGCAACGCAGGCTCCTGGTGGCCGGCCCCTTCCAGCCGGTGGTGCGCCGCCTCTTCGAAGTCACCGGTACGACCGACTACTTCACCCTCGTCGACAACGTGCCGACCGCCGTGCAGGAGTGACCCCGTCCGGGCCGCCGGGGCCCGCGGACGTCGGCGGGCGCGCCCCGGTTCGACCACGCCCTCACTGATCCGCGCAGGCATCCAGGCGCCGGGCCAGTGCACGCACGAGGTCGCGCAGTTCCGCGGGGTGCTCGATGACGAACGGGCGGTCCAGTGCGGCCAGTACGGGCGGAATCCAGTCCAGCCGCTCGGCGCGCATCCGGACCCGCACCCACCCGTCCCGGTCCGCTTCGGGCGTTCCGCCGGGTTCGCCGTCGCGTTCGGCCGGATCCGCGTCGTCGGTCCCCGCCGCGGCGGCGATCGGGGACACCGTGGCGAGGTCGGCCGGGAGGTGCCTGCGGAGGTGCGGCACGTCGGCACGGACGCGCACGGACACCTCGTGGGCCCAGGGCGTCCGCGCGAGGCCGGTCAGCACCCGTGTCACCGGATCGAACGTCGCCGGGACGACGAACGAGCCGGAGCGCACGCTCAGGGCGGAGATCCGGTCCAGTCGAAAGGTTCGCACGGCCCCCTCCCCGTCCCCGTCCCCGTCGCCGGCGGCCGGGTCCGCGCCGGCCAGGTACCAGCGCCCGGCGTGCGCCACGAGGCCGTAGGGCAGGACGGTGCGGTCGGTGCGGCGGCCCTTGCGATCGGTGTAGGTGAGCGCCACCGGCCGTTGCTGGTGCGTGGCCTCCGCCAGGCCGAGCAGCACGGCCGTCTCCGGAGCGGCGCCGGGGCGCGGCCGTGCGGTGACGTCGGCCGTCTCCAACAGCGCTGCCAGGCGCCGCGCCAGGGGCTTGGGCAGCACGCGCCGCAGTTTCGCCGCGGCGCTCTCGCTCGCCGCGGCCGAGGTGGTGACCAGTCCTGCCGACTGTGCGGCCAGGAGGCCGAGCACGACGGCCAGCGCCTCCTCGTCGGTGAGCATCAGTGGCGGCATCCGGTAGCCGGGGGCGAGTCGGTAGCCGCCGTACCGGCCGCGGACCGCGTCGACGGGCACGTCGAGATCCAACAGGTGGCCCACATAGCGGCGGACGGTGCGTTCGTCGACCGCCAGGCGAGCGGCCAGGTCGGGGACGGGGTGGATGCCGCCGCCCTGGAGGATCTCCAGCAGGGCGAGCACCCGAGTGGTCGTAGTGGTCACCCGGACAAGTCTGCCGCCCATACCGGGCGGATCCTGTCCGCTATTGGTTCTAACGTTCAGGCGTCCGTTCGCCGCATCCGGCGTCGCCTCTCCCTGGAGCCGTTCGTGAACCTCGTTTCTCTCCGCATGATCACCCATGACGTGGCCCGTCTCGTCGCGTTCTACGAAGGGGTCACCGCCGTCCCCGCGACGTGGTCCACCCCTGAATTCGCCGAGTTGGCGACGGAGGCGTGCACGCTGGCGATCGCCAGCGACCGCACCGTGGCGCTGTTCGGCGCCGACTCCGCCCGACCGGCCGCCAACCACACCGTGATCACCGAATTCCGCGTCGCGGACGTCGATGCCGCGTACGCGCGCCTGACGTCGCTGGACTGCGTGTTCGTCCAGCGGCCGACGACCATGCCGTGGGGCAACCGCTCCCTCCTCTTCCGGGACCCGGACGGGAATCTGATCAACTTCTTCACGCCCGTCACCCCCGAGGCCGTGCGACGGCAGGAGCGGTAGCAGCCCGTCCGGGACAGCGGCGCGCTCTCCGTCGGTCCTGCGGGCCGTCCGTACCGGAACGTCACCGCCGGCGCTGGTGCGGGGTCAAGTTCCTTTTCCAAACAGCTGGTTGAGGTGCTGGTCGACGGCGGTCAGGGCCTCCTGGGGCTCGATCACGCCCAGTTCGACGAGCGGGGTCAGGCCGGTGAGCGCCAGGAGCAGGTTGGTCTCGGTAGCCGGGTCGCGGTCGGCGCTGAGGTGGCCGTCGGTGACGGCCTGGCGGACGATCCGCTCGACGAGGTCGCGGCCGTGCGCCAACCCGTCGCGTGCGCGGGTGCGGATGTTCGCGTCGTGCAGTGCCTCCAGGACGTAGGCGGCGCTCATCCGGCTCGTCGTGCGTGCGTCGGGACGGAGGGGGAGCATCTCCACGAGCATCACGCGGAGCAGGTCGCGGGGGTGCGGTGGGTCGCCCAGTCCGCTGACGCCTTCGGCGACGCGCAGCGACGTCTGTGCGGACGCGAAGTCCATGGCGAAGACCACCATCTCTTCCCGGGTGGCGAAGTAGTGCTGCACCGCGCCGTGGGAGATGCCCGCTTCCTGGGCCACCTCGCGGACGCTGGCCTGCGCGATGCCGCGTTCCTCCACTACGCGCCACAGCGCTCGGGCGATGGTCTCGCGGCGTTCGCGGTGATCCACCTGCTTGGGCATGGTCGGCCTCCCCTTTTCCATACGATTGACATATTACAGCGGACCGGTAAAAGCTGGGAGTCCGATCGTGGGGGAGGGATTCCGCCGGGCCATCGTCCACTCGGTGCCCGGAACGCTGTGCACCCGCGCGCTGGCGGAAGAAGTCACCGCCGCACTCGCGGGCCGGGGCGGTGCGGCACCTGACGCCGAGGCCCTGTCCGGCATCGCCCCCGCGCGCCTGGCCGGCGAACTCACCGCCCTCGGTGCCGACCTTCCCGGCCGCCGCACGAGGTGGGGTCGGCTCTCGCAGAGAGGTGTCCCCGTGTGCCCGGTCCTCGACGGCGCGGTGCTCACCGAAACGCCCTGGGGCGCGCTGGCCGGCGGCCGTGCCGGCGGGATCGAGCTCCTCGTCGGCCACACCCGCGATGAATTCCGGCTGTTCAGCGTCATGATGGGGCGGCTGGGCACCTTCACCGAGGACGAGGTCCGTACGGCCCTGGACCTGTTCGCCCCGGCACCGGGCGGCGCCGACGCCTACCGTGCCGCCTACCCGCGGGCCGCCCCCGAAGAGCTGCTCGAACTGGTGCACTCCGACGCCCTCTTCCGCATGCCCTCACTGCGCCTGGCCCAGGCGAACCAAGCGGCCGGAGGCACGTCGTTCCTCTTCGCGCTGCACCTGGCGGCTCCGGCGTCCGGCGGCGTCCTGGGCGCCTGCCACAGCCTCGACGTGCCCCTGGCGTTCGGCACATTGGACAGCCCCGTCGGCCGGCACCTCTTCGGCGACCGGCCGACGCCGGAGGTCGTGGCAGCGTCCCGGGAACTCCGGCAGGGATGGGTCCGCTTCGCCACGACCGGCGACCCCGGATGGCCCGCCCACCGGCCCGAGCGACGGCTGACTCGCGTCCTGGACGTCGAGTCGAAGACCTCGCCCTACCCGGAAGAGGCGTCCCGCCGGATCTGGGAGCGGCACGACCCGACCCCCTTCGACCTCGCGTAGACGGGGATCCGGTGCGGGGCGAGGCCCGCCGACCGTGGGTCGGCGGGCCTCGCCCCGTGCTCAGCTCGTGGCGGGTTCCGCGCGTATCCGGGTCGTCTCCCCGTGGAGGAAGCCGCTCATCAGGTGATTCGCGGTCCCGTACCGGGCGATCCCGGGTGCGGGTGGACAGGCTTCCAGTGTCTTGGTCGATCACGAAGGGACTCCACCCATGTTCAACCCGTCTCGCATCGGCGCGGCCGCGCTGCTGGCCGTGCTTCCCGCCGTGGGGCTCGCGGTAGCGGCCGCCCCGGCCCACGCCGCCCCACCGGTTCCCGCCCAGCAGAACGCCGGCGGCCCCTCGGACGGCCCGGAGGACGGCATGTTCGGGGGCGAGGGAAGCCTGAGCGGCCTGCCCGGCATGGGGGACCGGTACTCCGGTGGCGCCGGCGACGGCGGCAGGGTGATGGACGGCCTCGGCACCGGCAGCGGGCCGATGGGCGGCCTGGGCAACAGCAGCGGACTGGGCAGGGGTGGCGGCCTGATGGGCGGACTCGGCTGACGTACCCCTCGGCCGGTCGTCGACCCAACGGCGGCTGGTCGCCGGCCCCGACCCACGGCGCGCGCGGGAAGGCGCGCCGTGGGTCGGCCCCAGGGCGCAGCGGAAGGGCCGGTCGGCGGACGACGCCGGCCGGCCCTTCGGCGTGCTCGCGCGGCCGAAGTCCGGGCCCGCTCCATGACTCGCCTGTGGGCGTCCGATGTCCGCCCCGTCCCCGATGCCGTCCCGTCGTGCCGTCTTGCTCGGGTGAGCAAACCCCGCTACCGTCTTGCTCATGCAAGCAAAGAACAGCGCAGGTAAGCAAAATGCCGGGAGCAGGGCCCGCTCTTCGTTCACCGAGACGGGGCGCCGCGCTCAGATCGTCGCCGCGGCGATCGACGTCATCGCCGAGGTCGGGTACCACCGGGCGTCGTTCGCGAAGATCGCGGAGCGCGCCGGGCTGAGCAGCACGGGGATGATCTCCTACCACTTCGACGGGCGGGACGACCTGATGCGTGAGGTCGTCGCCGAGGTGATGCGGGTGGCGGAGGGGTACGTGCGGCCCCGCATCGAGGCCCACGAGAGCTACGCCGGCCGGTTGCGCGCCTCCATCGAAGGCAACCTCGACCTGTTCGCCGAGTACCCGAACCACCTCTCGGCGATCACCGAAATCCTCTCCAACCTCCGCGGCGGCGACCCCGGCATGGTCGCCTTCCTGGAGACGACGGAGGCGAACCTCGCCGTCCAGGTGGAGCAGATCCGCAAGGCGCAGCGCGCCGGCGAGTTCTGCGACTTCGACCCCTGGGTGATGATGCGGGCGATCCGCGCCGCCATCGACGACGTGGTGCGCCGCGCCTCCCACGAGCCCGCCCTCGACGTGCGGGCCGCCGGCCGGGAACTGGCCGATCTGTTCGACCGCGCCACCAGAAGCACGTCATGACCACGACGAACACGGGGGAACGCACCATGGCGACACACTCGGCACCACAGACCGCAACGGACCCGGTCGGCGCGGCCGACGCCCGGCGCCGCACCAGAGCACTGCGCCGCCGGCTCGCCGCCCAGTTGCTCTTCGAACTGGCCCTGCCGCTCGGCTCCTACTACGGGTTGCGCGCGGTCGGCGTCGGCCAGTGGCTCTCGATGGTCGTCGGCGGCCTGTTGCTGCTGCCGTGGATCGTCTACGGCGTCGTGCGGCAGCGCCGGGTGGAGGCCATGGCGGTGTTCACGCTGAGCCTGGTGGTGGTCGGCACGCTGCTGTCCCTGATATCCGGCAGCCCGCGGGTCCTGCTGGTCCGGGACAGTTGGTTGACCGCCGCGATCGGGATCTGGGTGCTCGGCACGCTGCTCACCCGGCGCCCGTTCATCATGACCGCCTCGCGCGGCATCGTCATCGCCAAGGTCGGCGAGGCCGGCCTGGTCGAATGGGAGGCGCGGTGGGAAGCGGAGCCGACGTTCCGTCACCACCTGCGGCTGGTCACGGCGGTGTGGGGCGCGGTCTTCCTGCTGGACGCGGTCGTGCGGGTGGTGCTGGCCTACACGATCCCGGTGGACGCCTTCGCGCTCACCAGCACCCTGCTCTGGCTGGCGATGCTCGGCGGACTGCTCACGTGGCACAACTGGTACATCACCCGGCACGGCATGAAGCTGTAGGGGGAGCCGTGGACACCGACTTCGAGGTGCTGATCGCGGGGGCGGGCCCGACCGGCCTGCTGCTCGCCAACGAACTGGGCCTGGTCGGGGTGCGGACCGCCGTCGTGGAGCGGCTGCCCCGCCGGACGGGCTGGTCCAAGGCGCTCAACCTCCAGCCGCGCACCGCGGAAGTGCTGCACTGCCGGGGCTGGCTGGAGCCGGTCCTGGACCGAGCGCTGACGCTCCTGCCGGCCGGGCACTTCGCCGGGCTGCCGCTGGACTACGGCGCGCTGGACACCGAGTTCCCCCATCAGGTCGGCATCCCGCAGGCCAGGGTCGAGGAGTTCTTGGAGGACCACCTCGCCGGGTACGGGGTCCCGGTGCTGCGGGGGCGGGAGCTGACGACGTTCCGGCAGGACGGGGAGGGTGTCACCGTCACCCTGCGCGGGCCCGAGGACGCCGAAGAAACCTTCCGGGCACGCTACCTGGTGGGTGCGGACGGCGGGCGCAGCACGGTCCGCCGCGCCCTGGGCATGCCGTTCCCGGGACGTGACGCGCGGGTCGGCATGGCCGTCGCCGACATCGAACTCCGTGATGGGGAAGGGGAGTTGCGCATGCCGGGGGACACCTGGCGGCTCCCCGACCTCAGCCCGAACGCCGCGGGGAGCGCCTTCCTGCTCCCGCTCGGCGACGGGGTGCACCGACTCTTCCTCGGCGGCCCGGAGCAGCAGGGCGTCGACCGCGACGCCCCGGTCACCGAGGACGAGGTGCGCACGGCGCTGGCCCGCTGCCCGGGACCGCCGCGCGCACTGGGTGCCGTCCGGTGGGCGTCGACGTCTCCCGGCAGGTCGAACGGTACGTCGACGGCCGGGTGGTGCTGGCCGGAGACGCCGCCCACGTCCACGCCCCCGCCGGCGGGCAGGGCCTCAACCTCGGCATGCAGGACGCCTTCAACCTGGGCTGGAAACTGGCCGCCGTGCTCCGCGGGTGGGCCCCGGACGGACTGCTGGCCACGTACCACGCCGAACGGCACCCGGTCGGTGCGCGGGTGCTGGCCAACACCCGCGCCCAGATGGCGCTGACCCTGCCCGACCCGGACGCCGTGGCGGTCCGGGAACTCCTCGCCGACCTGCTGGCCGCGCCGGACGCCAACCGCCACGTCGCAGCCATGATCGCCGGCACCGACATCCGCTACCCGATGCCGGGCGCGCCGGACCACCCGCTGCTGGGGGCGCGGGCGCCCGGCGTCCGACTCGACGCCGGCCGGGGACTCCTCCTGGCCGACGCCGGGACGGCGGTCGCCGTCGCGGCGGACGGTTGGCGCGACCGGGTCGACCGGGGCGAGGCTTTCGACCCCTCCGATCGTCTCGGTCGCACCGCCGCCACCGACGGCACCGGGGCGTTGCTGGTCCGCCCGGACGGCCACGTCTGCTGGGCCGGTCGAGGCGCCGACGCGGACGACGCGTGCGCCGCCCTCGCCCGTTGGTTCGGCGCACCCCGAACCCCGGTCACCCACCGCGGTGACCCCCGCCGCACGGCCGCACCAACGAGCTGACGGGGGCACCCAACCAGGCACGCGGGCCGGGCCGGTGGGGCTCAGTGCCGGTGCGCCAGGCCGTTGCGGGTGTCGCCGGTCTCCGTACCGAGGCCCTGCGAGTCGGGGAGACGGGCCAGACGACCGTCCAGTTCCTGCGGCCACTGCGCACCGACCTCGGCGTCCATCGTCGCCAGTCGAGCACGCAGCGGCGCGACCTGCTCGGGAGTGCAGACCTCGGCCGCGGTGGCGTAGAGGGCCCGCAGCCGCCGCTGCACCTGCATCGACGCACTGCCGAAGTGCCGGATCTCATCGGTGGCGATGCAGACGTAATCGGCCCAGGAGCGGGTGCGGTGCCGGAACGCGGTCGGTGCGGCCGCCCGACGGCCGGCGATCCTGGGGGCGATCATCACCAACAGGTCCTCGATGTGGTCCAGGCACTGCACGGCCCGCCCGGGGTCGTTGACGGCCGGGGACAGTGCCTTGAGCGCGATGTCGACGAACGCGCGCAGCGCCCCGGCCGGGTCGGTGCCCGCACTGTAGGTGGTGCCGAACAACAGGTGGCGCGTCAGGTCCCGCCGGACCCACGGGCCCGCCCCCGGACGGACCAGGAACAGCGGCGCCTCCTGCGCGACGAAGTCCCCGACGACCGGGACGAGTTGGATGCGCGCTCCGGTGCGCCGGGCGACTCGTTCCAGGCCGCGGTCGTCGTAGGCGATGAGGGTCTGGCCGTGCCGGGGCGGGGTCCCGAGCCGGATCACCACGGGCTCGGCGTGGTCCGGCGCGGGCGCGGTGGCGTCCTCCGCGGGTCCGGCGGTGCGCCCGCCGTTCGGGTGCGTACGGTCCACGGCCTTGCGGCCCTCGGAGGCCAGGTAACGCAGCAACAGCCCCGAGTTCAACACCGTCGTCACCCGCCCGACCAGGGCGAAGAACAGCGCGGCGCACACCACGGCGAGCAGGATCGCGAAGAACATCGAGATGACCGGCCGGTAGTCCTCCTGGCTGACGGCGAGCCGGACCGAGATCATCAACGTGTAGACGAACGTCGCCATGAACGTGCCCATGGCCCAGCGCATCACGGCGTCCTGCCCGAGGAGCGGCACCACGCGCACCGACAACTGCGAGGCGCCGAACTGCATGGCCAGCGTGATCGCCGTGAACACCAGGCCGGTCAGGGTGATCATGCCGCCCGCGACGGCGGAGAGCAGGGTGGCCATCGAGCCGCTGTCCAAGTGGGCGAAGAAGCTCTCGCCGAGCTCGTCCCCGTAGTAGGTGACCTCGCGGTCGATCAGCGGGAACAGCCAGGACAGGAACAGGCCGGCCCCCAACAGGGTGACTGGCAACGGCCAGAACCGGGGAGCACGCAGCCTGTGGCGCGTGAGGTACCACTTCCAGCGACCACGGGTCATGCGGCAAATGTACCGATATTCGCCGAATCGATGTAGCTCCGCACCCCCGGAGTCGCCTCGTGATGCGTTCGATCCGACGGTCCGTGGTCGGTAGGAGGGTGACGGACGGTCGTTCGCTCGCCGGGGGAGTCGGCGGGTTTTGTCCGTCGTGGGTGTCGTGTCCCTCGGGGGGGGCGGGGGCGGCCCCGAGTCCGAACCCCAGGCCGGCCCCAACTCCGGTTCCGCAACCGGCGGCACCGGCGCCGCGATCTGAGGACCCGCGCGCCGGGCCCCGGCTTTGGTCCGGGGCCCGGCGCCGCGCGGCGGGTCACGCCTGGGGAGCCCCCGTCTCCGTCAGCGCACCGTCGGCCAGTCGCAGCCACCGGGCGACGCCGATCTCGCGGAGGAACCGCTCGTCGTGGCTGACCACCACGAAGGCCCCCCGATAGGAGTTGAGAGCGCTCTCCAGTTGGCCCGCGCTCACCAGGTCGAGGTTGTTCGTCGGCTCGTCCAACAGCAGCAGGTGCGGCGCCGGTTCCGCGCACAGCACGCAGGCCAGGGTGGCGCGCAGCCGCTCTCCGCCGGAGAGCACGCCGACGGGGAGGTGGGCGCGGGCCCCGCGGAAGAGGAAGCGGGCGAGCAGGTTCATCCGCTCGGCCTCCGGCCGGTCCGGGGCGTACGCGGCGAAGTTCTCTGCGACCGTGCGGTCCACGTCCAGCAGGTCCAGCCGCTGCGAGAGGTACGCGATGCGCCCGTCGGCCCGCCTGATCTCGCCGCCCTCCGGAACCAGGTCGCCCTGGAGCAGGCGCAGCAGCGTGCTCTTGCCGGCGCCGTTGGGGCCGGTGAGCGCGATGCGCTCCGGGCCCCGGATGGTCAGGTCGAGGCCCTGGCCGGCGAACACGTCCCGGTCGCCGAGCCGGATCCGCAACTGTTCGCCGAGGAAGAGGGTGCGGCCGGCGGGCACGTCGGTGTCCGGCAGTTCCAACGTGATCCGCTGGTCCTCGCGCAGTGCCCGCCCGGCCTCGTCCAGGCGGGCCTTGGCCTCGCCGACCCGGTTGGCGTGCGTCTGCCCGGCCCGCCCGGCGGACTCCTGCGCACCGCGCTTCATGTTGCCGGCGAAGATGCGGGGCAGGCCGGCGCTCTTGAGGTTGCGGGCGGCGTTGCTCGCACGGCGTTCGGCGCGCTCGCGGGCCTGCTGCATCTCCCGCTTCTCGCGCTTGAGTTGCTGCTCGGCGTTGCGGACGTTCTTCTCCGCGACGTCCTGCTCGGCCCGCACCGCCTCCTCGTACGCGGTGAAGTTGCCGCCGTGGAAGCGCAGTTCGCCGCGGTCGAGTTCGGCGATCCGGGTCATGCGGTCGAGCAGCGCCCGGTCGTGACTGACCACGAGCAGACAGCCGTTGAAGTCCTCCAGCACGTCGTAGAGCCGGTGCCGGGCGCCGAGGTCGAGGTTGTTCGTGGGTTCGTCGAGCAGCAGCACGTCGGGGCGCTTGAGCAACTGCGCCGCGAGGCCGAGGGAGACGACCTGGCCGCCGCTGAGGGTGTGCAGCCTCCGGTCCAGGGTGACGTCGGTCAGACCGAGACGGTCCAACTGCGCGTGCGTGCGCTCCTCGACGTCCCAGTCGTCGCCGATGGTCGTGAAGTGCTCCTCGCCCACGTCCCCGGACTCGACGGCGTCCAGGGCGCGGATCACGGCGGCCACGCCGAGCACCTCGGCCACGGTGAGGTCGCCCGTCAGGGGCAGGCTCTGCGGGAGGTAGCCGAGGGTGCCGGCCACGGAGACCGAACCGGTGCCGGGCCGCAGTTCCCCGGCGATCAGCTTGAGCAGGGTGCTCTTGCCGGAGCCGTTGGGTGCGACGAGGCCCGTGCGGCCGGTGCCGACGGTGCAGGAGAGGTCCTGGAAGACGGGGGTGTCGTCGGGCCAGGCGAAGGACAGGTTCGAGCAGATGACGGCAGCGTCGGACATGGTGGTGACCTCGTGGGAAGCGGCCGGGGAAGAGAAGGCTCAGCCCCGGCAGACGTGAAGGGGAAAGCGGGAACGACGAAACGGCCACTTCGGCGGCGCTCCTGAGCACCGGCCGGTGGCCTGTGGGGCCCGGGCCTCACCCGGAGATGTCGTCGTCCGCCACCATGTCTGGGCTCCTCACCACACGATCAACGTCCGTTCCAGGCTAGCAGTCGCACATGCGGAACCGGCCGGCCGCCGCGGGGCCGCCGTCGGCGGGCACCCGCGCCACCACCTCGGCCCGGAGCGCCCCTGTTACTTTCGGGCGGTGACGGACCACGAAGCGGCCGCGGCGCGCGGCGAGGGATATCTGCTCGACAACCGGCAGGCCGAGGCCGGCGAGCGGTTCGCGGCGCTGGCCGAGTTGTTCGATCCGGTGACGTTCCGGCGCCTGCGGGCACTGGGCATCGCGGACGGCTGGAACTGCTGGGAGGTGGGGGCGGGCGGCCCGAGCGTGCCCGACTGGCTGGCCGAGCGGGTCGGGACGGAGGGCCGGGTGCTCGCCACCGACCTGGACACGTCATGGATGCCGGCGGCCGGCGTGCCGTACGAGGTGGTACGGCACGACGTGGGCGCCGACGAGCCGCCGGAGGGCCCCTTCGACCTCGTGCACGCCCGACTCGTCCTGGTGCACGTGCCGCAGCGCGAGGCCGCACTGCGGGCCATGGTGCGGGCCCTGCGCCCGGGCGGCTGGCTGCTGGTGGAGGACGCCGATCCGGCGCTGCAGCCGCTGGCCTGCCCCGATGAGCACGGCCCCGAGCAGGAACTCGCGAACCGGATCCGGCGCGGGTTCCGCACGCTGCTCGCCGAGCGGGGCGCCCAACTCGCCTTCGGACGGACGCTGCCCCGGCTACTGCGCACCGCGGGACTGCTCGACGTCGAGGCCGATGCGTACTTCCCGATCACCTCGCCGGTCGGGAGCGCGTTGGAGGCCGCGACCGTACGGCAGATCCGTGACCGGCTGATCGAGGGCGGACTGGCGACGGCCGAGGAGATCGAGGAGCACCTGGCGAACATCGGCGCCGGTCACCTCGACACCGCGACCGCGCCGTTGATCTCCGCTTGGGGCCGCAAGCCTTAGGTCGAGGGCCCCGGTCCCGGTGCCCGGTCCCGATGCGGTGCGACTCGGGCCCCGACCGACCGCGTCGTCGTGCCGTGCTCCGCAACGGAGGGCGGCGGCACTCACGTGCGCGGCGTGAGGCGGATCAGGGCAGCCGACGCCAGCGCGAGGACGCCGCACATGCCCCACAGCAACAAGTAGGCGTTCAGCGACGGCTGCTGCGTGGAACGGGTCAGCAGGCTGCTGAAGACCGCGGCCGCCGCGGCACCGGCGATGCTGCCGCCGGCCGTCTTGAGGTTGTAGTAGACGGCGGTCGAGGCCGCCGCCCGGTCGCGCGGACTGCCCTCGGTGATGACCGTCGGCAGCCCGCTGACCGCGAGACCGATGCCCGCGCCCGCGAGCATGTGCCCGGCGTACCAGGTCGCCATGACGGCGTGCCCCGCGATCTCCACCCCGAAGCCGGCGGCCACCAGGAGGAACGCCACAGTGAGCATGGCGCGGTAGCCCAGCAGCCGGCCCACGGCGGCCGAGGCGCCCGCGGTCAGGAAGCTGATCAGGGCCGGGACGGCGATCCACAGGCCGATCTGCCAGTGCGGCAGCCCGAAGCCGTACCCGGCCTCCTCGGGAACGGCGTCGAGGAAGGCGACCGTGACGCCCTGCCCGCCCAGGACCACGACGCCCGCGGCGAAACCGCAGGCGAACGCCGGCGAGATGGCGCGGCTCGCCATGGCCCGGACGTCGACCAGCGGTTCACGGCTGCGCAGCGAGGAACGCACCCACAGGCCCAGGGTCACCGGTGCCAGCAGCAGCCCCCCGAGGACCAGGGGGGAGAGCCAGCCGCGCTCGGTCCCCTGGGACACCGAGCCGAGCAGCAGGGTGAGGCCCAGGCCGAGCAGGACGGCGCCCGTCCAGTCCATCCGGCCGCTCGCCAGCCGCAGCGTCTCCGCGATCCGCGGGGTGAAGGCCAGTGCGAAGCCCGCGGTGGCCAGCACCGCCAGGTTCCACAGCACCGTGCGGCCGCCACCGGCAACGGACGCCAGGGGCCCCGCCGTCGCCGTACCCGCCGTCGCCCCCAGGATGAGGGCCGCGGCGAGGAGGCTGATCGCGCGACGGCTGCCCGCGGTGTCCAGTCGGTCCCGCACCAGCCCGACGGACAGGGGAAGCAGGGAACTGAGCGGGCCGAGCAGGACGCGGCCGGCGAGGAAGACCTCCAGAGTCGGCGCCAGGGCGCACAGCAGCGAGCCGACGGTGACCGTCCCGAGCGCGATCCGCAGTATGCGGCGGTGGCCGTGCAGATCGCCCAGGCGTCCGAAGGCCGGTACGCACACGGCGGCGGACAGGAACTGCGCCGCGGTGATCCACATGGCCTGGCCGGTGCCGATGTGCAACGCGTCGCGGATGACGGGCAACAGGGACACGACACTGCCCTGGAGGAAACCGTCGAGCAGGACGAAGGCCAGGAGGGGGCCGATCAGGGCTGAGGGAACGGACACGGACACACTGGGGGCAACAACCGTGCTCATGGCACTCCAGGGCAGTTCACAACCGACGGTCGCGGCGGACCGGTCCGCGGCCCCGAAGGCATTGCCGGCGCCACGACGGCGAAACCCGACCACCCCACAACACCGCACTCCCGGGCGAAGCGATTGCGCTGTGTGAGGGACGGCCCCGTGCCGTCGGGCCCCCGTTCGGCACGTTGCCCGTTGGGCCGACCCGGTGTTCCCGAGCGTTTCGCCGCGGGGCCCGCCGTCGCCGGTGACCGCGCCGGGCGGTCGAGGGCCGTTGCGGTGCGGGGCCGGCGATGCGCACGCCGTGCTCCCGGACGGCCGCCTATGATCCGTTTTCGGACACGGCACGGGTTGGCGGGTTTCGGGATCGGGGATGCGGATGGGCCCTTCCTCCACGCGGTGGCCCCGGTACGTCTCGTTCCTGCCGACCACCATGATCGTCTGCGGGATCCTCTGGAACCTCCTGTCGCCCCGCGAATACTGGGGCGACTACCTGCTGGTCGCCGCCGTGACGGTGGCCGGAGCACTGCTCTCGCTGCGGCACACGATCGTGGCCGTCGTCGCGGTCGAGGCGGCGCTGCTGTTCGCCGGCGGCTACCTCCGCAACGTCACCGCAACGGCGATCGAACTGGCCAACCTGGCGTTCACCGGCCTCATCGCCGTCGGCGTGAACCGGGTGGTCGCGCGGCACGGACGCCGCCTGGCGACCGTGCGGTCCGTCGCGGAGGCCGCCCAACGGGCCGTGCTCCCTCCACCGCCCGCACGGGTCGGCCCGTTGGCCGTCGCCGCGCTCTACAAGGCCGCACAGATCGAGGCACTGATCGGTGGTGACGCCTACGCGGTGCAGGACACCCCCTACGGCACCAGGCTCCTGATCGCGGACGTGCGGGGCAAGGGCATGGGCGCGGTCGGCGTGGTGGCCGTACTGATCGGCGCGTTCCGGGTGGAGGCGGACCAGGCACCCGACCTCGCGGCGTTGGCCCGCCAACTGGAGCGCGCCCTGTTCAAGGAGGGCGCGCGGCGCGAGGAGGAGATCCAGTTGGAGGGGTTCGTCACGGCGCTGCTCGGTGAGATCCCCCCGGACGCCCACGAGGTGCGGCTGCTGAACTGCGGCCATCCCGCCCCTTACCTCCTCGACGGCACCACCGTCGCCACGCTGGATCCCGGCGAACCGGGCCACCCCCTGGGCATGAGCGGCCTCGGTGTGCCCCAGGCAGACCCCGAGACCTGGCCGCTGCCGCCGGACAGCACCCTGCTGCTGGTGACGGACGGGGTCACGGAGGCCCGGGATCCCTCCGGGGCCTTCTACGAACCGGCCGATCGGTTCCGCGGCCGAGGTCCGTTCCGGCAACCGCACCAGGTGATCGACGCTCTGGTGCGCGACGTGGAGCGCTGGACCGGTGGCCCGCGCGACGACGACATGGCAATCCTCGCCCTCACCCGCACCGCCGACGGCCCGACCGGTCGGTGAGCGTGCCTGGGCCGGACGGCACGTCCGCGACCGGCGGCGGAGGCCGACGAACTTCCGGGAACCAGCGTCGGCGCGCGGCCGTTGAGACCGACTACCACGGCTTCGTGATCGGGATCCTGGCGGGCGAGGTCGTGCGACGGGTGTCCGGCCGCTCGATCCAGGAGCACTACGGGACCGGATCCGGGCGCCGTACGGGCTCGACTTCCACCCGGGTCCGCCGGAGGCGCTCGAAGCCCGCTACACCGCGGTGTCCCCGATGCGGCCCACGCCGGAGGGGGCGGCGCTCCTCGTGGCGAACGAGGCAGGGACGGACAGCGTCAAGGGCATGGCGTTCAACGCCCACGCGCCGCCGCCGACCCAGTCAGCGGCAACGACGACGTCCGGCCACCCCGCGCACGACCGCGACCGATCGGCTCGCGGCGTCCCGAGTCCGGTGCCGCGTACTCCCGCACCCCGTCCGGCTCAGGACGGCCGTCGGGACAGGTCCAGGGCGATGTCCACGATCAGGTCCTCCTGGCCGCCGACCAGGCCGCGGCGGCCGGCCTCGACCAGGAGGCTGCGGGTGTCCAGGCCGTAGCGGGCGGCGGCGTCCTCGGCGTGCCGCAGGAAGCTGGAGTAGACGCCGGCGTAGCCGAGGGAGAGGGTCTCCCGGTCGACCCGGACCGGTCGGTCCTGGAGCGGGCGGACCAGGTCGTCGGCGGCGTCCATCAAGCGGAAGAGGTCGCAGCCGTGTCGCCAGCCCATGAGGTCGGCGACGGCGACGAACGCCTCCAGGGGGCAGTTGCCCGCTCCCGCCCCCATGCCGGCGAGGGAGGCGTCCACGCGGCGCACGCCGTGCTCCACGGCCACCACGGAGTTGGCGACGCCGAGCGCGAGGTTGTGGTGGGCGTGGATGCCCAGCTCGGTGCCGGGGTCCAGGACGTCGCGGTACGCGCGGATCCGGTCGCGCACCCCGTCCATGGTGAGGCGGCCGCCGGAGTCGGTGACGTAGACGCAGTGCGCGCCGTAGGACTCCATCAGCTTGGCCTGCGCGGCGAGGGTCGGCGGGTCGGCCAGGTGCGCCATCATCAAGAACCCCGCGACGTCCATGCCCAGTTCGCGGGCGGTGGCGATGTGCTGGGCGGCGACGTCGGCTTCGGTGCAGTGGGTGGCGACGCGCACCGAGCGCACGCCCAGGGCGTGCGCGCGCTTGAGTTCGGCGAGGGTGCCGATGCCGGGCAGCAGGAGGGTGGTGAGGGTGGCGTGCCGTACCACCTCGGCGGCGGCCGCGATCCACTCCTCGTCGGTGTGCGCGCCGGGGCCGTAGTTGATGCTGGAGCCGGCCAGACCGTCGCCGTGGGCGACCTCGATCGCGGCGACGCCCGCGGCGTCCAGGGCCCCGGCGACGGCCCGGACGTGGTCGATGCCGTACTGGTGCCGGATGGCGTGCATCCCGTCCCGGAGGGTGACGTCCTGCACGTAGAGGTCGTGGTTCATCGGGTGGTCAGCCTCTCCGCGACCCGCAGCGCTGCGGACGTCATGATGTCCAGATTGCCGGCGTAGGCGGGCAAGTAGTGGGCGGCACCCTCGACTTCGAGGAACGTCGAGACCACCTGCCCGGTGCCGCCGGCGAGGGCGGTGAGCGGGTCGTTCGGGGCGATCGGGCGGATCTGGACCTCCTGCTTGAGCCGGTACCCGGGCACGTAGGCGGCGACCTCGGCGACCATGGAGTGGATCGCCTCGGTGAGGGCCGCGCCGTCGGCGGACGCGTCGACCACGCAGTGGACGGTGTCGCGCATCAACGGTGGCGGATCGGCCGGGTTGAGGACGATCACGGCCTTGCCGCGGGCCGCGCCGCCGACGACCTCCAGGGCGCGGGCGGTGGTCTCGGTGAACTCGTCGATGTTGGCGCGGGTGCCCGGGCCGGCGGAGCGCGCGGAGATCGAGGCGACGATCTCGGCGTAGCGGACCGGGGCGACGCGGGAGACCGCGGCGACGATCGGCACGGTGGCCTGGCCGCCGCAGGTGACCATGTTGAGGTCGGGCGTGTGCAGGTGCGCGTCGAGGTTGACGGGTGGGACGACGAACGGGCCGAGGGCGGCCGGCGTGAGGTCGATCAGCTGCTTGCGGTGGGGCGCCAGTACCGCGGCGGTGCGCCGGTGGGCGGCGGCGGAGGTGGCGTCGAAGACGAGCGCGATCTCGTCGAAGTCGGGTCGGGCGAGGAGGCCGTCGACGCCGTCGTGGGTGGTGGGGACGCCCAGCCGGCGGGCCCGGGCCAGGCCGTCGGAGGCCGGGTCGATGCCGGCCAGCGCGGCCACCGTCAGCACGTCGGAGGTTCGGAGCACCTTGATCATCAGGTCGGTGCCGATGTTGCCGGACCCGACGATTGCGACCTTCGTGCGGAGCTGGTCGGTGCTCATCGGGCGTCCGCCCCCGGCTCCGCCGGGCCGAAGAAGCGGCGGGCGTTGCCGCCGAGCAGGGCCGCGCGGTCCGCGTCGGTCAGGCCGGCGCAGGCGCGGATGGTCGCCCCGGGCTCCTGCTCGCCGAGCGGGAACGGGAAGTCGCTGCCGAGCATGACCCGTTCGGTGCCCATCACGTCCAGCAGCAGCCGCAGCGCCCTGGGATCGAAGACGGCCGAGTCGACGGAGAAGCGGTCGGTGTAGAAGGAGGGCGGGTGCGGGGAGTCCGCGCGGACGATGTCGCGGCGGTGCCAGGCGTTGTCGGCCCGGCCGAGGAGGTACGCGAAGCTGCCGCCGCCGTGGCAGAAGCACATCCGCAGCGAGCGCGGGAGCCGTTCGAACCCGCCGGACAGGATCAACGACAGGAGCGAGAGCTGCGTTTCGGCCGCCATGCCCACCAGCCACGGCAGCATGTACCCGCGGGCCGTCCGGTCGGCGCCGAGCATGTCCCAAGGGTGGACGAGGACGGGCATGTCCTCGTCGGCGCAGTGCGCGAGGAACGCCAGGAGGTCGGCGTCGTCGAGGTAGCGCTGCCCGACGTGGTTGCCGATGTGCACGCCGCGGTGGCCCACGGCCTTGGCCCTGGTGACCGTGGCGGCGGCCGCCGCGGCGTCCTGCAGCGGGACTTGGCACAGTGGCAGCAGGCGGTCCGGGGCCTGTCCGCAGAAGTCCAGGATCCGCTGGTTGACCAGCTCGCACCAGTCGACGGCGCGGGCCGGGTCGGCGGCGTAGCCGAAGAGCAGGGGAGTGGAGGAGACCGCCTGGACGGCGACGCCGGAGCGGTCCATGGCGGCGAGCCGGCTGCCCACTTCCCACAGTTCGGCGCGGACCGGCCGGTACGCGTCGGTGCCGCTCATCATCATGCCGGTGCCGTCCCCCGTCTCCCGCAGCCAGGGCTCGCCGGCGCCGGCGAGGATACGGCTCTCGGCACGGGAGACCCGCGGGAAGAAGTGGGTGTGGACGTCGAAGACCGGGGGCGGTCCTGGGGGGGCCGTGGGGGTGCGGGGGTGCGCGTCGTCGGTCACGGGAGTCCGTTTCGAGAGGGCCCGTGGGTGGGCCGGCCAGGGGGTTCCGGCCCACCCACGGGGCATGGCGGGCCCCTACAGGGGCGGGAGGGAGAGCGCTCCCCGGGTCAACCGCGGGCGCGGCGGACGGTCTGCGGGCGCTGGTGCGCCGGCCATTCCGCACCGGGGTGCCGGGCGCCGCAGCGCGGGCAGGTACGTTCCCCGGCGTAGAAGCCGCGGAAGACCGGCGGCAGGTCGTCGACTATCGACCGGAGCTGCAACTCCGCCCGGTGGACGAGGTGGAAGCACTCCGTGCAGTACCACTCGAAGGCGTCCTTGCTGCCCTTGGGACGGGCGAACTCCACCACCAGGCCGATCGAGCCGGGCTCCGGCCGCTGTGGGGAGTGCCGGACGTGCGGGGGCAGCAGGAAGACGTCGCCCTCGTTGATCTGCACGTCGACGGGGGGCCGGCCCTCCGCCTCCATGACGCGCAGCACCATGTTGCCCTTGAACTGGTAGAAGAACTCCTCGGTCGGGTCGTCGTGGAAGTCGGTGCGCTGGTTGGGGCCGCCGACGACGGTGACCATGAGGTCGCTGTCCTGCCAGACCTGCACGTTGCCGACCGGCGGCCGGAGCAGTTCGCGGTGCTCCTCGATCCACCGCTCGAAGTTGAACGGCACACCCGACGCCAGCTGGGGCAGGGTCATCTCTCGCGCTCCTCGGGACTCGTGGTCGGTGACGGACGGGACGCGGCGCGGTCAGTCCGGGCGGTCCGCCCGGCGCGGGAGGTACGCGGTGCACGCGATCTCGATGAGCAGGTGCGGATGGGGCAGTTGGTGGACCGCGACGGTGGTGCGGGCCGGCCCCGTCTCGTCGAAGTACTCGGCGTAGACCTCGTTGTAACCGCCGAAGTCGTGCATGTTGACCAGATAGGTGGTGACGTTGACCACGTCGCCGAGGTCTCCGCCGGCCGCCCGCAGCAGATCGCGGAGGTTCTCGATGACCGCGCGGGTCTGCTCGCGGACGTCGACGCGGGTGACGCCCAGGTCGTCGGCGTCGGCACCGGCGAAGGTGCCGTCCGGCCGCCGGGAACTGGTGCCGGAGACGAAGACGAAGTCGCCGGCCCGCCGCAGGTGCGGGAACCGCCCGCGCGGTGCCGCCTTCCCCGCGACCACGAGAGCCTCGCTCATACCGTCGTCACCGCCACGCTGCCCAGGCCCGCGCCGGAGACCCGGACGTGGGCGTCGCGGGGGAGCGGTACCGCGGCGGTGGCGGCGCCGGCCAGCACCACCCAGCCTGGTTCCAACGGGATGCCGGCCCGTTCGGCGAGCCGGGCGGCGGCGCGCAGCGAGCGCATCGGGTCGCCGAGGATCGCGGCCGACGAACCGGTCTGGGTGAGCCGCCCCTCGATCTCCAGCACCAGGCCGATGTTGTCGATGCCGCCCACCTCGCGGGGGTCGTGCCAGGCACCGACGCCGAAGGCCGCGGCCGAGGCGTTGTCGGCGATCACGTCGGGCAGGGTGAACGCGAAGTCGCGGTAGCGGGAGTCGAGCACCTCGTAGCCGACCGCGACGCCCGCGACCGCGGCGTCCGCCTCGACCGCCGAGCGGACCCGGCGCCCGATCAGGAACGCGATCTCCGGCTCGATGCGCGGTTGGATCAGCCCGCTCAGGTCCAGCGTCGACTCCACCAGCATGCTGTCGGTCAACAGCCCCCAGATGACGTCGTCGACGCCCATCTGGGCCATCTTGGCGCGGCTGGTGAAGCCCATCTTCACACCGATCAGCCGCTCGCCGCGGGCCGTGCGACGGGCCAGGACCGCGCGCTGGACCCGGTAGGCGTCCGCGACGCCGAGCGGCCCGCCGTCGGTGAGCGGGGCGATCGCCCGGACGCTCCGCTCGGCGTCGTCGAGCGTCGCGGCCAGCTCCTGTACGTCGGTCATGTGGTGGTGCCTTCCTCGCTGGCGGCCCCGTCGTGGGCCGGCTCCTCAGGGGCGAACGCGACCCGGACGTTCCCCAGGCCCGCGATCCGGGCCTCCAGCACGTCTCCCGGGGCGGTGCGGACCATCGGGCCCAACGCGCCGGTCAGTACGGTGTCCCCGGCGCGCAGCGGCTGCCCGCACCGCACCAGGGCGTCCGCCAGCCAGAGCGCGGCGTTCAGCGGATGGCCCAGGCAGGCCGCGCCGGTCCCGGTGGACACCTGCTCGCCGCGGCGTTCCAGGACCATGCCGCACAGCCGCAGGTCCACCTCGGTCAGCCGGGTCGGACGGTTGCCGAGCGCGTACATCCCGCAGGAGGCGTTGTCGGCGACGGTGTCGGTCAGGGCGATGTCCCAGTCGCGGATGCGGCTGCCCACCACCTCGATGGCCGGCAGCGCGAAGGCGGTGGCCCGCAGCAGATCCGCGACGGTGTGCCGTTCGTGGGTCAGGTCCCGCTCCAGGACGAGCGCGACCTCCGCCTCCGCCCGGGGCTGGAGGACCGCGCCGGCCGGGACCTCGCCGCCGTCCGGCACCGCCATGTCGCTGAACAGCACCCCGAAGTCCGGGCTGGAGACGCCGAGTTGGTTCTGCACGCCCTGCGAGGTCAGACCGATCTTGCGGCCCACCGGTCGGCGACCGGCGGCAAGCCAGGAGCGGGTCACGATCTCCTGCACGGCGTACGCCTCGTCCGGGCCGTCGATCAGCTCGCGCACCGGTGCGCAGGGCGTGCGGCTGGCGTGTGCGGCCAGCAGTCGACGGGCGGCGGCGCCGACACCGGTCTCGGTGCGGGGGTTCGCCGGGGCGACCGGCACGGCACTCACCGGCCGATCCGGACGCAGACGTTGGTGGGTTCGGAGAAGAAGTCCAGGGAGTGCTCGCCGCCCTCGCGGCCGATCCCGGACGCCTTCCGGCCGCCGAACGGGGTGCGCAGATCGCGCAGGTTCCAGCAGTTCACCCAGACGATGCCGGCCTCGATGCGCGGCGCCACCCGGTGGGCCCGGGACAGGTCGCGGGTCCACACGGTCGCCGCCAGCCCGTAGGGGCTGTCGTTGGCGAGCCGGACCGCTTCCTCCTCGGTGTCGAACGGCGCGACGTGGCAGACCGGCCCGAAGACCTCCTCGCGGACCGCCCGGGCGGTCGGCGGCAGTCCGGTCAACACCGTCGGCTCCGCGTAGAACCCCCCGTCCCGCTCGTCGCCGAAGACCGGGGCGCCGCCGCCGGCGACGACCGTGGCGCCCTCCTCGACGGCGAGCCGGAAGGACGACAGCACCTTGTCGCGGTGGCGCGCGGAGATCAACGGCCCGTAGTCGGTCAGCTCGCGGGCCCGGGCTCCCAACGCGGCGACGAACGCCTCGAAGACGGGGCGCTCGACGTAGACCCGCTCGGTGCACAGGCAGATCTGCCCGGAGTGCGTGAACGCGGAGCGGACCGTGCCCGCCACCGCGTCGTCGAGGTCGGCGTCGGCGAAGACCACCGCGGGGTTCTTGCCGCCGAGTTCGAAGGAGACCGGGGTGACGTGGTCGGCGGCGGCCCGCATGATGGCCGCGCCGGTCGCCGACTCACCCGTGAACGCGATCGCGTCCACGTCCGGATGCGCCGTGAGGAACTCGCCCGCGGCGCCCGGACCGTGCCCGTGCACCACGTTGAACGCGCCGTCCGGCAGCCCCACTTCGTCGATCACGTCGGCCAGCAGGGTCGCGGTGGAGGGGGTCTCCTCCGACGGTTTGGCGACCACCGCGTTGCCGGCGGCCAGGGCCGGGGCGACCTTCCAGGTGAGCAGCAGCAGCGGGAGGTTCCACGGTGCGACGACCGCGACCACACCCAGCGGACGGCGGACGGTGTAGTTGAGCGCCTGGCCGGCGCCGTCGCTCCAGCCCGGCACCTCGGTGAGGTAGGCCCGCTCCGCCTGTGCGGAGAGCAGGTCGGCGTAGGAGCGGAAGTTGCCGATGGCCCGCGGGACGTCGACGGTGGCGGCCAGTTCGCGGGACTTGCCGGTGTCGGCGGACTCGGCCGCCACGAACGCCTCGAAGCGCCGCTCGATGCCGTCGGCGATCATCCGTAGGGCGGCTGCCCGGTCCGGCGCCCCGGTGGCACCCCACGGGCCCCGCAGTGCCCGGCGTGCCGCGTGCACCGCGGCGTCGACCGTCGCGCGGGACGCCTCGGGGACGCGTCCGACGACCGTCCCGTCCGCCGGGTCGACGAGCGGGAATCCGCCCTCGGACGCCTCGGACTCCGGGGGCAGGAAGGCCCCGTCGATGTAGTGAGCCGGCTGCATGCCGATACCGCTCCTCTCGCTGCGTCCCGGGCCGGTGGGCTGCCGCCCCGGGGAGCCATCCTTCGTCCTCGGAGATATGCTCGTCCAATACCAATTCGCGTGACCGATATAGCCGTTTGGTTATTCCTTGCGCGCCGAGCGGGTGGGAGAGTGCGGGATGGAGTTGCTGGACGGACGGCTGAAACTGCGGCAGCTGGTGCTGGCGGTGGCCATCGAGGAGCACGGCAGCGTACTGCGCGCCGCCGAACACCTGCGGCTGGCGCAGCCCGCCGTCACCCGGAGCCTGCGCGAACTCGAAGGGATCCTGGGCGTGGAACTGTTCGTCCGCGGGCCCCGCGGCGTGACCCCGACACTGTTCGGCACGGCGTTCACCGAACACGCCCGGTCGGTCCTCGCCGAACTGCGGCGGGCCGGCGAGCGGATCAGCGGCCTGGCCGACGGCGCGGTCGGCACGGTGACCGTCGGCACCCTCGTCGCCGGTACCAACGTCCTACTGCCCAGGGCCATCGCGGCACTGAAGGCGGCCCGGCCCGGCATCACCGTCGTCGTCCAGGAAGCCACCTTCGACGCCCAGGTACCGCGGCTGCTGGACGGCGAGGTCGACCTGGTCCTGGGCCGCCTGAACCCCATCGACGACCAGCCGGCGCTCCGTCAGATCACTCTCTGCCGCGAGCCGGTGCTGCTGGTCGCCCGGCCCGGCCACCCGGCCCGCTCCCGCCCCGGCCTGACCCTCGCGGACCTGCTCGACCACCCGTGGGTGGTGCCACTGCGTCAGACCGCCCTGCGGCAGGAGTTGGAGCAGGTGTTCCACGACGCCGACCTGCCGCTGCCCGGCAACCTGGTCGAGTGCAGCTCGGCGCTCACCGTCCGCACGCTGGTCCGCGACACCGACATGATCGCGGCCCTCCCGGAGCTGGTGGCCCGCACCGACGGCGAGATCGCCCCACTGCCCGTGGCACTGGAGCCGGTGCGGCGCACGGTGGGCGTCACCCTGCCCGACCGACGGCCGCTCACCCCCTCCGCCCGACTGATGCTCGACCACCTGTGGGAACAGGCCGCCGAACTGACCGGCCCGCGGGGAGCCGCGCCGGCCTGACCCGCCCGCCGCGACCCGAGCGCACGTGGGCCGCTGGTGCGGATCGCCGCATCCGGGATAGAACGTCCGGAGCAGGTGACCGGGAACGCACACGCGGGGAAGGTGAGTACGATGACGCAGGGCGACGAGCACGTGGTGACCACGGACCGGGGCCGGATCCGGGGCCGGGGCGAAGGGCCGGCGGTGGCCTACCGGGGGATCCCCTACGCCGCGTCCCCCGTCGGCGCCCTGCGGTTCGCCCCGCCGCAGCCCGCACCGCGGTGGTCGGGGATCCGCGACGCCGCGCGCACCGGACCCGCCGTGCCCCAGGGGCCGTCCCGGCTGGAAGCGGTGATGGGGCGCCGCACCCCGGACTGGGACGAGGACGGCTGCCTGACCCTGAACGTCTGGGCCCCGTCGCCGCGCGGCGCGCAGCCCGCGGGCCGCCCCGTCCTGCTCTGGTTCCACGGCGGCGGGTTCAGCAGCGGCTCGGCCGGCTGGGAGTGGTACGACGGCGCCCGGCTCGCCGCCCGCGGCGACCTGATCGTCGTCACCGCCAACTACCGCCTCGGGCCGCTCGGTTACCTCCGACTCCCGGAGATCGGCGCGGACAACTCCGGCACCCAGGACCAGATCGCGGCGCTGGGCTGGGTCCGGGACAACATCGCCGCGTTCGGCGGCGACCCGGACGCGGTGACCGTCGGCGGCCAGTCCGCCGGTGCGCTCTCCGCCCTGGCGCTCGCCACCGAGCCGCGCACCGCCGGACTCGTCCACCGCGTCCTGCTGCAGAGCGGCCCGTGGGCCCTGCCACCGCAGGACCCGGAACTGGCCGCCGAACACGCCCGGGCGTACCTGCGCCTGCTGGACCTGGCCGACGAGGCCGACCCCGGCCCGGCCCTGCGCGCCCTCCCCGTCGAGCGACTCCTCGCCGCCTACGGCACGTTGGCGGCGCAGGTCGCCCGGCCCGGCGCCGTCGCCCCGGCGATGTACCCGGTGCTGGGCGGCGCGGGCGTCACCCGTGCCTGGCGCGACGCCCTCGCCGCGGGTGCCCTGGACGGCAAGGACCTGCTGATCGGCACCACCCGCGAGGAGATGACCGCCTTCATGGGACTCGATCCGAACGTGCGGTCCCTCAGCCGCGCCGACGCACTGGCCCTCCTCGCCGACCAGGCGAGCGGCGAAGGGGCGGCCGAGCGTCGCTACCAGCAGTACGCCAGGCAGCTCCCCGGTGCCACACCGGGCCGGGTCGCCATCGCCGCCAAGACCGACGCGGAGTTCCGCAACGGCGCGTTGGAGATCGCCGAGCACCATGCCACCGCGGGCAACCGCACCTACGTCTACCAGTTCGACTACGCCGCGCCCGGTGCCGACAACCCGCTCGGCGCCTGTCACTGCAGCGAACTGCCCTTCCTCTTCGGCACGTTCGACGACTATCCCGACAGTCCCATGCTGGGCCGCCCGGACGCCGCCGCCCGCGCGCTGGGCGACGCCTTCGCCGACGCCGTCACCACCTTCGTCACCAGCGGCACCCCGCACGGCATCCCCGCCTACGCCCCCGCCGCCCCGGACCGGATCCGCCACTTCGCCCCGGCCGCCGACGGGCCCGCGGGACCCTGAGGGCGCCCCCGAACCGCCGCGGCGGGCCGCCCCGGTCATCGACCGGCCAGGCCGGCCGTGGCGGCCCGCCGCACCAGCACCAGCTGCTGCGCCAGCCGCCTGCTCCCGCGGGTCAGGGGAGTGGAGCGTGGAATACCGGGTGCCCTATGAGTGCCCGGCCGGTCCGCGTGCTCGTCGCCGACGACCAGGCCGCGGTGCGCGACGGGTTGGTGACCATCCTTGAGCACGAGCCCGACGTTGAGGTGGTCGGCTCCGCCCTCGGCGAACGACGCACCCACCGCGCCATCGCCGAGTCCCTCCACGTCCCCGTCGCCACCGTCAAGTCCCATGCCAACAACCCCTTCGGCAAGCTCCGGGTCGGGAATCGGGCGGAGGCCGCGGCCCTGGTCGAGCGGGTCCGCGACCACGGCCTCTGACCCGGCGTCACCCAGCCGGCCCCGACACCGCCACCGGAAGCCGCCGCAGCGCGTGCGAACGGAACGACTGCCGCCACTCCAACTCCCCCTCAGGCACGGCGAGCCGGAGGCCGGGGAACCGTTCGAGCAGCGTGCCCAGCGCGACTCCGATCTCCATCCGGGCCAATGACGCCCCCAGGCAGTAGTGCAGGCCGTGGCCGAGAGCGAGATGGGACTTGTCGGCCCGGTGGACGTCGAAGAGCTCCGGCTCGGGATAGCGGTCCGGGTCGCGGTGGGCCGAGGCCAGTCCCAGCAGTACGGTGTCCCCGGCCGGGATCCGGACACCGGCGATCTCGACGGAAGCGGTGGGGAACCGCCGGACGGCCATCTGGTTCGGGTGGGCGTAGCGCAGCAACTCCTCGACGGCGTCCGGCATCAGTTCCGGCCGGTTGCGGAGCGCCGCGAGGTGCTCGGGGTGGCGCAGCAGGGTGAGCAGCCCACCACTGATGAGGTGCTGGACGTTCTCGGTGCCGGCCATCAGCAACAAGAAGGCCAGCGACACCAGTTCGTCCTCGCTCAGCCGGTCGTCGGCGTCCCGCGCGGCGATCAGCGAGGACAGCAGGTCGTCTCCGGGAGCGGCCCGGCGGGCGCGGATCAGCTCCAGCAGGTAGCGGTGGATGTGCTCGATCGCCTCGGCCGTGTCGCCGGGGCGCGCGGGCGCGTGCATGGCGGCGACCCAGCGGGAGAACGCCCTGCCGTCGACCTCGGGCACGTCGAGGAGGTGGCCGATGACGACCAGCGGCAGTGGGTTGGCGAACTCGGCGAGGAGATCGGCCGTCCCGTGTTGCGCGAGGCGCTCGGCCAGGCGGTCGGCGTAGTGCGCGGCCGCCGTCCCGACGCGGTCGCGGAGCCGTTCGACGTGCCGGGGCGTGAACCCTCGGGAGACCAGCCGCCGCAGCCGGAGGTGGTCGTCCGGGTCGATGTTGAGGAGGTTGGCGTCCAGGGCGGGCGGCAGGGAGAAGCCCTGGTAGCCGTTGCGGGAGCGTGCCTTGTTCACCGACAGGCGCGGGTCGGTGAAGGCGGCCCGGACGTGTTCCTCCCGGCTGACGAGCCAGGCGTGCGACCCGTCGGGCAGGACCACCTTCAGGACGGGGCCCAACGTCCGGAGCCGGGCGTAGACCGGGTACGGATCGCGGAAGAACCCGGCGTCGAAGGGCCGGTGGACATCCGCGGCGGATGCGGGGTCGGGGCGTCCGGGGGCTGCGCTTCGCGGGGTCCGCTCGGTCGCGGGTCGGTTCATGGTGACGGGCTCCGAGTGCTGTGGGGCGGTGGTCGGCATGGCCTTGGCCGGGTGCCGGACAAGGGCCGACGGCGATGATCGCAGAAGGCAACCCGCGGGCCGCCGCCTGCGTCTTCTTCTTGAGGCCCGCCGCGCCCGGCGGCCACCCGGTGACGGCCGACCGACGCACCGTCAACGGGCGGACCTACCCGAACGGTGGGACCGCAGGTACCGTCGCGCGCAACGAAGACGAAGGAGAGTACGTGACCGACAAGCAGTCCGACGCCCAGGAGCAGGCGCCGGTGGAGGACGTCCCGTGGTGGGCGACGCTGGGTCCGATAGGCGGCGGGGTGCTGATCCTGCTCGGACTGGGGCTCGGGGCGTTCGTCCTGCTCCGCGACTCCGACGGGTCGGACGACTGGCCGCACCTCTACGGGGCCGCCAAGGTCGTGGCCTTCGGCTGCGTGGCCGGCGGCACGGCGCTGCTCGCGCGCCGGCGCGGCCGCAACGAGGTCGAGTAGGCGCGGGCTCGACGCGGTGGCCCGGAACCGGTACACCGGCCGGTGCCATGTCACTACGAGGAGGGACCTGCGGGCCGCCGCGACCGTTGAACGGTCCGGGGACACCGCACCCACCGAAGGAGCGTCACCGCATGAGCACCCTCGACATCCTCTCCGCGGACGAGCGCCTGATCGTCGGCACCGTACGCGACTTCGTCGACGACCACGTCCGGCCGGTCGTCCGGGAGCTGGAACACGCCGACACCTACCCGGGCGCGCTGATCGAGCTGATGAAGCAGCTCGGCGTCTTCGGGCTGGCGGTCCCCGAGGCGTACGGCGGCACGCCGGTCTCCACCCCGTGCTTCGTCCTGCTCACCGAGGAACTCGCCCGCGGCTGGATGAGCCTGGCCGGCGCGATGGGCGGGCACACCGTGGTCGCCAAACTCCTCGTGCACTTCGGCACGGAGGAGCAGAAGCAGCGCTACCTGCCGCGGATGGCCACCGGCGAGGTCCGTGCCACCATGGCGTTGACCGAACCGAACGGCGGCTCCGACCTCCAGGCGCTGCGCACCGTCGCCCGCGCCGACCGCAGCGGCGGCGCCGACCAGTACGTCGTCAACGGCACCAAGACCTGGATCACCAACTCCCGCCACTCCCAACTGATCGCGCTCCTGTGCAAGACCGACCCGGCCGCCACCCCGCCCCACCGCGGCATCTCCGTCCTCCTCGTCGAGCACGGCCCCGGTCTGACGATCTCCCGCGACCTGCCCACACTCGGGTACAAGGGCGTGGAGAGCTGCGAGCTGGTCTTCGAGGACTACCGGGCGCCGGCCGACGCCCTGCTCGGCGGCGTCGAGGGCAAGGGGTTCGGGCAGATGATGAAGGGCCTGGAGACCG
This sequence comes from Streptomyces sp. x-19, assembly GCF_046549115.1. Lineage (NCBI taxonomy): Bacteria > Bacillati > Actinomycetota > Actinomycetes > Kitasatosporales > Streptomycetaceae > Streptomyces > Streptomyces sp. x-19. Next base: position 386,848 of record NZ_JAJPWK010000004.1, on the reverse strand, counting down.
GCCGGCTCCAGGTCGCGGCCCGGGCGCTCGGCGTCGGGCGCGCGGCGCTGGCGGACGCGCTCGCCTACGCCCAGCAGCGCGAGGCGTTCGACAAGCCGATCTGGCAACACCAGTCGATCGCCAACTACCTTGCCGACATGGCCACCTCGCTCACCGCCGCGCGTCACCTCACCCTCCATGCGGCGCGGGAAGCGGACGCCGGGCACCGGGTGGACATGGAGGCCGGCATGGCCAAGCTCTTCGCCTCCGAAACGGCCCTGCAGATCGCGATCAACGCCGTCCGCATCCACGGTGGTTACGGCTACTCCACCGAATTCGACGTCGAACGCTACTTCCGCGACGCACCGTTGATGATCGTCGGCGAGGGCACCAACGAGATCCAACGCCAGGTGATCGCACGCGAGTTGGTCCGACGCGGCGGACTCGACGGCTGACCGCCCAACGGCGAGAACCGGCCGGCGCGAAATGCCGGTGCCGACCGCCGACCCCGCTGACATGATCGGCGCCATGAAGGTACTCGTCATCGGGGCGACGGGAACGATCGGCAGCGCCGTCGCCCAGGCACTGGAAGCTTCGCACGAGGTGGTCCGGGCGTCCCGCCGCGGACCGTTGCGCACCGACCTGGAGGACCAGTCCTCCCTGGACGCGCTCCTCGACGCCGTCCCGGACCTCGACGCGGTGGTCTGCTGCCCCGCCAGCGGCCCGTTGGTGGACTTGGCGACGGTGACGGACGACGCGTTCGTCGACGGCATCCAGGGCAAGCTGCTGGGCCAGGTGGCGCTCGCCCGGCGGGCCGTGCGCCACCTACGGGACGGCGGTTCCGTCACCCTGACCGGAGGCACCTTCGCCGCGCCACTGGCCGGCGGATCGCTGGGCGCCCTGGTCAACTCCGGCCTGGCCGGCTTCGTCCGCAACGCCGCCGGCGAACTGCCCCGACGCCTGCGCATCAACCTCGTCAGCCCCGGCTGGATCAAGGAGACCCTGGAGGGCATGGGTGCGGACGGCGCCGCAGGCACCCCGGTGGCCGAGGTCGCCCGCGCCTACGTCGACGTCGTGGAGGGCACGATGCGCGGACAGGTGGTCCGGCCGTGAGCCGACCCCTGACCGCGGACCGCGCGCCGCACCGGCCAGGTCGCCGAGCAGCGGACCGAGCGGCCCACCGGCGGTGACGGCCGGGCGTGGGCTCGACGCTGCCCGCCCGAAGGCCGCCGCGGCGGGAGCCGGCAGCAAGCCGGAAAGGGAAGCCGGTCGACCGGACCGACTCGACCGAACTCCCGTGCACCGCTGCTGACTTCACTTCCAAGGATGTCCGGGAATCCCCCTTCGCGACGGGGCCTCGGCAGGGCATCATGCCTGCGATTTGCCCCGTGGCATCAGCCGAGGCGTCCGGAGGGCCGCATGGTCCGGCCCTCCGGGAGCCGCCGCGGGCGAGACGTGCGCGAAAGCCGTGTCCCGCCCGTTCGCCGATGCCGACCACCCCCCACGGAAGGCCATGTCATGCCCCGGAAAGCCCTGGTGACCACGGCTGCGGCCGCGATGGTCCTGGCGCTCACGGCCCTGTCCCCGATGTCCCCGTCCGCCCTCGCCCGGGCCCCGCAACGCACCGACGCGTCCGGTGAGCGCACCGCCGTCGTCTACCGCGTCCCCACCCACGACCGGCAGGACGCCCAGAAGCTGATCTCCTCCGGATTCGACCTGATCGAACGGCGCCAGGGCGACGACCTGTTCGTCATGGGCGACCCGTCCACGGCGACCGGGCTCCGCCGGCTCGGCTTCACCCCCACCGCCGTCGAGACGATGCAGCAGCCGCTGGCCCACCAGCCCCGCGCGACCGGCGGCGGCGTCGACGACACCTACGACGGCGGCTACCACACCGTCGACGCGCACTACGCCCACCTCGACCAAGTCGCCGCCCAGCACCCGGACATGGCCAAGGTCGTCACCTACGGACAGTCCTGGCTCAAGCAGAAGGGACGCGGCGGACGCGACCTCAAGGCCATCTGCATCACCAAGATGAAGCAGGGCGACTGCCAGCTCAACCCGAAGGCGCCCAAGCCGCGCTTCTTCCTGATGAGCCAGATCCACGCCCGCGAACTCACCACCGGGGAGGTCTCCTGGCGCTGGATCGACACCCTGACCAACGACTACGGCAAGGACCCCAAGATCACCGCGCTGATGGACTCCACCGAGATGTGGGTCGTCCCGATCACCAACCCGGACGGCGTCGACATCGTCGCCCAGGGCGGTGACGACCCCATCCTCCAGCGCAAGAACGCCGACGACGCCAAGGGCAACTGCGGCCCCAACGGTCAGATCGGCGTGGACCTCAACCGCAACGCGGGAACCCACTGGGGCGGCGCCGGCACCTCCACCCAGCCGTGCAGTGAGGTCTACCGCGGCTCCGCCGCCGACTCCGAACCGGAGAACACCGCGCTGGAGGGCCTGTTCCGGAAGCTGTATCCGGCCGTGCGCACCGGCACCGGCGACAGCGATCCGGCGCCGGCCACCGCCAAGGGCCTCATGATCAGCCTGCACAGCGACGCGAGCATGGTCCTGCTCCCCTGGGAGGCCGACCACACCCTTCACACCGGCAACGACGCCGCACTGCGCGCCCTCGCCGGACGCCTCGGCTCGCTCACCGGCTACCAGTCCGGGCAGGCCGGCGAGATCCTCTACGACGCGTCCGGCGGCACCGACGACTGGACGTACGACAAGCTGGGACTGGCCAGCTTCACCATCGAGATCGGCGACAGCGACGGACGCGGCTGCTCCGGCTTCACACCGGCCTTCTCCTGCCAGGACAGCTACTTCTGGCCGAAGCTGAAGCCCGCCCTCCTCTACGCGGCGCAGCAGGCCACGGCGCCGTACCGGACGTCGGCCAAGGGCCACTGACGCCCTGTCCCGAGCGTGCTGTGCCGTCGACGTACCGACGGCATCAGCCCGCACGGATCGCGTAGTCGAGCGCGAGTTCGCCCAGCGTCTCCTCGACGACGTCGAGGAGCTCCAGCAGGGCGGCGGCGATCGTGGCGGGCTTCTCGCCCGCCACGATCCGCCGGCCGATCTCGCCGTAGACCAGCGAGTGGAACCAGCCGATCTGACTGGCGACCACGCGCGGCGTCTGGTCCCCGGGCGCCGCGCCGGTCTCCTCGGTCAGGACCGTGACGAGGGCGTCGGTCATCTGCCGGCCGAGGTCCTCCAGCCGGGCGGTGAGCGTGGGCGCGGCCCGCATCATCTCGAAGACGGGGCCGAAGCCCGCGGTCAGGCCCACCTTCCGGTCGCGCCGCCGCAGTTCGTCCCGCAGCCGGTCCAGCACCGCCCGCGCGGCGGACTCGCCGGGCTGCCGGTCGCGCACGATGTCGGCGAGCCGTTGCGGGGAGGCCTCGTCCGGCGGCAGGACCAGGTCTTCCTTCGCCGCGAAGTAGTTGTAGAGGGTGTTGACCGAGACGTCCGCCGCCGCCGCGACCTCGGCGATGGTGACCTTGTCGAAGCCCCGCGCCACGAACAGACCGAGCGCCACCTCGGAGATCCGCTGCCGCGTCTGCCGCTTCTTCCGCTCCCGCAGCCCTTCCGTCACGACACGTCCTCGGGCAGCCGCCTGGCGGACCCTCGCGCACACGACTCTTTCACTGTCTTCCACGTTCCCGCCGGCTCGTGCAGTCGATTCTCCCCAGGCCCTGCCCAGCGGCTCGGGGCGCTCCCGGGCACTCTCCGGACTCGCCGATTCCGAAGGTGTTTCGGATGCCTGATCTCCCGTCGGTGGTTCGTCGTGCCGGAGGAGAGCAGGAGAACAGGCACGCAGATGACCGGTGAACCGACGGAACGGAGGGCATGAGCAGGAGGAGTCTAGCCTCCGGCGGGTCCGTCCTGGCGCGTCACGTGGGGAGTCCGTGTTCGCGTAGGGGCCCGACGTGCCAGTCGTGAGCCTGGCAGGCGTCGAGTATCCCCGGCAGCGCCCGGAGGGTGGTGCGCCAGGAGCCGGTGGCGGAGGTGCAGTCGGAGTCGTGGAGCAGGATGGTGCCGCCGCCGCGCAGGTCCCGCAGAACGGTGCTCCGGACGGAGTGCGGGGTGGCCCGTTTGCGCCAGTCCTCGCCCCAGCAGGTCCACAGCACCGGGGTCAGCCCGAGGCGGCGGCAGGCGAGATGGGTCGCGGTGGTCATCACCCCGTACGGGGGCCGGAAGAGCGTCGGTGCTCGGCCGGTGACGTCGGCCACCGCATCGCGGGCGCGGGCGATGTCGTCCCGGGTGGCGCGGGGGCCGCGGAGCAGCAGGGGACGGTGGTCCCATCCGTGGACGGCGAGCTCGTGCCCGGCGTCGGCCATCTCCTTCGCCAGGCCGCGCGAACGGACCAGCATCGAACCGAGCAGGAAGAAGGTGGCCCGGATTCCGCGTGCCTCAAGGAGGCGGAGGAAGTGCGGGGTTGCGAGGTGGTCGGGTCCGTCGTCGAAGGTGAGGGCGACGTGGTCGGGATGGCCCTGTCCGGCCAGGCGGGGCATGGTGGCGTTGCGCAGCGGTCCGAACGTGGAGAGCACGGGTGCGGCGTGCAGGGCGGCGAGCCCCGGCAGGACCGTGGCCGAGGCGAGGAGCGCGGGGCGGGCCGGGGTCACCGGTCGTCCCGGTCCAAGTAGTGGGCGACGGTGGTGAAGTGGGCGGGGGCCTTGGCGTACGCGTAGGTCAGGGGTGCCGCGACGCCGAGCGAGAGGGTGGCTGCTGCGGTGGTGGCGGCCAAGGCGAGCCGCCGCCTGCCCGGCTGGCGCACCGCGGGCGACGGCGCGGTGGGTCTGGGCCGGCGTCCGATGCGGGCGGCGATGGCGGAGACCGGGCCGGAAGCGGCTCGGTGCAGGGCGATGCCTGCCTCGCGTTGGGCCGTGCCTCGTGGCCCGTGCAGAAGCTCGGTGAGCACGGGGCGCAGCCCTTCGGCGGTACGGATCCAGGCCGCCAGGCCCGCCTCCTCCAGCGCTCGGGCGTTGGTGCGGCCGTGGCCGGGGATGCAGCGGTAGCTGGCCACCGGTAGCCCGGAGGCGAATGCCTCCAACGAGGTCAACCCGCCGGCGTTTTGGACCAGCACGTCGCAGGCGTGCATCAGGCCGGGCATGTCGTCCACCCAACCGAAGGCGTGGGCGATGCCGTCCTGCCGCAGCTGCTCGGCGAGGGCCCGGTTTCGTCCGCACACCACCACCGGCATCGCGACCTTCGTCGCCCGTATCTCGGCGGCGGCCTGCCGTACCGCTCCGACGCCCCAGGACCCGGCTACCAGCAAGGCCAGGGGGGCGTGCTCGGGAAGGCCGAACCGGGCCCGCGCGGCGGATCGTTGCCCGCCGATGACGGGGGTGAAGCGGGCATCGGTGACCGGGCCGACGACGCTGACGGCGGCCGCGCCCTGGACGTGGGCCTGGGCCGCGGGTATCGGGTGCACGGCCAGGTGCGCGTCGATGCCGGGGGCGACCCAGAGGGCGTGGACGGAGAAGTCGGTCAGGAAGGTGAAGGCCGGCACCTCCAGTGCGCCGCGCCGTCGCAGCGTGCCGAGGACCTGGCTGGCTCCCGGGTAGGTCGAGACGACCGCGGTCGTGTCCTGCGGGATTGCGGCCAGGGTGCGGTGTTCGGCGCTGCGCAAGAGCGCTCGCCAGATCGCGCCGGGACGCGAAGTGTGCTCCGTGGCCTGGTAGAGGCGTTGGTAGCCCTCCGGTGCCCGGGTCAGCAACCGGAGGTAGGCGCCCCGCAGCAGCTGGCCGAGGTGTGCGGGCAGGAGGTCGAGGAAGTCGTACCGGTCCACCCGGTACCCCTGCGCGGTCAGCCGGGCGGTCAGACCGTCGGCCGCCCCGTCATGGCCTGCGCCGACGCTCGCGGAGATGACGACGATGCGGCGACTGCCCGTCTCCTGCGGTCCTGCGGGGGGAGGCGAGCCCGGCAGCAGTTCGTGACGCTCGGGCACGGTCGATCAGCCTCCTGACGGAATACAGGGCGCGAGGCGGGCACGCCCCGGTCGGGCGGCACCAGGCGCAGGCCGAGGCCGCGCTCATCGCGAATCCGAGCCATGACTGATCGCGACAGTGCCGAGGACCGAAGCTACTACATGATGTAGAAGTTGGGGAATGGGAGCCCTGTCCGAGGGGGCAGTGCACTCTCGAAGGCCGGGGCGTCGGGTCGCCGGACCGGGCAAGCGACCGGAGTGCGTGGAGCAGGACCGGCGGCGGGTGGGTGAGCGCGGCCGCGGCGCCGGCTACGACTGGTGCTCTGTGTGCCCTCGTCGATCCCGGTCCGTGCAGCACGCCCCCGGCCGGACGCCGTGGTCAGCCGGCCAGGGGCGCACGATGTCGAGGTACGCCGCACACCGTGCCCACTCTGCGTTGTCCAGCATCCGGTCGTTGTCGGATGCGGCATTGGCCAGGCTCGCGCAGCAGAGAACCAACAGCAGGCCGCCCGCCGCGAACGGCAGTCTCCGACGGGCAGGAGGCGGCGAGAGCAGGGCCTTCACCCGTTGCGGCACCGCCCCGCCGGTTACGGCCAGTGCCGGGGGGCGGGACGCGGCCGCCGAGGCGAGCGCGGCGCGCCCGACAGCCTGCGCGACGACCCTGCGGTCACCGACCCGCGCCGCGGCGTCCTCGTCGGCCCAACGCTCCAGGACGAAACCACCGGTGGAAGCCAGCGGCCACAGCAGCGGATTCAAGGCCGCGGCAAGCCGCCAGAGCACCTGGAAGGCATGGTGCCGCCCAGCCAGATGCGCCCGCTCGTGCGCGAGCAGGGCCGCACGTTCACCGTCGTCCAGGCAGCGCAGCATCCCCCGGGACACCACGATCCGCCCCGGCTTCCCAGGCAGCGCGAAGGCCAGCGGAACGTCGTCGTCGACGACGGCCAACTCCGCCCGCCCGGGCAGGTCGGCGCACTCCTGCCGGGCCCGCACCAGGTGGCGAACCTGGCGTACCGCGGCCACGCCCAACGAGACGACGCCCGCCGCCAGTGCCAGGGCGCTGCCGGCCGCGACGGCGAGGTAGACCGGGTCCTCGGCGCGCAGGACGGCCACGGACCAGTGCCCTTCCCTCGCGATCTGCGGAATCTGTGCCACGCCGGTGAACGCCAGCAGGGCGAGCGATCCGGTCCAGCCGACCGCGGTGACGAGCGCCACGCAGACCAACGCCCAGGCGGCCGGGCGTGGCCGCAGCCGACGCGCGAGGGGCGGCGCCAGCGCCGCGAGTGCGGCGGTGACGAGGACCGGGACGTAGACGCTGACCAGCACGGGGTCACCGATTCCTGGCGGAGCGCCCGCCCTCGGCGGGTGGTTCCCCGTGCCCGGTCAGCAACTGTTGCAGCAGGTTCTCGTCCTGCACGGACAGCTCCGAGACGAAACGGGCCAGCACCGCCTCACGGTCGGAGCCACCCTCCAGCAGCGAGTGCATGCGTTGGGCCGTATGAGACGCCTCGTCGCGGGCCGGCTCGTAGGCGTACCCGCGACCCTCGCGGTGCCGAAGGACCACGCCCTTGTCGTGCAGCCGCGACAGGATGGTCATGACCGTCGTGTAGGCCAGGTCGCCCGGCAGTCGCTCCTGCGTCTCGCGCGCGGTCAGCGGACCGTGAGCGGCCCAGAGCGTGGCGAGCACGTCGCTCTCCAGCTCACCGCGGGCCCGCCTGCCGGATCCCTGACGGGCCTCCTCGCCTCTTCCGCTCACCGCTATCGCCTTCCCTCGCCATCCGTCCGCACAGGCTACTCGGCCACCTTCCGGCCGCGATCCGCCTCCCGCGGTGACCAGGCAAGTGGGACAGCGGCCCTCCCGTGTGACGATGGCCGGCCTCGGTCCAAGGCACGGGCCGTCCTCTGCGGCTGAGGTCAAGCGGGAGTGCCGGGCATGGAGCCTCGGCGCAGGGCGGGGCCATGCTCCCCGCTGCCGCGAGTGTTCGTTCCGCATCCGGCCGCCCCGGGACCCAGGAGAAGAGGGGCGCTTCCAATCCTCCTTTGATGGCCTCGCGCATGTGCGGAGCAACGGCTCCGGAGGGCCGGATCGCCGGTGCCTGCAATTGACCGTTCCGCACGCTCTCGCATGCGGCCTGAGAGAGGTCCGGGGCCGCCGGGCAACAGTCGGCGGTCGTAGCGAACTTGATACGTCGGAGCAGGGTCCTCGCGGTGTCAGGAGGGGAAGGAACCCTCGTGAAAGTCAACGAGTTGCGCAATTGGGAAAGTCGGGGGTGAGCAGATGGCTGACAGGGGCAGCGGCGTCGTCCGGTGGTACAACCAGGCGCGAGGGATGGGGTACATCGACGGGGACGACGGCCGCGAGCTCAGGGTGGACGGTCGCGCCATCGAGGACGGAACCTTCGTCGTCGAGGGGCTGCGCGTGACCTACGTTCCGGTGGAAGACGAGAACGGCTGGCACGCGGAACACCTGAACATCGTCCGCCATCCTCCGGGAGCCACCGAGCGCGAGTGACCTGGACGAGTCGCCGCCTCGGGGTACGCGGGGGAGTCCGTTGACCCCGAGACGGCGACGGGCCGGCCCGAGTCCGCGTCCGGAGCCCGACCGCTTCGTGCGCGCTGGTCTTCGGGGTGGGCCGGGCAGGATGGACGAGCTCGCGGGCCACCGTGCCGCCCGGAGGTCGGTCATCGCCTCTCGCAGGTGGGAGGGGGTGCCGAGGCTCCGGCGATCGCGTTGGGTACGGTGCACCCCTGTGTACCCCCGTGCGCTGCGGGGTCGCCCGTCGTGCCAAGCCGAGGTTCGGTGAGGTGCCCCAGGCGGCGAACAGGGCTCTCGGCGGCCATCCCGGGTCGTGGTCGTCGGGTCTGCGGCGCTGGTGGCGGTATCGCGACGGGTGGGCGGGTGCGGTCGGTTCCCTCCTGTGGGAATCCTCACAAACGCTTGCTCAATTGCGCGATCATGCAACTATTGCGTGATTCAGCGCGTCCCATCCGTCATCGACACATCACTTCCGGATGAACCGACCAGACGGACTGGGCACATGCAAGAACAGCAAGCCGGAGCGACGGACCGCGGCCGGGTACGGCGGCAGGATCAGCAGCCCGCGTACCCCTCGTGGGACGCGTCGTCGCCCGCCACGGTGTACGGGGCTTCACCGGCGAGGCGGAGGGGCAGGCGCTCCGGCCGCCGAAGGGGTCGGGCGGCGCTGGCCTTCGGGGTCGTACTCCTCCTCGCCGCCGTCGGGGTCGTCTGGTGGCTGACCCGGCCGCCGACGCTGCCCACCATTCCCCCTCAGTACCTGGCGACCGTCCAGTCCGCCGCGAAGACCTGCCCGGAGTTGAGCGTTCCGATGCTCGCCGCGCAACTCGACGCGGAGAGCCACTGGGACCCGCGGGCGGATTCCGGCCAGGCCCAGGGCATCGCCCAGTTCCATCCGTCGACCTGGGCGGAGTGGGGCAAGGACTTCACCGGCGACGGCAAGGCCGACGTGTGGAACCCGGCCGACGCCATCCCGGCCCAGGGCGCCTACATGTGCCACCTGTTCAAGCAGGTCAAGGGCGTCCCCGGTGACCCCACCCAACTCGCCCTCGCCGCGTACAACGCGGGCCCAGGCGCGGTGCTCAAGGCCCGGGGCATCCCGGAGATCCCCGAGACGCAGAACTACGTCAACCGGATCGAGGCGCTGATCCCCAAGTACACCCAGACCTACACCAAGCAGATCAGCGCCTCGCCCAGCCCTCCGGGCAACTGACGACCACACGGTGCCGAGCGCCTTCCGGCTCCCTCCGGGGCGGCGACCTCCGCTCACAGCATGCCGGGGTGCCCCCGGGCCGGTCGGTGCGGGACGGATCAGGTGAGGGGGCGGCAGAGCAGGGCGTCGGGTCGGCCGAGTTGGAGCGACTTCCAGGTCATGGCGACTCCGGCGACGTACTCGTCGTCGGCGCACTGGCCCTTGTAGTCGTTCTCGGCCCAGTCACTGCCGTGGGCCCCGCCGGTGGCGGGACGGTTGTCACCCTGGTCGAACCACACGCTGTGGCCCTTGGTGGGCAGTGGGGCGGCGGAGGGCGCGCAGAGCAGGGAGGCCATGGCGGGGCCCTTCATGCCGTAGCCGACCGCGAAGCTGTTGACCGGGCACTGGAGCTTGTCGTAGCCGTTGGCCCAGTCGCCCTGCTTGACGTAGCGCTCGTCGTTGACCGTCTCCCACGCGCCCGCTGCCTTGGGCGGCTCGGCCACGTCGGTGCACAGGCCGCGGCCGTGGCTGCGGCTGAGTCCGATCAGCCGCTCGGTGTCGGGGCAGTTGCCCTTGGAGTTGCCCGGGCTCCAGTCGGCCTTGGCGAGCATGGTGCGGGAGAGGTTCCAGTCCCCGTGATCGATGTCGACGATGTTCCAGTGGTTCGCCGGGGCGATGCGGCCGGTCTTGGCGGGGGCGTTGACGAGCTTGTTCCAGTCGGTGGCCCGCCAGTCGCCGTCGTCCTCGACGCCGAGCTTCTTCCCGGACGCGTCGTAGGAGAGCAACGCCCAGTTGTCGTTCGGCGTGCCCTTGTCGTCGCTCCAGCCCACCAGCGGCCACTGGGCGAAGTCGGTGTCGTTCTTCACCAGGATGTCGGTGAAGTTCTTGAACCAGGACTTTTCCTTGGCGTCGGTGGAGCCGCGCCCGGCGGCGCCGAACTCGCTGACCCACACCGGGGCGGTGAAGTGCTTGCCTTGCTCGGTGACGAACAGCCCCTCGTCGTTCACGACCTGGGCGAGCTGGTCGGGGGTGAAGTCCTCGTAGCGCGGATCGCCGGTTGCTCCCGGACCACTGCCGGCACCGGTGTTGGCCGGCCCGGTGTAGCCGTAGAAGTGCACCGCGTAGACCAGCTTGTTCGAGTCGATCAGGGTGTGGGAGAGGGTGCGGACCGGCTTGAGGTCCGGACGTTGGTGGGGGAAGGGGGCGGCGGGGATGCCCTGCCAGTTGATGCCCTCCATGAAGATCAGCAGGTCGGGGTCGGCTTGGAGGATCTCGTTCCCGGCCTGCTCGAAGGCGGTGTACTCGTCGTGCTCGTCGCCCCAGCCCCAGTTGGCGTCGTTCCAGGTGTCGCGGCGGACCTCGTTGCGCAGATCGGCTCCGACCACGCGCTTGTTGCCCTGGTAGCGCTTGGCCATGAACACCCAGTCGTCGATCCACTGCCGGGTCGACTGGCCGCTGTTCCAGCGCTCGTTGCCGTCCAGGCCGCAGCAGAAGCGGTAGCTGGTGGTGTGGTTGTTGAGGATCACCGCGAAGCCGTCGGTGGTCAGCGCCGCAATGACGGCGTCGAACACCTCCAGCGGCGTCTTCCCCTTGAGCTGCGGGTTGGCGGCGACCGCGCTGTCCGGGACCACGGACTTGTCGTGCAGCAGTGCGTTGGCGAACGGCAGCCGGATGCTGTTGATGCCGAGGCGGTGGAAGTCGGCCATGATCCGGCCGATCGGGGTGCGGTCCAGGCCGAGGGGGATGTTGTTCGACTTCTGGTGCGCCTGGTGGTTCGCGACGTCGTCGGCGTCGCCGCTTCCCACGTAAGTCCCCTGCGCGCCGGCCCAGTTGCCGGATTTGAGTTTGAAGCGGTCGCCGTCGGCATCGACGACGTACCGACCCCGCGTGCTGAGCGGGCCGGTCCACGAGGCCGCGAGCTCGTCGCCCGTCAACGCGACCGGAGCCGAGGCGGGAACGGTGCCTGGAGCGGCCACGGTCTCCGGAGCCGCCGCGGCCCCGGGGACGGCCACGGTCAGCAGCGCGATGGCGGCGAGCAGCGCGGGTATGCCACGCCTGACGGATCTGACGGTTCTCATGCAGCCCTCCGGGTGTGGTGGGGGGAAGGGAAGGGGCCGTGCGGGCCCTGGTCGTCGGCCCGGGCCGTGGCCTCCACCAGCCGGGACGTGTGCCCACGGCTGGCCGTGGACGATGGCACGGCCGTCGACGGTCACGGCCTGGCGTGGTCCACCACCCGCTCCTGGAGCCACAGTTGGCGGATCACCGTACACCGCGGCACGGTCGGTCGCACCACCCGGGACCAGGGTGGCCCCAACCGGAATGCGCCGACTCCAAGCTCCGGGTCTCTCCTCCAACCTCCGGGGCAAGTCCCATCCTGCAGGCCCTCGTTATGGGGGGCTTGTGTCAGGGTGCGCGAGACGACGAAGCCCGGGGCCCGCGATCACAGGAAGCGGGCCCCGTCGGCGCTGTACGTTCGACCAGTACCCCCGTAGCCGCTGCCGAAGGACACGCCATCGTGAGTGATCAGATCGGGATTGCCTGGATAGGCGCACACAGCACCACGGACACTGACGGCAGTGTGCCGGGAATGCTCGGCGGGATCTCGCTGACCTGTGCCCGTGGCATCGAGCAGGACGAATTCCTGATCAACCTGGGCGCCGACCTCGATGAGCTTGCCGAACGGACCCCGTACCGGGAACGCGTCGCGTCGGGGGGCGGACGACCGGACCGCACGAACTACGCGATGTACGGGACGTGTGGGGAGTGGGTGTACGTGCTGGAGGACTGGGGGATGTCGACGTGGTCGATCGGCTTCCATGAGGTCAAGTCGATGTGGCCGGCGCCGGGCGAGGAATTCGTCTGCGTGACGATGAACCGGTGGAGCCCGCCGTGCATGACCCTTCACGTGCCGGGCGACGAACGCGTCCTGCGTGCCGAGTTCGGGGAGGACACCGGCGAGGGGTCAGCCCTGGATGCCGCGCTGCGTGAAGCGGGCGCGTTGATCGGGCCCAGGCCGCAGGGCGACGCGGCGGAGGCGGAGTACGAGGAGCGCAGGGAGTTGCTGCCTGCGGCGGTGTTCAGAGCGGTCGGCGCCTATTGCGGGTTGTCGATCGACCGGTCGGCCGTGGAGGCCGGCGACCTCCCGGCGGTTTTGATCCCCATGGCCTGAGACACCGGCACGGGACGAGACCGGCCCTCAAGCCCCCAGCACCGCACCCCCCAGATCCTCCGTCACGGGCAGGCACTCGGCGAGCAGGTCGACGACGTCGCGCCAGGCTCGCTGCGCGTGCCGTGGGTGGTAGCCGACGCCGGGGACCACGGGGTGGCTGACCGGCGGGTGGTGGAAGGCGTGCAGGGCGCCGCCGTAGACCGCGAGGCGCCGGTCGACGCCCGCGGCCTGCATCTCAGCGGTGAACGCGTTCCGTTGCGCGGGCGGCATGATCGGGTCTTCCGACCCGACGCTGCCCACACCGGGCAGCGAATGCGCGCCGCCTCGCCCGGTCGGCCCGTGGTAGTCGCGTTGACCGTCCCGATCGCGCGCAGGCTGACGCCGTCGTGCCCGAGTTCCAGCGCGATGGCACCCCCGGTGCCGTAGCCGACGGCGGCGATCCGGTCGGGGTCGGTCCGCGGTTCGGTGCTGGGAGAACCGGTTGAACGACTCGACCTTGTTGGTCGCCGCGGTCACCCGTCGGCGAAGCGGCGCGTCCGACGGGCGCTCAGGGCTTCAAGATCATCCCGTTGCCCCTTTGGCGCGTATCTCGGTCATACCGAGCGCCGCTGTGCCTGGGAGCCGTCGGCCGCGAGCGGAAGGTTCCGCAGCGAGAGTGCGCTCGGCGGCGGCAGCGGTTCGCGGGCCGCCTCGGCGCGGAACGACTGGAGCAGGTACGCCACCAGACGCCGGGACGCGGCACGGTCATCCGGCAGTGCGGTGACCAGACCGCAGTGGGACAACAGGGCCACGGCGAGGTCGGAGGGGTGGAAGTCGGGTCGCAGTGCACCCGCCGCTTGGGCCTTGCGGACGAGGGTGGTGAAGTCCTGCTCGACCCGTTCCCGTACCCGTGCGTGTTCTCGCCTGCTGTGGGGAAAGGCCGCGACGAACGCGGCCGGGAAGCCCCGTTCCTCCCGTTGCAGTGCGCAGACCGTCTCGACCAGGTGTTGGAAGCCCCGCCACGGATCGGGATCTGCGAGTGCCTCGGTCAGTGCCTGGGCGCAGGTGTCCATCTGTTCGGCGAACGCGGCCCGCACCAGGGCGTCCCGGGTCGGGAAACGCCGGTACAGCGTCGCCACACCGACCCCCGCCCGTCGGGCCACGGTCGCCATGGGCGCGTCGATGCCGTGGTCGGCGAAGACCGCGCGGGCCGCCGAGAGGATGCGCTGCCGGTTGCGCCGGGCATCCGCCCGCAACCCGTGGTCATCCGCGATCCGAGAGGATTCCCCCACCGCTTTCTCTCACCTCCGACTCAAGTGGACGATCTCGTCCGCTTGGCAGCCTACGCTCGGCGCCCAGGATCAGGCCGCTGCGAAGGTGAGAACGATGAACGACCGCACGATGAGAGCCGTACTCCTCGACCGCTTCGGCGGCCCCGAGGTGCTCTACGTGGGCCGGGTCCCACGTCCCGAACCGGCACCCGGCGAGGTCCTGGTGCGGGTGCACGCGTTCAGCGTGAACGGCGGTGAAATGGCGGCCCGTTCAGGCCGGGCCCAGCTTCTGACCGGCCGGAAGTTCCCGCAACGCAGCGGGCAGGACTTCGCCGGCGAGGTCGCCGCACTCGGCACCGGCACGACCGGCGTCACGGTCGGCGACCGGGTGTGGGGCATCGTGGGCCGCTCCGCGTTCCGCAGCGCCGCCGAGTACGTGACGGTACGACCCCGACGGCTGGGCCGCGTCCCGGACGGCCTCGACCTCGTGGCTGCCGCCGCCCTGCCCGCGACCGGCACCACGGCCGTCACCGCCCTGCGCGACAAGGCTGCGCTGCGCCCCGGTGAACGGCTCCTCGTGCGGGGCGCGGCAGGCGGCGTCGGCAGCGCCGTCGTCCAGCTCGGAAAGGCATACGGTGCCCAGGTCACGGGCCTGGCGCGGGCCGCCAACCTCGACTTCGTCCGCACGCTCGGCGCCCACGATGCCCTCGACCACCGGACCGTGTCCCCGGCGGAACTGGGCCCGTTCGACGTGGTCGTCGACGCAGCGGGTACCGACCTGCGTACCTTCCGGCGACTGCTGAACCCCGGCGGACGGATGGTCGCCCTCGCGCTCGACATGACGCGACCCGCCGCCTCGCTGGCCTCCATCGCGGGCAGCGCCGTACACGGACCCGGCCGGGTGCGCTACTTCATGGGCAATCCCGAACGTGCGCACTTCGACGACCTCGCCCGCCACGTCTCGGAAGGGAAGCTGCACCCTTCGGTGGACACGGTCTTCCCGCTGGAGGAGACGGCGGCGGCACACCGGGCGTTGGAAGCGGGCGGGGTACGGGGCAAGTTCGTCGTCAGGGTCGACTGAGGGGGCACCCCGCTCGTGATCTGCCCGGTTGGGGCGGAGCGGCTTCCGATGTCCCGATCGGTTCGCATCGAACCGCGGCTGGCCGACCGCGGTGCTGGAGTTCCCGGCCGCGCTCCCTCACGATCCGGTGGATGATCCCATCATGGACCTCGGTGTGGGGAGGGCGGCGTCCCGCCGGCTGAACGTGATCAGGTCACGCGTGCGCTCGCCGTAGAGCTTGGCGGCCATGTCGTGCACCGTGGATCGCACACCCCCGAGCGTTATCGTCATGGCGACGATTGTTGTACGGGGTCGATCCTCTTCGGGCCGGCCACTTCGGCCCGGTACGGAGCGCCGCCGACGCGACCGCGGCACCCCTCGCCGCGTTCATCGCCGGCGCTCGGACCGGGACGACCGGCTCGGCTCGCTACGTACGTGCGCCCGCAGTCCCTGTGGGCCGAACAGGACGAGCACCTCGACCGCGCCACCGTCGGCGCTGCCCAACCAGTGCGGCAGGGACGTGTCGAACTCCGCCGCCTCACCGGGCGGCAACGTCAGGTCGCGCTCGCCGATCACGAGCCGCAGGCGACCGTTGAGCACGTAGAGCCATTCGAAGCCCTCATGGGTCTGCGGGGTCGGATCGAGCGGTTCCGGCCGGGCGGGGATGATCATCTTGAAGGCGTGCACCCCGCCCGGCCGCCGGGACAGAGGTACGAACGTCATTCCGTACCGGTTGATCGGCTTGAGATGGATCCGGGGGTCGCCCGTGCGCGGCGCACCGACGAGGTCGTCCAGCGGAACGTCGTAGATGCGGGCCAACGGCAGCAGCAACTCCAGGCTCGGCCGGCGCTGCCCGCTCTCCAGCCGGGACAGGGTGCTCTCCGACACACCAGTCGTCGTCGCCAGGCCGGCGAGGGTGATGCCGCGATCACGACGCAGCGCACGGAGCCGCGGGCCCACCGCGTCGAGGACCTCGTCGTCCGTTGTGCGTTCCATGAGGCCACCTTGCCATTACCGCAAGATTCCGTGCCAGACCGTGGGGCGCCTGACAACACTGAACTCCTTCCGACACAAGGAGACTTGATGAGCACCACCGATGCGTTCTCGTTCTGGGACGGCGTCTACGCGGCCCGACCGGCGGCCGACGCCCCGCGGCCGAACGCTCGCCTCAGGGAGGCGGTGGGGAGCCTGCCGCCCGGTGCCGCGCTGGACCTCGGATGCGGCGACGGCGGCGACGCGCTGTGGCTCGCCGGCCAGGGGTGGCGCGTCACCGCCGTCGACATCTCGGCCGTGGCGGTCGAACGGCTCGCCGCCCTCGCCCGCGCCCACGACCTGGGCGACCACGTCCGCACCGCACGGCACGACCTGCACGAGTCCTTCCCGCACGGCGCATTCGACCTCGTCTGCGCCCACTACCTGCACACCCCCTGGGACCTGGACCGGGCATCCGTCCTGCGTTCGGCCGCACACGCACTGCGCCCCGGCGGACGGCTGCTGGTCGTCGACCACGGCTCGACCGCACCGTGGTCGTGGGACCAGGACCACGACACCCGGTACCCCAGCCCGCAGGAGGTCGCGGCCGACATCGCTCTGGACCCGGAGCGCTGGACGGTGGAGCGTGCCGACGCACCCCGCCGGGTCGCGACCGGACCGGACGGCCGCACCGCCGAGGTCACCGACCACGTCCTCCTCATCCGCCGCACCGCCTGACTCACCCGACCGACGCCGTGCCCGACGAAGGAAGGCCCCCCATGCCCGACACCACCCGCCGCGACCACCCCGCCGCCCCGCACCGGAAGCAGCGAGACCGAGGTCCTGCGCGGATTCCTGGACTACCTCCGGAACTCGATCGTCGCGAAGGTCGAAGGCGCCCCGGAACCGCGGGTGCGAGCAGCCGCGGTACCGGCGGGCACGAACCTGCTCGGTCTGCTCAACCACCTGACGGCCGTCGAGCGTTGGACGTTCCTCGGGGACGACGTCACCGACTGGCAGCCGACGTTCCAGGCTGTTCCTGAACACGGCGTGGCCGATGTCGTGGCCCGCTACCGCGACGCGGTCGAGTGTGCGAACGCCATGCTCGACGGGTGCACCGACCTCAATGCACCGGTCCCCGGGCTGCGGCGGGGCCGTCCAGGGCCCAGCGTCCGCTGGGCGCTGACCCACATGATCGAGGAGACCGGCCGCCACGCCGGCCACGCGGACATCCTCCGCGAACTGATCGACGGCTCGACCGGTCGCTGATCCACCCGCGGCCCCAGCGACTTGAGCCGGCGACTCGGGCGTGGTCGGGAAACCATGACGCCGGCCGAAATGTCACTTTGTGTTAGGCTCACGCGTTTGGACGGTGGTGAGGGCCGGCGACTCCGTTCGTGCGGTTGCCCTTGTTCGTCGGCTGCTCGTTGCTGCCGGGCCTTCCTCGGTACGTTCCCCCTGCGGAAGGCTCTTCATGAACCACCCGGACCACGTCGGCACCTCGCACGGCGACCTCGACCAGTCAGCGGCCCTGACCCCGACGGTGCCCCCGGTCGCCTTCGCCGACATGGGACTGCCGGCCGAGGTGCTGCGCACGCTCACCGAGTTCGGCGTGCGGGAGCCCTTCCCGATCCAGGCGGCCACGCTGCCCAACGCCCTCGCGGGACGCGACGTCCTGGGGCGCGGGCGCACGGGATCGGGCAAGACCCTCGCCTTCGGCCTGCCGCTGCTCGCACGGACGGCCGGGCGGCGTGCGGAGCCCAAGCAGCCCCTCGCCCTGATCCTGGTGCCCACCCGGGAGCTGGCCCAGCAGGTGACCGAGGCGCTCGCACCGTATGCCGACGCGCTCCGGCTGAGGATGGCCACGGTCGTCGGCGGCCTGTCGATCGGCCGGCAGGTCGCTGCGCTGCGCGACGGGGCCGAGGTCGTCGTCGCCACGCCCGGCCGCCTGCACGACCTCATCGAGCGGAGGGCCTGCCGCCTGGAACGGGTACGGATCACCGTCCTCGACGAGGCCGACCAGATGTGCGACATGGGCTTCCTGCCGCACGTCACCGAGGTACTCGACCAGGTGCACCGCGACGGTCAGCGGATGCTGTTCTCGGCCACCCTGGACCGCGACGTCGAGCACCTGGTCCGCCGCCACCTCCACGACCCGGTCGTCCACTCGGTCGATCCCTCCGCGGGCGCGGTCACGACCATGGACCACCATGTGCTGGTCGTCCACGGCCCCGACCGGTACGCCGTCACCACGGAGATCGCCGCCCGCGACGGTCGCGTGCTGCTGTTCCTGGACACCAAGCACGCCGTCGACCAGCTCACCAGGCATCTGCGGGCCAACGGGGTGCACGCCGCGGCCCTGCACAGCGGCAAGTCCCAGCCGCAGCGCACACGCACCCTTGCGCAGTTCAAGAACGGCCAGGTCACCGTTCTGGTGGCGACCAACGTCGCGGCCCGTGGGCTGCACGTCGACGACCTCAATCTCGTGGTCAACGTCGACCCGCCCACCGACCCCAAGGACTATGTGCACCGTGCCGGCCGCACTGCCCGGGCCGGCGAGTCCGGCAGCGTCGTCACGCTGGTGCTGCCGGGCCAGCGCCGGGAGACGAGCCGGTTGATCGCCGAGGCCGGCATCGCGCCGACGATCACCAAGGTGCGCTCGGGCGAGGCGGAGCTGAGCCGGATCACCGGCGCCAAGGCACCCTCCGGCACCCCTCTCGACGGCGCGCCCGCCACACCCCGCCCCAAGAACACCCATGCCCCCTTCCGCGGCCTGGGCAGCAGCAAGGGCGCCTCCCGCGGCACCGGCGGCAAGTCCCGCAAGGCAAGCGAGGCCCGCATGCTCGCCGAGGCCCGCAAGGCGGCCCGGGTGCGGCGCGGCGACTGAGCCACAGGGAAGTTCCGGGGCGCGGTCGTAGTGGACGGCGACGACGTGGTCGAAGGAATCCCCGAGCGGCTCGCGCCGGCCCAGATCTTGGTACGTGGTGCCGGCCGGGGGCGTCCCGCGGTGCTCCACGGCAAGGGTGCAGCCGCCGTCCCGTCACCCGGGTCAGCCCGACTTCGGCGGCTTCTGCGCGTCGAAGGCGAAGAGAGTGTTCTTGGCCGCGGCCACGACCACCGCACGCCCCGCAAGGGTCACCCGCGGGCTAGCGCCCGTCCCGCCCGTCAAACCGTCGGCCTGCGGATCTGTTGTCCACAGGGGTTTTCCGTCGTGCGGCGACAGCGCGACCACCCGGCCGGTGGCCGAGCTGAAATACAGTGCGTCGGCTCCCGCGACAGGACCCGAGGCGCCCTCCACGCCAGTCTGCCGCGACCACTTCTGCCGGCCGGTCTCGGGGTCGAGCGCGGTGACGAGACCGGTCTGCCCGCTCACGTAGACGGTGCCGTCCGCCATGCCGGGCGTCCCCGTGTACGTCTTGGCCAGTCGGGAGTAAGTGACCTTGCGCGAGGCCGGGTCGACCTGCGCCACCCCGTCGTATCCGGCCGACTCCGGTCCCTCCATGTGTACCTGCAGCAGTACGAGCCTGCCGTTGGCGACGCCCACCGGCACGGCGGGACCCTTGACCGCGAGGGGCTTGCCCAGCGTCCCCGAGGTCTGTTCGACCGGGTACAGGGCGGAGTGGCGCACCGCCAAGGCGTTCACCTCCGCATTCGTCGCGCACATCGCGACGAACCGCTGGCCCATCGGGACGGGAGCGCACTGGGTACCCGCAGGGAACGGCGACGTCCACCTGACCCGGCCGCTGTGTGCGTCGCGGGCCTCGAAGCGGGAGTTGGAAGCGTCGACCGTCACGACGTCGGAGCCGACCACGACGGCGTCCTGAGTCCGCCCCGTGACTGCCGTCGACTGGGCGCCGGACGGTACGGACCACAGTTCCCGGCCGGTGTTCGCGTCGAGGGCCACCACCTCGCTGGGAGGGCCCTGCGGGGCGTTCTGGGCGGCGAAGCGGTAACCGAGCACCGTGTCGTCGGTGGCGCCCACCAGGTACGTGTTGTTGACGGGGACGCCGGGGCTCTTCGCCGTCCACACCCGTGAGCCGTCCCCGGCCCTGATGCGGGTCGCGACGACACTGCCGCCCCCGCAGAACAGCGCGTCGCCGTGCGCGACGCAGCGCAGTTCGTCGGGGATGTCCGGGCGACCGCCCGGCACGGTCTCGTGCCACGGCGTGAAGCCGTTCGGAAGTGCGGCACTCGGGGCCGCGGCGCTGTTGCCCTTGTCCCCGCCGCTGTTTCCGCCGAAGCCGCCCGCCGTCAGTGCGGCGACTCCGCCACCGATCGCCACCACCGTGACCGCGACCGCGGCCGCGAGCACGGGACGCCATCGGCGAGGCAGCCGACGGCCGGTGGGGGTGTCGACGCTCCCGGTATCGGGATCGGCCGGGGTGGTGGTCGGGGCGGCCGGTGCCGCGGTGGCGGTCGGGGCAGTCGGCGCCGGGGTCGCCGGCGTCGCGACGTGATGTTGGGTGATCATGTCGCGGGTGCGGCCCGTGCCGACTCCCCCCGCGTCGGTCTGGCCGAGGTCGGCCGGCAGGTCCCTTAGCAGCACGAGGAGTTCGTGCGCCGAGGGACGCCCGTCGGGCTCCTTGGCCAGGCACGACTCGACGACCGTGCGCAAGGCAACCGGCACGTCCTCCAGCGACGGCTCCTCGTGCACCACCTGATACGCAGCCAGGTACGGGCTGTCCGCGTCGAAGGGCCCGTGGCCCGTCGCTGCGTACGCCAGCAGCGTCCCCAGCGAGAAGACATCGGACCGCGGCCCCACATCACGCGGCGCCTGCAACTGCTCCGGGGACATGAAGGGCGGCGTCCCGATGACCCGCCCTGTGATCGTCAGGGTCTGCTGGTTCACGGCGCGCGAAATGCCGAAGTCGATGACGCGTGGACCCTCGGGCGAGAGCACGACGTTCGAGGGCTTCAGGTCACGGTGGACGACCTCCACCCGGTGGATGTCCCGCAGCGCCTCCGCCAGCCCGATGGCGAGCCTTCGCAGTTCCGCCCCGGTCACCGGGCCCTTCGTGGCGATGCGCCGGGCGAGCGTGTGCCCCTGGATGTACGTCGTCGCCATCCACGGCTGCTCGGCCTCGGTGGCCGCGTCGACCACGGCGGCGGTGAACGCGCCGCTCACCCGCCGCGCCGCCGCCACCTCCTGCCGGAAGCGGATGCGGAACTCGTCGTCCGCCGCGAGCTGCGGGTGGATCAGTTTGATCGCGACAGGTCGCCCCGAACTCGTACGGGCCAGGAAGACCGTGCCCATGCCACCCGAGCCGAGCCGTGCCTCAAGCGGATAACCGCCGATCTCGACTGGATCACCTGCGCGCAGCGACACTCTTCCCGACCTCCCGTCCCCCGTGCACCTCTGTCGCCACGGGCCCGCGTACCTGTCCTGCACACAAATTAGCCGCAGGGCAGTACAGCAGAGCACAGCGGGTGACGAACAGGGGCCCCTGGGCCGCTCCCGTGCCGCACCCGCCGAAGCCCCGCCAAGAGGAGGGCGTCACTCTCGTCGGCGGCCCGTTCGGTCGGTCGGTGGGGGAATTCCGTCGGGAGCCAGTGGGTGGAGGCTGCGGCTCGGGCCGTGAGGCGGGTGACGTAGGCGTCGCGGAGGTCTGTTCGGCCGCGAGCAAGCCTCCTGTGCGCTCACGGTGGGGCTGGAGGCGTGCCGTGACCGCGCCCACGTGTGGCACTCGCGCCGCCGCGGTCAACTCGTTGCGGAGTCGGACACCCGAGGCGGCCGGTCGCCGGGGTTCGACGGGACCGGCTTCCGCGAACGCCGTGCTGCTGAGTGCGGATTCAACCGCCTCAGAGGTCACCGGGCGGAATGGCACACCTCACATAGGTTCATTATTCAACGGTTTTTCGCCACCGCTCGCCTCCGAATCGACACCGGTCAACTCGCACCCGGGCAGGGTGAACGGGGCGATGTGAGCACCGCATCGGCCCAGGCCGGAGCCCCCGGGTGCCGAGACGCCACCCGCGCCGGGCAGATGGCCGGTCAGGGTGTACGCGAAGCCCCCCGGCGCCGGCCGCCTCCTGACACCCGCACCGATCAGGGGGTGGGCGGCAGCCGCCTCCGGCCGTGAACATGGCCCAAATTGATTTAACATTCAACCTACTTCGGCGGCATGCTGGTCAAAGCTTCGGCGGCCGCCCAAGGTGTCCGACCCAACACCCCCCATACATAACGGAGATGACTCGACATGACGCACACCCTGCCCCTCCGCCTGCACCACCACGCCTGGATCACTGACGACCAGGAAGCCAACCGGCGCTTCTACGAGGAGGTGATCGGCCTGCCCCTGGTGGCCACGTGGACCGAGCGCGAGGTGATGTCCGGGGTCGAACGCGCCTACAGTCACGCCCTCTACGGCCTGGCCGACGGCAGTGCCCTCGCCTTCTTCCAGTTCGCCGACGCCAAGGACCAGCAGGAGTTCAGGACCAGCATCAACTCAACTCCCCTGCGCCACATCGCCTTCAAGGTCGAGGCCGAGACGCAGGAAGCCATACTCAAGCGCATCGATGCGGCCGACTATGCGGAGGCGAACGCCCACGTGATCGACCACGGCTTCTGCGTCTCGCTGTACATCACGGACCCCAACGGGCTGATATTGGAGTTCGCCGTCGACCACCCCGACGCGGACAAGATTGACGCCGAGCGGCGCGCCACAGCACACGCCGACCTCGCCCGCTGGCTCGCCGGGGACCACAGCAGCAACAACCGCTGGCGCTGAACGCAACTCTGGCCGTCGGCCGAACTGGCCCCCCGCGGACTGGCTTCTGCCCGGCGGCGGCGCGTAACCCTGATAGGTGAGAGCGAATCATCTCGGTACGACTCCCACTCGGCGATCGCCCCGTGCAACCGGACCGGCATGTATGCCAAGGTGCACATCGAGGTCGACCGCACGGGCAGCTCCTGGAACCGTCGCCGTCTGCCTGGCCGGACTCCACATCGCCGGCATCTTCCTGGGGTCTGTCGGTGATCCACGGGAAACAGTCTGGCCTCCGCCGCGGACTCAGGCCGCGAGGACCGCATCGCGCCCGTGAGCAGCGGCCTGCCGCGAGCGCTCCACCGGCATCGGATGGTGCCCTCGGCCGAAGCAGTGCACGACCTCGTGGCCACTTGAGAATCGCCAACTTCCCTTTGGCAAGGCACGCCAGACGCAGATACCCCACATTGGCGACTTCTCCGCTAAACGCGCATCAATGTGGGCATCTGTCCTGCGGCTGGTTCGTAAGAAGCACCCAGGTTCCGTCGAGTGCGGGCACGTCAGCCAGGCCCGGACCGGCGGTCGTTGAGTGAAAGGCGGGAGCCATGAGCATGGTTCAGACCGGCAAGCTTCAGTTGAGTTCGACCAACGCCACGGCGGTAACAGGCGGGGACACCTCGACCTTCACCCAGGTCACCTTCCCCTCACCCTTCCCGGACAGCGCAGCAGTGATTGTCATTCCCTTCCTCCAGACCTTCAATGGCCCCGACACCCCAGGACTGCGTATCGCCGACGTCACCACGACCGGCTTCAAGATCCGTATCAACGAACTCGTGAGCAACGGCAAGGCACTCGCCGACGGCCTGCACACGTCAGAGACCGTCGGCTGGATCGCGAGCACCGTCTAGCCTCCGAACTGCCGTCCCGGACGCGGCCCGAGTCGGGCTCGACCCGGATCTGACCTTCCCTGGGCGGCCGGCCGCGTCGATGGTCAACGTGGCCGCTGCGGACACGTTCGGCACCCACTGTCACTTCCCTGACAGCGATGAGGAAGCCGTCCGGCTGGCCCTCGGGCGGGCCGAGTATCCGTGATCGAAGTCCAGCAGGCACGCACGACTCCGCGTCGCCATCGGCGACGCGGAGATCGTGGAGGAAGCGGCGGTCAGTCATCGGCTCGCGCCCGGCCGTGCCCTTTCTCCCCTGCGTCCGCAAGCGGTGGCTCCGGCCTCGTGATCGCGAACGCATCCTCGGACGGGGCTGTCAGCCAGTACATCCGGCCGCTCTCGGGGACGTGGGGTGCCGGCGTCAGGACCGAGCCGCCGCTGTTCTGCGCTCTGGTGTCGGTCTCGCCCACATCGTCCACCGAGAAGTACGGGATCCAGAGCGTCCCCTCCGCGTCGCCCTGCAGCCCGGCGAGTCCGCCGAAGGTGTGTTTGCAGCACTTCACCACCCGGGCCGGCCACTTCATGGCGGAGGAGGATCCGCAGGGCATCGCCGCGCTGATCCTGGAACTGGCGCGGAGGTGACCGCCGCGGCGCCCGGACATCCGGCAGCGGCCGGTTGCCGTGCGTGGGCGCCCGCTCGGACGACCACGGCCGTCGCCGTTCAGTTCAGTCGTTCGACTCAGGCTCACCGTGCACTCCCGTCACTAGGGTCCGGATGACGGACACGGGAGAAGGAAGCTCCTCGGAGGGCCATACGGGCCGGGAGGGCGGCCGGACAACTGCCCGGCGCGCGGCCCGTCTTGGAGCAGGGCCGGGGTCGACCGGCCCCCGTGCAGCGGGAGGTGCCGCTGCACGGGTGGTACGGAGTGCGCCCCGGAGCGGGGCTTCCTGCCGCCGTCGGGTTTCGCGTGGGCTGTGACTGACAGGACGCGCCCTTCCTCCGGCTGGAGGGCGGTGGTGCCGGTGCCGGCTCTCCCTCCCGGGCACGCTACGAGACGGAAGACTCAGTGGGTGGACCAGTGGTGACGACGCAACTCCACGGACGCGACGACGAACTGCGCACGCTCCGGGAGATGATCGGACGGCTTCCCGGGACGGGCGGTGTGCTGACCGTTCTCGGTGAGCCCGGCATCGGCAAGACCACCCTCCTACGAGCCGCCGTGGCGGCCGCGGAAGAGTCCGGAGCGGTCGCCCTGGAGACCACCGGGGTCGAGGCGGAGGCCAGGGTGCCCTTCGCCGGACTGCACCAGCTGCTGCGGCCGGTGATGGCCGGCGTCGGGCGGCTGCCCGCTCCCCAACGAACCGCGTTGCAGTCGGCCTTCGGTGTGGTGGACGGCCCGGTACCCGAGGTCTCCATGGTCGCGTTCGCCGTCCTGAACCTGTTGGCGGAGGCCGCCGAGGACGCCCCGCTGCTCCTGGCCCTCGACGACGCGCAGTGGCTGGACGCCCCGACTCAGGAGGCGCTGGCGTTCGTGGCCCGGCGGGTGAGCAGGGACCCGATCCTGGTGGTCGCGGCGCTGCACAAAGGGCATGCCGGCCCGTTCGCCTCGCTCGGGGCGGCCGACCTCGACCTGGCCGGATTGGACGACTCCACCGCCCGGCACGTGCTGGCCCAGGAGGCCGGCGACCTGAGCCTGCCCATGCGGGAACGGATCCTGAGGGAGGCCAGGGGCAACCCGCTCGCGCTGGTCGAGCTGCCGGTCGCGTGGCGGGACCAGCAGGAGGCGGCACAGCAGGCGACACCGGGCTTTCTGCCGCTCACCGCGCGCCTGGAGCGTGCCTTCGCCGGCCGGGCCGCAGAGCTGCCGGCCGACAGCAGGGACGTGTTGCTGGTCGCGGCCGTCGACCACGCCGACGACCTGTCGGAGATCCTGGCGGCGGCGTCGGTACTGGCCGGACGGACGCTCACGGTGGAGGCGCTGGATGCGGCGGTGGCGGCCCGGCTGCTGCGGCTGGAGGGATTACGCCTGCTGTTCCACCATCCGCTGGTGCGTTCGGCTGTGCAGATGTCGGAGACGTTGACCCGGCGGCTGTCGGCGAACGCGGCGCTGGCCGAAGTGCTGGCGGACGAGCCCTACCGCCGGACCTGGCACCTGGCGCAGTCCATCATCGGCCCCGACGACGACATAGCCGACGAGCTGGTGGCCAATCGCGCGATCTCGCTGCGCCGCGGTGGTACGGCCATGGCGGCCTGGGAGTTGGAACGGTCCGCGCAGTTGACCAGCGACCACGCCAAACGCGGTCGTCGGCTCCTGCTGGCCTGCGAGCACGCGTTCGGCCTCGGCAGGGCCGACCAGGTCGAACGGCTGCTGCGGGCCGCCGAGCGGTCCGGCCTGACCACGCTCGATCGAGCCCGGCTGGAGTGGCTCAGGGAGCTCTCCGACAACGGGGGGCCCGACGACGCGCTCCGGGTGCCGCAGCTGTGCGAGACCGCGCGGGAATCGGCGGACGAGGGCGACGTCCAACTGGCGTTGAGGTTGCTGTTGAGCGCGGCCCTGCGGTGCTGGTGGGCCGATGCCGGCCCGGACGCCAGGGCCGTGGTGGTCTCGGCAGTGGAGTCGTTGGAAGGGACCGAGAACGACCCGCGCCGTCTCGCGATCCTCGCCGTGGCGGAACCGGTACTTCGCGGACGCGTCGTGCACGACTGGTTGTCCGGCACGGCCTCGGCGGCCTACGCCGACGTCGAGGGGTTACGGATGCTCGGTATGGCCGCCCACGCGATCGGGGACCCCGTCCGCGCAGTGGGCCTGCTCGGCCGGGCCGAACTGAAGCTCCGTGAACAGGGGCGGCTCGGGCTGTTGTCGCACACGCTGATCCTTCAGATCGGTCATCTGCTGTGTACGGGAGACTGGGAGCGGGCCGCGACGGTCTCCGAGGAGGCACACCGCACGGCCGGAGAGTCCGCGCGCGCGATCTGGAGCAACGGGGCACTGGTGCTGGAGGCGGTCATCCGCGGACTGCGCGGCGAGGTGGACGAAGCGCTGGGGCTGGCCGCCTCCGTCGCGACCACCGCCCACCGTGGCCGCCTCGTCCACCTGCTGGCCTGCGTCCAGTTGGCCAAGGGGGCGGCGTTCGTGGCCACCGGACGGCATGCCATGGCCTATGACGAGCTGTGCAGTCTCTTCGACCCCGACTCCCCGAACTACCACCAGCGTGCGAGTTTCGACGGGGTGTTGCTGTTCGCCGAGGCCGCCGTGCACTCCGGTCACGAGGAGCAGGCCCGGGGGGTGCTCGCGGACCTGGAGAGGGTCGCCTCGGTCACGCCGTCCCCGCTCCTGCACACCCATCTGCTCTACGCCCGTGCCGTACTGGCGGAAGAGCAGGATGCCGAGCATCTGTTCCGGACCGCGCTCGCGGAGGACCTGTCACGCTGGCCGCTGGTCCGGTCCAAGCTGGAGCTGGCCTACGGGACGTGGTTGCGCCGCCGTCGCCGGGTGGCCGAGTCGCGCACGCTGTTGCGTTCCGCCCGGGCAACTCTGGAGCTGATCGGCGCCACCGGATGGGCCGAGCAGGCGAGGGCCGAGCTGCGGGCCGCGGGGGAGCGGGCCCTGTCGGTGGCCCCGGCGGCGCACGCGGTGCTGTCTCCGCACGAGTTGCAGATCGCCCGCCTGGCAACCCAGGGTTTGTCCAACCGGGAGATCGGCGAACGCCTCTACCTGTCGCCCCGTACCGTCGGTTGGCACCTCTACCGGATCTTCCCCAAGCTCGACATCACCTCCCGGGCCCAACTCGCCTCCCGCCTGGCCCCGTTCTGAGCGCGGTCGAGCCTTCGCGCGCCGGGCTGATCCGACACCCCCGCAGTCCGCTGTCGAGGCCGTCCGCACCGCAATGCGACCGGGGGCGGGGAGACACGAGGCAGCGCTACCTTGATCGGTTAGGCTCGCTTCCGGCCGTTCCGCCACGGCCGGGTGAGCGTCGCCTACGGTGAGGGGCAGGGCGTGGACGAGGGAACGGTCCTGGTGGGGCGTGAGACGGAGCTCGCCACGATCGTCGGTTTCCTCGACGCCATCGCGGCCCGGGGCCGCTCCCGTGTCTTCGTCGGGGAACCGGGCATCGGTAAGACGGCGCTGTTGGCGGCGGCGGCCGACGAGGCCAGGGCGCGGGGACTGGCCGTGCTGTCGGCTCGGGGCGCGGAGTCCGAGCGGCACCTGTCCTTCGCGGGACTGCACAGCCTGCTCTATCCCGTCCGGGCGTGCCTGGACCGACTGGAGCCGGTCCACCAGGAGGCGCTGCGCGGAGTCTTCGGCCTCTCACAGACCCCGGTCGAGTTGTTCCTGGTGGCGCTGGCCGCGCTGGAGTTGCTCGCCGAGGCGGCCGAGCAGCGACCGCTCCTGCTCCTCGTGGACGATCTTCACTGGCTGGACGCCGCCAGCCGCGACGTCATCGAGTTCGTGGCCAGACGCCTGGACTCCGAGCCGCTCGTCCTCCTGGCCGCGAGTCGGCCGCACCGGGCGGTGAGCGGCCAGAGCCTGGACGCCCTCGGCCCGGACGCATCGCGGACCCTGCTGCGGAGACGTGTCGACCTCCCGCCCGACCTGGAGGACAAGGTGCTGGACGAGGCGGCGGGCAACCCGCTGGCCCTGCTGGAACTCCCGGTCGCTCTGCGGTCTCAGGGGATACAGGGCGGCGCGCTGCCACTGACCGCCCGCCTGGAGACCGCCTTCGCGGCCCGCCTGGCCGAGCTGGACGAACGGCCCCGACTGCTCCTGCTGTTGGCCGCCGTGAACGACGGTGAGCTGCTGACCGAGGCCGTGGCCGCCGCGGCGAACCTCACCGGCTCCGACGTTGCGGCCCGCGACGCTGAGCAGGCCGTGCGCCTGCACCTGGCCGCAACCGACGGCACGACGGTGACCTTCCGCCACCCGCTGGTGCGCTCCGCCGTGTTGCAGACGGCATCCGAGGCGGAACGGCGGCGCGCTCACCAGTCGTTGGCGCAGGTACTCACCGGCTTCCCCGACCGGTACGCCTGGCACCTCGCGGCCGCCTCCGACGGACCGGACGAGGACGTGGCCCGCCTGCTGGACCAGGCGGCCGACCGGGCCCTGCAGCGCGGCGCCCCCTCGTCGGCCGCGACCTGGCTGGAACGTTCCGCCGACCTGTCGCAGACCGAGGCGGGCAGGGACCACCGGCTGCTGCGGGCCGCCGAGGTCGCCTTCCAGCTCGGCCGTCCCCGGACCGTGCACCGCTACATGGAGCGGATCCAGGCGGCCATGTTGGACCCGGCGGACCGAGGCACACTGGCCTGGTTACAGGGAGCGTTCGTCGACGGGGTCACCAGCGACTCCGAGATCGTGCGGCAATTGGCCGCGTCGGCCAGACAGGCGCTGGACGACGGGGAGCCCGAGATCGCCGCCGACCTGCTGTCGGGGACGGCGACCCGCTGCTGGTGGGTCGAACCCGGCCGGCAGATCCGCGCCGACCTGCTGGCCTTGACCGATCGGCTGGCCGCCGGCGGCCAGCTCCGGCATTCCGACCGTGATCCGCGGCTGCTCTGCGCCTGGGCGGCTGCGGGCGGCCTGGAGCGGCACGGCACGGTGGTCGAGGAGCTGGCCTGGTGGGCATCGGAGGGCGACCTCTCCGACCCGGGGACCCGGATGCTCCTCGCCCGCGCGGCCTTCGTCTCCGGGGAGTTCGAGCGGTGTCTGCTGTTCTGCCGGCCCGCCGTCGACAGGCTGCGTGCTCAGGGCCGGCTGGGGTTATTGACGGCCATGCTGGCGACCCAGACGTTCTCGGCGTTCTACCTGGGACGCTGGGACTTGACCGAGGCCACCGTCGACGAGGTCAGCCGGCTGGCCACCGAGACCAGACAGCCGATCTGGGAGGACAGCGCGGCACTCGCGTCGGCCCACTTGGCGGGCCTGCGCGGTCAGGCCGCGCGTGCGCGGGAACTGCTGGCCCCGGTGGAGCGGGTCGCGGTCACAGCCGGCAACCAGGCCATGCTGAACAGCGTCCAGCTGTCCAAGGGCTTCACCGAGCTCGGCCGGGAGAACTACTCCGACGCCTTCCTCGAACTGCGCCGGACGACGGATGAGACGGACCACGCCCACCACCCGGTCCTGCAGTTCTGGGGGCTGGACTACCTGGCCGAGGCGGCCGTCGGCGGCGGCCACCAGGCCGAGGCACGGGAGATCCTGGACCGGCTCAGACCCGCGCTGGGCCGCTCGCCGGGAGCGGGCGCGGTGCGGGCCGTGCGGTTCGCCGAGGCGCTGCTGGCGAACGACCTGGATGCCGAAGCCGCTTTCGCCCGGGCGTTAGCACTGAGCCGGGCGGCGTTACCGTGGTATCGGGCCAGGCTGGACCTGGCCTTCGGTACCTGGTTGCGGCGCCGCCGCCGAGTCACCGAGTCGCGGACCCCGTTGCGGGCGGCCCACAGTGTCTTCACGGTGCTGGGGGCCGGCGCCTGGGCCGAGCGTGCCGCCCGCGAACTACGGAGCTCGGGAGTGAAGGACAAGGTCGCGTCGGTACGCGGAGCGTCGCGCCTGTCGCCGCAGGAATGGCAGATCGCCAGGCTGGCCGCCAAGGGGCTGTCCAACCGCGACATCGGCCAGCAGCTGTACCTGTCGCATCGCACGGTCGGCTCGCATCTCTACCGCATCTTCCCCAAACTCGGCATCACCTCGCGCGGCCAGCTGCACGACGCCCTGCCGCCGGAGCAGTAGGAGTCTCCCGGCCGGTCGCGGCGAAG
Organism: Streptomyces sp. x-19; assembly: GCF_046549115.1. Taxonomy (NCBI): domain Bacteria; kingdom Bacillati; phylum Actinomycetota; class Actinomycetes; order Kitasatosporales; family Streptomycetaceae; genus Streptomyces; species Streptomyces sp. x-19. The sequence continues at coordinate 356,431 of NZ_JAJPWK010000004.1, read as the reverse complement.
ACAGCGGTCACCGCGGGATGCGCGTCGTGGCCGGAATGGTGTCAACTCCCCTTCCGAAGAACGCTGTTCGTGGACCTGCGTCACTCTAGGACAGCAGCGGGACCCCAGGCCACCATCGCCGACAACGCCCGTCGTCCCACCAGTCGAACTACCGGTGGGACGCCGAGTCCGTCCGGGCACAGCGGCAGAGCGGGCGGCCGGTGTGACGTACACGTGTCACGGTGCCGGCCGGCGTTGCGACGTGCCGTCCGGGCCGGAGCGACGAGCCCCGGGCGCGGTGATGGGGCACCGGACACCGCAGAGCAGGTGCCCAGTCATCTGACTGGTGCCAGTGGCCTTCCCCTGTGCACAGAGTTGTGCCCACAGCCGACCGGACGGACGCCCTGTTCCGCAGGATCCGGACCGCATCGCGAGTCATGGGCCGGCCTCCTGCGTGCCTGTGGGCCACGGACGGAGGCCGGGGACCACGCCTGGGGGGATGGCGACTTCCGCGATGTCGGCTGCTCTTGTCGCAACTACCACGAGAGGTTGGGAAACGCCATGGCTGCCGCCGAGCCCGCCGGCCTTCCGCTGTCGTCCGCCCAGAACGGAGTGTGGGTCGCGCAGCAGCTTGACCCGACGGGCGTCGCCTACGACCTGGGTGAATACCTCGACATCCGTGGCGATGTGGACCCGGAGCTGTTCGAAACGGCGCTGCGGCACGTAGTGGCGCACACCGAGTCGCTGCACGTCCGGTTCGACGCCGGGGGCGAGGACGTCAGACAGGTCGCCGCCGATCCACCCGCGTGGGAGCCGGCCACCGCCGACTTCCGCTCGCACCGGGACGCACCGGTGGTCGCCGAGGAGTGGATGCGGGCCCAGATGGCCCGGCCGATGGATCTGCGTACCGGGCCTCTCTTCAGGCACGCCCTGCTCAGGGTCGGTGACCAGCGGTACTTCTGGATGCACCGCTACCACCACCTCGTCATGGACGGGGTGGGCATGGCGCTCAGTGCGCGCCGCGTCGCCGAGACGTACACGGCGCTGGCCGAGGGAGCGCCGCTGTGGCCGGGCGGCGACACTCCGTTGAGCCGGATGCGTGCGGAGGAGGCCGCCTACCGGGCGTCGGAGGAGTTCGCGCAGGACCGGGCGTTCTGGCTCGCGCGCATGGCGGACCGGCCCGAGCCGACCGGATTCGCCCCCCTCCGCCATGCCAGGAGCGGTGACGTCGTGCGCTGCCACCGCAGTGTGTCGGCGCGGGGCACGGAGGGCCTGCGGGCCGCCGCCCAGCGGGCCGGTACGACGTGGAAGGCCGCCGCGCTCGCGGCGACGGCGGCGTATCTGCACCGGGTCAGCGGCGCCCGGGACGTGGTCGTGGGACTGGCGGTGACCGGACGGCCGCGCACGCCCGAGGCCCTCAACGTGCCCGGGATGTTCGCCAACGTGGTTCCCCTGCGGGTGTCCGTGCGGGAGGGGATGTGCGTGGACGAGCTGATCCGGACCACGTCCCGGGCCCTGCGCGAGGCCCTGCCCCACCAGCGCTACCGGATCGAGGACCTCCAGCGCGACCTGGGGATGTCTGCGGTCGACGGGAAGCTGTTCGGTGTCGCGGTCAACATCATGGCGTTCGACTACGACGTGACCTTCGCCGGATGTCGCACCTTCGCGCACAACCTGTCCACCGGTCCGATCGACGACCTCGCCGTCAACGTCTACGACCGTGGCGAGGACGGCGCCGTCGCCTTCGGCTTCGAGATCGACGCGGCGCGCTGCGGGTCGGACGAACTCTCGGTGCAGCAGCGCCACTTCGTGAGGTTCGTGGAGGAACTGGCCACGGCGCATCCGGACACCCCCATCGGTGAGCTCGCCCTGCTGTCCCCGGAAGACGTGTCCGGTCTGCTGGAGTCGGGGGCCGGAGCCGCGCTCCCGCCCGTGGACCGCTGTCTGCACGAGCTCGTCGAGGAGCAGGCCCGACGCACCCCCGAGGCGGTGGCGGTCCGCTGTGGCGGCGACGAGATCAGCTACCGGGAACTCGACACGTGGGCGGACGAACTGGCCCGGCGACTGCGGGCCGTGACCACCCGTGAACAGCGGGTGGGAATCTGTCTGCGTCGCTCCGTGGCTCTGGTCCCCGCCACGCTGGCGGTGCTCAAGGCGGGGTGCGTCTACGTCCCGATGGACCCCGGACTGCCGGGGCGCCGCTTGGAGTTCATCGCCCGGGACGCCGGCGTCGGGCTGGTGGTGAGCGGACCGGAGAGCGAGGGGCGACTGTCGTCGCTCGCGGTGTCCCAGATGCCCGTCGGCCGGGTGCCCGACGGCCGGGGCGGCGCGGGGCCCGCTCCCGTCCCGACCGTCGTGCCGGGCCAGGGCGCCTACCTGCTGTACACGTCCGGGAGCACCGGCCGCCCCAAGGGTGTACTGGTGGAGCACCGGGCGGCCGTCGACTTCGTCACCCAGAACGTCAGGGCGTACCGCATAGCCGCGACGGACCGGTTCCTCGGCTTCGCCGCGCTGACCTTCGACGTCTCGGTCCTGGAGATGTTCGGTGCCCTGGCCTCCGGCGCGACGCTCGTGCTGGCCACCGACGAGGAGCGGGTGGACGCCGAGCGACTGCAGTCCCTGCTGGTCGCCCAGAACGTCACCGTGGCCGACCTGCCGCCGGCCCTGATGCCGTTGCTCACCCCGCGCGAACTGCCGGCGCTGCGGCTGGTGTCCGTCGGCGGGGAGGCGCCTTCCGGGGAGCTGGTGGACCGCTGGGCGGTGGAGGGACGAGAGTTCTGGAACTCCTACGGCCCCACCGAGACCACCGTGTCGGTGACGATGAAGCAGTGCCTGGCCCCATCTGGAGGACAGTCGCCGTCCATCGGCCGACCGATGGCCAACCACCGGGTCTACGTGGTCGATCCGCAGCTCCGACTGCTGCCCCCCGGCCGGCCGGGCGAACTGTGCGTCGCCGGTGCCGGGCTGGCCCGCGGCTACCTGGGCCGCGGTGGTCTGACGGCGGACCGGTTCGTCCCGGACCCGTGGGGGAGGCCGGGGGAGCGGATGTACCGGACAGGGGACCTGGTGCGCTGGACGCCCGAAGGCGAGCTGGAGTTCCTGGGGCGGGTGGATCACCAGGTCAAGATCAACGGGCATCGCATCGAACCCGGCGAGATCGAGACGGAGCTGCTGCGCCATCCGGACGTCGCCCAGGCGACGGTGGTGGCCCGGCAGACCCCGGGCACCGGCCGCAGCCTGGTCGCCTACGTGGTGGCGCGGCACGGCCACGGGGTGCACGACGATGCGCTGCGCGCCCACTTGGGCGAGGCCCTGCCCGGCTACATGGTTCCGCACGCCTACGTCGCCCTCAACCTCCTTCCGCTGACCGCAGGCGGGAAGGTCGACCGCGCGGCGCTGCCGGAGCCCGAACGTCCCGAAGCGGTCGGCCGCGATCCCCGCACGGCGCGCGAAGCGGCCCTGTGCCGGCTCTTCGCCGAGGTGCTCGGACTGCCCGCGGTCGGCGCCGACGACGCGTTCTTCACGCTGGGCGGAGACAGTATCACCGCCATCGCCCTGGTCAGCCGGGTGCGCGAGACGGGCCTGGAGATCGCGCTGCGCGACGTCTTCGCCCACAAGACGCCCGCCGCGCTGGCGGCCGCGCTGCGCGAGAGCGAGGAGGGCGACCGGCCGACGGACGAGGAACACGGCGCCGCGAACGGTGAGTTCCCGCCGACTCCGATCATGCACTGGCTTCGGGAGACCGGCGGCCCGGTGAACAGGTTCAGCCAGTCGGTGCTGCTGCAGACTCCCGCAGAAGCGGATCAAGAGCGCCTCACCGCCGCCGTCCGGACACTCCTCGATCACCACGACGCACTGCGGATGCGGATGACCTTCGAGGACGACCCGGCCACCCCGTGGTCGGGCACCGTGCAGCCGCCCGCATCGGTGGACGCGGCTCGGCTGTTCTCCCGGATCGACATCTCCCGGGCCGACGAGGCGACGGCGCACGCCATGATCGCCGAAGCCCGCGATACCGCGCTCGGGCGGCTCGACCCGGCCGCCGGGGTGATGCTCCAGGCCGTGTGGTGCGATGCGGGATCCGAGCGCCCCGGGCGCCTGCTGCTGGCCGTGCACCACCTTGTCGTCGACGGGGTGTCCTGGCGCATCCTGCTGCCGGACCTCGCCACCGCCTGGGAGGCCGTGACGGCTGGCCGGCGGCCCGAACTTCCCGCGGTCGGTACATCCTTCCGCACGTGGGCGCACGACCTGGCCCGGCTGGCCCAGTCGCCGGACATCACCGGGCAACTGCCCTGGTGGCGTGGGGTGCTCGACGCCTGCGAACCCGTACTGGGCGAGCGCCGGCTCGATCCGGTACGCGACACCGCCGGCACGGCCCGCCACCTGACGCTGTCCATGCCCTCGGAGCTGGTGCGTCCGCTGCTCTCGACCGTCCCCGCCGCCTTCGGCACCGGAGTCAACGAGATCCTGCTCACCGCGCTCGCCCTCGCCGCCGACCACTGGCGTGCCCGACGTGGACTGACCGGCTCCACGCCGTTGTTGCTCGACCTGGAAGGGCACGGCCGCGACGCCGGTACCGGCCGGCTCGACGTCTCCCGAACCGTCGGCTGGTTCACCAGCCAGTTCCCGGTCCGCCTGGACCTCGGCGGGATCGATGCGGCCCGGGCATGGGAGGACGAGGCCGTCCTGGCGCGGGCGGTGGAACAGGTGGCGGCCACCTTCGGCGAACTGCCGCGGGGCGGCTGGGGGTACGGGTTGCTGCGCTACTCGAACCCGCGCACACAGGCCGAGCTGACGGGGCGTGCCCGCCCGCAGATCCTCTTCAACTACCTCGGCAGGTTCACCGCCCACCACGACGGCGACTGGGCCATCGCCCCCGACGCCGAGCAACTGCGCGCCGACACCGACCCCGGCATGTCCCTGGAACACTGCCTGGAGGTCAACGCGCTCGTCCGCGACCACGCCGACCACGCCGAACTCACCGCCACCTGGAGCTGGCCGGATGCGGTGCTGTCCGAGGCCGAGGTCGGAGAGCTGGCCACCGCCTGGACCCGGGCCCTGGAGCTCGTGGTGACCGCGGCCGCACGCCGGGACGTCGTCCGGAACACACCGGAGGACTTCCCGCTGGCCCGCGTCAGCCGGGCCGAGCTGGACCACCTGGTGGGCAGCGTCCCCGGCATCGAGGACATCCTGCCCCTCTCCCCCCTGCAGGAGGGAATCTTCTTCCACTCCTCCTACGACGAGCGGGACGTGGACGCCTATACGGGGCAGCTGATCCTCACCCTGGACGGCCCGCTCGACACCGTGGCGCTGCGCCGTGCCTGCCACCGGCTGCTCCAACGGCACTCCGGCCTGCGGGCCGGATTCACGGACCACGGAGTCTCCGAGCCGGTACAGGTGGTCCTCGGCGCCTGCGAAATCCCCATGGAGGAGCTGGACTTCCATGCGCTCGGCGAGGAGCAGCGCCGGACCGCGCTGGAGGAGTTGCTGGCTGCGGACCGCGCCCGGCGATTCGACCTCGCCCGCCCACCGCTGCTGCGCTTCACCCTCGTCCGGATGGGCGCCCGGCGCCACCACCTCGTCATGACCAACCACCACATCCTGTCGGACGGCTGGTCGACCGCGGTGCTGCTGGAGGAGCTGTGCACGGCCTACCGCGATCACGGCGCGGAGGGTGGTGGCACGCCGACCGCCCACGCGGAGGTTCCGTACCGCGCCTATCTGGCCTGGCTGGCCCGGCAGGACCGGACCGCGGCCCTCGACGCCTGGCGGCGGGCGCTCGGCGGTCTGGCCGAGCCGACCATCCTGGCCGCTGTCGACCGCAACCGGCTCCAGGCGGTGCCCGAGCGCGTGACCGCGGAGCTCACCGAAGAGCTGACAGCGCGACTGGTGGCGCGGGCCCGGAGCGCCGGAGTGACGCTGAACAGCGTCGTGCAGGGCGTGTGGGCCGTCCTCCTGGCCCGACTGACCGGGCACGACGACGTGGTCTTCGGCGGGACGGTATCCGGACGCACGCCGGACATCCCCGGGGTGGAGACCATGGTCGGCCTGCTCATCAACACGCTCCCGGTGCGCTTCGCCGTCCGGCCCCACGAGCCGCTCATCGAGGCGGTGGCCCGTCTCCAGGACGAACAGGCCCTCCTGTTGGACCACCAGCACCTGGGTATGGCGGAAATCCAGCGCGAGTCCGGCCTCGGCACGCTCTTCGACACCACGGTCGTCTTCGAGAACTATCCCCTGGACCGGGCGAAGCTGGCGGACCTGGCCAGCGGCCTTCGGCTGACGGACATCAAGGCGACGGACGCGACCCACTACACCGTCAACCTGATCGCGGTCCCCGGTAGGCGGCTGCGACTCCACGTGGACCACCGCGCCGACGCGATCGCACCCGAGGCGGCGGATGCGATCGCCCGATTGCTGGAACGCCTGCTGTCCGTCGTCGTCGACGCCCCCACCACTGCGGTCGGCCGGATCGAGTTGCTCTCGGACCAGGAGCGCGACCGGGTGCTGGGGGAGTGGAACGCCACCGACCATCCGGTGCCGGACGCCACCCTGCCCGAGCTGTTGGCGGCACAGGCCCGACGGACTCCGGACCGCACGGCCACCGTCTTCGAAGGCGAAGCGCTCTCGTACGAGGAACTCCACGCGCGAGCCAACCGCCTGGCGCATCTCCTGATCGCGCGGGGCGCCGGGCCGGAGAAGACCGTGGCACTGGCACTGCGGCGCTCCACGCAGATGGTCGTCGCCATCCTGGCCGTCCTGAAGTCGGGGGCCGCGTACCTGCCCGTCGACCCGGACCTGCCTGCCGGCCGGATCGCGTACCTGACCGAGGACGCGAGGCCGCACCTGCTGCTGACGAGCACCGACACCGACCCGTCCATGCCGCAGCGCGCGGCGACGCCGCGGCTCGTGCTCGATGATCCGGCCCTCCTGGGAGAACTCGACCGCCTCAGCCCCCGCGACCCCGCCGAGGCCGACCGCACGGTCCCGCTGCTGCCGCAACACCCCGCCTACGTCATCTACACCTCGGGCTCCACCGGTCGTCCCAAGGGCGTGGTGGTGACGCACGGCGCGATCGTGAACCGCCTGGCATGGATGCAGGAGTCGTACCAACTGGACGGCACGGACCGGGTGTTGCAGAAGACGCCGTTCGGGTTCGACGTCTCCGTGTGGGAGTTCCTCTGGCCGCTGCTGTACGGCGCGACGCTGGTGGTGGCCCGGCCCCAGGGACACCAGGACCCGGCCTACCTCGCCCGTGTCATCCGGCACGAGGCCGTCACCACCGTGCACTTCGTGCCCTCGATGCTGCGTGCCTTCGTCGACGAGCCGTCGGCGGCAGACTGCCGTTCGCTGCGCCGGGTCGTCTGCAGCGGCGAGGCGCTGCCCGTCCGTCTCCAGGAGGACTTCTGGCGGGTGCTCGACGTCCCGCTGCACAACTTGTACGGACCGACCGAAGCCGCGGTCGACGTGACCAGTTGGAAGTGCCGGCCCGGCTCCGCCACCGTTCCGATCGGCCGGCCCATCTGGAACACCCGTCTGTACATACTCGATCCGCAGCTGTCGCCGCTGCCGGTGGGGGCCACGGGCGAGCTGTACCTGGCGGGAGCGGGCCTGGCCCGCGGCTACGCCGGCCGCGGTGGACTGACCGCGGACCGTTTCCTTCCCGACCCCTTCGGGCCTCCGGGCACGCGGATGTACCGCACGGGAGACCTGGCCCGCTGGCGCACCGACGGCGCCGTCGAATACCTCGGACGCACCGACGACCAGGTCAAGATCCGTGGTTTCCGTATCGAACTGGGGGAGATCGAGGCGGTGTTGGTGCGGTGCCCGGAGGTGTCGCAGGCCGTGGTCGTGGTGCATGAGGACGGGGACGGTGACCGGCGTCTGGTGGCGTACGTCGTTGGTGCTGTGGGTGCCACGGTGGATCCGGGTGTGGTGCGTGGTGAGCTTGCGGTCGCGCTGCCCGATTACATGGTGCCTGGTGCTCTTGTGGTCCTGGATGTGCTTCCGTTGACGCCGAACGGGAAGCTCGATCGCCGGGCGTTGCCCGCGCCGCCGGTGGCGGAGTCCAATGTGGTCCATCAGCCTCCGGTGACGGCCACCGAGGAACTCGTCGCCGAGATCTGGTCCGCCGTGCTGGGTACCGACCGCATCGGGCGGTTGGACAACTTCTTCACCCTGGGCGGGCACTCCCTCAAGGCCACCCGCGCCATCTCCCGCCTCAACACCAGGCTGGACGCGGCACTGCCGCTGCACATCCTCTTCGACCACCCCACCGTCGCCGATCTCGCGGCGGCCATCGAGACCCTTCTGCTCGACGACATCCTCGCGTCGGGTGACGAGCACGAAGCCGCTTCCGTCGAGAGCGACGGAAGCCGTTCCTTCGAGAGCCAAGGAGAGACCGCGTGAGCGCCCAGCAACCGGAACAGTCCGCCCCGGGAGACCACCGCGCGACCGCGCGTCAACTCCTCGAACGCCGCATCCGCGCGGCCCGGGAGGGCGCATCCGCCGGCTCCGCTCCCGCTCGGATCGCCCGCGGTCGCTCCGCCGAGCCCGTCGCCTCCTTCGCACAGGAGCGCATGTGGCTGGTCGACCACCTGCTCGACGGCGCCCCCGGCTACGCCGTCCCCACGGTGCTGCGGCTGCGCGGCCCCCTCGACGCCGACGCCTTCCAACAGAGCCTGACCGAGGTCGTACGGCGGCACCTCGCACTACGCACGGTTTTCGAGGAACGCGACGGACGGCCCCACCCCGTAGTGCTGCCCGCGCAGACCGTTCCGCTGCCGATCGTGGATCTGCGGGAACTGCCGTCCGCGCAGCGGGAACGGCGGGCGGCGGAGCTGGCCCGCGAGGCGGCCCGGACGCGCTTCGACCTGAGCGCCGGCCCGCTGCTCCGGGCAAGCCTTCTGCGCATCGAAGACGAACATCACCTCCTCGTCCTCGTCGTGCACCACATCGCCACGGACGGCTGGTCCATGGCGCTGCTGTGGAAGGAACTGGGAAACGGCTACCGGTCGTTGCTCCACGGCCGGCCGCCGGAGCACCCCGACCTGCCTGTCCGGTACGAGGACTACGCGCACTGGCAGCGCGAGCGCTCCGCGCACGGCGAGCTCGACGGACAACTGCGGTTCTGGGAGGAGCGGTTGGCCGACCTCGTCCCGCTGGAGCTGCCCACGGACCGTCCGCGGCCCGCGCGGCGCACCGGGCGGGGAGGGAGCGTGGAGTTCGCCCTGGACGCCGAGCTGGCGACGGGACTGCGCACGCTGGCCGAGCGGTGCGGCGCGACGATGTTCATGACCCTGCTCGCCGGGTTCCAGGCCGTCCTCGCCCGCTACACCGGCCGGCACGACGTCGCCGTCGGAACGCCGATCGCAGGGCGGGACCGGGAAGAGGTAGAGGACCTGATCGGGTTCTTCGCCAACACCCTGGTGCTGCGAACCGACCTGTCCGGCGACCCGTCGTTCGCCGACCTGCTCGGCCGGGTGCGGCAGGTCACCGTGGAGGCGTACGGGCATCAGGAAGTGCCCTTCGACCGGCTCGTCGAGCGACTGCGCCCGGAGCGGTCGCCGAACCGCAATCCGCTGGTCCAGGTGATGTTCGCAGCGGCCGAGGACGAGACCGCGACACTCGACCTGCCCGGGATCGACGCCGAACCCGTCGACGTGGACTTCCAGGTGTCCCTGTTCGACCTCACCGTCTTCGTGACGGACACGGGCTTGCAGGTCACCGGCTCGGTCACGTTCGACCGCGACCTGTTCGACCGCGACACCGCGCAGCGGCTGATCGGACACTACCTGCGGTTCCTCGCACAGGTCGCGGCCGACCCGGGCCGCCCGGTCTCCGACGTCGGCCTGCTCGACCCGGCGGAGCGGGAGCAGGTCCTCGCCCGGTGGAACGACACGGCCCGGGAGCTGCCGTCGGCTTCCCTGCCCGACCTGTTCACCGCTCAGGTGCTGCGCACTCCGGACGCGGTCGCGGTCGAGTGTGCGGGGACCTGCTGGACCTACGCCGAGCTCGACGCCCGCGCCGACCGGCTCGCGGGACGGTTGGCGGCCGCCGGGGTCCGGATGGAGAGCGCGGTGGGCCTGCTGCTGGAGAGGTCCGCCGACCTCGTGGTGGCCGTCCTGGCCGTCCTCAAGGCCGGTGGCACCTATGTGCCGCTCAACGGCCGGTTCCCGGCCGAACGACTGCGCGGCCTGCTCGAACAGGTCGATGCCGCACTGCTGATAACCGACTGCGCCTCGTCCGCGCACCCGGTCGTCGGCGCCTGCCCGGTGCCGGTGATCGACGTCGCGGCGGCCGGCGCTCCCGGTGGTCCGACCGCGCCGCGGACACCGTGCCCGCCCGAGCAGGCGGCGTACGTGATGTTCACCTCGGGGACCACCGGTGTCCCCAAGGGCATAGTCGTCACCCACGCCAACGTCGCGGCGCTGGCCCTGGACTCCGAGTGGGGGCCGGCGCACCGCACCGTCCTCGCGCACTCGCCGCACTCCTTCGACGCGTTCACCTACGAAATGTGGGTTCCCCTGCTCTCGGGGGGACGGGTCGTCCTGGCACCGCCCGGCCACCTGGACACCGCGGCACTCCAACGACTGGTCCGGGAGCACCGGATCACCTCCGTCTTCCTGACCACGGCCCTCTTCAACCTGGTGGTGGAGGAGCGGGTGGAGATCCTCGCCGGGCTGCAGGAGGTGTGGACCGGCGGCGAAGCGGCCTCCCTCACCGCGTTTCGACGGGCCGTCGAGACCTGCCCGGACACCGTGGTGACCCATGTCTACGGCCCGACCGAGACCACCACGTTCGCCACCCGCTGGAAGGCGGACACCGCGTCCCTGGCCGACGGGCGGGTGCCGATCGGCAGCCCGATGGACAACACCCGGCTGTATGTCCTGGGCGCGGGGCTGGAGCCGGTGCCGCTCGGCGCCGTGGGGGAGTTGTGCGTGGCGGGCGCCGGCGTGGCCCGTGGCTATCTCGGTTCCGGCGCCGCGACGGCCCAACGATTCCTTCCCGACCCCTTCGGGCCTCCGGGGACGCGGATGTACCGCACGGGAGACCTGGTGCGCAGGCGGGCCGACGGGAACGTGGAGTTCGTGGGGCGCGTCGACGGTCAGGTCAAGATTCGTGGTTTCCGTATCGAATTGGGGGAGATCGAGGCGGTGTTGGTGCGGTGCCCGGAGGTGTCGCAGGCCGTGGTCGTGGTGCATGAGGACGGGGACGGTGACCGGCGTCTGGTGGCGTACGTCGTCGGTGCTGTGGGTGCCACGGTGGATCCGGGTGTGGTGCGTGGTGAGCTTGCGGTCGCGCTGCCCGATTACATGGTGCCTGGTGCTCTTGTGGTCCTGGATGTGCTTCCGTTGACGCCGAACGGGAAGCTCGATCGCCGGGCGTTGCCCGCGCCGCCGGTGGCGGAGTCCAATGTGGTCCATCAGCCTCCGGTGACGGCCACCGAGGAACTCGTCGCCGAGATCTGGTCCGCCGTGCTGGGTACCGACCGCATCGGGCGGTTGGACAACTTCTTCACCCTGGGCGGGCACTCCCTCAAGGCCACCCGCGCCATCTCCCGCCTCAACACCCGTGCCGACACCGACGTCCCGCTGCGGACCCTCTTCGAAAACCCCACGCTCAGCGGTTTCGCGGCAGCCCTCGACGGCGGCCGGGCCACCGGCGCGACCACCATCGCCCGCCGGGCGGCCGACACCCCCGCGCCGCTGTCCTACGGCCAGCAGCGGCTGTGGTTCCTCGACCGACTCCGGCCCGGCCGGGCCGACTACACCATCCCCGTCGTCACCCGACTCCGCGGCGGGCTCGACGACCGGGCTCTGCTCCACGCGCTGACGGAGGTGGTACGCCGCCACGAGGTCCTGCGGTCCCGCTACGAACACGACGGCGACCTGCCCGTCCAGATCGTCGAACCCGTCACCGCCTTCGTCCCCGTGGTCACCGACCTGAGCGATCTGCCCGAGGGCGAGGCCCGGGCCCGCGCGCACGAGCTGGCGACCACCGACGCCGCGACCCCGTTCGACCTTTCGGAGGCGCCACTGATCCGCGCCCGGCTGATCCGCGTCACCGAGCACGAACACATACTGGCTCTGGTACTGCACCACACGGTCGCCGACGGCTGGTCGATACCGGTGCTGTGGGACGAACTTGCGGCCGGGTACGCCGCAGCCGCTCGCGGGACCCGGTTACAACTCCCCGAACTCCCGCTCCAGTACGGCGACATCGCGTCCTGGCAACGGGACCGGATGGCCGCCGGCGCACTCGCCGACCAACTCGACCACTGGCGCCACCGGCTCGCCGACGTCCCCCCGTTGGGACTGCCCGCCGACCGCCCTCGGCCGCCGGTGCGCTCCGGAGCCGGTGACGTGGTCTCCTTCCGCCTTCCCGCCGAACTCCACACGGGCCTGGTCGCGTTGGGACAGCGCGAGGGCGCCACGCTGTTCATGACCCTGCTCGCCGGATTCCAGGCCGTCCTCGCCCGCTACACCGGCCGGCACGACATCGCCGTCGGCACCCCGATCGCCGGCCGCAACCGTGCCGAGCTGGAGTCGTTGATCGGCTTCTTCGTCAACACCCTGGTGCTGCGCACCGACCTGTCCGGCGACCCCGCCTTCACCGAACTGCTCGCCCGCAGCCGGGACACCGCCCTGACCGCCTACGCCCACCAGGACCTGCCGTTCGACACGTTGGTCGAGGAACTGCAACCGGACCGCGACCCCAGCCGCAACCCCCTCTTCGACGTCCTCTTCCAGCTCCACCCGGACCTGCCGGACGCCCTGCGGATCGACGGCCTGGCCGTGGAACAGCTGGAGGTGGACAACGGCACCTCGAAGTTCGACCTGAGCCTGGCACTGACCGAGCGCCCCGACGGCCTGACGGCGACCATCCACTACGCCACCGACCTGTTCGACCGCGCCACCGTCGAGCGCCTGGCGGAGCATTACGTCAGGCTGCTCACCAGCGCCGCCTCCGACCCGACGCGGCCGCTCTCCCAGCTGGAGCTGCTGAGCCCGGCCGAGCGGCACCAGGTACTCGACGCCCCTACGACCACCGCCGACTTCCCCCGTGACCGCCTGCTGCACGAACTCGTCGAGGACCAGGTCCGCCGGCGCCCGCACGCCATCGCCGTCACCTGCGGCACCCGGCAGCTCACCTACGCGGAGCTGAACGCCCGAGCCAACCGCCTCGCCCGGTACCTGCGCGCGAGAGGGGTCGGGCCCGGTCACACCGTCGCGGTCGTGCTGGACGCCACGCGGGAAGCGGTGGTCGCCGTACTGGCCGTACTCAAGGCGGGCGGCGCATACGTCCCCGTGGACCCTGGTTACCCCGCCGACCGCCTCGCGCTCATCCTGGCGGACAGCCGGGCACGGCTCGCCCTGACCCAGGACTCCGGTACCGCGACCCCGGCCGGGCTCAGCGGCGTACCCGTGCTGGACCTGGCCCGGGAGCGGTCCCGCATCGCTGCCCAGTCCGGCGAAAACCTGCCGCCGGCCGCCTCCTCGGCCGACCTCGCCTACGCGATCTACACCTCCGGCTCCACCGGTCGTCCCAAGGGCGTTGCCGTGCCGCACCGCGGAGTGGTCAACTACCTCACCTACCTCACCCGCACCTTCGAGATCGACGAGCACGACGTCGTCCTCGCCCGCACCGCGCTGACCTTCGACCCTTCGGTGCGCGACCTGTTCGCACCGCTGTCCGTCGGCGCGCGGGTCGTGGTGATGCCTCCCGACGAAGCCAAGGACCCCCACGCGCTGCTGGCCGCCATCGAGGAACAGCAGGTCACCGCCGTACTCTCGATCGTCCCCTCGATGCTCGACGTCCTCGGCGCCACCGCTGTACGGCCACCGGGGTCCGCGCTGCGCCTGGTGATGACGACCGGCGAGGCGCTGACCCCCGCCCACGCACGCCGAGCCCGCCGTCTGGGCGCGGAGTTCGTCCTGGTCAACCAGTACGGGCCGACCGAATGCACCAACACCTCGGCCTTCCGTTCGGTGACCGACCGGGACGTCGAGGACGGCCGAATCCCCATCGGGCAGCCGATCCCCAACGCCCGGTGCTACGTCCTGGGCGAGCACCTGGAGGTGCTGCCGCCGGGAGCGGTGGGAGAACTGTGCATCGCCGGGCCGGGGGTGACTCGCGGATACCTCCATGACCCGCGGCGCACCGCCGAGCACTACGTACCCGACCCGTTCGGGCCGCCGGGGGAGCGGATGTACCGCACCGGCGACCTGGCCCGCTGGCGGGCCGACGGCACCCTGGAGTTCCACGGCCGACGCGACAACCAGGTCAAGGTCCGCGGGCACCGGATCGAACTCGGCGAACTGGAGGCCGTGTTGGCGCGCCACCCCGACGTCGCCCAGGCCGTCGCTGCGGCCCGCGGCGAGGGACTGGAGCGCACGTTGGTGAGCTACGTGGTGTGGCGCTCTCCCGACGGGCGACAGCCCTCCCCGGAGGACCGCAGGTCCGCCCTGCTGGACTTCCTGCGTGCGACCCTGCCCGCCGCGATGGTGCCCTCGGCCGTGGTGGAGCTGGGCGCGTTGCCGCTCACTCCCAACGGCAAGGTCGACCGCAAGGCCCTGCCGGCGCCCGACATCGAGCAGCAGCGCCGCGCCTACCGCGCTCCCGCCGACGCCGTCGAGCGCACCATCGCGTCCGTCTGGGAGGAGGTACTGGGCCGCGAACGCGTCGGGACGCACGACGACTTCTTCGAGCTGGGCGGCCACTCCCTGCGTGCCACCCAGGTGGCCGCGCGGCTGCGGCACCGACTCGGCCGGGAAATCCCCCTGCAGATGGTCTTCACGTACCCCACGATCACCGCGTTCGCCCGGGCACTCGACGACACCGCCCGCGCCGGCGGGGCGATCGGGCACCGGGAGACCGACACCGCCCCGGTCTCCTTCGGCCAACAGAGGCTGTGGCTGCTCGACCAGCTCCAGCCGGGCCGCCCCGACTACAACATGCCCTCCGCAGTCCGGTTCCGCGGTCCACTGGACCAGGACGCCGTCATCGCCGCGCTGCATGCCGTCGTCGCCCGCCACGACGTGCTGCGTTCGAGCTTCGTCAACCGCGGGCCGAGCCTCGGTGGCGGGGGCCTGTGCCAGGTCGTCGCCCCCGTCAACGCCTTCGCCCCGGCCTGCACCGACCTCTCCCACCTGCCTCACGCCCAGGCCCAGCGGCGCGCCGGGGAACTCGCCGAGCAGGACGCCAAGGCCCCCTTCGACCTCTGCACCGCGCCGCTGATCCGAGCCCGGCTGATCCGCCTCGCCACCGAGGACCACCTGCTGGTGGTCGTCGTCCACCACGCCGTCTTCGACGGCTGGTCGGCCCGCCTGCTGTGGGACGAGGTGTTCGCGCACTACCGGGACCTGACGGCCGGACACCGACCCGCCCCGCCCCATCTCGCCGTCACCTACCGCGACTTCGCGAGCTGGCAGCGCGGGCGGATGACCGGAGCGGCACCGGAGGGGGACCTCGCCTACTGGCGCGACCGCCTGACCGGCCTCGCCCCCCTGGAGCTGCCGACCGACCGGCCACGCCCGCCGGCCCCCTCCGGCCGCGGCGACCACGTCGACTTCACCCTCCCCGGGCCGGTGCTCGACCGGCTCCGGGACATCGGCAAGGAGAACGGCGCGACGCTGTTCATGGTCCTGCTGGCGGGCTTCCAGACGCTGCTCGGACGCTGGGCCGGCACCGACGACGTCGCGGTCGGCGCCCCGATCGCCGGCCGTGACCACGCGGAACTGGAGCCGCTGATCGGGTTCTTCGTGAACACCCTGGTGCTGCGCGGTGACCTGTCCGGCGACCCGACCTTCACCGAGCTGGTGGCACGGGCCCGGGACACCGCCCTGGCCGCCTACGCCCACCAGGACGTGCCCTTCGAACGCCTGGTGGAAGCGGTCCGGCCGGAACGCGACCTGAGCCGCAATCCGCTGTTCCAGGTGATGCTGGTGCTCAACGACGACACCGCCTCTCCCGTCGAACTGCCCGGCCTCGACGCGGAACCGGTCGAACTGGGCGGTGGGGCTGCCAAGTTCGACCTGAGCCTCTACCTGTCCGAGGAACCCGGCGGGCTCGGCGGCCGGGCCGTGTACGCCACCGACCTCTTCGACCGGGCCACCATCCTGCGCCTGATCCGCTCCTTCGAGCGGGTCCTGACGTGCGCCGCGGCCGACCCCGGCCGGGCGGTCGCGGAACTACCGCTGCTGGACCCGACCGAGCGGCACCGGGTGACCGTCGGGCGGAACCGCACCAGCCGTGCCCTCCCCCGGAGCACCCGCCTCCACGAGCTGATAGCCGACCGGTGCGAGCGCTCGCCGCACGCCGTCGCGGTCAGCGACGCACGGCAGTCGCTGACCTACGACGCCCTGGGCCGTTGCGCCAACCAACTCGCCCACCACCTCCGCTCCATGGGGGTGGGACCGGACATCAGGGTCGGCGTGTGCCTGGAGCGCTCGATCGACCTGCCGCTCTGCCTGCTGGCGGTCCTCAAGGCCGGCGGCGCGTACGTCCCGATCGACCCGGACCATCCGAGGGAGCGCAACGCCTTCATGGTCGGCGACAGCGCGGTGCGGGTGGTCCTGACCTCCGGAGCCGCACGCGATCGGGTCCCGGCAGCCGAGGGCGTGCGCGTCGTGGACGTCGCGGCGGAGCGGGCGTCGATCTCGAAGCAGCCCGAGACCACTCCCGTCCTCGGCCTCGGCGCCGACCACCTCGCCTACGTGATCTACACCTCCGGCTCGACCGGTGTCCCCAAGGGCGTCATGGTCCCGCACCGGGGACTGGAGAACTTCGCCCTGGACATGGCCGAGCGGCTGGAGCTGACCACGGCGGACACCGTCGCCGCCCTGACGACGGCCTCGTTCGACATCTCGGTACTGGAGCTGCTGGTGCCGCTGACCCGCGGCGCGACGGTCCACGTCGTGGACCGGGACACCGCGCGCGACGGCTCCCTGCTCACCGAGCGCCTCGACGACGCGGGGGTGACGGTGGTGCAGGCGACACCGGCGACCTGGTACCTGCTCACCGAGGCCGGCTGGAAGGGCGGCCCCGGCGTACGGGCCCTGACCGGCGGCGAGGCGCTGCCACCCGCGCTCGCCCGTCGACTGCGCGAGCGCGTCGGCCCGGTCTGGAACGTCTACGGGCCCACGGAGACCACGATCTGGTCCACCGCCCACCCTCTGCACGGCACACCGGACGCCGGACCTGACGTGGGTGCCGTGCCGATCGGGCATCCGCTGACCAACACGCGCGTGTACGTGCTCGACGAGCGGATGCAGCCCGTTCCGGTGGGCGTCGAGGGCGAGTTGTACATCGGAGGCGAGGGCGTCGTCCGCGGCTATGCGGGACGGCCCGGCCTGACCGCGCGGTGCTTCGTCCCCGATCCGTTCGGCACCGGTACCCGCCTCTACGCTACCGGCGACCTGGTCCGGTGGCGTGCGGACGGTGCCCTTGAGTACCGCGGCCGCGGGGACGACCAGGTCAAGATCCGAGGCCACCGCATCGAACTCGGCGAAATCGAGGCGGCGCTGGCGCACTGCGAGGGCGTGGCGGAGGCGGCGGCCGCGGTCCACGGCGAGGGGGTGGACGCCGTGCTCGTCGGCTACGTCGTGCGGGACCCGGGCCACCTCGAACCGGTCCAGCCGACCGAGGCCCTGCACGAACGGTTGCCGGGCTACATGGTGCCCACCCGCTTCGTGGACCTGGAGGAGCTGCCGCTGACCGTCAACGGCAAACTCGACCGCAAGGCACTGCCCGCCCCCGACCTGCCAGGGAACCGTGGCCCTCGGCAGGCCCCCCGCGACCGGACCGAACTTCGGATGGCCCGCATCTGGGAACACGTCCTGGGGGTCACGCCGGTCGGCGTGCGAGACGACTTCTTCGCCCTCGGCGGGCACTCCCTCAAGGCGTTCGCCCTCATCGAGGCGATTCGCCGGGAGATGGACGTCGCGCTCCCGCTCCACGTGGTCTTCCGCAAGCCGACGGTAGAGCTGATGTGCGAGGCCCTGCCGGCGGGCGCCGGGGACCGGCTGCTGGTGCCGCTCGCCGACGGCGACCCTGCACAGCCGCCGCTGTTCCTGGTTCACCCGCAGGGCGGCGATGTCTGCTGCTACCTCGAACTGGCCCGGGGCCTGGGGAGCCGACGGAAGGTGTACGGCATCGAGTCGGTGGGCTACAACACCGACGAGCCGCCGCTGCACCAGGTGCCCGACATGGTCGACCGCTACCTCTCCGAGCTGCGATCGGCCGCCCCGCACGGACCGTACCTACTGGCCGGGTGGTCGTTCGGCGGCCGGGTCGCCTTCGAGATCGCGGCACGTCTGGAGGCCGAGGGCGAACAGGTCGCATTTCTGGGCCTGATCGACACCCGGGCCCCCGCACGCGGGCCCGTCCGGCCGCAGGAGGAGAACATCAGCGGGGCCACCGGACTCCTCCAGCTCGGCATCGCCGCCGGCCTGGACGCCGAAGACCTGCGTGGGCTCGACGAGGAAGAGGCCATCGCGACCCTGCTCCGCAAGGGACACGAGGACGGCCGGCTCCCGCACCGCGCCGAGACCGCAGCCATGCGGCGCATGGTCCGGGTCGCCGCCGCCAACGAACGGGCAGCCGCCCTGCACCGCGTCACCGGGCAGGTCCGCACCGACCTCCACGTCTTCGCGGTGGCCGAACAGCACCCGGTGCTGCGCACCCCGCTCATCGACCCCGAGGAGTGGACCGTCCGCACCGAAGGCTCGGTGCACACGATCGGCATCCCCGGCAACCACCAGACCCTGGTGGACCCGCCACACGCCGCTGAACTGGCCGCCCTGATGGCCACGGCTCTCGAAGGGCCATGACCGGAATGCACCGACCCCACCCGGCCCACCACCCACCCACCGATTCACCTTCACACGATTCACCGTCACGAGGAGACCGCACATGAGCGAGGACAAGGGCACCCAGGAATGGAGCGTCGTGGTCAACGACGAGGAGCAGTACTCGATCTGGGCGGTGAACCGGCAGATCCCCGACGGCTGGAAGGAGACCGGCGTGCGCGGCACCCAGGAGGAGTGCCTGAGCCATATCGACCGGGTCTGGAGCGACATGCGGCCGCTGAGCCTCCGTCTGGCCATGGACGCCGCCGGGTGATCTCGCGGCACCAGTGACCGCCGACCCGGCCGAGGACGGGAGCCCGCACCGCACGCCGGTGCGGGCTCCCGTCCACAGGGCCGAACACCACGGAAACGGAGCAGCCGTGAACAGACGGGCCCCCCTTGTGGCACTCGTCGGCGTATCGGGCATCTCGGCGCTCGGGCTCGCCATGACGTTGTTGGCCATCCCCTGGTTCGTCCTGCGGGTGAGTGGCAGCGGTACCCAGACAGCGCTCGTCGCCGCGTCGGAGACGCTCGGACTGCTGGTTTCGGCCGTCTTCGGCGGACCGGTCGTGGACCGCGTCGGTGCCCGCCGGGCGAGCATCGGCGCGGACGGGCTCACAGCCGTGGCGGTTGCCGCCATGCCGGTCGCGCACGCGACGCTGGGCCTGTCACTGCCCGCCGCGGTAGTCCTGACCTTCGCCATGGGGCTGACCCGCGGCCCCGCCGACACCGCCAAGCAGGTGCTCGTGGCCGAGGCGATCGCGCTGGCCGGGACCTCGGTGGAACGCGGAACGGGCTCCTTCGAAGGCGGCAGGCGAATCGGCACGATGCTCGGTGCGCCACTGGCCGGCGCCCTCATCGCGACCATCGGTCCGGTACCGGTGTTGTACGTTGACGCAGCCGCCCTCCTGCTGTCCGCCGTCCTCGTCCTGACCCTCGTCCCACGTCCGCCCACCGCCCCGCCCCCCACCGCGACCTTCTCCGACAACGGGTACATGCGGCACCTCCGCGACGGCTTCCGGTTTCTGCGGCACGACCGGCTGCTGTTGGCGCTGACCGCCATGCTGCTGGTCACCAACGCCATGGACGGCGGGTTGAACGGTGTCCTCTACCCCGCCTACGGTGCGCGCGTGCTGCACAGCAGTACCCTGCTCGGTGCATTGATCACGGCGTCCGGTGTCGGTGCGCTGACGGGTGCGACGCTCTACGGCTGGACCGGCCACCGGTGGTCGCGCAGAGCGGTCTTCGCCCTCTGCTTCGCCGTCGTCGGTGCCCCCCGCTTCCTGCTGCTGGCCGTCGGCCCTCCGCCGGCGCTCCTGCTGCCCGCACTGGTGATCTGCGGCCTCGGTTCGGGGATGCTCACCCCCGTCATGATGGCCGTGGTCTACGACCGGATTCCGTCCCGACTGCAGGGCAGAACCCTCAGCCTCATCGTCGCCTGCGCGCTGGCGGCCATCCCGGTCGGTCAACTGGCCGCGGGCGTCCTGCTCGACCACGTGGGACTGGCACCCGCTCTGCTCGTCTTCGGTTGTACCTACCTCGTCGCCACGATGTTCCCGTTCACCTTCCCCGTCTGGCACGAGATGGACACCCGACGTTCCCCCCAGGGACCCGAAGCGAACGACGGCGGTGCGCGGGCGACGGCGCAGTCCCGCCCGGACTGATGGCTCAGGACCGCCGATCCCGCTCCGCCGCCCAGCACGGCGAGGACGCGGGCCACGGCCACGGCCGCTGGCGCCGTTGGCGAATCCCCAAGAATGAACGCGATATTGACCTCATTGACCTCAGCGATCTCCAGGCCCAGTACGTACAGGGAGCGCAGGCACAGGTTGGCCGCGTCGTAGCCGACGGGGGCGCTGCCCCAGCCCTCCCAGTCCACCAGGGTCAGGGTCGGGCCGGTGAGGTTGGCCCAGTGCAGGTCGCCGTGGGCGGTGCTGAAGGTGATCTCGTCGGGGTGATGCTGGTGTATTCGGGCACGCGGCGGCGGATGTACTGCTCGCGGACCGCCCGGCGGGGGTGGGAACGACTGCGAAGTGCTCCAGGGCCTGGTGCAGGCCCTGCCACCACACATCCGGCAACTGAACGTCGCCGACGGCAACGGGGCTGCGAGAGATCGGCGGTGCGGTGAGGAGTTCGGAGAGTTCGACGCGGTAGGAGAAGCCGTCGGCAGACCAGTCGGCCACGTCGATCAGTCGCGGCCGCGGCCGCGCCATGACGGCTGGCACTGACACCTCGGCTTCCTTCGGGCCCTGCCACAGCTTCCCGCCGGCTTTGCCTGCCGGCTCGCTGACCAGCCGCAGCCATGCGGGGCCGGGCGGGGTCGACTGCGACGTCCTCATCGTGCCCGGCGCGGACCTGCGCATGGTCACCTACACGGCAGCGACCGGAAGCAGCGACGCGGGGAAACTGGACCTTCTTCGCGTCACAGCTGGCCGCCGTACCGCCACCGCGCTCCCCTGACCGGCACTCCCGAGCCGTTTCGCCAAGCCGACGGGCGAACCTCACCGCTGCCGCCGGCCACTACGTAGTAGTGCTTTGTCAGGTGGTGTCGTAGGGCTGCCAGGGGGTGGGTTGGTGGCAGGTAGGGATATCGGGCGCGAGTCCGTCGGGTGACCAACGATCCGTATAACGTCACCGGCGGCGGCCGGTACGTGCGGTGACGGTTCGTCAATACTGTGGGCGACCAGGGGAGCGTCGGTGCTGTGCCTGCCGCCCCAGGCGTCGGCCGTCCACCCGCGCGGACATGGACGGCCCACGCACGGGTATGCGGAGTGCCAGCGCACAATCGTCACCAACGGAGAGGGAGGCAGTCACCATGGGTGTCGGTGGGTGCATAGTTCTGCTGGCTGTGGGCGCGATCCTGACCTTCGCCGTGGATTGGGACATGCCGGGAATGAACGTCCACCTGGTGGGCGTCATCCTGATGATCGTCGGCTTCATCGGCATTCTGACCTACGTGAGCATCTTCAAGCGGCGGCGTACCCAGCCACCGTCGCCCGCCGCCCCCGTGGTCGACGTGGAGGAGACCCGGCGCTACCGGTAGGGGCTTTCGTTTGAGTCGACGAGCAGTTCGACGGCTCAAAGACACGTCTTGCTGACGGGGGGCCTCCAGCGCGCCCCCGAGGTCCGCGTGCATGTCCGCACCGTGCTCCTGGTCTCTCCGCGGCCCTGCCGGTGGGCGACCGTCCGGCTGAAGCGGAGTAACTGCGCCGGGCGCTGGTGGAGGCCGATGAGGTGGACCTCGCCGGACGCCGCCAACAGCCGGCTGACTGACGAACCCGGGCCCGGGCGTCGGCCGGGTCGACGGCATCGTGGAGCGGCTCGCCTTCTGACTGTTGGGTGGTGGGGCTGGTCTCCGCTGCTGCCCGAGATGCTGCTGGCCGGCTTGCCCCGCTACTGGCCTTGGTGCTGCTGCGCCAACGCGTGCGCATGGCCTACCCGTCCGGTCACAGCGCTGCCGCCCACCCGAACATCGCGATGATCCGGGCCGTGCTGGCCGGCTCGCCCACGATGTCGCGCTGGTGCCCGAGGCGTCCCGACCGCTCGTCTTCGGTGGCAACCTCGACCTGGTGCAGCCGGAGGCAAGGCCGCCTGCGATGGGCCCCAGCTGGCGTCGCGCACGACTTGGCCGCGGCGAACGTGGACGCCGGCGTGGACTTGGCGCTGCGCACCCGCGTCTCCTCTCGGCTGGCCGCCGTCGACGCACCGCTGCACGACCTTGGGCCTGGGGCGTCCAGCCGTCCTCGTCGTCGCCCCACGATTCCGGGCGGCTGTAGGCGGCCGGCCCGGCGTGTCCTGGGCGCACGCGAGGAACTCCTTGATCGCCTGCAGCTGCTCAGCCCGGCGTGCCTCGGCGGTCGCCGCCGCCTGTCGCCGCTCCTCCGCCCGTTCAGCCGACCGCTGGGCGGCGCGCCGGGCGAACGCCGTCAGTGCACCACCGAGCACGAGGGATGCCGCCAGTTCCCCGCCACGCCGATTCGCTTCCTTACGACAAGTCCTTGCACATCAGCGTGCACACGGTCTCGTACCGGCGGATTCATGTCCTCATCCCAGCAGTGCAAGAGACGGCTGCACCACGGAATTTCGAACTGGCCGGTACCCAGCGGTGGTTGTAGCCACGGCGGACTGTACCTGGCCACAGTTACCAACGGCTGGTGCCCGTCGAACTCGGGCTCAGGTGCTTGACCTGGCTGCCTGGCGCCTCATGCATCGGAAGTCGCCTACGAGTGGAAGGCGGCCGCCGTGCTCGCCGTCCAGTCGCGGAATTCCAGCGGTGCGGCCCCGGTCCCGCCCTCCGCGCCGTCCACGATGATGAAGTCAGGCGTGACGTCCTCGGCCAGCATTGCCTTGCAGATCGCCAGCACTTCGCACCGGCTGCCGACGCACAGTTTGAAGCCGACGGGTTTCCCGCCCGCGAGTTCACGCAGCCTGCCAAGGAACAGCACCAGTCCATGCGGCGTGGAGAAAACGCGGTGGTAGGAGGGGGGAGATGACGGTGCGCCCCTGTTCAACCCCACGGGCCCGGGCGATCTCGGCATTTACCTTTGCCCCGGGGAGCACGCCACCCTTCCCGGGCTTTGCCCCTTGGGAGAGTTTCAGGGAAATTCCGCGCACGCTCTCCCAAGCTGCCTTTCGGGCGAATTCCTCCGCGTCGAAATCCCCGTCCGTGGTACGACAGCCAAAATATCCCGTACCCACTTCCCAGATCAGATCACCACCATAACGCGTGTGGTATTCGGAGATCCCGCCCTCGCCCGTGTCGTGTGCAAAACCCCCCGCTGCGGCGCCCCGGTTCAGAGCCAGGATGGCGTTGGCCGACAGTGAGCCGAAGCTCATGGCGGACACGTTCAGCAGCGCCATCTCGTAGGGCCGGCTGCATCCGGGCCCGCCGACGGAGACCGTGATGGGACTGTCGGGCACGGGACAGGGTGCGACGGAGTGCGTGCAGTACTCGTAGCCGACCTCGTACACCGACCGTTCCGTTCCGAAGGGATCCAGATCGGAGGCTCCCTTGGCTCGCTCGTAGACTGTGGAGCGGGTATCTCGATCGAATGGACGTCCGTCGTAGTTCCGCTCGACAAAGTACTGCTGGAACTCTGGCCTGATGCCCTCCATGAGGTAGCGCAGATGCCCGATGACCGGGTAATTGCGGAGCACCGAATGGCGCCTCTGCGTGAGGTCGTAAATGCCGGTCAACGCTGCCGCGAGCAACGGACCTGCTGCGTACCACCACCATGGCGAGAGGACCAACGCAGCGAATCCGCCAAGGGCTGCGGTCAGGGTCAGAGCGAGTACGGCGATTCCGCGGCTCATGGTGCCTCCCACTCGTGCTGTCGCTATCGATTCTGCGCGCAGTCACGTGATCACGCCGGCCCATGCCTGTGATCTCAGAAGGGCTCACCCTTGGTGGCTTGGGCGGATGCGCAGGGCGGATGCGGGTGCCAGGGCGGACGAACCGGAGAAAGGGACGATTGCTGTGAGCACTCCTGAGGACAGGGACGACCCGCGGGTCGACGAGCAGGCGTGGGAGCGGTCCGCCGAGCAGCGGAACATCACCGCGCCGACCCCGCCGGATGTGCGGGCCAAGGGCGAGGACGACGAGGATGACGGGGAGGAGCCTGATCCGCCGGCGACCGAAACCCGGGCGCCTTGAGCTTCAGGGCAGCGGGGTGCCGCCGGTGGCGTTGCTGGCTGTTGCGGTGACGGTGTGCCGGGTGTTCGGCTGAGCTCGCGCTTGCGCTCATGGTCGAGCCGTCGCCGGTCGTAGCTGTCCCGCTCCGGGCCACTCAGGCTGTAGGCCGGTTGTCCGGCCACCCGTAGTCGGCCATCGTGAGCCCCTGCAACTCGTCAGCTGGGAACGGGGTGGTGGGCGCGGGCGAACTGCTCCACGATGGCGACGCAGAACGCCGGGAGGTCGGCGGGGCTGCGACTGGAGATCAACTGCCCGTCGATGACGACCTCTTCGTCGACGACCTCGGCGCCCGCGTTGCGCAGATCGGTGCGGATGCTCGGCCAGGACGTCAGCCGGCGGCCGCGCAGCACGTCGGCTTCGGCCAGGGTCCACGGACCGTGACAGATCGTGGCGACCGGCTTCCCGTTGGTGACGAACTTCCGGACGAACTCGACCGCTTGGCGGTCGGTACGCAGCTGGTCGGGGTTCATGGTGCCGCCGGGCAACAGCAGGGCGTCGTACTCGTCCACGGAAGCGTCGGCGATCTCGCGGTCGACGGTGAGGGTGCCCGCCGCATCGAGGTCGGACTGCCGTGCCTGGATCTCGCCCGAGTGCAGAGAGAGGAGCTCGGTTTTGGCGCCGGCGCTGGTCAGGGCGCCGCGGGGCTGCTCGACCTCCACACGTTCCACGCCGTCGGTCGCGAGGATCGCGATCCGCATCCCCGCGAGTTCCTGTGTCATGGTGCGCTCCCTTTCGGCCGGGTAGGGCACGTCAGCGCGGGCGCCTCGCCGAGCCCGCCATACGGGACGTCCGGGCGCGCACTGGCGCAGTAGGGGCGGGTGCGCCCGCTGCCTCATCCAGGCATCTCCGTCTGCGCCCGACGGACGCCGCGGGCGGGCCTCTTCCCACCCTCCCATGCCGCACGCTGCTGTCAACCGCCGCTCGCTCCGGCTGGCTCTGCCGAGTGTCCCCACCGCGACCTGATGCCAAGCCACGGTGGAGGGCTTGGCGCGACGCGGTCGGGTCTTGGTCCAGTGCAGCGCCGTTGCGGCACCGGGGGCTCGCGAGGTCCACAGTCGGGCCGGGCCGCGGGTTCGCGGTGGACGACCGCCTACCGGCCCGAGGGGAACGGTCGGTGGCCGCCCCCCCCCGCCGTGGTGCGGCCCGGTCAGAGCTCCCGTTGGGCGAACTGGAAGACCATGCCGAAGACCGAGCCGCCCGTGACGCCGACGCCGATGAGGAAGACCCACAGGCCGTACACGAGGCCGAGGGCGAGCAGCGCCACGCCGAAGGCGACCAACGCCGGATAGCCGCTCTGCGGCGGGAAGAAGTCGACGGTCCCGGTCCGCTCGTGGACCTGCGCCCCGCCCCGGTCCTCCGGCCGTTCGCCCTTGCGTCGGTAGTTCATGGCGCAGAAGAACGAGATGACCGCGGACATCCCGAAGGAGACGGCGAGGGCGGCGGCACCCGCCGGTTCGCGCGCCAACCAGATGTAGAACGTGTCGGTGATGAGGAAGAACGCGGCAACGCCCGCGAACAGGAGGGCCTCCGGCTTCATGAACGCTGCTCTCCGAGGGGGTCCGGGGTCGGTTCGATGCTGCCGCGGTCTTCCGCCGGCAGTTGCAACACCTTCGGGTGGTGCAGGTCGAACGCGGGGGAGTCGGAACGGACGCGGGGCAGCGTCACGAAGTTGTGCCGCGGCGGTGGACAGGGAGTGGCCCATTCCAACGACCGGCCGAAGCCCCAGGGGTCGTCGACCTCCACCTTGTCCGCGTACCGGGCGGTGTGCCAGACGTTGTAGAGGAACGGCAGAGTGGACAGGCCCAGCAGAAAGGCGCCGGCCGAGGAGAGCGTGTTGAGGGCGGTGAAGCCGTCGGCCGGCAGGTAGTCGGCGTAGCGGCGGGGCATCCCGCTCTCGCCCAGCCAGTGCTGGACGAGGAAGGTGCTCTGGAACCCCGTGAACAACGTCCAGAAGTGGATCTTCCCCAGCCGTTCGTCGAGCCGCCGACCGGTCCACTTCGGCCACCAGAAGTAGAAGCCGCCGAAGGTCGCGAAGACGATCGTCCCGAACAGCACGTAGTGCAGGTGCGCCACGATGAAGTAGCTGTCGGTCAGGTGGAAGTCCAGCGGTGGCGAGGCGATCAGAACCCCGCTGAGACCACCCAGGAGGAAGGTCACCATGAAGCCGATCGCCCACAGCATCGGCGTCTCGAACGACAGGCTGCCCCGCCACATCGTTCCGATCCAGTTGAAGAACTTCACGCCGGTCGGTGCTGCGATGAGGAAGGACATGAGGGAGAAGAACGGCAGCAGCACGCCGCCCGTGGCGAACATGTGGTGCGCCCAGACCGTCGCCGAGAGCATGGTGATGGCGATCGTCGCGCCGACCATGCCGACGTAGCCGAACACCGGCTTGCGGCTGAAGACCGGGATGATCTCGGTCACCACTCCGAAGAACGGCAGGGCCACGATGTAGACCTCCGGGTGGCCGAAGAACCAGAACAGGTGCTGCCACAGCAGGGCGCCGCCGTTGGCCGGGTCGTAGACGTGGGCGCCGAACTTGCGGTCCGCGAGGAGCGCCAGGAGCGCGGCCGTCAGCACGGGGAAGGCCAGCAGGGCGAGGATGGAGGTGAAGAGGATGTTCCAGGTGAAGATGGGCATCCGAAACATCGTCATGCCCGGCGCGCGCAACGTGATGATGGTGGCGACGAAGTTGACCGCGCCCAGGGTGGTGCTCAGACCGGCCACCACCAGCCCGGCGGCCCACAGGTCGCCGCCCGCGCCCGGCGTGTGGATCGCCCCGTTCAACGGCGCGTAGGCGAACCAGCCGAACGACGCCGCCCCACCGGGGACGACGAGCCCGGACACGACGATCAGGCCACCGAAGAGGTAGAGCCAGTAAGTGAGGGCGTTGAGCCGGGGGAACGCGACGTCCGGTGCCCCGATCTGCAGCGGCATGACGGCGTTGGCGAATCCGGCGAACGTGGGCGTGGCGAAGAGCAGCATCATCACGGTGCCGTGGATGGTGAACAGCTGGTTGTACTGCTCGTGGCTGACGAACTGCATTCCGGGACGGGCCAGTTCGGCCCGCATGAGCATGGCCAGGACCCCGGCGAACAGGAAGAAGCCGAACGACGTGACCAGGTACATGTTCCCGATCACCTTGTGATCGGTGGTGGTCAGGTACTTCCGGATCCGGCGTCCCGAGCGCACCCGAGGGTTTTCCGGAGGTTGCGGTGCAGCGGGGAGGTACGGCTGGACCGGTTGCGACATGCCCCCTCCGGAGGACTCTGGACGACGACGCCTTCGAGCAGCACGCCACGTGTGGCGACGAGTTGCCCCGGCACCGATGCGAACGGCGCGACGTCACCATGCGCCACGCGGAGCGGATGACGGGGATCGGTGACGTCCGCCACGCCGTGGACCATCCGTCCTGGTGAACCGGGCATCGTCGGATTGGCAGGGACGCGCCGTGAACCTTCCGTCGGTCGGCTGATTCGCCATCGGTTGTCCCATCGGTGAAGCTGAGTGGGGAAGGAACGGAGGAGGGAGGCTGCGATGCCTGGCTCCGAGACGCCGGAAGAACCTCCGAAGCCCAACAACCCGCCACCTCTCACTGGGCCCCCGACACTGCCGTACGCGGAACGTGGCCATGTCGGAGCAGGCAGTTCCGGCGCCGCGAAGTTCGTCGACATGGCCCGCCGCAAGGCCAGGCACGTGATGGACCGGGCGCCCGGGGCCTCGGCGGGGAGGACCGTTCGAAGGTCGGCATTACGCCGCAGGCAGGATGACACGCGGCAATCGGGGCAGTGCGCGGGTGCGGGTCAGGTGCCGGTGCCAGCATGGGCGCATCGAGTGCCGCGGCGGTCGGGCCGTGGTAGGTCATCGCGTTTTCGGCACGGGCGCCCGCTCGCCTGGGCGACCATCGCAGGCCCGTAGTGGCTCCGTCGGTGCACGGGGTCGCTCGCACCGGAAACGTGCCGCGTCGAGAGGATGCGAAGGTGCGATCGACGGCGTTGCAGACGTTCTTCGGGGCGATGGGGGAGAGGCGGTCGGGGCCAGGGGCGGTGGCGTCCGCGACGACAGGGCTGCGGCGCGCGCTCGACCGTGTGGAGAGACTGGAGCCGCTCGACGTGGTGATCCGTCCCGTGCAGCGTGTCGTGCGCGGGGTGCCCCTCGGTCGGTGGCGCGACGTCCTGCACGGGCTGCCGATCGGTCATCCGCTGCACCCCGTCCTGGTGCAGGTGCCGATGGGGGCCTGGTTGTCCACCGCCGTCCTGGACGCCGTACCCGGGACCGGACGCGGTGCCCGGGTGTTGGTCGGGGTGGGGGTCCTCACCGCGATCCCGGCCGCCTGGGCCGGCTGGGTCGACTGGGCCGAACAGCACGAGGAGCAGATGCGTACCGGCCTGGTCCATGCGGTGTCGGTGGCCGTGGCCACCGGCTGCTACGCCGGTTCCTGGGTGCAGCGCGGGCGCGGCCACACGGCTCGGGGGAAGGCGCTCGGTTGGGCCGGGCTGGGCGTGGCCGCCCTCGGCGGTCTGCTCGGCGGGCACCTCGCGTACCGACAGGCCGCCGGCCCGAACAAGGCTGAGCCGGTCCCGCACCTGCTGGAAGACCGCTGGTACTCCGTCGGCAGGGTCGAGGACTTTCCTGTGGGGGAGGCGGTACGGCGGGAGGTCGGCGAGGTGCCGGTCGTTGTCGTGCGGCAGAGTGGTGGGCTGATCCACGTACTGGCCGACCGGTGCAGCCACCTCTCCGGCCCGTTGTCGGATGGTGAGGTCGCCGACGGTTGTGTGGTGTGTCCCTGGCACGGCAGTGCGTTCCGCCTGTCGGACGGCGCCAACCTCCGCGGGCCGGCGACGGCGCCGCAGCCGTCCTTCCGGGTCGACGTCCAGGTGGACGGCACGGTACGGGTGCGGCTGCCCGGCGCCGGGTGACGTGCCGGGTCCGCGGGCACCCCGTATCAGTTGAGCCCGGGGGCCTGGGGTGGCGCTACCCAGGGTGGTTCGTGGGGGCTGGTCACGCGGGGTGCGATGTTGCGGTCCGCCGCGTGGTCAGCCCACCCGGTACGGCGCGGCCTCCGCCTCGCGGAGCGACAGGCCGTGTCCGGGCGCGCCGTCGGCGCCCGGCCGGACGGTTCCGCCCGTCGGGTCGAGGGTGCCGTGGAAGATCCGGTCCTCGATCCGGACGTGGTCGTGGAACCACTCCAGGTGGCGGAGATTGGGCACCGCGGCCGCGGCGTGGGCGTGCAGGTGGGGTGCGCAGTGGCCGGAGATCTCCAGGCCCGCGGCCTGGGCCAGTGCCGCGACGCGTAGCCAGACGGTCAGGCCACCGCAGCGGGTGATGTCTGCCTGCAGGCAGTCGACCGCCTGCGCGCTCAGCATGTGCCAGAAGTACGGCAGTGTGTAGCCGTATTCCCCGGCCGTGACGTCGGTGGTGGTCGCGGCCCGGACCTGGGCGAGGCCCGTGAGGTCGTCGGAGGAGACCGGTTCCTCGAACCAGGTGACGTGGTTCTCGCCCAGGCAGTCACCGAGCCGCACCGCTTGTTTGCGGGTGTACGCACCGTTGGCGTCGACGTAGAGTTCGGCCGCCCCGCCGATGCTGCGGCGGGCCTGCGCGATCCGCCGTCGATCGCGGGCTTCTTCCGTCCCCCACGCCCCGCCGATCTTGATCTTGACGCGCGGGATGCCCAGTCCGTCGGTCCACCGGTGCAGTTGGTGGTCCTGCTGCTGGGCGTCGTAGGTGGTGAACCCCCCGCTGCCGTACACCGGTACGTCGGTGCGACTGGCGCCGAGGAGGCGTACCAGCGGGAGCCCGAGCAGCCGGGCCTTGAGGTCCCACAGTGCGGTGTCGACGGCGGACACCGCGCCGGCGACCAGGCCCGGACGGCCGGCGTTGCGCACCGCCCGGCTCATCGCCTCGTTGGCGGCTGGTACATCGAGGACGCAGCGGCCGGTGACGACGGGAGCGAGTTGGTCCTCGGCGATCCGGGCGGTCGCCGGTGCGCCGTAGGTGTAACCGAGGCCCGTGGTGGAGCCGGAGTGGGCGTGCACGACGACCAGAGTGGTGGCGTCCCAGGACAGGGTGCCGTCCGCCTCGGGCTCGTCGGTGGGGACGGTGTAGACGGCGGTGGTCACTTCGTCCAGCAGCGGTTCGGTGGACCTGGCCGGCGTGGCGTCCATGGCCGGGCCGGTCACTTGTCGTGGTGACGGTGTCCGGGGAGCATTTCCTGGACCTTCGCCTTGAAGCCCTGTTTGACCATCGCGGCGCGGTCGCTGTCGCCCTTGAGCACGGAGGCGGCCGCCGCCTCGATCTGGTCGAGGGTCGCGTGTGGAGGGATGGGCGGGACGGCGGGATCGGTGCGGAAGTCGAGTACGCACGGCCGGTCGGCTTGCAGCGCCCGGCGCCAGGCCGACTCCACTCCGCCTGGTTCCTCTATACGGACCCCGTCGAGGCCGATGGACCGCGCGAAGTCGGCGTAGTGCACGTCCGGGAGTGACTGCGAGGCCAGGAACTGGGGAGCGCCGGACATGGCACGCAACTCCCAGGTGACCTGGTTGAGGTCGAGGTTGTTGAGGACCGCGACGATCAGCCGGGGGTCGGCCCACTCCTGCCAGTACTTGGCCACCGTGACGAGCTCCGCCATCCCGTTCATCTGCATGGCGCCGTCCCCGACGAGGGCCAGCGCCGGCCGGTCCGGGTGGGCGAACTTCGCCCCGATCGCGTACGGCACTCCGGGACCCATGGTGGCCAGCGTTCCGGACAGCGAACCGCGCATCCGGCCGCGCATCCGCAGGTGGCGGGCGTACCAGTTGGCGGCCGAACCGGAGTCCGCGGACAGGATGACGTCGTCGGGCAGCAGCGGATCGAGCGCATGGGCCACGTACTCGGGGTTGATCGGGTCGGCGTCGACGGCGGCGCGGCGTTCCATGACCTCCCACCAGCGCGCGGTGTCCCGCTCGATCTTCCTGCGCCAACCGCCGTGCTTCTTGTGCCGTAGCAGCGGCAACAGGTGCTTGAGGGTCCCGGCGGCGTCCCCGACGAGGTTGACCTCGAACGGGTAGCGCATCCCCACCATGTGGGGGTCGATGTCGATCTGCACGGCCCGGGCCTGGTCGAGGTCGGGCAGGAACTGGGTGTAGGGGAAGTTGGAGCCGACCACGAGCAGGGTGTCGCAGTCCCGCATCATCTCGTACGAGGGCCGGGTCCCCAACAGGCCGATCGCCCCGGTGACGTACGGCAGGTCGTCCGGGAGCACGTCCTTGCCGAGCAGGGCCTTCGCGACGCCGGCGGCCAGCACGTCGGCGGCCTCCTCCACCTGGTCCCGGGCACCGCGCGCGCCCTGGCCGATCAGCATCGCCACCTTGTCGCCCGCGTTGAGGAGCTCCGCGGCCCGGGCGAGTTCGCGGTCCGCCGGAACCGGCGCGTAGGACGACATGCCCAGGCTGGAGGGGACCATCTTGAAGGCGTGGGTGGGCGGCGAGTAGTCGAGGTCCTGGACGTCCGCGGGAACGATGACCGCCGTGACCGAGCGTCGCCCGTACGCCGTGCGCATGGCGCGGTCGATGGCGTTCGGCAGTTGTTCGGGCACCGTCACCGTGTCGCAGAAGTCCGAGGCGACGTCCTTGTACAGGCTCTGGAGGTCGACTTCCTGCTGGTAGGAGCCGCCCATGGCGCTGCGGTTGGTCTGGCCGACGAGTGCCACCACGGGTACGTGGTCCAGCTTGGCGTCGTAGAGGCCGTTGAGCAGATGGATCGCGCCGGGGCCGGACGTCGCCGCGCAGACCCCGACCCGGCCGGAGAACTTGGCGTAACCCGTCGCCTGGAAGGCGGCCATCTCCTCGTGTCGGGCCTGGATGAAGCGCGGCCGGTCGCCGGCCCGCTCCCAGGCCGCGAGCAGCCCGTTGATGCCGTCGCCCGGGTACGCGAAGACGTGCTCGACTTCCCATTCGCGCAGGCGCTGGAGGATGTAGTCGGAGACCTTCATCGACACGGTGCTTCCTCTTTCCAGTCGCGGGAGGATGGTCGGGTCAGGAGCTGCGTGGGAGGGGGCCCGGGCTGCCCGGGCGTCGGCGGCGCAGCGCGGCGCCCGCGGCGGCCAACCCACCGAGCACGCCGAGCGCGGTGAGTGTGCCGGTGGCCAGCCGGGCGTCGCGCGCGGGCACCCGGGGGCGGTCGACCGCGCGCTCCGGATGCTGGGCCGGCAGGGGGTCGTCCAGGCCCAGGGCGAGCGCCTCGGCCAGGTGCAGCGCGGTCCGGCCGGTCCCGCCGGCCTCGATCTGGGTCCGGCAACTGAACCCGTCGGCGATCACCAGGTCCGGCGGCGCCGCTCTGCGGACGGCGGGAAGGACACCCAATTCGCCGATGTCCATCGAGAGTTCGTGGTGTCCTCGTTCGAAGCCGAAGTTGCCGGCCAGGCCGCAGCAGCCGGCGTCCAGCACGTCCGCTTCGATGCCGGCCCGGCGCATCAGTTCCCGGTCGGCGTCGTCCTTGAGCACCGCGTGCTGGTGGCAGTGGGTCTGCACGGTCGCCCGCCGGTTCAGCGCGGGCAGCCGCCAGCCCTCCGGGGCGTGCGCGACGAGGTGCTCGGCCAGCGTGCGGAACAGTCCGGCCAGTCGCTCGACGTCCAGGTCCTCAGGGAACAGCTCCGGCGCGTCGGAGCGGAAGACCGCCGTGCAGGACGGCTCCAGGCCGATGATCGGCGTACCGGCCTCGATCCAGGGCCGCAGGGTGTCCATGGTCCGCCCCAGTACGTGCTTGGCGGTGGTGAGTTGGCCCGTCGAGATCCACGTCAGGCCGCAACAGACCGGCCGGGCGGGGACGGCGACCCGGAACCCGGCGTCCGTCAGCAGGCGCACCGCCGCCCGAGCGACGGCGGGGTGGAAGTGGTTGGTGAAGGTGTCGGGCCAGAGCACCACCGCGCGTTCGTCGCCGGGCCGCGGCGGCGTGCCGTCCCTGGCCGCCCACCACTGGGTGAACGACTGCCCGGCGAACGGCGGCGCGTCGCGCTCGGCGGCCACGCCCGCCAGCCGCTTGCCCAACCGCCCCAGGGCCGGGGCGTGCAGGACGGCGTTGACCGGCCGTGGGGCTGCCTGGGCCAGGCTCGCCCACAGCGGCAGCCAACCCATCGAATAGTGGGCCGCGGGGCGGAGCCGGCCGGCGTAGTGGTGGGCCAGGAACTCCGCCTTGTACGTCGCCATGTCGACGCCGGTGGGGCAGTCCGACCTGCACCCCTTGCAGGCCAGGCACAGGTCGAGCGCGTCCCGGACCTCCGTGGACCGCCAGCCGTCGGTCACGGGAGTGTCGGCGTGGCCGTCGAGCATCTCGAACAGCAGCCGGGCCCGGCCGCGGGTGGAGTGTTCCTCCTCCTTGGTGGCGCGGTACGAGGGGCACATCACCCCGCCGGTGTGGGAGCGGCAGTTGCCGATGCCGACGCAGCGCATGACGGCGCGCCGGAACGAGTGGTTGTCGTTCGGGTAGTCGAAGTGTGTCGTGCTGCCGTGCGGCCGCCAGTGCGCGCCGAGTCGGAGGTGTTCGTCGACGCGGTTCGGGCGGACGACCTTGCCGGGGTTCATCCGGTCGTCCGGGTCGAAGAGCGCCTTCATCTCTCCGAAGGCCGCGACGAGTTCCGCACCGAACATCTTCGGCAGCAGCTCGCCGCGCGCCTGCCCGTCACCGTGCTCACCGGAGAGCGAACCGCCGTACGAGACGACCAGGTCGGCCGCCCGGAACAGGAACCTGCGGAACTCCGCGACGCCCTCCGCCTGCTTCAGGGCGAAGGGGATCCGGGTGTGCACGCACCCCTGCCCGAAGTGCCCGTACAGGGAGGGGTGGTCGTAGTCGAACTCGGCGAAGAGGCCCTTGAGGTCGCGGAGGTAGTCACCCAGCCGCTCGGGCGGCACCGCGGAGTCCTCCCAACCCTCCCAGGTCTCCCTGTCGTCCGGAGGCCGGGCGGTGACCCCGAGTCCGGCCTCCCGGGCCCTGAGCATCTGCTGCTCGCGTGCCGGGTCGTCCGAGAAGGCCACCGATCCGTCCGCCTCGCTCCGCCCCAGCGCGCGCAGCAGGTCGCGGCCCTGCTCGTCGACGTCGTCCGGGCTCTCGCCGCTGAACTGCACCAGCAGCCAGCCATCGCCCCGCGGAAAGCGTTCCAGGGAGTCGAGATAGGCGTGCTCCTCCCGCATCAGCTGCGCCATGCGGCCGTCCAGGGCTTCCAACTGCGTCGGACGACAGTGCTCCAGCAGGCGCGGAACGTCGTCCGCGGCCGCACAGATGTCGTCGTAGCCCAGCACCACCATGGCGTCGTGCGGTGGGACCGGCACCACGTCCAACTCGGCGTGCAGCACCGTCACGAGGGTTCCCTCGCTGCCCACCAGAGCCTTGGCCAGGTCGAAGTGGTTCTCGGGCAGCAGGGAGTCCAGGTTGTACCCGGAGACCCGGCGGGGGATGCGGGGGAAGCCGCGTCGGACCTCGGCCAGGTACCGGTCGACGAGGCGTCGTAGCCCCTGGTAGACCTCCGCGCGGCGACCGCCCTCGCGCGCGATCCGCGCGAAGTCGTCCTCCGAGGTCGGCCCGACCCACATGCGGGTCCCGTCGTAGGTGAGGACTTCCAGGCGCCGTACGTTGTCCACCGTCTTGCCGTACGCCTGTGCCGAGGCGCCGCACGAGTTGTTGCCGATCATCCCGCCCAGCGAACAGTGACTGTGCGTCGACGGTTTGGGGCCGAACTTCAGCTTCACCCGGTCGAGTTGACGATTGAGGTCATCCAGTACGATGCCCGGCTCGACCACACAGCGGCGTCGCTCGGCGTCGAGCGACACCAGCGCGTCGCAGTACTTCGTCCAGTCGATGACGACCGCGGTGTTCGTGCACTGTCCGCCCAGGCTCGTCCCACCCCCGCGGGAGAGCACCGGCGCACCGAACTCGGCGCACACCCCGACGGCCGCCACCCCGGCCTCGACGGTCCGGGGCACCACCACGCCGATGGGCACCTGACGGTAGTTCGATCCGTCGGTCGCGTAGGCGCCGCGACTGCCCGCGTCGAAGCGCACCTCCCCGTCAACACCCGCAGCGAGGGCCTTCGCCAGCGCGCTGACGTCCAACTCGACGCCCTGCGGGGCCACGGGTCCGGGATCGTTGTTCGGTGTCATCGAAGCCCTTCCCGTCGATGAAGAGAAGGCGGTTGGCGCAGCACGGCCTGCATTCGCTCGGCCCGTGCTGTTCAGGTACGGGATCTGTGCTGCCACGGGCCGGGTACCCGGGCCGAACTCGGTGACACCCCGCGTCGACCGACAATTTCAGGCTGCGAGACGACGGGCGGATCCGCATCCCGGGGAAGCGTGCGGGCCCGGGACGCAGGGTAACCGTGCGAACGCGGCACCACCCGCCCGCATCGAGCGGCGGCGCCAGTGAGGAGGGCGAACGAGGTACCGGAGCGGCCCGCGAACGTCCTACGCGGCGGATACCCGCTCCGACATCGCAGGCATGTCGATGGCTTCACGCACGCGGAGCCCCGCTCCGCGGCGGTGCCTCGGAGGCTCCGGCCGGCTCCTCCAGCAGGCACCGCAGGGCCACGCCGAAACCGTGCGGGGCCCGGGGGTCCAGACGTCCCGACGTCCACACCGGACAGGCATCCGTGCGCAGCACCTGGTGACCGAGCCGGTCGAGTGCGGCGACCAGGGCGCGGTCCTCGCCGTGGGTGAGCGCGGGAAAACCGCCGGCGGCCCGGTAGGGACCGGCTCCGATCCCGAGGTTGGCGCCGTGGACGTGCGGATGCCCCCAGGGCAATGGCGGGACGGGGCGACCGGCGAAGTACCGCGCCTGCGCGCGGGCCACGGCGCGGGCACTCAACTCCGGTCCGCGGCGCAGCCGCACCGTACCGACGACGCCGTGCCAACCCTGCCGTGCGTGGTGCAGGTGATGGGCCAGCCATCTGGGCGGTACGAGGGTGTCGGCGTCGGTGGTCACGATCCAGGCCCGCTCGCCTGCGGTCCCCAGCACCTCCAGCGCCCGGGCGACGCCGGCCGCGCGGGCCGCCCCCACGTTGCGGGACCGGATGTCCACGACCGACGCGCCCCACGCGGTGGCGACAGCGGCCGTGGCGTCGTCGCAGGCATCTGCCACGACCACCAGCACCAGGGGGAGCCCGACCAGTTCGGGGTGGTCGGCGGCACGCCGTAGGGAGCCGAGCGCGGCCGGGAGTTCCGCCGCCTCGTTGTGCGCGGGGACGACCACGGCGAGGGCCGACGGCCGTCCCGCGTGCCAGGTGTTCACACCAGTCCCTCGGTCACGGCGGGGGAGTGGGGGAGACTGCCGTCCCGGTGCCTGCGAGCGAAGGTCTGCAACGTGAAGTCGGCGTCCCGCACGTCACACAGCAGGGACAGCTCCGGCACGGCGGCGAGTTCGGCGGCGAGTTCGGTCCCGGTGCGCAGGTGCTCGGCAACCCGGTGGTTCCAGTGCGCGGTGACCACCGTGCCGCCCGGTGCGAGACTGCCGACGGTGCGGTCGAGGACGGCCCACAGCGTCGCGTCGTCGAAGTAGTAGAGCAGCTCCGACAGCACTACGAGGTCGAAGGCGCCCGCCGGCCACTGTCCCGGAACGGCCAGGCAACGCACCTCGACGTGGGGAAGGTCGCGGGTGCGGGCCGTCGCGGTGGCGACGGCATACGGGACGGCGTCGGCGGCGAGCAATCTGTCGCAGCGTCGCGCGAGGTGACGGGTGAGCACCCCCACCGAACAACCCGGCTCGAAGGCCACGCGGTAGCGGGGACGCGGAAGAGCAGCGAGGGTCAGGGCGTACTTGCGGTGTTCGTACCAGCGTCGGGTGAGCTGCCACGGGTCGGTCGCGGCAGCGTACTGGGCGGCGAAGTAGGCGGCCGGCGTGTTCACCGGAACACCACCTCGTACGACCTGAGGTGGTGCGCGACCTCCGACGGCGGCAGGATCGCGGCATTCTCCTCGCCGTCACCCAGCGGATGGATCTGGCTGACGAACTGCGCGACGGCGAGCGATTTCCGCTCCGCCGCATCCGTCGACAGCGACAGGTGCGCGGCCAGATGCCACGGCACGCGGGGGTCCGCCGGCCGCGCCCAGTGCCACATCCACACCGGATACATCCACAGCGGTACGCCGGTGGCTCGGCAGGCATCCAAGGCAGCCCGGCCCGCGGCCTCGTGGTCGCAGTGCAGGTCGCCCACCCAAGGCGCGACGCACCGGGCGGCGTTGACCTCCCGCAGCAGGTCGGCGACGGCCCGTGACACCGTCGACCGATGGCGTTCCACCTGGGTGTCCGGGATCCCCAACCGCTCCACACGCACCTGTGGGAGCCCCAACAGCTCAAGGGCGTTGAGGAGTTCGCGATGGCGCCGGTGGGCCAGCTCGTCCGCGGTGATCAGCGTGCTGCGGGGGTGGGAGCCCTCCCCGTCCGTGACGGACACGAGGCGCACCTCGGCGCCACCGGACGCCAGCAGGGCCAGGCTCCCGCCGAAGCCCAACACCTCGTCGTCGGGGTGGGCCGCGACCACCACGACCGGCCCGTCCGGCGGTGGGACGGGCGGAAGGTGCCGGGGGCCGTACCAGGACGCCCAGATGCCCTCCGGTGTGCCGGGTGCGTCGATGGCATCGGCGGCTGCTCTGCGGTGGACGCTCGTCATGGCGCTCTCCCGTCGCCGGCCAGCAGGTTGCCGAGTACCGCGTAGTCGCGTTCCGCGTGGTGCTGCCGCAGGTAGACGGTGAGGTCCGCCACGGCCCGGGCGTGCGCGGCGTCCCGGCACAGCGGCCCGGCCCCCGTCGCCCTGCCGACGTGTTGCAGGACCTCGGTGCAGACCAGTTCCACCAGGCCCCGGACTCGCAGGCTGCGTACCCGCGCACCGCCGTGCCGGTCGTCCGGATCGCCGTCGATCTCGTCCGCCGCGTGACCGAGGAGGACCTCGGCCGTGTGCAGGAGCACGTCTGCCCGTCCCAGGTGCGCGGCGGCGTGCTCGTCGAGGCCCCGGCGGCCGGACTCCGTCGCCAAGGTGGCCGTCACCGCCTGAGCGCCTCCCAACCAACACGCCGCGACACCGATGCCACCGTGTTGGAAGCCAGGTCGTCGCACATAACCGCCCACGTCGCCGACGGGTTCCGCCGGCACGTCGTGGAACGTCACGTCGAGCGAGTCACTGCCCGCCATGCCCACCGCCTGCCAGGTGCCGGGCACCGCCAGCACGCCACGGTCACCGACGGGCACGGCGAAGAGGCGCCGCCCTTGCGCGGTGTCAGCCGTGACCAGCGCGTGGGTGCAGGTGCGGGCGCCCGAGCAGTACGGCTTGACGCCGGTCAGCCGCCAGTCAGCGCTCCTTCCGACCGCCTTCAGCCCCGGGCCCGGGGGGTGCGCCGCCCACACGCCCCACCGTTCGCCCGGCTTCACCTTGGGCCCACCCAGCTCCGCCAGGATCGCCACGGCGTCGACGTGCCCCTCCGCGAGGCGGGCGACGCACAGGTCGTGGCGGCCGAGGCGGCACAGGGTGTGAAAGCGCTCCCGGGTCCGGCCGGAGCCGGGCAGGGGAAGGCGCAGCGACCCGCCGTCCACGAGCGCGACGAAGCGCTCGGCGGTAGCCCGGGAGGCATCCTGCGGGTGTGCGGGGCCCGGCGCGGTGTCGGAACTCGTGCCGACGCCGACGGGGGATGCGGGAGGAGGTTCCACGACGGCTCCTCTCAGCCGTGGGCACGCGCTCTCTCAGCAGTCTGCTGCGTCGGGCCGGTCTTCCGCATGTCGTGCGCACGCTCGGTCCGCGGCCGCTGGCGTTCCGTCGGGAAGCACGGCGGGACGGTGCCTGGCGGCGGTCTCCTGGCTGGTCGCAAGTGTTTTCGGGGGACCCGGCTGCAGTCAGGGCGGCGAGCGGTTGAGCAGGCAGGGCGCGCGTGCCAACGTGGGAGGAGAAGCAACTCGCCGACGAGCTCGGAGCGGACTTCACGGTCCGCTGCCCGCCTACAGCTTCGTCTGAGGAGGCCGGACATCGGACTGCTGACGCAGATCGCGATGCCTGGGCACGAAGCCGATGCATCTCTCTGCACTCTCGCATGAGTGCACAGATGGCACAGCGCGGATCAGGGTGTCGAGAGCGCTTCGAGCAGGTCGCCGACCTGCGGGTCCGGCAGCGTGCGGGCCACGTCCGCCAACGCCACCATGCCGACGAGGCGGTTGCCGTCGATGACCGGGAGGCGCCGCACCTTGTCGGTGAGCTTGCGCACGGTGTCCAGGACACTGTCCTCGGCCCCGACGCACTCCGCGCCGGGGGTCATGATGTCGCGTGCCACAGGCATGGTCGTCCCTTTCGTCGCGTGGGTCGGCCCGGCTCGGGCCGCTGTTTTTGGCCCTCACCCCACGCGTTTTCGAATACTGCCCCCGGCGCACTGGTACGCGACGCGTTGTCCGTCCCGATCCGGACCGACCGGAACGCCAGGAGGCAGGA
The DNA here is from genome assembly GCF_046549115.1 of Streptomyces sp. x-19. Lineage (NCBI taxonomy): Bacteria > Bacillati > Actinomycetota > Actinomycetes > Kitasatosporales > Streptomycetaceae > Streptomyces > Streptomyces sp. x-19. Next base: position 316,479 of record NZ_JAJPWK010000004.1, on the reverse strand, counting down.
CGGTGTCGAGGCTGCCCGCCCGGCCACCTCGTGCAGCGCGGACCCGCAGCGGTTTCGTCACCGCGGGGTGCCGCGCTGCTCGACCGGGCTGCGTACGGTCTCCTCGATCTCGCGCCGCTCTGTGAGGGTGACCGGCAGTTCTACCCGGTCGCCGAAGTACCACGAGCTCAGCGCAGCGCGCAGCCGGGCCAGTAGGGGGGCGTCCGAGGGGGCGGGCGGCAGCGGCGCCGGCACTTCCTTGGCGAGCACGCGGTAACGGCGGGCCGTCGACACCGGCCGGTGCGTCTCACGCAGCCCGCCGTACACGCTCTGCACCACGTAGCCGGATTCCTGCCCCTCCGTCAGCAGTTGCCGTTCGTGGTCCTGCAACGCCAGGCAGATCCGCTTGGTGACCAGGAACGCCACGATCGGACCGAGGACGAGCCCCACCCGGAAGATCCACGTGAGCGCCCCCACAGAGACCTGGAAGAGACTGGCGAGCACGTCGTTCCCACCTGCCGCCAGCAGGTCCGCGTAGCCGACGGCGGCGGCCACGCCCAGCGCAGTCCGGGTGGGGGCGTCGCGTGGGCGGTCGCAGAGGTGGTGTTCGGCCAGGTCACCGCTGACCCATCGCTCGAAGAACGGGTAGGCGTAGAGGATCAGGAACAGCAGGCCGGGCAGGACGACCGCCGGGACCAGGACGTTCCACATGAGGGTGTGGCCCGCCACGTCGGTCTCCCACGGCGGCATCAGGCGCAGGGCCCCTTCGAGGAAGCCCACGTACCAGTCCGGTTGGACGTCCGTGGAGTCCTGGTCGCCGCGGTACGGCCCGAACGCCCAGATCGGGTTGATCTGCGCCAGGCAGCCGAGGAGGGTCAGTACCGCGAAGACCATCATGAACAGCCCGGTCGACTTGGCGATGAAGTGTGGGAACATCGGCTGCCCGACGGCGTTGCGGTTGGTGCGGCCCGGGCCCGGCCACTGCGTGTGCTTGAGGTACACCACCAGCAGCAGGTGCAGCCCGAGCAGGGCGATCAGCAGTCCGGGGACGAACAGCACGTGCACCGTGTAGAGCCGGGACAGCAGGATGTGGCCGGGGAACGACCCGCCCCAGAGGAAGTAGCCGAGATAGCTGCCGACGAGGGGCAGGGACAGCACGATGGTGTTGGCCGTCCGCAGACCGGTCCCGGACAGCAGGTCGTCGGGCAACGAGTAGCCGCCGAACCCCTCCAGCAGGGACAGCATGAACAACGTCACGCCGATCACCCAGTTGCCCTCGCGGGGCCTGCGGAACGCTCCAGTGAAGAAAACCCGCAGCAGGTGCACCCCGAGCGCGGCGAGGAAGACCAGCGCTCCCCAGTGGTGGATCTGACGGATCAACAAGCCGCCGCGGACGTCGAAGCTGATGTGCAGGGTCGAGGCGTAGGCGCCGGACATCCGCAGGCCCCGCAGCGGCGCGTAGGCCCCGTCGTAGATCCGCTGGGACATGCTCGGCTCGAAGAACAAGGTCAGGTAGCTGCCGGTCAGCACCAGCACCACGAGGCTGTACAGGGCGATCTCACCCAGGAGGAACGACCAGTGGTCGGGGAACGCCTTGCGCAGGAGTGCCTTGACGGCCTCCGAGACCGGCGCACGACCGTCCACGGCGGTACAGGCGGAAAGAGTGGCGTGGCGGGCCTTCCTCTCGACCCGTTCCGTCGTCTTCCGGAACAACATGCCCGGGCCTCCTCGACGCTGTGGTGCGCGGGCACACCGGCGGTGCCCGCTCACGGCACCCTGCCTGGCAGGGCATCGAAGGCGGTTGCATTAGGCAGATCGGGGGCACGGTTGGACTGGGCGTGGCGGCGGGCCGTGGTGCGGGAAGCGCGTTTGCCTCCGGCCGGGGCCAGGGGGAGAGTGACGGGAAGCGACGTCGCAGGCCACGGTCAGGAGGAGACCATGACGGCAGACGCACCTCGCGCCGCCGTATTCGACGTGGACGGCACACTCGTCGACAGCACGTATCTGCACGCGGTGACCCGGTGGGCGGGTTCCGTTCGCCGCCGGGTGGCACATCGCCTGTCAGCCGGGCAACCGAGGAAGTATCTCGGCGGCGTAGAACTCGAAGAACTTCTCCTGGTCCGGGCCGATCTGGCCGATGTAGACGCTGTCGAAGCCGGCCTCGACGTACGAGGTGATCGCGGAGACGTGGGTGTTCGGATCGGGCCCGCAGGGCACGGCGTCGGCCACCTGGTTGAGGGTGACCAGATGGTTGGCCTGCTCGAAGTGGCTTGGGGTGGGCAGGATCTGGGGCAGTTCTCCGGGAAGTTGTTCGTTCGCCCACAAGTGGTGGGCTGTCTTGACACCCTGTGCGCGGTCGGGCGCCCAGCACACTTTCAGGCCGCCTCGGACGGTCTTCGTCTTTCCGCCGGCTCGTCGGAACCGCTCGACCGCGTCCTCGTCGGGCGTCATGGTGATGAAGCCATCGCCGATACGGCCTGCCAACTCCGTGGCGGCGGGGCCAAAACCGGAGACGTCAACCGGAACGGGCTGCTCGGGGACGGTGTACAGGCGGGCGTTCTCGACGGTGTAGTGCTTGCCGTGGTGGCTCACCTCCTCGCCGGTGAACAGCTTCCGCATCACTGCCACAGCCTCTTCGAGCATCTCCAGGCGTACCGCTGCCTGGGGCCAACGGTCGCCGAGCACGTGCTCGTTGAGGGCTTCGCCGGACCCCACTCCCAACCGGAAGGTGCCGCCGGTCTGGACGGCGGCCGTCGCGGCCGCCTGGGCGGTGACGGCGGGGTGGAGCCGGATGGTCGGGCAGGTCACAGCAGTCTCGATCGGCAGTGAGGTGGCCTGGGACAGGGCCCCGATGACCGACCAGACGAACGGGCTCTGGCCCTGCGCTTCGTTCCAGGGATGGTAGTGATCGGATATCCAGAGCGAGGTGAAACCTGCCTCCTCTGCCATCCGTGCCTGGTCGACCAGGGCGGCTGGGCCGTGTTCCTCGCAGGCCAGGAAGTAGCCGTACTCGGCCATTGCTCCTCCACATGTGTGTCGGGCGTGCCGGCTCCTCTCGACCGTACGGATTTGCGGGCCGAGACGCCAGGCCGACCCCGCCCCGCGACCGGCGCTTGCCGCACCGTCGCGGGCGTGTCGCGGCCGCCTCGGAGCCACCAGGCGGTCGGACGGCAACCACGGGTACCGACCTTCCTGGCCTATGCCGTGGCCGTGGCCCTATGGCGACACGCGACGCGCGACGGGGTCGCACACGATCACGGGGGAGCAAGCCGAGGGTGACTGGCCGCGACCCAACGGTTGCGGTCGGTCGCCCGGTCCCAGTCGCCCGGTTCCGACAGTGCTGTGCATTCCTCGCACGCCCGTCGGCATGCTTCCTCACCCTCTCGCACGGAACCGACCTCGCAGCCCGTGAGCCGTGAGGCACTCAAAGTGCCCGATGAATGCTTGGCCTTATGCTTGACGAGGGGCCTTCAATGAGGAGGTTGCCTTGTCAACAGGAACCCTTCTGGCGATCGTCATCCCCATCGCAGTGATCATCGTGCTGCTTGCCGTGGGGATAGCGCTTGCCCTACGTCGCCGGCGTCTTCAGGATCGCTTCGGCCCGGAATATGAGCGTACGGTCGAAAACGCCGATGGGCGCATGGCCGGGGAGCGTGAACTGCGGGCCCGCGAGAAGCGGCACGATGAGTTGGACATCAAGCCACTCGCGCCGACTGCGCGGGAACGCTACAGCCGCGAGTGGACGGGCGTGCAGGACGACTTCGTCGACCACCCCGAGCGCGCCGTCCACGAGGCGGACCTCCTGGTCACTTCGCTGATGCACGATCGGGGCTACCCGACCGAAGGCTTCGAGCAGCAGATGAGGGACCTCTCGGTCGAGCACGGCCGCACGCTGGAGCACTACCGCGAGGCCCACAAGATCGATGCCCTACGCACCGAACACAGCGCCACCACTGAACAGCTGCGCGGCGCGATGATCCACTACCGCAGCCTGTTCGATGAACTGCTCTCCGATGGCGGCTCGACACGACACGCACACGCCTGAGTACGCCTCCGACTTACGCCTACCCGCGAGGACAGGAGGAGTTATGCAGCACGATCACATACCCGACGCCGGACAGAGCGGACTGTCCACGGAAGACCTCGCCGCACCACAGCGCCCTCCGGCGGACGAACCGCAACAACCACCCCCGGAATCCACGGTCTTGGACGCCAGCGCCCCCGAAGCAGCGGCGCAGGCGCCTGCTCACGGATCGGGGGCGGACGGTGAGGAACCGGTCCCGCAGCTGCTTTCAGCCGATCAGGCCCAAGACTTCCAGGCACGCTGGCAGGACATCCAAAACGGCTTCGTGGACAGCCCCCGTGACGCCGTACACGCCGCCGATGCCCTCGTGGCCAAGGTGATGCAAACGCTGGCCCAGACCTTCACCGAGCACAAGCACAGCCTCGAAGAACAATGGAACCGCGGCGAACAAGTGGACACCGAGGGCCTACGCATGGCCCTTCGCCGATACCGTTCCTTCTTCAACCGGCTGCTCGTCGAATAGTGCTGCACGTTCGGTTCAGAGGCCCGACTCGACGCCTGATATTTCAGCGGACGCCAGCGTTGATGTCTCGTGCGCCTGGCCACTCGTGGCGGGCCGGGCGCACGGTCGCTCTCCACCACACCAGACGGAGGCGCACGCGTATGGAACACGGTGGCGACGTCATCGCCGAGTTGATGTCCGACCACAGGACGGTCGAAGCGCTGTTCTCGCAATTCGAGGGAACACCCCCTGGATCCGACGCCCGCAAACGGCTCGCGGACGACATCACGATCGAGTTGGTGCGGCACGCGGTAGCGGAGGAGGAACACCTCTACCCGGCGGTCCGGGACCACCTGGAGGGTGGCGAGGCCCTGGCTGACAGGGAGGTCGCCGACCACGAGCGAGTCGAACAGCTCCTGAAGGAGCTGGAGGGCTGCGAACCTCAAGCCCTGGACTTCAACCGGCTCATGGTGAAGGTACGGACCGAAGTCACCGCACATGTTCGTGACGAGGAGAGGACGCTGTTCCCTCTGCTCCGTGAGGGCGTTCACCCTTTCATCCTGGAAAGTCTGGGGAGGAAGGTTCGTGAGGCGAAGAAGACGGCCCCCACTCGACCTCACCCCTCGGTGCCAAGCACCCCGCCCGCCAACAAGTTGCTTGCTCCGGGGCTGGGCCTGGTGGACCGGACACGAGACTTCCTGTCGGGACGTGGTCAGGGGCGCCCGTGACCACGTCGGATGGGTCGGAGTACGACGCCGGCCCGTACCTGCCTCGACGCGGAGGGCTCCCGGCCCATCGACGTGCAGCAGCAGATTGCCGTGGCTGCCCGCTGTTCCGAAACGCCTCACAAACGGTGTTCGGTGTGGGTACGGCTCGCGCCCGCCTCATGCTCGTTGGCGAACAGCCGGGTGACCAGGAAGACCGCCAAGGGAAGCCGTTCGTCGGACCAGCCGGGGGTTTGCTGGACAGGGCTCTGCGGGAGGCTGGCCTCGATGCGGACCAGTCGTACTTCACCAATGCCGTGAAGCATTTCAAGTTCTCCGTGGCGACGCGGAGCAAGCGTCGTATCCACAAACCGCCCAGTCTGCGGGAGATGGCCGCTTGTCGCCCCTGGTTGGCCGCTGAACTGCGGCTGGTGGCCCCTGAGGTGGTCGTGGCCCTCGGGGCCACGGCCGGCAAGGCCCTGCTGGGCCCGTCGTTCCGCGTGTCGAAGGACCGCGGCATGCTCATCCCGCTGGTGCTGGAGAAAGCGGCCCGTGATGGCGCCGGGACGGAAACGAGCTTGCACGAGCGGGCCATGGTCGTCGCCACGCTCCACCCCGCGGCGGTTCTGCGTGCCGAGGACCGCGAAGCGCCCTACGCGGGGCTCGTTTCGGATCTGCGGGTGGCTGCCGAGGCATTGGAGCGGCATTCCTAGCCGGCACATCTGCCGGCACCGCCAGGGGCGGGTGATCTCCGGGAGCGGCAGTATCACCCGGGCGACGCCTGGCCTGGTCCAGAGCGGGTGTGGCGTTCACCGGTGGCCGGACGCCGATACTCCCCCCACACAGAAGCCTGCCGGTCCGACAGTTGCCCCCGACACCGAAGAGCGTGGTGTTGGCCCGGCAGTTCGTCTGGACGGCTCTCAAGGGCACTGCACCCGAAATGACGCCTACCGCCGAGTTGCCGGCCGGTGAGCTGGTGTCCAACGCGGTGCTGCACGCGCGTACCGAGATCGAGGTGCGTGCCTGGGCGGACGACGGCCGGGTCGCCGTGCGGGTGTCCGACCGACGCCCGGAGCGCGGCCTGGTGCCGCACGAACGGCATCCGTACGCCTGCACTGGGCGCGGCCTGGCCCTGGTGGAGGAGTTGGCCTCCAGTCACGGCGTGCGCATCGGGGAGGACCACAAGACGGTCTGGTTCGAGCTGTGGCCCGAGGCGCCGGCGCCTCCCGCCTCGGCCTGGGAGGCCGCGGTCCCCTCTGGACGCACCGCCACCGTGACGTTGATCGACCTGCCGTACGCGCTCTACCGGGGTGCGCAGCAGCATGGGGAAGGGCTGCTGCGCGAACTACAGTTGGCCGCGGCCTATGGGGCGTGCCCCTTGCTCGACGTGGTGGCACCTGCGGCGAAGGCGGCGATCCGCGCGCTGGGGATCACCGCCGGCGTCAGCCACGTCGAGATCCGCCTGGTCGACGGCCGCCCCCGCATTGTCGAAGTCAACGGTCGCCTGGCCGGCGACATGATCAGCCATTTGGTCCACCTCGCAACGGGCGGGGATCGCCCCCGTCGGCGGTGAGCAAGAGACGGTCGCCTGGAGCGCGGTGGAAGTGGACGCGCTCAAGCCACGGTGGGTGCGGGCCGTCGTAGTGGAGGTGGGTCAGGGTGCCGGAGGTGTCGGGGTAGATCAGGTGGATCACGGCGGCCGAGGTCCTCGTGGGGGTGAGGTCGGGGGTGCGATCGCAGGCGATCGCATCGGCTACCTCATCACCACCGCCCCACCGCCGCCACGCGCATCGAGACCGCACTCGACCACCTCAGCGTCCGCGTCGAGTCGGCCTCGCCCGCCCGCGACCTTCCGGACACACATGGCTGACCACCACACCATCGACGGAGACGTCTACGTCTCCCCGCGCTACCTCGCCCCCGTCGTCCGCTACACGGAGCACCTCCACCGCAGCCTCGCGCAACGGGCCCACCTCACCCCCATCCAGCCACCGAAACCCCCGGCCCCCACCCCGCTCGACGTTCAACGCGCCGCCCGCCGCCTCCCACCCGCACCGCGCACGCGCAGCGTGCCCCGCTGGAGCACCACCACGCGCTGGCACGGCTACGGCCGCCGCCGAGGCCGACCGAACCTCTCACCACCACCTCGCTCATTCCGGCCGAGCGCGACGTAGTGGACGTCGGCGCCGGCGCCGACGTCCACTACGTTCTCACTGGTCAACGGCGCGTCTTCCTCGATCGGACGTCGCGCGAAACGGTTTACCGTCTCCCGTGCTCCGTTCCGAGGTTGCTGACCGGACACTCCCCCGCATGTGAGCCGGGGCCGTTGACTGGACAGACCCACCCTCGCAGGGAGGTGACGATATCGGCGGAGAGTCGGGAGCTGAGGGCTTCGACCTCGTCCAGGGGGTAGGTGTGGTTGCCGGGAAAGAGGCGCGGTGCGGCCGGTTGGCTGCTGATGTCGTTCCAGCCGGCCAAGGCCTCCCGGGAGATGACGGGGTCGTCCTCGCCTCCGTAGAGGGCGAGTTGGGTGTCCAGGGGTGGCCCCTGGTGGGGCGGGCACTGCAGGGCGAGCAGGAGGTCGGCCATCATCGGAATCCAGGTGTTGATCAACGCCCTGGGGTCGCGCTCGGCGTGGTCGGGCAGGCGGCCGAAGAGCTTCTCGATCTCCTTCCGGCCGCCGAGCAGGACGTCCGGGGCCCGTGCGGTGAAGTCGGGGTGGTGGGGGGCTGCCATGGCGGACAAGGCGAGCAGAGTGGGCGGGCGGCGCCCCTGCCGGGTGAGGCATGTGACGGTCTCGTAGGCGATGAGAGCGCCCACGCTGTGACCGAACACGGCATACGGGTGGCCGTCGTCGTCCCGGTCGATGCGTTCCGCGAGGAGCTGCCCGAGGCGGTGCGGGTCGGTGTGCACCGGCGTGCCGGTGGCACGTCCACGTCCGGGCAGTTGCAGGGCGAGCAGGCTGACGGCCGGCGGCAGGTAGGAGGTGAAGGCTTGGAAGTAGGGGGCGCTCATCCCCGCGGGCGGCATGCAGTAGAGGCGCAGGAGGTGTTCGTCGCCGGAGGCCGGGCGCAGGGCCACGAAGTCCGGCTGGTCGATGGAGGTGGTGGGGCGGGGTGCGCTGTGCGTCGGGATGCGGGCGTTCATGCCTGGTCACTCCGCTCGGGGCCGGAGAACGTCTCGGTGGGCTCGGGGGAACCCGGCTGCTGGATGCGGTGCAGGGCTCGCTTGGCTATGTCAGAGAGGTGGGGGGCGCCCATCAGTTCCAGCGTGGGGATCTCGCAGCCGAGATGTCTGCGCAGCGCCGTGGAGAGTTCGAGGAACATCAGGGAGTCGATGCCGAGCAGGTCCAGGCGGCAGGTGCGGTCGAGGCGGTCCACGGGGGTGTGCAGGACGGCGGCGGCAAGCTCGGCGACCTTGTCCTCGATCAGGTCGATGGCCTCGCCGTCGCTCATCGCGGCCAGTTTGCCGCGCAAGGTGGTGAGACTGTCGGTGCTCACCTGATGCCGCTGGAGCAGTGCGCCGGTCCTGGGCGCCGCGAGGCGGGGCAGGACGCGGCTGATGCTGTCCCAGTCGAAGCGGCCCAGTGCGACGACGGGGCCCGTCCGAGTGTCGAGAAGCCGGTCGAGTGCGGTGAGCGCGTCGGTGGCGGTGACGGGTGCCATGCCGTAGGAGGCCATCTCCTCGATACGTCCGGTGCGGTGGACGAATCCGGCGTCCGCGATGACACCCCATTGGACGGAGAGGGCGGGCCTGCCGCGTCGGTGCCGCGCTCGGATCAGCGCTTCCGTCGCGGCGTTGGCGGCCACGTAGGGGGCTTGCTGGATGTTGCCGTCGAGGGCGGCTATCGAGCTGTAGGCGAGGAAGAAGTCGGGATCGTGTTCCTCCGCGAAAGCTTCGAGCACATGAAGTCCCGTGATCTTGGGGGTGAGAACGGTTTCCAGGTGGGTGTCGGTCACGTCGACCAAGGGAGCGTCCTTGAGAACCATGGCGGCGTGCACGACACCGCCCAGACGCCGTTCCCCCAGGGCGGTGCGCACGGAATCGAGGGCACCGGGCCGGGTGATGTCGGCGCCGTGCACGGTGACCTCGGCCCCCGCGGTGCGAAGCTCGTCAAGAAGTGTCGCGGCACCGGGCGTTCGAGCGCCACGGCGTCCGATGAGATGGAGATGGCGGGCGCCGCGTGCGGCGAGGTGTCGAGCCGTGGCGGCGCCGAATCCTGCCAGGCCACCGGTGACGACGTAAGCGGCGTCGGCGTCCAGTGCGCTCGGCGGCCCGCAGTCGAGGACCGGCGGCGGGGCGTCGAAGCTTATGACGATCTTCCCGATGTGCCGGGCGTGGTGCAGCAGGCTGAACGCCTCACCGAAGCGGTGCGCGGGGAAGGTGTGATGGGGCGCCGGCCTCCAGCGGCCCGTGGCGACGGCTTCTGCCAGCTGAGTGAAGTGGCGCCGGACCACGGGCGTCCGCCGGTCGTGCAGGTCCAGGGTGTCCACGCCGAAGAACGAGACGTTGCGGGCCAGGGGGGAAACGGGCACTGGTTCGTCCCGCTCGGCATCGCGTCGGCCGAGTTCGATGAAGCGTCCCTGCGGGGCGAGCAGATGCAGGCTGCGCAGGCGGGCCTCGCCGGGCAGAGAGTTCAGGACGACGTCGACACCGCGGCCGTCGGTCAGGTCTGCGACCTGCTCGGCGAAGTCCAGGGTGCGCGAGTCCAGCACGTGCTCGACGCCCAGCAGGCGCAGCAGGCTCCGTTTGGCGGGGGTGCCGGCCGTGGCGATGACGTGCGCGCCGGTCCGCTGGGCGAGTTGCAGGGCGGCCAACCCCACGCCCCCGGCGGCAGCGTGCACGAGGACGGTGTCGTCCTCGGTGAGGCCGGCGCACTGCTGGAGAGCGTGGTGGGCGGTGAGGAACGCGGTGGGCAGGGTGGCTGCCGCGGTGAATTCCATGGTGTCGGGCAGCGGTATGACGTGATCGCTGGAGGCGAGGACGTGGGAGGCCAGGGCGGTGTGGGCCATGGCAGCGACACGGTCGCCCGGTGCGAGACGGGTGACGCCGGGGCCGACCGCGGTGATGGTGCCCGCGCAGTCCAGGCCGAGGCCGAGGAAGCCGTGGCGCCGGGCTGCGGGCAGGGAACTGTCACCGGTCGCGGTCAGCAGGTCGTGGTGGTTCAGCGCTGCCGCGGCGGTTCGGATGAGGACTTCTCCTGCGGCCGGGCGGAGCGCGGGGGCGGCGTGCCAGGTGAAGAGGGGATGCCGTCCGGGGGCGTCCACGTGCAGGGCGTAGTGGGACTCGGATCCGGAGGTGGCCTCGGTGTCGGGCAGTGAGGTGACACGCGTGGCGAAGCGCCCGTGCGGCGTGAGGACCACCTCGTCGTCGACGAGCTCCTCGGGGCTGCCCGCCGCGGCTGCGCTGCCCTCGAGGTGGTGCAGTTCGTGCAGGAGCCGCTGCAGGGTGCCGTCGTCGCCGGGATCGGTCAAGGCGATGCGCCGTACGCTCAGTGCGGGATGTTCGTTGGCCAGGCTTCGCGCGGCGCCCCACAGGGGGGCGGCATGGGGGGAGGGCGGCGGGGTGGGTGGCAGCTGACCGCCGGCGTCGACGATCCAGACGCGCAGACTTTCTTCGCGGGTCTGGGCACTCCGGGTCCAGGCACGGGTGAGGTCACGCAGTGCGGCAAGCTGCCGGACGCCGTGGTCGGTGTGTTGCTGCGGCCCTGTGTGGTCGGCTGGCTCAGCGAGGAGGATCACGTCGCTCACCGGTCGGGCGGGACGGAGGCCGTCTGCCGCACCGGTCAGTTCACGGGTCCAGGAGTCCGCACCGCTTGCCTCGGTGATGTGCTGGACGCGGCCGTCGGGGCTTGAGGCGAGCAGCGCTCGGGTCAGCCGGGTCACCAACTCGGTGGGGGCGTCGGCGGTGGGTGTGCTCAGCAGCCAGGACCGGTGCGTCGCGTTGTCGAGAGTCGCCTGGGCGGCGGAGGGCCGTCGCCCCTCCGATGCGGTGGGAGGAGGAGTACGGTCCGCCGTCTTCTCGGGGACGGAGTGGGCGGTGCGCTCTGCCACGATGAGGGACACGTAGGGCCGGTCCGCTGCGGTGTCGTCGTACTGCCCGGTGGTTGCGAAGCCGCAGTCGGCGAGGAGTTCGGGCCAGCGGTCGTAGGGCACCAGTGGGCCCTCGGGGCGGACGCCCTGGTCGGTGGAGAGCCAGAAGGAGTCCAGCAGGCCGAACACCGGGGCCAGGAGTTCCACGCTGTGGGTCTCCAGGGCGATCAGCTGGCCGCCGTCGGCGAGCAGGGTGGCCGTGGAGCGAAGGGCGCGGGAGATGTCGCTCGTGGCGTGCAGGATGTTCGCGGCGATGACGAGGTCGTAGACGCCTGGTTCGAAGCCTTGGGCCACGGGGTCACCGTCTGCGTCCAGCACCTGGTGGGTGAGGAAGTCGTAGGCGTGGAAGCGCTTCTGGGCGGCGGGGAAGAAGGCGGGTGAGACGTCGGTGAAGGTGTAGTGGACACGCTCGGACGGCAGGTGCGGCAGGAGGGCGGCGGTGGTGGCGCCGGTGCCCGCCCCCACTTCGAGGATGCGCAGCGGCCGGTCGGCGGGCCACCGCTCGACGATGTCGCGAACCCAGCGGACGAGCGCATGGGTGTGCGGAGCGAAGAAGGTGCTGGCCTCGTAGAACCGTTGGACGAGGTTGTCGGACTCGGAGAAGAGCAGTTCCAGAGGGTTGGCGTCACCGGTGAGGACATCGGCGAGACGGCCCGCGCACACACCGTAGGTGAGGACGGTGACGGCCTGACCGGGAAAGTCCTCGAGCAGACGGCTGAACAGCTCTTCGGGGCGTGGCGCGGCCGGAATGCTCCAGGCGTCGGGCCCGGTGGCGGTGAGGGTGCCGTGGCTGACGGCCTGGAGCAGCAGGACGTCGAGGAGCTTCGCGTGCCTGGGCTCGACTCCCGCGTCGACGAGGTCGGTCAGGCCGAACGAGGAATGCTTCCGGGTCGGGAGCAGGTGGCGCACGGCCTGGGCCGTGAAGTGGGCGCAGACTTCGAGCAGACGGGGCCGGAGCGCGTCGCTGATCCGGTGCAGCCGACTCAGGTCGGCGTCCTCCTCTGCCCTGACGACTGCCGGAAGTGACCGCGGGTCAGGAAGCGGGCTCCGGGCGGGTCCGGGCTGGCCGGGTACGGGCGCCGCGCGCAGGACTTCGGTGAGGCGGTCCAGCTCGTCCGCGGTCGCGGTCTCGAACCGTCGCAGTTCGCAGCCGAGCAGTTCCATGCACACGTCACCGTCGTCGTTGCACACGGTGATGTCCCACCGGGCGTCGGCGCCGGTGGCGCGGGTGACGTGGGTGAAGCCGGAGGAGGGCAGGGCCTGCCAGCTGCGGACGGTGGTGATGCGGGCAGGCAGGAACGGGGCAGGCCGGGCCGCGGTGAACATCAGCGGCAGGCAGGTCTGCAGGGCGCCGTCCACCAGTGTGGGGTGGGCGATGACTCCGTGTCCGGGCTCCGTCGGCGCGGTGGACTCGTAGCGTGCCAGGCTCTCGTCCGGCCCGGTGTACAGGTGTGTGACGGTCCGGAACGCCGGCCCGTAGTCGAGCCCGGCCCGGCGGGCGGCTGCGTAGTGCTCAAGGCCGGGGCGCTTGTCCGGCAGGCGGCGTTCCAGGGCGGCGATGTCCAGGCAGGGAGGCTGCGGGCGTAGCAGACTCCGCACACCGGCGCGGACGTGCTCGGTCCAGTCCTGTTCACCCGTGCGGCTTCGGATGGTGAGCCTGCCGTCCTGGGCGAGGTGGGTGGCCAGGTGGACGTCGTCCGAGTCCGAGGGGCTCGCCGAGCCGGCGCTCCAGTCGAGGGTCAGGGCCCGGTCGATGGCCAGGCCGGTGATTTCGAGTGGTGCGTCGTGCCGGCTCCGCGCGGCGGCCAGGGCCATCTCCACGAAGCCCGCGGCGGGCCAGACGACAGCGTCTGCGACCCGGTGGTCTTCGATCCAGGACAGCCGGTCGGTGTCCAGACGGTTCAGCCACGCAGCTTCCGGCCCGGCCTGGCGGGCTCCGAGGAGGGGATGGCCACCGGTGGTGTCCCCACCAGGGGTGTCCTCCTGCCACCAGGACTGGTCGCCGTTCCAGTGCCGCTCGCGCTGCCACGTCACCGCCGGCAGGTCGGCCACCGCGCCGGGGCGGGGGAAGTAGCTGTCCCAGTCCACCGCCGCCCCGGCGGCGAGTACCCGCAGGACGGTCTGTCGCAGTGCGTCCGCGTTGGCGAACGTCCGGGACAGTGTGGGGACGATGACCCCGGGGGCGTGGGCTTCGCCGGTGGGACGTCGCAGATAGGCGGTCAGCACGGGGTGGGGGCCGATCTCGACCAGGACGTCGCAGGCGGCGTCGCCGGCTGTCAGTACGGTGGCGGCCTCGTGGAAGCGGACGGGGCGGCGGATGTTGGCCCACCAGTATGCGGCGTCCAGGTCGTCTCCTGAACCGGTGCGGCCGGTCACCGTGGAGATCATGGGTATACGGAAGGACCCCGGGGCCAGGGATTCCAGTGCACGGGTCAGCTGGTCGCGCACGGGGTCCATGGCCGCCGTGTGGAAGGCGTAGTCCAGGCCCAGGTCGCGGAAGAAGACGCCGTCGGAATCCAGTGCGGCGCCAAGGGCCGCGAGGTCCTCGTGCGAGCCTGCGAGGGTGACGTCCTGGTCGGAGTTGATCGCGGCGATCTCCACGCGGTCGTGCAGCCGATCCCGCTCGAGCCGTTCCCTGGCGGCATGTTCGCTCAGGCCCACCGCGGCCATTCCCCCCGATCCTGCGGTGGCGGCCTGCGCCAGGCTGCGGGCGGCGATGACACGGCAGGCCTGGGCCCGGGTGAGGCCGCCTGCGCAGTACGCGGCGGCCACTTCCCCGACGCTGTGTCCCATGACGGCGTGCGGATCGACGCCCCGGGCGGACAGTGCGGCGACCAGACCCGCCTGCACGGCGAACAGCACCGGCTGCGCGACTTCCGTACGGTCCCAGCGGGAGGCGTCGGGACGGGCCAGCTCCTCGCGCACACTCCAGCCGAGCAGGGGCTCAAGTTCGCTGCTGACGGCTTCGACTTCCGTGGTGAAGGCGCTGTCCTGGCCGAGGAGTTCGGCCCCCATGCCCGCCCACTGCGAGCCGTTCCCGCAGAAGACGAAGCCGATCCGGCCTCCGCCCACGAGGCGTTCGGTGGCAGTGTCGATCCCCTGGCCTCGTGCCGCCCGGGCCAGGACTTCGGCGGCCTGGGTGAGGTCGGTCGCGAAGAAGGCCGTGCGGTGGCGGCGCCGGGTCCGTCGTCGGCACGAGGTGTAGGCGGCGGCGTACAGGGCCTCGGGCCCCTGTGAGGGATCGGCGGCCAGTGCGGTGAAGTGCTCCGCCCAGGACTCCAGGGTGGCGGTCAGCGCCTGGGGCGTGTGCGCGGAGACGATGACCGGCAGCGGCCGTGCCGCGGTGCTGACGGCCGGCACCGCGGCGACCTCGCCCACCCCGGCGTTGTCGGCGGCATCCGCCAGGGCTGGTGCCGCGGCCGGTACAGGCGGTGAGGCGAGGACGGCGTGCGCGTTGGCACCGCCGATGCCGAAGGAGTTGATGCCGACCACGACACGGCTGGTGCCGGGGACGGGACGGGCGGCGAGTACCGGTCGCAGACCGAGGCGGTCGAAGTCGATCTTCGGGTTGGGGGGATCGGCGTGCAGAGTCTGCGGTATGGAACGAGATTGGATCACGACCAGCGACTTCAGGAGCCCCGCCATCCCGGCCGCTGCCTCAAGGTGCCCGAGATTGGACTTGATCGAACCGATCGGAAGCGGTGCGTCGGCACGGTGGCTGCCGAGTACCTCCCCCAGCGCCGCGGACTCGACGGGGTCGCCGACCAGGGTTCCGGTGCCGTGCGCCTCCAGGTAGGACACCTCACGCGGGTCGATGCCGGCGGTGGCGTACACGCGGCGCAGGAGTGCTGCCTGGGTGCGTGCACTCGGCGCGGACAGGCCCACGGTGCGCCCGTCGGAGTTGAGTGCGGTGGCCAGGATGACGGCGTGCACCCGGTCGCCGTCGGCGAGCGCCGCGGCCACGGGTTTCAGGACGAGCATCACAGCGCCCTCGGAGCGTACGAAGCCGTCGGCGGCGGCTCCGAAGGGGTGGCAACGCCCCGTCGGGGAGAGCACTCCGGCCTGCTCGAAGCCGACGAAGAGGCCCGGTGACAGCATCAGGTTCACCGCGCCCGCCAGGGCGAGCGGGCTGCGTCCGGTACGCAGGTGCTCGCATGCCTGGTGCAGCGCGGTCAGGCCGGAGGAGCAGGCGGTGTCCACGGCGTTGGACGGGCCGGTCAGATCCAGTTCGTACGAGACGCGGTTGGCCGTGGTCGACAGGAATCCGCCGGTCGCGGTGTAGGGGTTGCTCGAACGCAGGCGGCGGGCCTGCAGGTCGGCGTAGTCATGGCTGGAGACGCCGGTGACGACGGCGGTTTCGCTGCCCGCCAGGGAATTGATGTCGAGGGCGGCGTCGTCGAGGGCCTCGACCGCGCACTCGAGCAGCAGACGCTGCTGCGGGTCGATACGGGAGGCTTCCCTGGGAGTGACGCCGAAGTACGAGGTGTCAAAGCCGGTGACTTCCGGTTCGGGCAGGAAACCGCCCGCCGTGGAGTGGAACTTACCCGGTTTCCCGGGACCACGGGCTTGATGGGCGCTGAGGTCGAAGCGGTCCGGGGGCATGGTGCCGACCAGGTCGCGCCCTTCGTGCAGGGCCTGGCCGAGCTGGTCCAACCGGTGGATGCCGCCCGGCAGGCGCAGGCCCACCCCGACCACCGCCACCGCATCAGCAGGCAGGCAGGCTGGATCGGAGGCGGTGGTGTACGCAGAGGAGGGACGGGGTTCAGCCATGGGGGTCTCCGTGTAAGCGGTGCAGGTCCGGGTCTCAGTAATGGTGACGCAACAACTGGGGATGTTGGTTCGGCAGTCACGTACTGAGGCGATTGTTCGGACCAGGCCGCGGTGTCCACTCCCGGAGCCGTCAGGCCGAGGCGCTACCCTGTCGGCCGCACGGGCTTCCGGCCCCATACGGAGACGGCGTTCATGCCGAGATCCGTGAAGCCCGGATGGTCGATCAGAGACAGCGCCGCGTCCAACTCGCCGGCCAGGGCGGCACTGCTCAGGGCCGCGAAGTCGCGGAGTTGGGCAAACGACAGACGCCAGAACTCATCCGCAGGACCGCCGTCACCGATCATCACCGGCTGCACCCTCATGCCGCCGAAGGTGAAGCCGCCGTCGGTCACCAGGGCTTGCAACCGTCGGCCCAGGCGGAGATCGCTGCCCTGGGAGACCCCGAGGGTCTGCTCGGCAAGGCGCAGCCCCTGACGCATCACCGGGTGAGGGGAGGCATCGGCGGGCCCCAGGTCGAGGTCCTCGACCAGGAGGAGACCACCGGGACTCAGCCACTCGGCCATGGCGGCCAGCACGTGTGCGGGGTCGGCCAGATGACACAGGACCATCCGGGCGTGGATCACCTCGAAGGAGTCGGCGGGAAAGCCGTCCTGGGTCACATCGTGGCGCAGCACGGTGATGCGCTCTTCGGCCGCAAGCCTCTCGAAGAAGCGGGTGTCGATATCCGTCGCGGTGACGTCACCGTTCGGACAGACCCGGGCCAGTATGCGGGCCACCGACCCCGCACCTGCCCCGACTTCCAGACAACGGGCCGTGGCGGGCACGCCTGCCTGCCTCAAGTATCGCTCGGTGAGCGGATCCCACAGGTCCTCCAGTGCACGCAGCCGGCCCTGCTCACCGGCCTTCTGATGCCCGAAAGCCCCGGCCTCGTAGCCGGGCGCCGTCTCGGGACCGGGCCGGCGCCCGGTGACGGGGGTGAGTCGGGTCATGGAAAGGCCTCCCTGGGCCGAGTATCGAATGTGCTGGTCACAGCCACTCGTCGAGGGTCGCTACACGGGCGGCCGCCTCCGCGGCCGGACCGCGAGCCTGACGGGTCTCGTGGCCACGGAACGGTACCTCTTGCGGTGATCAATGCCGCACCCGACCGCCTGCGAGGCTTGCACGCCCAGCGGGACCTCTACTGAGGCTTGATATGGGGGTTGACGGCCCGTCGGGTGGTGCTATCTCACGGATATGGAGGAGATGGGGCTGACGTGTGAGGGGCGTCTGCAGCGGGAGAAGCTCCGGTTGCAGGCGGCCGAGTGGTTCGAAGAGGGCATCGCCCAGGCAGAGACAGCCCGGCGGTTGGGGGCTTCCCGGCAGGCCGTGCACGTCTGGCGGAAGAAGTGGAGGAACGGCGGGATCCAGGCATGACGTTCCTCAGGGCCGTCGGGCAGGCGCCCGCTGGTCTCCGAGGACGAATTGATGCAGGTCGCAGAGGCGTTGAAGCAGGGACCTGCCGCACACGGCTTCACCGGGCAGGTGTGGACCCTGGCTCGGATCCGCCCGGTGATCAAGGAGACGACCGGTGCCGAGTACACCAGCCCGTCCGGGGTGTGGCGACTGCTGAAGCGACACGGCTGGCCACGTCAGATCCCCAGGCACCGGGCCTATGAACGCGACGAGAAGGCGGTGATGACCTGGCGGAGCGAGGTGTGGCCCCAGGTAAAACCACAGCCGAGCACCGCAAAGCAGTGATCGTCCTCTCAGACGAATCCGGTCTGTCGCTGCTGCCACCGGTGCGACGGACCTGGGCACCCGCCGGCCAGACCCCAACTTCGGAGATGCGGACGGGGCAGCGGCCCAAGGTCTCCGTCGTCGGATGGTGTTGCTACAGCCTCGGTCAGCCAGCCCGTTACTTCTACCGGGTCGTACCTGGATCAGTCACCGACCGCATCCTGATCCGCCAGTTACGCCAGGTGCACCGGTCTCTCGGCCGCCCGATCGTCTTGATCTGGGACAACCTCAGCAGCCGTCGCAGCCGCCGGATGCGCGTTCGCCGCCCGCAGCCACTGGCCGAGGTCCTGCCGCGCTGTGGCGGGAAGCCGATCTCCCGCAGGTGGACTTGGAGACCGCCACCCCGATGCTCCTGGCCCGCTACCGCCACGCCTTCGTCCTCTCCCTGGGGCGGTACGCCCGCCCCGGCGTTGACGCGGTCGCCTGGTACGTCGCCCAGCGTGTCCCCGCCGCCCGACGGAAGCGCTGACGCCTCAAGGTCATTACGTTGCCGGGCATGTCTGTGCCCGGCGCAGCGTCATCCACCGGACGGGTGCAGGGCTCGACGTGCCGCGAGTCGCGCTGACACAGATCGTCAACTGATTGATTCTCACTGGTCTGGTCACTGTTCCGGTCCTGCGTAGGGTTCCAAGAAGGCGGCAGTGAGGCATGTGCGCACTCGATCTGTTGCCGCGCCGAGTGTTCAGGCACGTCCAGGAGAGAAGGGAACACACCCCCTATGCGCGCCCTTGTGGTCGATCACAGTGAGGCCGGACCCATCCGGTTCGCCGATGTCGATGAGCCCGTACCGTCCACCGGCGAGGCGTTGGTGGAGATACGACACATCGGTCTCAACTTCGGAGAGCTGAATTACGTGCACCAGTGGCCGGCCGGCGTCGTGCACGGTCACGACGCGGCCGGCGTCGTGGTGCGCGCCGCGTCCGACGGCTCGGGGCCGCCCGAAGGTACGCGCGTCGCAGTGGGGATGGCTCCCCACGCGTGGGCGGAGCGGGTGGCGGTCAGCCCCGCCTCGCTCGGCACCGTCCCCGAGGGCGTGGACCTGGCCGACGCCGCCGCGCTGGGGATCGCCGGAGTCACCGCGTTGCGGGTGCTGCGCAAGCGTTCCCTGCTGGCGCGCGACGTTCTGGTCACCGGCGCCAGCGGGGGCGTGGGGCACTTCGCCGTCCAGTTGGCGGCGCTGGGGGGCGCCCGGGTGACGGCACTCGTCGGTTCGCCGGAGCGGGCCGCCGGACTCCGTGAACTCGGCGCCGACAAGGTCCTGACCGACCTGGCCGAGACCGGGGACAGGTTCCACCTCGTCCTGGACACGGTCGGCGGGCCGCTGGTGGCCCAGGCGTGGAGTTCCCTCGCCGAGGGCGGCACCATCCACCTGGTCGGTTACTCCTCGGGGCAGGAAACGACCTTCCCGTCGGCGGGCCGCTCCGGCGAACCGACGAGTGCGGCCTTGTTCGGCTTCGGCGAACCCCGCAGCATCACCACCTACGGCGACATGACGCCGACCAGCGGGGAGTTGACAGACCTGCTGGGCCTCATGGCCGCCGGGAGACTCTCGGCACCGGTCGGACTGCGCGGCGACTGGCAGGACGTGGACGACGCCGTGCAGGCGCTGTTCTCGCGGAAGGTGCACGGAAAGGCCGTTCTCGACGTTGTCTGAAGCTGTGGACGAGGACACATGCGCCTCACCTGCCGGTGGGCGGTTCGCGGTGGTGGGCGAGAATGGACCCATGGACGTGCTGGCGGAGGTCTTGCGTGTTTCGGGTGCGCGTGGGGCGCTCGGGGTCATGCTGAAGGCCGGAGGGACCTGGGGCATGTGGCTGGACTCCTCTCCGGGAGCGGCACTGCACGTGGTGTCCCGCGGCACCGTGTGGCTCCACGTCACGGGCGAGAAACCTCTTCAGGTGCGGGCCGGAGACGCCGTCCTGGTATCGCCGGGCACCGCACACGGGATAGCCGGCGGCGCCAGCATGACGATGGGTTCCTGCGACCGTGAGGCGGCGGCCCGGGCTTTTGGCGATGGCCGAGCCCTGCGGCTGGGCTCGGCGCCGGTGCAGACGGAGGTGATCGTCCTGCGCTACGAGCAGGACCCGGAGGTGCGCACCCCGGTCCTTACCTCCCTCGCTCGGCCGATGCACGTCACAGCCCGGGAGAACGCGCAGCTCAGAAGGACCGTCGAACTTCTCGCTGCTGAGCTCGCGCAGCCGCAGATCGGCACCACCGCGGCCGTCAACAGCATCGTCGACCTTCTGCTCGTCCAGTTCGTACGCGCCTGGCTGGCCCGCCACCCGCAGGAGCAGTCTGGCTCGTGGTTGGGAGCGATGCGTGATCCGGTCGTGCGCGACGCCCTGGCATGTGTCCACGCCCAACCGGAACACCCCTGGACCACGGAGACCTTGGCCGCCGCGACGAACGTCTCCCGGGCGACGCTGTCCAGGCGTTTCCGGTCCGCCCTCGGACAGACGCCGGGCGCGTACGTGACGCAGTGGCGCATCGACCTGGCGTCCGTCCGACTCCGCGACACCGACGAGCCGGTCGAGTCGATCTCCGGCGCGGTCGGCTACGCCTCTCCGCACGCTTTCAGCCGTGCCTTCAGGCGTGCCCGAGGCACGTCCCCAGGCGAGTACCGTTCCCGACTGCGCAAGTGATCCGGCCTCGGGACTGATGAGCTCGCATGTGCGGAGCCGGCCTGGACAACACCGGCGACACTGGTGGAACCACGCTCCTGCAGGCCCTCCTCGCCGCACGGGAGCCGAGTTCGCAGCTGAGCCGGTATGGCAAGGGCGCCATGCTGTGCTCGCGCCCCAGAGCGGCCCGAGGCATCAACGAGCTGGGCCCGCTTGCCGGCTGGGGTGGCATCAGCTTTGCATGTAGCCCATTTCTGGAGCTCTGCGACGACCTCGGGGGCGGCCGGTTTTGTGATGCGAGGTGGGCTGCGAGGTCCACGGTCGTGGCGTCCGGGTGGTCGGCGAGGCAGCGGAAGGTGTAGCCGTGCTGGGACGTAGCCGTTCGTCCACGAGATCGGCCAGGCGGCGTGGAAGTGCTCGGTCGTCGAAATCGCCGCGCGAGCCGGCGGCAAGCTGTACTTCGCGCTGCCCAAGGGCGCGAAGACCCGTCCCGCCGACCTGCCTGGCTCGGTGGCGGAGGAGCTGAAGGAGCACGCAGAGGCGTTTCCGTCGGCAGAGGTGGAACTCCTGTGGGGGAGTCCGTAGTGACTGTCGCGCGGTGGCTCGGGCACTCATTCCCGGCCATCATGCTCGGTTGCTATGCCCACTTCATGCCGGTGGCCGGAAGTAAAGGTCGAACCGCCATTGACGGGCTACTTGGGCGAGAGGGGTGATCTGTGTGCCTGTCGATTCTCCCCAGATTCTCCCCAGGGCCGATTTCGGGGTGAGTGCCTCCCGCCGTAGTTGGCGCGAGCAGGCAGCGGCGGCCGTCTGGTCGGCCTCCCTCGCGGGCGGCTGACGCCCGGCTGAGCGTGCCACACCCACTGCTCTTTCGCAGTGAGGAGGGCAACCCTGCATCGGACCCGACTCGCGGCGCTCGCCATCACGGTGCCGCTCGACCACCGTCACGCCGACGGGCGAACGATCGACGTCGAGGTGTCCCGTCTGGCGAGCACGAAACCCTGCACTCATCCGGTCACCCTCGTCGGCGGCCCGTTCGTCCGGTCGGTGGGGGGAATTCCGTCGGGAGCCAGTGGGTGGAGGCTTTGGCTCGGGCTGTGAGGTGGGTGACGTAGGCATTGCGGACGTCGGCTGTGGTGGTGAAGCCTGGTTCGTCGGTCAGCCAGGCGTCGGGGACGGTGGAGACCACTTCGTGTAGGAGTTCGGTGGTGATGCGTGGGGTGAACTCGGCGTTGGCTGTGGCCATTTCGGGTTGGTGGGGGCCGAGTGCGTGGTGGCGGAGGTCGTAAGCCTTGGCGGCCGTGTTGGTTGCGGTGTCCCAGCGGTGGTGGAAGACGAGGGCGGCGCCGTGGTCGATGAGCCAGAGGCGGGGGCGCTGGTGGCCGGAGGGCGGCCAGGTCATGAGGTTGGGGCTGTGTGTGGTGCGGTCGACGTTGGCGGTGAAGGCGTCGAGCCAGATGATGCGGGCGGCTTCGATGGGGTCGATGTCGAGGGTGTTGGGTCCGGTGGGGGTGTAGTCGGTGGCTCCTGGGAGGTAGTCCATGCCGAGGTTGAGTCCGGCGCTGGCGTGCAGGAGGTCCTGGACTTCTTGGTGTGGTTCGTTGGCGGCGACCGCGGGGTCGAAGTCGACCAGTACCAGTTCGGGTACCCGCAGTCCCAGGCGTCGGGCCAGCTCGCCCACGATGATCTCGGCCACCAGTGCCTTGCGTCCCTGTGCGGACCCGGTGAACTTCACGACGTACGTCCCCAGGTCGTCGGCCTCGACGACACCGGGCACGGAGCCGCCGTTCCGCAGCGGCGTCACGTACCGGACGGCCGTCACGGTGCGCAGTCCGCCCGAAGGACTCTCCATGCGTGTCCGCCCCTGCCCCGTCGCCGCTCCGGTCGCCCGTGCCGCGCCTCGCCAAAAACTGCAATGCACTGCAAATATACAACGCGCTACAGTTTCTGTGAGCTGCTACGAGAGGGGACGACGGCGATGACGACGCAGGGGCACGACGCCGCGGTGCGGCGGGCCAACGCGGCCCTGGAGACCTACACGCTCTCCGGCGACGGCTGGCGCGACAGCCCCGGCGAGACCTTGCAGCACGTCCTCGCCGACTTGCTGCACTGGTGCGCAGACACCCAGCGCGACTTCGACGCCGCCCTGGAGCGGGCGCGTGCCCGGTACACCGGAGAACGCCCCTCGCGCGGGTAGGCGGGGTGGCTGTGGGCGGTACGCCTCGGCCGGCAGGTCCCCTCCTCGCGTCCTCGCGCGAGGAGGGGACCTGCCTCGTTTCGCCGCGAGGCGGGGTGGTCACGGGACGTCGATCAGGACCTTCCCGACCACGCCCCGTTCGAGCGCGGCGTGGGCGTCGGCGGTGCGCTCCAACGGGAAGCGGTGCAGCGCCAATCCCGCCTCCTCGCCCACGCGCAGGGCGCCCGCGTCCACGGCTGCCGCGACGTCGGTGACCGCCTGCTGTTTCGCCGCGGGCGGCACGGTGTAGACGAAGACGCCCTGCCAGCGCAGGTTCGCCGGCAGGGCGGAGAGCACCGGGACGGTGAGGTGTTCGTCCTTACCGCCCGAGTAGTAGGCCACCACGGCGCCCGGTGCGGCGATCGCGACGTCGAGGGCGGCGTTGGTGCCCGGCGCGACCTCCACGACGATGTCGACGCCCTCGGGGGCGAGGGCGCGGATCTCCGTGGCCGCCTCCTGCGTCCGGTAGTTGACCACCTGGTGGGCGCCGGCCGCGCTCGCCAGCGCGGCCTTGGCGGGACTGCTGACCGTGCTGA
The DNA here is from genome assembly GCF_046549115.1 of Streptomyces sp. x-19. Lineage (NCBI taxonomy): Bacteria > Bacillati > Actinomycetota > Actinomycetes > Kitasatosporales > Streptomycetaceae > Streptomyces > Streptomyces sp. x-19. Next base: position 293,239 of record NZ_JAJPWK010000004.1, on the reverse strand, counting down.
TCACCTGTGCCCCGGCCCAGCGGGCCAGTTGGACGGCCGCGTTGCCGACCGCACCGGCGCCGCCGGCCACCAGCACCGTCGCGCCGCGCAGCGTGCCGGGCGCGAGGTGCCCGGGGCCGCCGTCGTGAACGGTCAGCGCCCGGTGGGCGGTCAGGGCCGGGATGCCCAGCGCCGCGCCGAGGTCGAACGGCGCGTGGTCGGGGAGGGCGACGGCGTGCCGGTCGGGGACGAGCGTGTACTGCTGTGCCGTCCCCCAGGGGCGTTGCCAGGCGGCCTCCCAGACCCACACCCGCTCACCGACCCGCGTCGGCTCGACCCCCGGACCCACGGCGTCGATCACGCCGGCACCGTCCTGGTGGGGCACCTGCTCCGTGGTGCCGGGCGGTAGCGGGCGCCGACGGCTGCGCCAGTCGGTGGGGTTGACGCCCGAGACGTGTACGCGCACGCGCACCTCGCCCGGGCCGGGCTCGGGCACCGGACGTTCGACCAGTTGCAGGACCTCGGGGCCGCCGGCCGCCGTCTGGATGACGGACTTCATTTCGCACCTTTCCTTCGCTCGACTTGGGGAACCGCCGGCGGGCGCCTGGCGCCACCGTGCGGACACCCGCTGAACTCCGCGGCGGTGCGGAGTATTTCCGGCAGGGGCATTCCCGTCACCGGACCGAGGGCAAGCCTTTGCCGTAGCTCGGTGTCCCTTTGACGCAGGGTTCACTACTTTTCCCTACAGAGCCACCACTCAACGGGGTGGCATCACTGAGTGCACGTGCGCAACTCATCACCGGCAGACTGGGCGCCCTGATGGGGCGTCACCGCCGTTGCAGCATAAATGTCATGTACGTGCCATTCCTTGCGGGGTCTGCCTGTTCGCTTGCGGGTGCGCAGGCATGCGGACGCGTGGGCGGACGTGCACGACACGCAACGCGGTCCCCTCCTCGGCGCGCTGACTGCCGGCCCCTTCCCCCACGGAGGTCGTTCCCTTGCGTTCCCTACGAAAGGGCAGATCGGATCGTGCCAGTGGACTGGCACACCGCGCCGTTCCCGCCCTGCTGTCGGCAGCAACCCTCGTCATCGGCGGCGTGATCGCCGCCAGCCCGTCCGCCGCCGCACCGGCGACGCACACCACCCAAGCCTCGCACTCCGCACCGGCCGGGCCCGGCGCGGAGGTCCACACCCGCCGGCTGTGCGCGCACCCGTCGCACCCCGGTTACATGGCCTGCAACGCGGTGGCCCGCACGGACGTCAAACAGCAGCTCGCCCTGCGACCGCACGCCGCCCCCTCCGGCTACGGTCCCAGCGACCTGCAGAGCGCCTACAACCTTCCCCAGTCGGGCGGTTCGGGGCAGACCGTGGCGATCGTCGACGCCAACGACGACCCCAACGCCGAACAGGACCTGGCGACCTACCGTTCCCAATACGGCCTGCCCGAATGCAGCACGGCCAACGGGTGCTTCCAGAAGGTCGATCAGGACGGCGGCACCAACTACCCGGCCGCCGATGCCGGTTGGGCCGGCGAGATATCCCTCGACGTCGACATGGTCAGCTCCGCCTGCCCCTCCTGCCACATCCTGCTGGTCGAGGCGAACAGCGCCAGCATGGACGACCTGGGGACGGCCGTGAACCGGGCGGTCGCGATGGGCGCCAAGTTCGTCTCCAACAGCTACGGCGGTTCCGAGGACTCCACCGACCCCACCTCCGACGAGCAGTACTTCAACCACCCCGGCGTCGCCATCACGGTCAGCTCCGGCGACAGCGGCTACGGCGTCGAGTACCCGGCGGCCTCGCAGTACGTCACCGCGGTCGGCGGCACGTCACTCCAGCGGGACAGCAGCACGCGCGGCTGGTCCGAAACCGTCTGGGGATCCTCCGCGGGCGGTGAGGGCGCCGGTTCCGGCTGCTCGCAGTACGACGCCAAGCCGTCCTGGCAGAAGGACACCGGCTGCGCCGGGCGCGCCGTGGCGGACGTCGCCTCGGTCGCCGACCCGGCAACCGGCCTGGCGGTCTACGACAGCTACCAGGCCACCGGCTGGAACGTGTACGGCGGCACCAGCGCCGCCGCCCCGTTCATCGCCGGCGTCTACGCCCTCGCCGGCACTCCCGGCGCGTCCGACACCCCGGCCTCGTACCCGTACACCCACGCCTCCGCGCTGAACGACGTCACCAGAGGCGCCAACGGCTCCTGCTCGCCGGCGTACCTCTGCACGGCGGGCGACGGCTACGACGGTCCGACCGGCCTCGGCACCCCGAACGGCACCGCGGCCTTCACGTCGTGACGGGCGCAGGCCGCCGGTCGCGGTGAGCGGGCGATGACCGGTAGGCCCGGCACGGTGCAGTAGGCCGTCATCCGGCCGTCCGGCACGACCGCCCTCCGCAACCGATCGCCACAGTCCGGCAGCCTCCGGGGTGCCGGACTTGTGGCACGGGTACAGGGGTGGCGACGCGGTGGCCCCGCCGGCTGCGTAGGCTCGTGGGACGGGTGGGAGACGGACGGGGGAGAAGCACGTGAACTACCACCGCAACAACTGGCGCCAGGTCGCCGACGTCGCCGCGCCGTTCATTCCGGGCGGGCGCGCACTGATGGACGCCGTGAACGTGGTGCAGGGGTTCAGCGACAACGTCGGACGCGACCGGCTCCAGTACGTGCCGGACGGTCGCCCGGTGGTCGAACTGCCCTGGCAGCCACCCGGCCCGCCGCCGGACCCGCAGCGGGCCGAGGCGGTCGGTCGACAGGCATGGGGCGTGCTGTTCGCCGACGCGCAGCAGTACGGCGCCCGGCCGCTGCTCGACCAGGTCGGCACCCTGCTGGCGCCGCTGCCGCCCACCGAACTCGACCTGGTGGTAAGGCGCTTCGGGACGCAGGGCCTGGACCGCTGGGACGCCCTGACCCACATCGAGGACGAGCACGGCCAACCCGCCTACGACTGGCGTCGGCAGCAGGAACTCTTCAGCTGGCTGCTGCGCACGGTCAGCCCGTACGGCGCCATGCTGGTCGGCACCGGAATGCCGTGCAGTCAGCCCGACTACGACGCCGAGTGCGGCTGCGGCGACCACGGATGGGTACTGCCCGAGGGACCGTTCGCGCAGGTCGACGGGGCGTACGTCACCGAGAACTGGCAGTGGGTCTCGGCCTCCACCGAGGCGATGTCCTGGCAGGACATGGACCAGGGGAGATTCGGTACCTGCTGGCTGTTGACCAGCATGCAGGCCGTGCTCCAGGCCAATCCCCAGTACGCCCCGCGCCACCTCCGGTTGGAGGCCAACGGCACCGTCACGGTCACCCTCTACGACGAGGGCACCCCGATCGGGATCACGCTGGTGCCCGACCTGCCGTACGGGCACGGTGGCCTCTGGGGTGCCAAGGGCCACACCGCGGACGCGCGGTACGCGGAGACCTGGCCGGGCTACTTCGAGAAGGCCGCCGCGCAGTTCTTCGGCAACTACCACGACGTCGCCCACGGCGGTGGGGTCCGCGTCGCGCTCGCCCTGCTCACCGGGCGGGCGGCACAGCCACTCGACCTCACCTCACCATGGCTCGCCCAGGAGATCACCGACCGCAAGGCACGCGGCCAGGCACTCGTGGCCACCACCCCCGGCACGAGTGACCGCGACACCATCGCGGACGGCCGACTGGCCGCCAACCACGCCTACTTCATCAAGGACGTGGACCCGGCCGGCGGTCGGATCTGCCTGGGCAATCCGTGGGGCGACGGGGCCACCCGGCAGATGTGGGAGTGCTGGCTGACACGGCAGGAGGTCGGCCCCAACCTGGTGCGGATCGATGCCGTCGACACATGGTGACGGAGGAGGGGAGCGGCATCTTTTTTGCCCGAACTTCCCTACTCTACTGGCCCGTTGGTCCGCGTATGCGCCGGGGCCCCCGTCGAGCATGCAAGATCATCAGGTGCAGAATGCCCCGTATGCCGAATGCGACCACGCCGCAGCAGACCACGATCGACGATGCGCCGCTGATCAGCCGCACCTTCGCCCGTGCCTTCGACGACGACCCGATGATGCGCTGGTTCTTCCCCGACGCCGCCTCGCGCGAGACGGCACTGGGCCGCTACTTCACCACCCTCTTCACCCGGCAGTACGTCCACCACGGGGTGTGCGAACGCACCGCGTCGGCGGCCGCGTTCTGGGTGCCGCCTGAGGCGCAGGCCAAGGCCGTTCCCGACGCGGAGACCATCAAGGAACTCCAGGACATCCTCGGCGACCGGGCCGAGGCGTTCCGGGACGCCGTGCAGACGGCCGCCCAGCACACCCCCGAGGAACCCCACTGGTCCCTGGCGGTCATCGGCGCGGACCCGGCCGCGCAGGGCCAGGGGCACGGGTCGGCACTGCTGCGTTCGGGACTGGCCCAGGCCGATGCGGCAGGGCTGCCCGTCTACCTGGAGTCCTCCAAGGCGTCCAACGTCCCCGTCTACGAGCACTTCGGCTTCACCGTACGCGCGGAGCTGGCCCTGCCGGGGGACGGGCCCGTGCTCTGGGGCATGTGGCGCCCGGCGCGCCGCCCGGCCGACGCATAGCCGGGCTCCGCACGGCCGCCCGAGCGGCCGTGCCCGGCGAGCCGGGCCAGGCATGGACGCCTCGTGCTGTGCCTGGGCAGCCCGCGCGGCGATCACCTACTGACCTGACACGGCGCGGTGCCCGGCCGCCCGGGCCGTGCCGCCGGGGACGGCCTGGCCGGCCGACGCTGACGTTCCGCCGGTGGGCGACGGGGCGGTCGTGGGCACGCGGAGCCTGCCCGTCGCGGCGAGGACGGCGACCAGCGCGCCCATCCCCCGGACGTGGTGGAGTGCGCTCCACCACGAGTCCGGCAGACGGGTGAACTCCCCTGTGATTCAGAGGAGTTGCAACAGCGCTTCGGTGAAGTGCTCGGTGCTGGCGGTGCCGCCCAGGTCCGGTGTGCGGACGTCCGTCGTGGCCAGGAGGGTCGCGATGGCGTGGGTGACGTCGCCGGCGGCGTCCCGGTGGCCGAGGTGGTCGAGCATCAAGGCCGCCGACCAGATGGCGCCCAGCGGGTTGGCGACGCCCCGGCCGGCGATGTCTGGCGCGGAGCCGTGCACCGGCTCGAACATCGAGGGGAAGGCGCGCTCGGGGTTGAGGTTGGCGGCCGGGGCGATGCCGATCGACCCCGCCACGGCGGCGGCCAGGTCGCTGAGGACGTCACCGAAGAGGTTGGAGGCGACGATCACGTCGTAGCGTGCCGGTTCGAGGACGAGCTTGGCGGCCAGGGCGTCGACGTGTTCCTGCTCCCAGGCCACGTCCGGATGCCGGGCGCCGCATGCGGCGACCAGCTCGTCCCAGAACGGCATGGTGTGCACGATGCCGTTGGACTTGGTCGCAGAGGTCAGTCGGCCACCCCGGTCGGCCGCCAGCCCGAAGGCGTAGTCCACCACCCGGGTCACCCCCGTCCGGGTGAACACCGCTTCCTGGACGGCGAGTTCCTCGGGGAGGCCGCGGTTGAGGCGTCCGCCGATCTCGCTGTACTCGCCCTCGGTGTTCTCGCGGACCACCACGAGGTCCACCTCGCCCGGGAGCGCACCCCGCACCGGGCTGTCGACGCCCCGGAACACCCGGATCGGCCGCAGGTTGACGTACTGCTGGAAGCCGCGGCGGATCGGGATCAGCAGGCCCCACAGCGACACGTGGTCCGGTACGTCCGGGTGGCCGACCGCGCCGAGCAGGATCGCGTCCTTGTCGCGCAGCTGGTCGAGACCGTCGTCGGGCATCATCGCGCCCTCGCGCAGGTAGCTCGCGCACGACCAGTCGTCGTACGCGGTGTAGGCGAGACGGAAGCCGTGCCGACGGCTGACGGCGTCGAGCACGCGCCGCGCCGGGGGCAGTACCTCGGTGCCGATGCCGTCGCCGGGGACGAGGGCGATGTGGTGGGTGGTCATGCGCCTGATTGCACCAAGCGGTGTGGGGATGCGTCCAAGACACGATCGTGATCTGCCTCATCGGCCGCGCCTATCAGCCGCTCGGTGCGGACGTCTCCAAGGCAGCCGCCACGAAGGCCCGCGCCGCCGGGGACAACCCGGTGCGGCGGCTGATCAGGCCGATGCGCAGCGTGGTGCGGGGTTCGATGTCCAGCACCCGGGCACCGGCCCGCTCGGCCAGGCCGCGCCAGGACTCGGCCACCACGGCCACTCCCACGCCGGCCAGGACCAGGGGGAGCACGGACACCCGGTGCTCGGTCTCGGCGGCGACGGTGACGTCGATGCCCTGCTCGCGCAGCCCGTCCACGTACGCCCGCATCCCGGTGCCCCGCTGCCCGACGATCAGGCGTTGGCCGGCCAACTCCTCACCCCGCACGGAGCGTTGACCGGCGAAGGGGCCGTCCCCGTCGGATCCGTCGCGGGCCACCAGCACGAAGCGCTGCTCGCCGAGGGGGTGCGCCGCCACGTCCCCCTCCGGCAGCGGGCCGGGAGTGGCCAGCAACCCCAACTCGGCCGCGCCGGTGCGGACCGCGTCCACCACGTCCTGCGCGGTGAAGGCGGCCTGGATGGCCACCGACACGCCCGGGTACCGCCCGGTGAAGGTCCGCACCAGCGTCGTCAACGGTTCCAATGCCTGGGACGGCATCGACGCCACGTCCAGTCGCCCCTCGCGCAGTTCCTGGACGGCCGCGACGCTCGCCCGGGCGGTCTCCAGGCTGCGCACCGCCGCGCGTGCCGGCTCGATCAGGGCCCGTCCCGCCTCGGTGAGCACCGCCCGCCGGCCGATCCGGTGGAACAGGTCACCCCCCAGGTCGCGCTCCAGCCCCTGGATCGCCTGGGACAACGACGGCTGGGACACGTACAGCGCGGACGCCGCCCGGGTGAAGCCGCCGTGGTCCACGATGGCGAGGAAGTACTCCAACTGTCGGATGTCCATGAAGCGCATTGTCACGCGCGACGCCGGACCGCGCGGCGACCGGGCCGGGTCGAGGGCGAGATCGAGGTCGGGGTGGAGGGCGCCCGTGGCGGCGAGTCGGGCGAGGACGCCGCGCACCAGGCGTCGGGTGCCGGTGACGGCCTTGTGCGACAGGGCGCCGAACGTCGGGTTGGTGCGGGCCGCGGCGTCGAAGTCGAGGAAGACGGCGAGCTCGGCTCGCCGCTCCTCGTCCAGGGGGAGCAGCTCGGCCATGAGGCCGGCGGTGAGCCGGAGTTGTCCCGTGCGGGGATGGCGGCCGAGGTCACCGATCCGGTCGAGGTGGGCGAGCAGACGGCTGCTGACCCGGTCGATCATCGACTCCATCGCGAACTGCATCAGGTCGTGCTGACCGGAGTGTTGCTGCGGCACTCCACCAACCGGTGTCAGTCGTGCGCCCGTGCTGGAGGGCGAGCTCAACTGCCGGTCGACGACGAGGCGTCGGGTCCGCGGGCGGCTCGCGAGGGGGCGCCCGTCACGCTGTCGCGCCGACATCGCCCGGGAGCGTCGTGGTCGGACGGGTGCGCAGGATGCCGGCCGTGGCTGCCGCCACGAGGCAGCACGCCACGGGCAGGAGGAGGGTGAGGTTGAGCGGGGCGAAACGGGTCAGGGGCCCGATGACGGCGGGGCCGGCCAGCATGCCGAGATAGCCGAGGCCGGCGACCCGGGAGACGTTGGTACCGGCGTTGTCGGGGTCGGCGTGGCCGGCGGCGCTGAAGAGTTGCGGCACACACCCGGACAGTCCCGCGCCGAACACCGCCCAACCGGCCAGTGCCAGGGGGATCCAGGGGGAGAGCGCGGCCGCGGTCAGACCGGCGGCGGCCGTGGCGGCGCCGTAGCGGAGGACGGCCACCGGACCGAGCCGCCCGGCCGCCCGGTCCGCCAGCAGTCGGCCGACGGTCATGGCCGTGGCGAACGCCCCGTAGGCGAGGGCGGCGGTGGCGGCGGACGCGTCGAGGACGGTGCGCAGGTGCAACGCGCTCCAGTCGTTGGCCACGCCCTCGCACAGCATGATCATCAGAGCCAGGACGGCGAGGAGCCAGATGCGGCGGGGCGTGGTGCGCCGGGCCGGTGCTGCGCCGTCGACCGTGGGGGAGACGGGGGCCGGGGATCCGTCGGTCGGCAGCAGCGCCGGCGCGGCCAGTGCGGCGGCGGCCAGGCCCAGGAGCGCCACCGCCCCGAGGGATGCCGCCGGGTGCCATCCCCAGGCGAGCGTGCGCGCGCCCACCAGGGAGGCCAGTACGCCGCCGAGGGAGAAGGTGGCGTGGAAGGCCGACATCACGGGGCGCCGGTAGTCGCGTTCGACCTGGACGGCGTGGGCGTTCATGCTGACGTCCAGGCACCCGTTGCCGAACCCGAGCAGCAGCAGCGCCGACCCCAACGACCAGGCGTGCGTGGCCAGTCCGGGCAGGAACAGGGTGACGCTGCACAGCGCCGCACTGAGCGGCACGACGGTGCGGGCCCCGAACCGGTCGGTGAGCGGCCCGACGATCTGCATGCCGACGAAGGCGCCCGCCCCGAGGAGCAGGAGGAGCCAGCCGAGCACGGCGTGACTGATCCCCGCCCGGTGCTCGACGCTCGGGATGTGGACGATCCACATCCCCATCAGGAATCCGTTGAGGGCGAAGTAGGCGAAGGTGGCCGCCCGCCCGGCTCGCAGTCGGGCCGCCGGCGGTGTGCCCGCTCGCGCCGCGGAACGCGTCGATGTCGTCATGTGGCGAACATATCGAACAAGAGTCATGTGCGGAACTTGGCAGTTCGAACAGTCATGATGTTCAATCTGAACATGACTGGTACGGAACGACTACGACGGATCACCGAGGCGGTGCGCGCGGCGGGGCGCCTCGGCGTGGCCGAACTGGCCGCGCTGACCGGCGCCTCGGAGATGACCATCCGCCGTGACCTGGAGGCGCTGGCCGCCCAGGGGGTCGTCGAGCGCTACCGAGGGGGAGCCAGGAGCCTGCTGCTGCGGGGCGAGGAACCGCCGTTCGCGCTGCGTGCCCAGGAGGGGCTGGAGGTCAAGCGACGGATCGCCGCCGAGGTCGCCGGACTGATCGCGGACGGCGAGTCGGTGGTCCTCGACAGCGGGACCACCTGTCTGGAAGTGGCCCGTGCGCTGGCCCACCGCCGCCTGACCGTCATGCCGTTGTCCCTGCACGCCGTCAACGCCCTGACCGACGCCCCGCAGCTCACCCTGCTGGTGCCGGGCGGTCGGCCGCGGCCCGGTGAACTCGCGCTGACCGGCCCGTTGACCGAGGCGTCGCTGACCGCCCTGCGCTTCGACACCGCGGTCATCGGCTGCTGCGGGCTCACCGCGGAGCACGGGCTGACCGCTTACGACCTGGACGACGCCGCCATCAAGCGCACCGCGATCGGCTGCGCCCGGCGCGTCATCGCGGTCGCCGAGGCCGACAAGCTCTCCCGCACCGCCCTCGCCCACGTCGCCCCCGCCACCGGCCTTCACGCCGTCGTCACCGACGCCGCCCCGGACGAGCGAACGGACCGGCTGGCCGCAGAAGGGGTGACCGTCCGCACGGTGTGACCGCCATCGACCGGCGTCCGCCGTGCCCGACGGGACGCCGGGGTGCGGTGCGGACGCCGGGCCGCGAGGGCGGGTCCGTCGGCCCGTCCTCGCGTCCCGCCCGCTAGTCGTCGCCGGCTGTGCTCCGGTCGCTCGGTGCTGCCGTCCCACGGTCGCCGGTGGGTTCCGTGGCCTCCGGCCCGGGGGTGGTCGCCCCGGTGGCGTCCGGTCGGGTGGACCGCTCGGCGAGGAGATCGGTGATCAGGGCGAGCGGCGGCCAGTTCAGGCGGCCGTGGCGGGCGACGGCGTAGGCGCGCAACACCACGTCGGGGGCGGTCAGCGGGAGGAGGCGGACGTCGGGGAAGGTGGGGGTGCCGGCCGGCAGCAGCCCCACGCCGAGTCCCGCCGTGATCATGCCTTGCACCAGGTCGAGGTTGTCGGCCCGGTGGGTGATGCGCGGGGTGAAGCCGGCCATGGAGGCGAGCGTGCGGATGACGGTCTCGTCGGCGGTGTTGCGGGAGTTGACGATCCAGTCGTGTGCGGCGAAGCGGGCGAAGACCTCGACCGTGGTGCCGTCGCGGTGGGCGTCGTGGGCGGCGACGCCCAGGCCCCACGGCGCGGTCCACAGCGGGCTGGCGCGCACCGCGGGGTCGAAGGTGGCGGGCGCCAGGTTGTAGTCGTAGGTGAGGGCCAGGTCCGTGTCGTCCGTGGTCAGCAGCGACAGGGCCTCGTCGGGTTCGTGCTCCCGGATGAGCAGGTGGACCCGCGGGTGGCTGGTGGCCAGCTCGCTGACCAGGGGCAGCAGGTGGGCCCGGATGGCAGTGGCGAACCCGGCGGTGCGCAGGGTGCCGTTCGGTTCGGCGCCGGGGGCGAGGTCGAGGTGGGCGGCCTCCACGGCGCCCAGGATGGTCACGGCGTGCTCGGCCAGGCGTCGGCCGGCGGGGGTGAGGCGGACCCGGCGGCCGTCCGGTTCGATCAGGGCGGCGCCGGTCTCGCGGGCGAGCACGGCGATCTGCTGCGAGACGGTGGAGGTCGTGGTGCCGGTCGCCTCGGCGACCGCGCGCATCGACCCCAGTCGGGAGAGCTCCACCAGTAGTTGGAGCCGGCGGGTTTCCATGCTCCCATTGTTCGGGATTGGCGAACGGAATGTCCACGATCGGCACGTGGACACGAACGATGCCCAGGGCATCTACTGTCCCCATGAGTGCGTTCGAGCCACAGCGTCCCCAGGGCGGTTCCCCGCCCCGACTCCGCACCGCCGCCGGTGGCCGACTGCGCCGCGGCGGTGCCGAGACCGGCTTCCTCATGGCGGTCGCCTCCATGACCTCCGTCCAGCTGGGGCTGGCCCTGGCCGTCCCGCTCTTCGGGCAGCTCGGCGCGATCGGCACGGCGGGGCTGCGGCTGGCGTGGGGCGGCCTGCTCATGCTGGTCCTCATACGCCCGCGCCTGCGCGCCTTCACCCGGCAGGACCTGCTCGCCTGCACCATGCTGGGGGCGGCGACCGCCGGCATGATGCTGTTCTTCATGCTCTCCGTCGCGCACCTGCCGCTCGGCACCGCCAGCGCACTGGAGTTCCTCGGCCCGCTGGCCGTCTCCCTGTACGGACCGGGCGGTGGCCGGAAAGTGTGGACGGCGCTGGCCGCGCTGGGCGTGGTGCTGCTGACCGAACCCTGGCACGGCGGCCTGGACGTCGTCGGACTGGTCTGTGCGCTGGCCGCCGCGGGCTGCTGGGCCGCCTACATCCTGCTGACCCAACGCGTCGGCGACCGGGTCACCGGGCTCAGCGGTCTCGCGGTCTCCATGCCGGTCGCCGGCCTGCTCGGCACGCTGATCGCCGCTCCCGGCCTGTGGGGGCACGTGACCTGGCGGGCGGTCGGGATCATGCTGGTGCTGGCGGCGGTGAGCCCCGTCCTGCCCTTCGCCCTCGAATTCCTCGCCCTGCGCCGCCTGACCACCGCCGCCTTCGGCACGCTGATGAGCCTGGAACCCGCCATCGCGCTCCTGATCGGGCTGCTGGTGCTCGGCCAGACGCCGGACCTGGCGCCCGCGGCCGGCGTGGTCCTCGTCGTGATCGCGGGGGTCGGTGCCACCCGGACCGGCGCCCGCACACCGGACCCGGCCACCGGGAGCGCCGAGCCCGAGCCGCGGCCGGGCGTCGTGGAAGCGGTCTGAGGGGACCGTATCGGCCGTGGCCCGCCGGGGAACCGGCGGGCCACGGCCGTTTCCGGCTCAGCCCGACGGTTCGGTGGTGTCGGGGTGGACCCCTGGTTCCGTCGCGGTCGGGGCGCCCCGGACCGCCCGGCGGAGGAAGCCGAGGAACTGCTCGCGCTCCGCGGGGGAGAAGTCGGCCAGGACCTCTTCGTTCACCCGGAGGACCGCCGGGGCGAGGTCGACGGCCACGGCCCGCCCCTCGTCGGTGAGGCGGATCATCTTGCGGCGGCGGTCGGTCGGATCCTTGGCGAGTTCGACCAGGCCCCGCCGCCGCAGGCGGTCCAGCAGGGGAGCGGCGGTGGACTTGTCGAGGCGGGCGCGGGCGCCGAGGGTGCCCTGGTCCATGTGCCCGTGGGTGTGCAGCAGGCTGAGGACGGTGAACTGCGGGCCGGTGAGTTCCCGGTCCACCTGCTCGTGCCAGAGCCGGGTGTGCAGTTGGTTCAGCTGGCGCGCCAAAGGTCCGACTCCGCCGATCGCGGCGGCGACGTCCCGCGCGTCCCCGTGCTGTGGTGCCATCGCTCCCCGTATCCCTCCGGCGCCGGCCACCCGGCTTGATTAGGACGTACACGTACTTTATCGTGGAAGCAGATAGGACGTGTACGTCGTAAATGGTTGCGGGGGCGGAAGAAGGAGAGGAGACGGTGCCGTGCGCCTCGTCGTCGCGATGACCGGTGCCACCGGTGCGCCCCTGGCCGTGCGCCTGCTGGAGGCGTTGCGGGAACTGGAGGTGGAGACGCACCTCGTCGTCAGCCGCTGGGCCCGCGCCACCCTCGCCCGGGAGACCGGCCGCTCGGTGCGCGCCGTGGAAGCCCTGGCGACGGTGGCCCACAACCCCGCGGACCAGGGCGCCGCGCTCTCCAGCGGCTCGTTCCGGGTCGACGGCATGGTGGTCGTGCCGTGCAGCATGAAGACCCTCGCGGCAATCCGGACCGGCTACGGGGAAGGACTGATCGCCCGGGCCGCCGACGTGACGCTCAAGGAGCGGCGCCGCCTGGTGCTGGTGGCCAGGGAAACCCCGCTGTCGGCCGTCCACCTGGACAACATGCTGGAACTGACGCGCCTGGGCGCCGTCGTGCTGCCCCCCGTCCTGACCTTCTACAACCGCCCCGCCGGCATCGACGACCTGGTCGAGCACCTGGTCGTCCGCATCCTCGACCAGTTCGGGCTGGACCTCCCCACGGCCCGGCGCTGGCACGGCATGCAGGAGGGCCCGGCCGAGCGGCCGTCCCCGCCGGTCGGCCGGGACCGCGGCCCCGCGGGCCGACCGGCCTGACACCGGAACGCCCCGCGCCGCACCTCCCGCTTCCCTCCCCGCCCTACGAAAGGTTCGCCATGACCCAACGCGGCAGCGCGCTCAACTTCCGGGACTTCGTCGACGAACTGCTGGCCGTCGGCGACGCCGTGGACGTCCACCGCCCCGTCGACCCCCTCCTGGAGGCCGCCGCCGTCACCCGGCGCGTCTACGAAACCAGGAGCCCCGCCCCGCTGTTCGAGAACCTGACCGGCACCGAGCCCGGCTACCGGCTGCTCGGCGCGCCCGCCGGCCTGAGCAGCGGCCCCGCCGGCACCTACGGCCGCCTCGCCGCGCACTTCGGACTCCCGCGCGACACCACCCCGCGTGAGCTGCTGGACCGGCTCATCGCCGCCATGCACGCCGAACCCGTCGCCCCGCGCGTCGTGGACTCCGGCCCCTGCAAGGAGCACGTGCTGCGGGGCAACGAGGTGGACCTGGAACGGTTCCCGGTCCCGCTGCTCCACCAACAGGACGGCGGGCGCTACTTCGGCACCTACGGCTTCCACGTCGTGCGCACCCCGGACGGGCGGTGGACGAGCTGGTCCATCAGCCGCAGCATGCTCCACGGCCGCACCACCCTGGTCGGCCCCGCCATGCCCCAGCAGCACCTCGGCATGATCCACCGCAGCTGGCAGGAGCGGGGCGAGCCCACCCCCTGGGCGATGGTGCTCGGCGCGCCGCCCGCGGCGCTGGCCGCCGCCGGGATGCCGCTGCCCGCCGAGGTCAACGAGGACGGCTACGTCGGCGCGCTCACCGGCAGCCCCGTCGAAGTGGTCCGCACCGAGACCAACGGCCTGTACGTCCCGGCCAATGCCGAGATCGTGCTGGAGGGGTACATCAGCCCCGACGAGACCGCGCCCGAGGGGCCGATGGGCGAGTACCACGGCTACACCTTCGCCGAGTCGAAACCGCAACCGGTCTTCCACGTCGAAGCCGTCACGCACCGCTCCGACCCGATCCTGCCGATCTGCGTCGCGGGCCTGCCGCCGGAGGAGAACCACACCATCTGGGGCACGATGATCTCCGCCAGCGCCCTGGACCAACTGCGCGCCGACGGCCTGCCGGTCGACCTCGCCTGGTGCTCCTACGAGGCCGCGACGTGCTGGATCGTGGTCTCCGTCGACATCCGACGACTGGCCGAAACCGGCATGGACGAGCGCCAGTTGGCGGACGCGGTGGCCGACAGCCTCTTCGGCTCGCACGCCGGCTGGCTGGTGCCCAAGGTCCTCCTCGTCGCCGACGACATCGACATCACCGACATCGACCAGGTGGTGTGGGCCCTGGCCACCCGCTACCACCCCGGCACCGGCGAGTACGCCTACCCCGACGCGCCCGGCATCCCCATGGTGCCCTACCTCACCGCGGCGGAGGTGCGCTCCGGCCGCGGCGGCAAGTCGGTGGTCAGCTGCCTGCTGCCCGAGCACTTCGCCGGGCGCACCCGCGGCGTCACCACCGACTTCCGGCACGCCTATCCCCGCGCGCTCCAGCAGAAGGTGCTCGACACCTGGACCGACTACGGGTTCGCCGCGACGGGCGGGGCGGCGCGCTGAGGGCCCGCGGCCGGTCGGGCCCGTGGCGGGCCCGCCGGCCCTCCGCTCAGGGGAAGCGGAGCACGGGCTTGATGACCTCGCCCGCGGCCGCGGCCCGGGCGGCCTCCTCGATCTCGTGGAACGGGAACTCGGTGATGATCCCGTCGAGCGGCAGGAGGCCCGCGCGGTACCGGGCGACGAGGTCGGGGAGGAACGCGGCCGGTGCGGCGTCGCCCTCGATGACGCCGCGGATCCGGATGCCCTTCGTCATCACCGTCATGATGTCGAACTCGGCGCGGCCGCCGACCCCGACCAGGGCCAGCGTGCCGCGCTGGGCGAGTGCCGCGAGGGCCTGGGAGATCACGTCGGACCGCCCGGTGGTGTCGATGGCGAAGTGCGCGCCGCCGTCGGCGTGGTCGCGGACCGCGGCCCCGATGTCGGTCTCGGCGGTGGGGTCGACGGCCGCCACGGCACCGAACTCGACGGCCTTGGCGCGCCGGGCCGCCAGCGGATCGACGGCGATGACCCGGCAGCCCTCCGCGACCGCGGTCATCACGGAGGTGAGCCCGACGCTGCCCGTGCCGAAGACCGCGACCGACGAACCCCGCGGCGGACGCAGCACGTTGAGGACCGTGCCGACGCCGGTCTGCACCCCGCAGCCGAGCGGCGCCGCGACGGCCGGCGGCAGGTCGGCGGGGACCGTGACGACGTTGCTGGTGTGCGCGAGGGCGTACGTCGCGAAGGACGACTGGCCGAAGAAGCTGCCGTAGACGGTGCTGCCGTCGCCGGCCCGGGACAGCGGGCTGGTGCCGTCGGGCCGGGTGCCGGTGGCGTTCAGGGCGAAGATGCCCGTCTCGCAGTAGGCGGGGTGCCCGGCCGTGCACTGGCCGCAGCTGGTGCAACTGCGGTAGCTCAAGCACACGTTGTCGCCCGGGCCGACGTGGGTCACGGCGTCGCCGACCGCCGTCACCACACCGGCGCCCTCGTGGCCGAAGACCATCGGGCTGAGTTGCTGCGGCCACTTCTGCCGGGTGCTGAGGTCGGTGTGGCAGATGCCGGCCGCCGCGATCCTGACCAGGACCTCGTCGGGCCGGGGCGGGGCGAGAACCACGTCGTCGCGGACGGTGAAGGGGCCGCCGGGGGACTCCACGACGGCTGCCTGGATGCGCATCGATTCCTGTCGCTCTCTGGGACGTTGACGGATGGGGCCGGGGACGCGGCCGGCGCGACGCGGCGGTGGCCCGCGCCCGCTCGACGCCCGTGCGGTCGCACCTTCGCCGGACACCCCTCCGCGCCTGCTCGTTGGATGATCGCATGACCACGACGCGGGTGGGACTGACCGTGGCTGTTGCACGTGCTCCCCATCCCGCACCGGCCCCTCGCGCCCGCCAACATCCGTTGTGGGCACGCGCTGTTCGCGCGGCGCCGACCCGCTCAGTTCGGGATGAGGGCGGTGAGCCAGTCCTCGACGGCCAGGACGTCCGCCCACCGCGGGAACAGCCGGTCGGTGAGCGTGCGGTGCACCTCGGGGTCGGTGTCGAGGCAGGCGTCCGCCAGGACGGTGAGGCCGAAGTCCAGGTCGTTCGCCTGGCACAGGGTGTACAGCACGACACCGCTGGTGGCGATGCCCGTGAGCACCAGGTGGTCGATGCCGCGGACCCTGAGCACCAGGTCGAGGTCGCTCCCCGAGAACGCGCTCGCCCGCCGCTTGGTGATCACCACGTCGCCGTCCTGCGGGGCGACGTCGGGGTGGATCGCCGTGCCCGGGTCCCCCTCGGTGAACAGGCCCTCCCGCACCGCGGCGGAGAGCACCTTGTGGTGCGCGCTGACGTCCGGCCGGCCCGGCCGAAACCCGATCACCACGTAGATCACCGGGAGGCCCGCCGCGCGGGCGCCGTCGATCGCGCGGCGGACCCGCCGCAGGTACCCGGAGCCGCCGTCCGCGATCTCCACGATGTCCTGTTGGACGTCCATCACCAGCAGGGCGCTGTTGCCCATGGTCGCTGTCCTCTCTCCGCCGGGGAGGGCGGGTTCCACCGCCGACCACGAACGCGTCTCGGGGGGTTGGCCGGGGTGTGGAGCGATCTTCCCACCGGCCGGCGGTGCGGCGACATCGCCCGCCCGGATGACGTCAGGGGGCCGGCCGGAACGCGAGCACCGTGCAGTGGCCGCCGAAGCCCAGCGAATTGCTGAGCGCGAGGGGGACGGGCTGGCGGCGGGGGCGACCGGTCACCAGGTCCACGACCGGGGCGTCGGGGTCGGGATGGTGGAAGTTGGCGGTGGGCGGGACGGTCTGGTGCTGGACGGTGAGCGCGGTGAGCGCCGCCTCGATCGCGCCGGCGGCGCCCATGGTGTGCCCCAGGACGCCCTTGGCGGAGGTCACCGAAGGGGCCGCGGACCCGAAGAGCCGGCCCAAAGTGGCCGCTTCCGTACGGTCGTTGAGGGGGGTACTGGTTCCGTGGGCGTTGACGTGCGCGACGTCCGCCAGGGTGGCGCCGGCGGAGCGCAGCGCCTCCTGCGTGGCCAGCCGCAGGCCCCGGCCCTCCGGATCGGGGGCCACCGGATGGTGGGCGTCGGCGGCCATGCCGTGGCCGGCGAGCCGGGCCCGGACCGGCGCCCGGCGGGCGACGGCGTCCGCGGCGCGTTCCAGGACGAGCACCCCCGCGCCCTCCCCGAGCACGAACCCGTCCCGGTCGACGTCGAAGGGACGGGAGGCGCGGGCGGGGCTCCCGTGGCGGCGGGACAGCGCGCCCATGCGGGCGAACGCGGTGGCGCACAGCGGGGTGACCATGGCGTCGGCGCCGCCCGCCACCGCCACGTCGCAGGCCCCGGCGGACAGCAGGAGCGCGGCCAGCGCCACCGCGGCGGCGCCCGATGCGCAGGCCGTCGCGGTGTGCAGGACCGGGCCCCGGGCGCCGAGGGCGAGGGCCAACTGCCCCGCGGCCATGTTGGGGAGGAACGCGGGGAGGGTCAGGGGGGAGACGGCCCGGGGACCGCCGTCGGTCAGTTTGCGGAGCTGCTCCTCGTAGGTGCCCACGCCGCCGGCCGCCGACCCCAGCACCACCGCGACGCGCGCGGCGTCCCGGGCGGCCGGGTCCAGTCCGGCGTCGGCGACCGCCTCGTGGGCGGCCGCCAGGGCGAACTGGGTGCACCGGTCGTGCTGCCACGGCCGGGGCCCCGGCACCTGGGTGCGCGGGTCGAAGCCGGGCACGCGGCAGGAGAACCCGACCGGCAGACCGGCCAGTTCGGGGTCCGGGGCCGCGGTGCCCCGCCCGGCGCAGACTCCCTTCCAGGTCGCCGCGGTCCCGGAACCGGCCGGGGTGACCAGGCCGATTCCGGTGACCGCGAGACCCGCGTCGTCGCCTGGGACGCTCACTGCGGGGCTCCTCCCCGCTCGGCGACGCCCTCGACGGTCAGCTGTGCCGACACGACCTGCGCCACCTGTTCCAGGGTCAGTTCGGCGGTGGCGCCGTCCTCGTCCAACGGGACGCCCCAGTGCTCCTGGAGGGTGACGTAGAGCTCGACGACGGCGAGGGAGTCGAGTTCCAGGGCGCCGAGCGTGCTGTCGGGGCGGATTTCCTTGGCGTCCACCTCGAACTTGTCGGTGAGGACGGTCACGAGGTGGTCGTAGACAGGGTCCATGTCTTCCTCCGGTGCGTGGGACGGGGGGTGGCGTCGGTGGTGCGGGGTTCCGGGGCGTGGTCGTGGGGGCGGACGGCCGGCCAGGTCAGGGCGGCCGAGGCCCAGGTGAGGCCGCCGCCGAAGGCGGTGAGCAGGGTCGGGGTGCCGGGGGAGACCCGGCGGTGCGCGGCGGTGTCGGCGAGGGCCAGCGGGATCGACGCGGCGGCGGTGTTGCCGACGTCGCGGAGGTTGCCGTAGCGGTGGCGGGGCAGGATGCCGACCCGTTCGGCGACCGAGTCGAGGATCCGCTGGTTGGCCTGGTGGCCGATGAACGCCCCGACCACGGTCGGCGACCACCCGGTCTTCTCCAGCACGGCCCGCGAGGACTCGGTCATCCGGCGCACCGCCTGCCCGTACACCTCGCGGCCGCGCATCCGGAAGTAGTGGTCGTCACGGCACCGTCGGCGTGCCGGATCGGGCTGCCGGGCGCCGCCGGCGGCGATCGCGATGAGGTCGCTTCCGGTGCCGTCGGAGCCCCAGTCGGTGGCCGCGACCGCACCGGGCTCGGCCCGGTCGCCGGCGCGCAGCAGCACCGCGCCGGCCCCGTCGCCGAAGATCACCGCGGTGTCCCGGTCCAGCGGGTCGATGATGCGGGAGTAGGTCTCGGCGCCGATCACCAGGGGGCGGGTGCAGACACCGGTACGGATCAGCGCGGTGGCGACCGTGAGGCCGTACAGGAAGCCCGAGCACACCGCCGCCAGGTCGAAGGCGGGCACGGTGCCCAGGCCCAGCCGGTGGGCGACCTCGGGCGCGGTGGCCGGACAGCGCCGGTCGGGGGTGGTGGTGGCGACGAGCACCAGGTCCGCCCGGGCCCGAGCGGACTCCTGCGCCGCCCGGCCGGCCGCCACCGCGAGGTCCCCGGTGCTGGTGTCGTCCTCGGCGGCCCGGCGCCGGGCGATGCCGGTGCGGGTGCGGATCCACTCGTCGCTGGTGTCCAGGACACCGCGCCGCCGGACGTCCTCGTTGGTCAGCACCCGCGGCGGCAGGCAACTGCCGATGCCGTCGATCACGGCTGTGGGACTCACCGTTGTCATGGTGGTGTTCCTCGATTCGCGGGGCGGTCAGGCGGTGAACGGGGACGGCGGTTTGGGGATGCCGGCCAGCCCGCCGTCCGGCACGGAGGCGCCGCCGTCGAGCACCAGGGCCTGCCCGGTGAGGTACGAGGCGGCGGGGGAGGCCAGGAACAGCGCGGCGTGGGCGATCTCGTCGGGTTCCGCCCAGCGGCCCAACGGGACGTGCGCCATCAACCAGTCCGACAGCGGCGCCTGGGAGGAGGCGAAGGTCGTCATGTCGGTGCGGGTCCAGCCGGGGCACAGCGCGTTGACCCGGATGCCGTCGCGCGCCCAACCGACCGCCAGGCTGCGGGCGAGCGCGATCTGCGCCGCCTTGGAGGCGCCGTACGCCTCCATCCGCGGGGTGCCGGCGACCCCGGCGAGCGAGGACATCACCACCACGCTGCCCCGGGACGAACCGGTGAGGTGGCGGTGGGCCCGCCGGCACAGCGCGGCGGTGGCGTTGAGGTTCACCGACACGACGCGGTCCCAGTCGGCCTGCGCGGAGTCCTGGAGGGGCACGAGGATCGGGGCGCCGTCGTCCTGGGCGGGCAGCACGCCCGCGTTGTGGACGAGTACGTCGAGACCGCCGAGCGCGGCCGCCGCCTCGTCCACGACCGCCTCGGCGACCCCGGGTTCCGCGAGGTCGCCGGGGACCAGCACCGCCGTGCGGCCCTCGTCCTCCACCAGCGTGGAGGTCTCCTTGAGCGCGCCCGAACTCCGTGCGGACAGTGCGAGGTCGGCGCCGGCCCGGGCGAGGGCCACGGCGGTGGCCTTCCCGATGCCCCGGGAGGCGCCGGTGACCAGGACCCGTGCCCCGTCCAGTCGGAACGGGGCGTGAAGGGACGTCATGAGGAACTCCTCTGCAAGGCGGGGGTGGGGCTGGTGGACGTGGGGGGTGGGGCGGGGGCGTGCTGCGCGGCCCGGGTGGGGGCGATGCGGATGGTGGGCGCTCCGGTCCAGGTCAGCAGGGCGCTGCCCCAGGTCACGCCGGCGCCGAAGACGGCCAGCAGGATCCGGCCGCCGGGCGGCAGCAGTCCACGGGCGGCGGCGCCGGCCAGCGCGTACGGGGCGCTCGCGGCCCCGATGTTGCCGACCTCGTCGCCGACGATGACCAGCCGCCCGGGTGGGATGCCGATCCGTTCGCCGAGGCTGCGCAGCAGTACCGGGTTGGGCTGGTGGGTGATGACGGCGTCGATGTCCTCCAGCCGCAGGTCGTTGGCGGCCAGGCTCTCGCGCACGAGCCGGGGGAAGATCTCGACGATGAAGTCCCGCACCGCGCGGCCGTCCATGTGGATGTGGTGCCGGTGCGCGCCGAGCGTGGCGGGACTGGCCGGGACGCGGCTGCCGCCGGCCGGGATCAGGACGTGGTGCGCGCCGGTGCCGTCGGAGCCCAGGCGGAAGTCGCCGAACCCGGCGCCGTCGTGCACCGGGCCGAGCACCGCGGCCGCCGCCCCGTCGGCGAACAGCACCGCGGTGCCCCGGTCGGTGGGGTCGAGGAACTTCGAGTACGCCTCGACGCCGACCACCGCCGCGTACCGCGCGCCGCCGCTGCCGCGCAGCCAGTCGTGCGCGACCCGGGCCGCGAACAGCCAACCGGCGCAGGCGGCGCTGACGTCGAGCGCCACGGCGTGCCGGGCCCCGATCAGGGCCTGGATGCGGCAGGCGGTGGACGGGCCGAGTTCGTCGGGGGTGGAGGTGGCGGCGATCAGCACGTCGAGCTGGTCGACGTCGATGCCGGCGGCGGCCACCGCGGCGCGGACCGCGTTCGCCGCCAGGTCGGACGCCGCCTGGTCGGGGTCGGCGACGTGCCGGGTGTGCACGCCGGTGCGCTGGGCGATCCACTCGGCGGTGACGCCGGCGGCGGCCGCGACGTCCTGGTTGGTGCGGGTGTCGTGCGGCAGGTAGGTGCCCATGCCCAGGACACCGATGTGCGGCAGGGGGGAGGAGTGCGGGCTCATGACGGCCTTCCGGTCACCGGTCGAGGGAGTCGTACAGGGCGGCCGCGTAGTCGTCGGCGGCCAACGGGGCCGGCGCCGCGCCCGGAGGTGCGCCCAGTGCCTCGCACAGCAGCGGGAGGTGGGGCAGCAGCCGGTCGCACAGGCCGTCGACCACCGCGGGCAGCGCCCGGACGGTGGCCGGGGCGAGCGCGCCGGTGGCCAACAGCCCGCCGGCCAGGCGACGTGCCTCGACGGCCCCGTAAAGGGCGGCCAACGGGCGCAGTACACACCGGAGTTCGGGGTCGTGGACGGCTTCCACGGCGGCGGCCACGGCGTCCGCGACCAGTCGGGCGCCGTACGCCTCCCCGAGGCCGTGTGCGGAGTCGAGCAGCGGGTTCCACAGGTCCAGCCCGGTCCGTCCGACCCGGGCGCCTTGGCGGACGGCGCGGTGCAGGTCCTCGCGCAGCCACCCCTCCTGCGACCGGGCCACCGCCGGCCACCACCCGGGGTGGTCCGCGGGAACGGCGGCCGGCCGCACGGTGCCGCCCGGTCCGCCGCCCCGCTCCTGCGCGAGCGCCCGACCGGCGTCCAGCAGGATCAACTGGCTGTCGCCGCCGGCGGTGTCGAAGGCGTGCGCGAAGCCGTGGTAGCCGTCGAGGAGGTTGGGGCGCAGGAAGCCGGCGAGCCCGCAGCGGTGCTGGCAGTCGCCGGCCACCCGGGCGGCGCCGCGCACCGTGACCGCCTTGAGCACCGCCAGCGGCCGGTCGACGGCGGTCCACGGGGAGAAGGTCATCCCGTCCGCACGGTGCGCCGGGGCGCCGTGCGCCGCGGCACTGCGGGACCGGGTCCAGATCTCCCGTGCGGTCCGACCGGCACAGGTCAGCGCGAACGAGGTGGCGAGCGCGCCGAGCAGCGCGTGCTGCTGGTTGCGGAACTCCAGCACGCTCGCGCCGGGGGCCAACCGGCCGTGGGCGCGGCGGTGCGCGGCGAAGCGCAGGGCCGTCACGGCCGACTGGCGGGCCATCGTGGCGACCGCCGACGGCAGGGTGGCCCACAGGACCTGCCCCACGGACAGGGTCCGTTGGAGCCGCGCGTCCGGACCGCCCAGCGGATCGTGGAAGGCCCCGTCCGCGTCGATGCGTGCCCGGTCCCGCAGCCAGTGCCGGTACGGCACCCGCACCCCGTCGAACCGCACCAGTGCGTAGTCCAGGGGCAGCGAGGGCACGTCGAGGGTGCGGGTCACCTGCACGCCGGGGCGCGGGCCGTCGGCGTCGGTGAGCTCCACCAGGAACGAGAACACCCCGCGTGCGGTCCCGTCGACCACCAGCCGGGCGCACACCACGGCGCTCTGCGGCACGCCGGACCCCCCGACGCCGGAGAACTTCGCCGCACCCACCACCGGTGTGTCGAGCACGAACTCCCGGGTCTGCGGGTCGAACCGGGCGGTGGTCCGGATGCCCAGGTGGCTGCTGGCGTCGCCGACCTCGGTCACCAGGAAGACGCCCTTGGTGCGGCCGGTGGCCAGCGCCTGCCAGGGACGGCCGAGCGCCGCCGGGTCGTCGGCGAGGGTGACGACGGAGCCCAGGCAGAGCACGTAGTGGTTGACGACGGCCATGTAGAGCGGCGGGTCGGCGAGCGCCACGCACTCGCTGAGCACCGAGAGTTGTTCCGGGTCCCGGAACAACTCGCCCACCGGGGGCAGGTTGTCCGCGAGGAGCCGCAGGCGCCGGTGCACCCGCTGGGCGGAGTCCTCGGGAGGGTCGGCGGCCCGCTCGCGGTCGGCCGCCAGGGCGGTCAGGAGGCGGCTGCGCAGGGTGTAGGGGCGGGCGCCGTGGACGAGCGCGTCGAGCTCACCGGGCGGTTGCGGGTACGTGGTCATCGTGTTGGCTCCAGAAGGCGGCGGCGAGCGCGGCGTTCGGCCGGTCGGCGGTCGGGGCGCCGGGCCGCGGCCAGGGGAAGGTGGGATCGGTGAGCGGCGCGCGGGCGTCGGCCGCCTCGGACGGCAGGGTCCGCCGGATGCTGCGGCTCAGCGCCCCGCCGGTGCCGGCCTCGAAGAACAGGGTGCGACCGCCGGCACTCAGCCCGTCGAGCACCGCCGGCAGCCGCACCGGGTGGACGAGGCAGTTGGCCAGGCCGCGGTGGACGTCGTCCCCCGGCCGGTAGGGGCCGCCGTGGACGGCCGAGTGCACGGGCATCCGCGCCGGGCGGGGGGCGAGGTGCCGGATCGCGGCGGCGAAGGCGTCCGCGGGCCCGGTGAGGGACGGGTGGTGGGAGGCGAACGGCAACCGCAGGCGCGCGGCCGGCAGGCCCCGGCGCGCGGCGACGTCCTCCACGGTGCCCAGTTCCGGCAGCGGCCCGCTGACGATGGTCTCGTCCGGAGCGTTGACGCAGGCCAGTGCGACGCCGGGGCGACCGGCGGCGCGCAGCAGGTCCTCCGTGCGCTCCGCGCCGGCCCCGATCAGCGTCAAACCCCCCGCGCAGTGCGCCAGTTGGCGAGCCAGGAGACAGGCGATCCGGGCGCCCTCGGCGACCTCGAACACGCCGGCCGCCGTGAGCGCGGCGATCTCCCCGAAGCTCACGCCGAGCATCCGGTCCGGCGCCAGGCCGGTGGCGCACAGCGCGCGGTGCACGGCCACCGACGAGCAGAACAGGGCGAGTTGGGGGGTGCCCACACTGCCGGCGGCGAGCTCGCGACCACTGGGCGGCGCCTCGCTCAACAACGCCTTCGCAAGCGGCACGATCCCGAATTCGTCACTCACCTCTTCGGCCTCTTCGCATACGTCGCGTACGGCTTTCCGTACGACTGCGTGCGTGCGAATCGCCCGGCTCAGCGGACTCACCGCGAAATCGCCCTGCCCGGGGAAGACATGGACGATCCTCAGTGGTTCCGGGTTACGTTTCCCTCTTTTGGCCGCGACGGCATCAGGCATTTCTCGCCCCATTTCCGGTGGTTCCTGGTCGGTGTTGTCCCATTCAACATCCGTCCTCGGGCCCGTGGACTTCGTTCCCGGTCCGGGGCTGTTGAAAGGGGTGAACGCGCAGGCCGTGCGGTGCCCCGGGAGTGCTACGAGGGTGACGTCACGGCGAACGTCCGGTGCAACACGGCGCTCGCCACCGGGAGTTTCCGGAAGGGCGTCAGCAGTTGCCGCAATCGACCGGCGGCCAGATCGGCCGTTCCGGACCGCAGCTGGACGTAGTGGTCGAGGAAGGAATTCCACGAGGCGCATGCCTCTTCCACATGACCGAGCCCCATGAGTATTTCCGCGTGCTGGGCGTGACTCAGTGCCATGCCCCGGTGGTCCGCCGTGGAACGGTGCGCCAGTGAGTTCGCCAACGCCGCCCGGGCGGCCGGCAGGTCACCGGAATGTCTGAGGACCTCGGCGCTCTGGAACTCCAGCGAACCGGCCGAATAGGCGGTGAACGGCTCCACCGCGCCGCCGCGCTCGGCCTTGGCCAGTGCCCGCTCGGCCCGGTCCAAGGACTCCCGCGCCGCCCGATGCCGCCCGTAGGCCGCCTGCGTCACGGCCAGTTGGGACAGCAGGAACGCCCGGGCCGGCCCCTGGGAGGCACGGGTGGCGGCGGCGGCCTCGGCGGCGAGCAGGGCGGTGCGCCGGTGGCCCAGCGCCAGCCCCTGGGCGCTCAGCCCGCGCAGGACGACGGCGCGCGCCGTGGCGTCCCCGGACTCGTCGGCGATCCGCAGCGCCGTGCTGAAGTGGCGCTGGGCGAGCCCGTGGAGCGACGCGTCCTGATACATCCGGGCGAGCAGGAACGCGAGCCGGGAAGCCTCCACCAGCAGCTCGCTGTGGGGCTGGCGGCCGTCCCGCTCGCGCAGCAGCGGAGCGATGTCGTCCGCGAGGTACGCGGCCAGCGCCGACCGGGCCCGGCGCCCGCCGTGCGCGTCGAAGGAGGCCGAGTAGAAGCGCACCGCGAGCCGGACGACGCCGAGGTCGGCGCCGGCGTCCGGCGCGCCGCGCGGTGCCCGGGGTGTCGGCACCCGCTCCGCGCTGGCGTCCGCGGCCCGCGCCAGATCCGCTTCCCGGTACGGCATCACACGGGCCGCGGCCCGCCGCGCGGGGTCGTTCTCCATGCTGCACAGCTCGGTGAGCGCGGCGCCCACCGGAAGGGCGGAGAGGGGGAGCCGCCCGCCCGCCGGAGCGGACGGCTCCCCGGAGAGCCCCGCCGCGGCGGGGGAGACCGAGCGGCCCAGCCGCCGGGACAGCGCCTCCGCGATCAGTTCCGGCGCCGGTGGCGCCGGACGGGTCCCGCTGAGCCAGTGTGCGACGGCCGTGCGGTCGTAATTGAGGTCGAGGTCTATCTCCGCGGCCAGGGCGTTGACCGTGCGTGCCAATGCCGCCTGGGTCCAGCGGGCCTCCGCCAACAGGGCCCGCAGATTGGCGTTGCGGCGGCGTGACGAGGGCACCTAGGGCTCCCGGCACGGTGGTTCGGGCGGGATGCGGAGCACCCGTGCCGCGTCATTCCGCGTCAATTCCCCGGTCATGCCGCGGATGCCCGAAGGAGGGGAGCCGGAGAAACGGGTGGTGCCAAAGGAGTTCATGGGGAGCGACGTCCGTACGTGGAATTGCCGTGGTGCCTGATCAATTTCCTACCCACCGCTGCGGGGGCCCTCCGGAGTGTCCGGGGAATTCTTCCGGGGCAGCCTCTCCGTGGCCGGAAAGGCGCCCTGCGGACCGCTGAGCCGTAGCCAACAGCCGTCCACCAACGGAACCATGAAACCAGCCCAGGTGGAACGCCGGACCACGGCGGGAAGCGTGAACGTGTTGAAAGCCACTCGTCCCGACGAACAATCCTTAGCCCGAGCCTGACCATTGAGCGAGGCACAGAGACGATGACGCCCCCGCGCCGCCCCAACCGGATGCTCGCGGCACTGTTGGCCGAGGCCGACTGGACCGCCACCGACCTCGCCCGCGCCGTCAACGCCCTCGGCGCCGCCCAGGGAGTGCGCCTGCGCTACGACCGCACCTCGGTGGCCCGCTGGCTCAACGGAGCCCGCCCCCGGCCGCCAGCCGGCCAACTGATCGGCCAGGCGCTGGGCCGGCGCGTCGACCGCCGGCTCACGCCCCGCGACACCGGGTTCGCCGACCCCGACCCCACCGGCGGCACCCTGACGACCGTGCTGCGCGGCGGCGACCCGGTGCTCCGCCTCGCCGCCCTCTGCCGCGCCGAGACCGACCCCGCGCACCGGGCCGACCTGGCGCGCACCGTCCTCTCCGCCCCGCCACCCCCGTTCAGCGGCTGGGGGAGCCGACGCCCGACCCTGCCCCCGGCCGACCTCCGCGCACCGCAGGCGTCCGCCGCGGCCCCGGCGCGCCTGGAGGCGGTGGCCATCCACAGCGCCCACGTGGCCGAACGGCACGGCGGCGCCCACGGCCGCCCCGCGCTCGCGGGCTACCTCGCCACCGAAGTGGTGCCGCTGCTCACCGCCCCCGCACATCCCGCGGTCCGACGGGCCCTCCTCACCGCCGCCGCGCACCTGACGCTCCTCCTGGCCGGCCGCACCGGCGAAACCGGGCACCCCGCCCTCGCCCAGCACTACTACGACATCGCCCTCGAACTCGCCCGCGCGGCCGGCGACCACAGCTCCTACGCGATCGTCCTGCGCTGCCTCAGCCTCCAGGCGCACCAACTCGGCGACCACCACCAAGCGCTCGCCCTGGGCGAGGCCGCCATCGAGATCGCGGGATCGGCGGTGCCCAGCGCGGTCCGCTCCTACCTGCACGCGGGACGCGCCGTCGTCCGGGCCGGTGCCGGTCAGAGCCGGGCCGCGGCCGCCGACCTGCTGGCGGCGGAGCAGCACCTGGCGCGCGCCACCGGCCCCGAAGGCCCCTTCACCAGCTATCCGGAGACCGCCCTGCGCTACCAGCGGGCCGAGGTGCTGTCATGCCTGGGCGAGCACAAGGCCGCACTCGGCGAACTGGCCAACTCCCTCGCCTGCCGGCCCGCCGACCACCACAAGGCCCGCACCCTGCTGCACGCCCAGCTCGCCCACACCCTGCTCGCCCTGAACGAGGTGGACGCGGCCGTGGAGCACTCCCTGCAGGCACTGCGCCACCACCGGCAGCTGACCGCGGGTTCCGTGCACGGCACGCTGCCCCGGCTGGCTCAGCGGCTGGCCCCGCATCAACGCAATCCGCACGTCAAGGCGTTCCGGGAGCGGCTGCGCGCGACGGCCTGGTGAGGTCGGCGCCGTCCGCCTCCTCCGGACGGCGTGGCCGCAGGTCGGCCGGTCGGCCTTCCGCTCCCTCGCCGGCCGCAGGCCCCAGGGGGAACCCGCCCAGCAACACCATCGCCACGTCCACAGGATCCGTCACAAGGCCAATAAGGGGGAGCGCAGCGCCCGTATCGATTCCCGGCACGCCCAGCCGACCGCACTGTTCACCCGGACGCACGCAGTCCGCCCGCCCTGCGGGCTCTGCGACGCCCACCGCCGGCCACCCCCGGAACTGTGCCCGGGCGCAGGGAAATTGCCCGCCCGGCAGCACCATGCCGACCGCACCGCACCGCGTCGAGCACCGCCCGGCCGGCCGCCCGGAACGCCGCGGCGCCCGCGGGGGCCCACCCCGGCGCGCGGTGCCGTCGTCGTGGGCCTCAGGCGCCCGACGGGCGGAGGGTGGCGAACACGCCGCGGTGCTCCGCGCCGTCGCCCGACCGCCAGACACCGGTGACCGCACCCAGGAGCCCCGGGCCGTCGGCCGCGACGCCGGCACCGGCCAGGGGCTCCAGCCGGCGCGCGAGGCGCAGGCCGAGGCCGCCGGAAGCCGGCACCGACCGGTCGGCCGCCGCCCCGGACGCCTGCTCCGCGTCCGGTGCGGTGGTGGTCGCCAAGGCGAGCTCGGTGCCCCGTGCGTCGTGGGCGACGGTCACCACCGCCACCACCCGCGACGAGCCGAACGCCGCGGCGTCCTCGACATGACGCGTCACGGAGTCGTCTCGGGTGTCGGAGTCGTTCTGCGACTGCGGCACGGCACGCCCCTGGAACACCGCGAGCAACTCGGCCGCGAACACCGGGTCATGGGCTCCGTCGTAGATCCACCGCTTCCCCAGGACACCGTGCCGGGTGGTGCCGACCAGGGCCTGCTCCGCACCGTCCAGCGGCGCCCCGCGGTAGGTGAGCGGGACGAGGTAGGACCGCGGAACGGCACCGGACCGGTCCGTGACGACCAGGCATTCGATGCCCACCTCGCCCTGTGGATCGTCGAGCCGGAAGCCCCCCGCCTTCGTCAGCTGCGGTGACCGGTGCTCGCCCCGGAACCACGGCTGGCCGGGCAGCCAATCGGTGAGGACTTCCAACTTGGTGGGCTTGAGCGTGGTGTGGTGAATGACAGCCATGCCCCGTCAACACCACCCCCACCCACTTCATTCCACACCCAACGTCGTTCACTCCAACGTCGTTCCGCGCCGCGTTATTCCGCGCCCACGGGGTGCCTGAGCCGTCCTGGCACCCCGTGGCTCGGCGCGCTCAAGGGCGCGGGAGCGGCCGGGCTGCTGGTCGGCCTCCTCGGCTTCCGCCCCCTCGGCGTCGCCGCCGCCGTCGGGCTCGTCCTCTTCTTCGTCGGCGCCGTCGTCGCCCACGTCCGGGCGCGTGCCTACGCCACCATGGCCGCTCCCGCCGGGTACTTGGGACTGGCGGTGGCCTCGCTCGCCCTCACCGTGCTGAGGCAGGGCGGAGCGTGACGCCGCGGCGGAGGCGAGCGGGCACCGCGCCCGGTCCCACTACTCGTCCAGGAGCGACAGGAGCAGGGTGACCACGACGACCCCGATGCCGAGGGCCGCGCCGAGCACGGGGTGGTAGTAGGCGAGGTAGACGGCCAGGCCGCCGAGTACGAGGGCGAGGGCAGTACGCGTGTCCATGCCGTGAGGTCCCGTCGGGGACCGCGGATTTTTCATCCGGCGGCGATGAAAGGAATCGGGGCGCCGACTCGTCCTCCCCTTGAGCCCGGGGCCCTGTTGCGGTACCCGGTCAGTGGAGAGGACGACACATGAGGCAGCTCTCAGGGGGCGGCGACGACTCCGGAGAGGCGCACCGCCGGTTGTCGAAGGCACGCGAGGCCGCGCTGATGGAGGACGCGCTGCGCGCCATCGAGCCCCGGCTGATCTCCTCGGTCACGCGGGTCACGCGTGATTACCACCTGGCCCAGGACATCACCCAGGAGACCTGCATAGCGGTGCTCCAGGAGTTCCGCCGGGGTACCAAGTTCGAGAAGCCGATCATCGTGTTCGCGACCGTCGTCGCCCGCAACAAGCTCCGGGACCATTGGCGCAAGGCGTCGTCGAGCGAGCGGCTCTACGACGAACCCCCGGAACACGCACGGCAGTTAGCGTCGAGCCCGGCCGCCGGGCTGGAATACCTCGAACTGCTGGAGTCGGTGAAGACCGCGATCGCCGACGAACGGCAGGCGGCCGTCTGGGAACTCACCCACGTCTGGGGACTGAAGGGCGTCGAGATCGCCGAGCTGCTGGAGATCTCGTCCGCGACGGTCAGCCGTGAGCTGGCCGCGGCCGAGACCAAGGCGAAGCGCTGCCGTGACGATGAGGAACCGGCCCCCGCGTAGGCCACGGCCCGGGCACCCGGCCGCCGCGCCCGGCCTTGGCGCGGCGCCGGACCGGACCTCGCCCCGGGGCCACGGGAACGGTCGTCGACCGACCCCGTGGCCCCCGGGTGGGACCGATCCACCTCCAACAGTTCCTGAGGGAAGGGTGACCATGAACAACAGCCATTCCTCTCCGCACGAGAGGATGCTGGCCTACCTCCGAGAGGGGGACCAGCTCGTGCCCCCCGACGCGCGCAGCCCGCGTGACGGGGAAGCCCGGTACGACATGCTGTCGGCGGCCGCCGAGACGACCGCGACGGCGACGAACCCGCCCGAACGCCTCGACGTGTCGCCGGACGCCTGGTACCGGGACGGGCTCGACGAGACGCTCGGACGATCGGTGGTGAAGTGGTGACGCGGCGACCGGACCCCGCGGGTGCCGGTCCGGAGGCATGCGCAGGGCTCCCGCGCACGGCTGCGGGCGTTCCCGGAAGTTACCAACCGTGTTGCGAGCGGGGGCGATTCCAGGACCCTCGCCAGGGGGAGGCGGGGTTCGGGCCCGCCCCGACGTTCCGGTGCGGCACACGAGGGTTGCCGCAGCGGACGTCGGCGTAGCTCGGCGACGTGACCGGCGGCGCGGCCCACACAGGGGGATGGGCCGCGCCGCTCCGCGTCACGTGCGGCCGGGCGCAGGTGCCAAACCGTCGGCCACCAACCCGGCGAGGACCGCCTCGCCCAGGGCCTGCACGGCGGACTGCGGCCGCACCATCACGTTGATCTGCGGGGCGCACGCACCGAGGAGGAGCACCTGCGCCACGGCCCCCACGTCGGCCCGTACCTGACGTGTCTGCACGGTCTGGCCTTCGAGGAGGGCAACCGCGACCGGTGCGCCCGTACGGCGGCCGTACTGCAAGCCAGGCTGACGGCGGAGAACACCGCCCGGGACTGACCGGACGCCCCGGGCGCGGCACGGTGCCGTTGACGGTTCGGCCCTGGGAACCACCGGCGTCCGACCGGGCCGCGCCCCCCCGCCGAACGCCGTCCGCCGGCCGAGTGAGCCGCGGGCGCCCTGCGGATGCGATCACCGGGGGGCCTGCATAGCGTCGGGATGGCCGCGCGCCGCACGTGAGGGGCCAGGCCCCGGGAGTGCGGGCGCCGGTGTGTGCCGGCACGCCCGCGCGGGGACGGACACCCATCTCACGAGGAGACGCGTCATGCCCGCTCGTACGCTCAAGGACAAGGTCGTCGTGGTCGGCGGCGCCTCCAAGAACCTCGGCGGCCTGATCAGCCGACAACTCGGCGAACACGGCGCCAAGGTCGTGGTCCACTACAACAGCGACGCGTCCCGCTCCGGCGCCGAGGAGACGGCCGCCGCGGTCAAACAGGCGGGCGGGGACGCGGTGACGCACCAGGCGGACCTGACGCGGGTGGTCGGCGTCGAGGGGCTCTTCGACGCGGCGTTCGACGCGTTCGGGCGGGTGGACGCGAGCGTGAACACCGCCGGCATGGTGATCAAGAAGCCGATGACCGAGACCTCGGAGGCCGAGTACGACCGGATGTTCGCGGTGAACTCCAAGGCCGCCTACTTCATGATGCGCGAGGCCGCCAAGCGCATCGACCGCGACGGCTCGATCATCACCGTCGTCACCTCGCTCCTGGCCGCCTACACCGGCCTGTACTCGGTCTACGCCGGCAGCAAGTCACCGGTCGAGCACTTCACCCGCGCCCTGTCGAAGGAACTCTTCGGCCGCAACATCAGCGTCAACAACATCGCCCCGGGCCCGATGGACACCTCGTTCTTCTACCCGGCCGAGACCGACGACTCCGTCGCGTTCCACAAGTCCTCGTCCATGAACGGCGAACTGACCAGGATCGAGGACATCGTGCCGCACGTCATCTTCCTGCTCACCGAAGGATGGTGGCTCAACGGCCAGACGCTCTTCATCAACGGCGGGTACACGACGCGCTGACCCGGCCGGCGGCTCGTGCGGTCAGGTTCGGGCGGACTCCCCGGCGGGAGCAGGGGCGTCGGGGAAGAGACGGCGGGCGGCGAGGGCGACGTAGACCAGGCCGATCAGCACCGGCACCTCGATGAGGGGGCCGACGACGCCGGCCAGGGCCTGCCCGGAGGTCGCACCGAAGGTGGCGATGGCGACGGCGATGGCGAGTTCGAAGTTGTTGCCGGCCGCGGTGAACGACAGCGTCGTCGCCCGCGGATAGTCCAGGCCGACGGCCTTGCCCAGGGCCATGGACCCGGCCCACATCACCGCGAAGTACACCAGCAGCGGCAGGGCGATCCGCGCCACGTCCAGCGGCCGGGAGGTGATCGCGTCTCCCTGGAGGGCGAAGAGCACCACGATCGTGAACAGCAGTCCGTAGAGGGCGAATGGGCCGATCCGCGGGACGAACCTCGTCTCGTACCAGGTGCGGCCCCTGGCCTTCTCGCCCAGCCGGCGGGTGAGGAAGCCGGCCGCCAGCGGGATGCCGAGGAAGACCAGCACGCTGCGGGCGATCTCCCACACCGAGACGTCCAACCCGGTCCGTTCCAGCCCGAGCCAGCCGGGCAGGACCGAGAGGTAGAACCAGCCCAGCAGGCTGAACGCGAGGACCTGGAAGACGGAGTTCAGGGCAACCAGGACGGCGGCGGCTTCGCGGTCGCCGCAGGCCAGGTCGTTCCAGATGATGACCATGGCGATGCAGCGGGCCAACCCGACGATGATCAACCCGGTGCGGTATTCCGGCAGGTCGGGCAGGAAGAGCCACGCCAGGGCGAACATCACGGCCGGGCCGACCAGCCAGTTGATCACCAGCGAGGGGATCAGCAGGCGGCGGTCGCGGGTGACGGTGTCCAGGCGGTCGTAGCGGACCTTGGCCAGGACCGGATACATCATCACCAGCAGCCCGAGCGCGATCGGCAGCGAGACGCCGGTGACGGTGACCTTCGCCAGCGCGTCGCCCAGGCCGGGCACCAGGCGGCCCAGACCGAGGCCGCCGGCCATGGCCAGCAGGATCCACACGGCCAGGAAGCGGTCCAGGAACGACAGTCGGCCCGCGACCGGCCCCGCCCCCGCGGTGGCGTCCTGCGCCGTCACGAGGCGGCTCCGGCGGGCGACGGGTCGGCCTGGGGCAGTGCCTGGCCGGCGGGACGGGTCAGGATGCCGGCGAGGCGGTCGGTCATCTCGGGCAGCAGCCAGTAGTAGACCCACGTTCCGCGGCGTTCGCAGTCGATCAGTCCGGCCTGCCGCAGCAGCTTGAGGTGGTGGGAGATCGTCGGCTGCGACAGGTCGAACGCCGGCGTCAGATCGCACACGCACACCTCGCCGCCGGCCCGCGAGGCGATCATCGACAGCAGTCGCAGGCGCACCGGGTCACCCAGGGCCTTGAAGACCTTCGCCAGCTCGGCGGCCTGGCCCTCGTCCAGCGGCGCGGTCAGCAGCCCCGGACAGCACTCCTGGGCCTCGCCGGCCACCCCACGCTCTTGATTCGACATGCGTCTATGTTGACGCACTTCGATCCAGGGTGCAAGGTGACATCGACAAGTGTCAATGCAACCTGCTGAGGAGTGCACGATGTCCCGAGTCCAGCTTGCCCTCAACGTCCCCGACCTCGACGCGTCGGTCGCGTTCTACACCAAACTCTTCGGCGTCGAGCCGGCCAAGCGTCGACCCGGCTACGCCAACTTCGCCCTCACCGAGCCGCCGCTGAAGCTCGTCCTGATCGAAGGCGAGCCCGGCCAGGAGACCCGCCTCGACCACCTCGGCGTCGAGGTCACCTCCACCGACCAGGTCACCGCCGCCACCGACCGCCTCAAGGAAGCCGGCCTGGCCACCTTCGAGGAGAACGACACCTCCTGCTGCTACGCCCTCCAGGACAAGGTCTGGGTGCACGGCCCCGGCAAGGAGCCCTGGGAGGTCTACGTCGTCAAGGCCGACGCCGACCGGATGGGCACGTCACCCGTCCCGCAAGGCGACACCTGCTGCTCCGGCGGTGCGCCCTCGGCCTGAGGGCCTCGTCCACGCGCCCCAAGTCCGGCCATCCCGAGCCCCGTTGACGACCTTGCGCACGCGGCGGCGCTCCTCCCCGCGCCCCTGGCGTACCCGTTCGGTTGCCTGGAACGTTGTCCGACGGGACTGTGACATTCGGGCCGGAGCAGGTCAGGATGGCCGGGTGAACGCTCATATAACTCAGCAGGCACTGTGCCCGGTACGGGGACGCGCTCGAAGTGCCGTCGCCACCCTCGTCCTCGCCGGCGCCGCCTGGGCGACCCAGGCCGTCTGGCACGTCCGGCTCGCCGCGGCCGGGCTGCCGCCTTCGGGGCTGCCGAACCAGGGGGACGGCCGACACCGCCCGCTGACCGGGCTGGAGAACGCCTACCACCTCGTCAGCGCCCTGGCGGATGCGGCCACGTTGGTCTGTGCGGTCGCCTTCCTCCTGTGGCTGTCGCGCGTGCGGGACAACGCGCACGTCCTCTCGGGACGGCCGCCGCGCCATGCCTCGCCGTGGGTCCTCCTGGGCTGGATCGTGCCCGTCGCCCAACTGTGGGTACCCCGCGGGATCGTCGTCGACGCCCACCAGCGGAGCGCCCCCACGGAACGGGTGCCGCGCGCCGTGAACTGGTGGTGGGGACTGTGGCTGGCCGGGATCCCGAGCGGGATACTGAAGTTCAGCGTCTCCACGGACGAGGTCATCGCGCGTGCCTACAGCGACGTGCGGCTCCTGTTGGCGGCTGATGTGGCCGTCGTGGCCGCAGCGGTGGCGGCCGTCTTCGTCGTCCGGGAACTGACCGCCGTCCAGCAGAAGCATCTGGGCGGTGCGGGACGACCGGAGGGCAGCGCCGCGGTCCTGCGTTGAGCCGGCACTTGGCCGACGTCCCACCGCGACGGGTTCCAACGGGTGGGAGCCAAGGTCTACGTGGCAGCGGCCCCCCTCCGCGGCCGGGCCTGGCGGGCGTGCTCCTCGCACGGGACTGGCTCGCGGTCGCTGCACGGGCCTCACAGGTCACGACCTCCCAGCTCACGACCTCCCAGCTCACGACCTCCCAGCTCACGACCTCCCAGCTCACGGCCTCACAGGCTCGCGAGGAGGCGGTCGAGCGGGGGCGGTGTCCGGTCCGGTGCGAGGGCCTCGACGAGCAGCCGGCCGTAGCGGATCTTGCGGCCCTTCTTCGTGCCGAGGAAGCGCCGCGCCTGCTGATGCCTGGGCCGGCCGTGCTGTGCGGGCTGGCGCTGGAACGTCTGCCAGGCGCGCACGTCGCCCTCGGCACTGATGATCTCCTCGACCCCCACCGTGCCCAGCGCGCGGATCAGTTCGTCCTCCAGGTCCGCAGCGCACACGTAGACGTCCTCCAGCGGTGCCTGTGCCCGCGTCAGGCCGCGTTCGTAGAAGCCCCGTTCGCCCTCGTCGCAGAGTCCCGTCAGGCGCAGACCGAGGCCGGGCGGCCCGAGGAGGCCGGCGTAGCGGGCGACGCTCATCGCCCCGCCCATCGGCATGACGCACACACCGTCGGCGGCCAGGTCCCGGCCACGCCGGGCGGCCAACGCCTCGACGGCCGCGAGATCGCTCAGTCCTTCCACGAGCACCGCGGTCCGCACGCCCAGTCCGTCCGCCAGATCGCGCGCCGGCCCGTCGGGACCGCCCGTCGCCCAATGGGTGACCGCATCCCGGAACGCCTCCGTGTGCGCCATGGGGCGAGTCTGCCCTCCCACCCCGTGCCACGGCACGGAAATATTCGACGTCCGCACGACGTGCGGCGGCAGGTGTGCTCCGGTCGCCACGGCTCGGCTCCTCCGGGATTGCCTTGGCGTCCGTCCCCGCTCACAGCCGTGTTAGCCAGGCGTTAGCGGAGCGGCGGCCTGGCGATAGCGCCCTCGCACAGAGTGGGGGCGTCGCGAGGAATCCTCGCCACCGACTGCCCCGGAGGAAACACGACATGCGCTCCAGCACCACCGTCCGCATCGCCCGCAGCCGTTCTCTGCGCGTTGGCGCGGCGGCCCTGACCGCGGCCGCCGGCCTGTCCCTGGTTGCCTGGTCCGGCTCGGGCGCCACCGACGCCAAGCCCGCGGGACGCACGAGCGCGAGTGCGGCGGTCGCCGATGCCAGTCCCGCGGGCTGGTCCGGTTTGCAGAGCGTCGGCGCCAAGGCGTCCCTCACGGGCGAGCACTCGGGCGGCACGCGCGCCTCCACGGCCAAGTCGGCTTCCCCGGTCCGCACCCAGACTCTGGTGGACGGCAGCACGGCCAAGATCTACGACCTCGGCGGCCAGCGCTACCGAGCCGAGATCGTCAGCCGCGGTGCGGTGTTGGCGACGTTGCAGACGACGGGGGAGGAGATCGACGCCGGGCTGGACGCCAACGACATGTTCGTGGTGCTCACGATGGGCGGCGAGGTCCACTCCTGGATGGGTGGTGGGCAGCAGGGGCCCGGCACGTTCCACCTTGCCGGTGGTTGGACCGCAAAGGTGACGAAGATCGGCGAACTGCGGTACCGCGCGCAGATCATCGGCCACGACGGCTCGGTCGACGCCACGTTGGAGACCAAGGGCCACGACGTCGGCCTCGACGCCAACGGCGTCTCCATCGTGCTCAGCGCCGGCGGCGTGCTCAGCGCCCACGAGTGAACCCCGTGCCGACTGCGGGCGGTGGAGCCCACGGCGGTGGCTCCGCCGCCCGCAGTCAGAGGACGCCCCGGACGGTGCCGGGCCGGCCCTCCAAGGCCAGCAGGGGCGTCCCGTTCCCCCGGACTACCGGGTCCTGAAGCGCCGGAAGAGGTTCCGGGCCACGTACACCCCCGGGCCGCCGAAACCGACGATGTCGACGCGCCCGTCACCGGTGATGTCGGCGAGGAAGCGGGGGTGGCGGTCGACCCGCCAACCGCCGGAGTCCTCGTTGTATCCGAAGCCGCTGCACACCAGTTGGGCCTGCTCGAACGTGCCGTCGCCGCGGCTGTGCGACACCCAGACCCCCTCGTCGCCGAAGCCGACGACGTCGGGGTTGCCGTCGCCGGTGACGTCGCCGAGGAATCGGAGGTGCTTCGTGCTCGTCCATCCCTGGGCGGGCCCGAAGTCGTTCAGTACGAGCTTCGCGGGCCCGAACGTGCCGTCGCCGCGCCCCCGCGAGACCACGACGCCCTGCGGGCCGAACCCGACGAGGTCGAGCGATCCGCCACCGGTGGTCCTGAGCAGGAACCGGGGGTGCTCCTCGACCGTGCCCCACCCCTGGTCGACCCCGAAGGCATCGAGGACGTACAGGGGGTCGGCGAACGTCCCTTCCTCGTCCTGGAGCGATACCCAGACGCCGTCGTCGTGGCAGCCGACGACGTCGAGCCTGCCGTCTCCGGTGGTGTCGCCGAGGAAACGCGGGTGCTTGGCGGCGAGCCACCCACCCGCCTTCTCGTCGTGGCCGAACGCCCGGAGGACCGGCTCGTCGCCGATCGGCGCGAACGTCCCTTCCTCGTCCTGGAGTGACACCCAGACGCCGTCGTCGTGGCAGCCGACGAGGTCGAGCCTGCCGTCTCCGGTGGTGTCGGCGAGGAAGCGGGGATGCCTGTCGGCGAGCCACCCACCGGCCGGCTCGCCGTGTCCGAACGCCTTGAGGACCGGCTCGCCCGCGGGCGCGAACGTCCCGTCCTCGCCCTGAGGGGACACCCGGACACCGTCGGCGGCGAGCACGACGACATCGGGCTTGCCGCGGCCCGTCGTGTCCACGAGGGTCCACAGGTCCTCGGGGCCCGCCGCGGGTACGGGAGGGTGCAGGACGCGCTCTTCGTCGTCGAACGTGCCGTCGCCCCTGCTGGACGACGTCACGGCCCCTTCCTCGGGCTTGAGCCCCACGACGTCCGCCCGCCCCGCTCCCGTGGTGTCGGCGAGGAACCGCGCTCCGGCCCCGGCCCACCAGCCCGGTTGTCCGCCGGGAGCGCGGGTGACCCCTTCGCTCTTCCACTGCCCGGCGGCCTCGTCGCTCCCGAACCGCTCCAGGACCAGCAGCATGTTGCTGAAGGAGGGCGTCGCGCCGGGGGCCGGCCGCAGCGCGGTCGAGGGGGCCAGCCGCCAGGATTGGCGGCCGTTCCAGTGCCCCAGTGCCGCCCAGCGCAACGCGGGGTCACTGGTGCGCTCGGGCTCGGCCGGGACGAACCGCCACCGCTGGCTCTCCGCGCCGTCGTCGTGCTCGCGCAGGACGACCCGGGTGTCGTCCGCGCCGGGCTCGTCGAGGTCGAGGACGGCGCCGTCGGTCGCGCCCTCGATGAAGTAGAGGCCCGCTTCGCCCTCAACGGGGACGACGTGCCACTGCTGACCCTGATTGCCGTCGGCGGCGTCCCACTGGCGGACGGCGCGGTCCGCGGCAGCGGGGTCGTCGAGCACCTTGCCGGTGACCGCGTTGCGGATCACATATCCCTGGTCGTCCTCTGTTTCCTCGCCTTCCGCGGCCTGCACGGGGGCGAGCTGCCACTGCTCCGGGCGCGGGCCGTCATCGGGGAAGTCGCGGACGACGAGTGCCCCGTCCGCGGTCGGCGCGGCCTCGGTGCCGAGGGGCTTCCCCGTGGCCGCGTTGACGATCTCCAGCTTCAGTTCTTCCGTGGGCACGGACATCGTGGTGCCTCTTCCAGGCGGTTCGGGCGTTGGCTCGGGACGGTTCTGGCACGGCGACGGCCGCGGATCACGTGAAGACGTGGTGGTACGGGACGTTCCACTCGCTGGGCAGCCGCGGATAGAACGTGTTGATGACCGTCCCGGTGAAGTCCCCGCCCCAGTTGTAGGTGAGGCGCACCTCGCTGTCGGCCGTCACCGCGTGGTCCTTGAACCCGAGGATGGCGTCGGGGTGGGTGATCGGCACGAAGGTGATCCCGCCCCACGGCGTCACCGTGACGACCCAGAGCTGGGTGTCCTCGGGCGCGCCGTTCTTCCCGCGCCACTTGTCGCCGACCTTGTCGGGGAGCCCGACCTGAACGGTGTCGGCCGTGCTCTTCGGGGCTTCCTGGTGGACGGTGATGCGCCTGCGCTTCGGCTTCGGGGCGCCGTCGTCGCCGCGACCGGCGTCGGCTTCGCCCGCACCGGCGGGTTTGGGCGACACCTGGCCCGCGGCGCTCTCGATGACGTACAGCGGTCGCTGCCCGAAGAAGCCGGCGGGGGTGATGTACCAGAGGTGGCCCTGCGCTTCCTTGGTGTCCGGGTCGAGCGCGGTGGCCAGCTTGACCCCCTTGTCGTGGCTCTCCTCCTTCAGCTCGGCGGGCCGCAGGTAGCCGCCGTTGAAGGCGTGGACGAGCATGACCGGCCGGTTTTCGAGCAGTGCCGCCACGATCGCGTTGTCGTAGCTGTTCACCGCCACCGGTCCGCCGACCACCAAATTCGACATCGCCGTGCGTTCTTGGGTGTACATCGCGAAAACCTCACCTGTTCTGAATGTGGAGAACAACGCGTCGGGCGGTCAGTTCAGTGCTTTATCGCGCGGAATTACTGGAGCTTCGATCGCCTTCGACGAAGACGACTTCGAAAGCGATGAGATGGCCGGATCCAATACCCTCACCCACGTCAACGGCCGAGGCCGCGGTGCGCACAGGCAGGACTGTCGGAGAGTCATCATCGGGTGATTGGCGGCGCCTCAACGTACCTTCATTTGCCGCGAGTTGAGAACGGTCGCCCAACCTTGATCACCCGATGGGGTGAATGCCCTGAGTCACCGTTTGGGTGATGGAGGTCCCGGTAATTTCGTTGGTCGGGACATGTGCAGATGCCTGATACCGCTTTGCCGTTCGCCGAACGCAGTGCGACCAGACCAGTCGAGGACGGGGAATGCCTTCCAACGCGTACAACCTGGAACGGGCCAAGCGTCAGCCACTGACGAAGAAGAACCTGCGGGAACTCAACATCGAGCAGACCTGGCAGTCCATCCTGGACCACCCCAACCTGGTATACGTCGACGACTACGGCGTGCGCCACAAGCCCGTCGGGTTCTCCTTGAACAAGTCGAGCTTCGGCGCCTTCCCCGGGTCCGCGTTCAAACTGGGCTGGCTCGCCTACATGAACCTCGGGGAGCCGCTGATCGAGGAGCGGCGCAACATCAGCCAGCCGCCGCCCGACACGTTCTCCTCGCGCGCCTACGTCAACCGCAGCCAGACGTCCTCGATGAACTTCACCGACTCGGTCGATTTCACCGTGTCGAACGGAGTCACCTGGTCACTCCAGGGAGACGCCCGGCTCACCTTCGGCGGCAGCGTTAGCGCGCAGCTCCAGTTGCAACTGCAGAACCAGCTCCGGATGGACCTCCAGACGCAACTCCAGACGCAGCTCAAGAACGACATGGCGAACAAGAACGGGAACACCACGACCAACAAGAACAGCAAGGACAGCATCGGGGTGGACAACGCCAACACCACCGAGACGGCCACGACGAACTCCGCGACGAACTCCGCGGCGAACTCGGTGACGAACTCCGTGGCGTTCACGACCCAGGGCAGTGCCACCGGCAGCGCGACGCTCAACGCCCAGCTGGCGTTGGGCATCACGGCCTCCGTCGGCGGGTCCCTGACCACCAGCTGGGCCTCGAAATCGCAGATCTCCGGCGAGGTCCCGCCGGGCTCCCGGGTGGAGACCATCGTCACGCAGCGACGTACCCGCAAGCAGTACACCTACGAGATCCCGGTCACCTTCTCCGGGTTGCTCGCGGTGATGTACGACGTGCCGGTGGCCGTCCTGTCTCCCCCGCAGCCCGGGGAACACCCCGGCCTCAGCAGGATGGTCGCCCGCAACCTCGGCGACATCGACCTGGCGGGCGGCAACGGCTTCCGCATGAGGGGGCTGGCCGAGGTCGTCTCCGCCCTGGAGGTCCACCACACGATGTTCGACGGCGAGAGCCTGACCGGCAGTGACCGGGAACTCCACAAGAAGCCTTGACCGGGCGGGCCACGCCGCCACGACGACGACCAGGGATGACGACCATGGTGTTCGACAATATCTTCGGCTTCGCGGACAAGGGCGCGGGGCTCTTCTCGGTGACCACGGACGGCACCAAGCCGCAACCGGGGGCCGGCGTCGACTTCGAGGACGCCGACGACGACACGTACGACGACACGAGTGCGAGCCTGTTCAACAGCTCGATCCACGGGGCCAACTCCCGCGCGAAGGTCGTGCAGGAGACCTCGCCCGAAGCGCGGGCCGTCCTGGGCTTCCTCGGCTCCTTCGTCCAGACCACCCAGGCATCGGCCGGCGCGCAGGCCCAGTACGCCCAGGACCCCGGTTCGGTGTCCCGTGCGGCGTCCGCCGGCATGCAGGAATCGAGCTCCACGGTGACCGAGCACAGCGGCCTCCAGAAGGACGCGGACCTGGAGAACAAGCCGAACAAGAACGACTTCTCCAAGGCCCCCAAGGCATCCAAGCCGACCGCCGAGGACCCGTCCGCCTCCAACGACAACCGCTCGTAGCAGGCCGTCAGTGAACGGTGAAGGGATGACGATGAGCACTGCCCACGAGGCAA
Organism: Streptomyces sp. x-19; assembly: GCF_046549115.1. Classification (NCBI taxonomy): domain Bacteria; kingdom Bacillati; phylum Actinomycetota; class Actinomycetes; order Kitasatosporales; family Streptomycetaceae; genus Streptomyces; species Streptomyces sp. x-19. The sequence continues at coordinate 252,088 of NZ_JAJPWK010000004.1, read as the reverse complement.
CCACGGGTGGCGAGGACTCCGCCCCTCCGATCAGCACGGTCGCGGGGACCGGGGTCAGCGGGTTCACAGGGGACAACGGCCCTGCTGTGTCAGCTCAGTTGAAAAATCCGTACGGGGTCGTGGTGGACTCCACCGGAGCCCTCTACGTCTCCGAGTACAACAACCACCGGGTCCGGAAGATCGCGACTGACGGGAAGATCACCACCGTCGTCGGCACGGACACCAAGGGCTTCGGCGGTGACTGCGGCCCCGCCGCCTCGGCCCAACTGAACCGCCCCCGGGGAGTGGCGGTGGACAGCGCGGGCACCGTCTACATCGCCGATTCCGACAACCACCGGGTCCGGAAGGTCGCGGCCGACGGAAAGGTCTGCACGGTCGCCGGCACGGGCACCAAGGGCTTCAGTGGTGATGGAGGCCCCGCCACCGCCGCCCAGTTGGACGGCCCGTACGGGGTGGCGGTGGACAGCACCGGAACCCTGTACGTCACCGAGCACAACAACCGCCGAGTTCGGAAGATCACGACGGACGGGCTGATCAGCACGGTAGCGGGGACCGGGACCAAAGGCTCCGACGGAGACGGTGGTCCGGCGGTTTCGGCCCAGCTGAACAACCCGCGTGGGGTGGTGGTGGGCCGCGCGGGCGAGCTCTACGTCGTCGATAACGGAAACCACCGGGTCCGGAAGATCACGGCCGACGGGATCATCAGCACGGTCGCGGGCACCGGGACCAAGGGCTTCAGTGGTGACGGAGGCCCCGCCACCGCCGCCCAGTTGGACAACCCGTTCGAGGTGGCGCTGGACAGCGTCGGCACGCTCTACATCGCCGATTTCGGCAACAACCGGGTCCGGCAGGTCACGTCCGACGGGAAGATCAGCACGGTCGCCGGCACCGGCACCGGGGGCTTCGACGGTGACGCCGGCCCGGCCGCGTCAGCCCAGCTGAACAAACCGATCGGGCTCGCAGTGGACCGCGCCAACACCCTCTACATCGCCGACCACGCCAACCATCGGGTTCGGAAGGTCGTGTTGGCGAAGCGGGCCGGGCTGCCCGCATCGGGCACGGTGGTCTCCTGGGCCAACGTCCGCAGCAGGCTGCGGATGGCGGTCCAGCGCGAGTCCACCAAGGACGGGGCCGAGATCCACCAGACCCTCGCCACGCCCAGGGGCCACCAGCGGTGGCGGCTGGTCGTCGCGGGCCAGGTCGACGGCGAGAACCTGTACACGATCGAGAACCTGCGCAGCGGCAAGGTCCTGGAGATCGTCGGGGGCCACGAGACGGCCGGAGCAGTGGTCGCGCAACGGGCCTACGAGGGTGACGACGCCCACCACCAGCACTGGAGGCTGATCCCGGTGAGTTCCGCGACCGACACCCCGCAGGTGTACGAGATCGCGAACCGGAACAGCGGTCTGCTCCTGCGCGTCGACACCAACGCCCGCACGGCGATCCAGCAGCACCGGGCGGAGGGTGACCACCGGGACCGGCAGTGGCACCTGCTCCCCGTGTGACGCACGTGTGGTCAGGGGCGACCTCGCCCCTGACCACACGGGGAGCCGACCCCGGCAACGCCCGTCCGTGAACGGCCCGGCCGCGGCGAATCCTCCGATCAGACCGACGGGCGCCGGGAGTTGGCGACGGGGGAGAGGGCGACTGCGCGCCTTCAGACGGTGGGTGACGTTCGGTAGGTGTGGTGGAGGTGGCTGAGGTAGTGCTCGGCGCTGGGGTGGGGGTGGTCCTGGGCGCCGTGGCGGTGGAGTTCGGTCCGTGCGTCGGGGTGGACACGGACGGTGGTGGTCGCGTGCCTGAGGGATGCGGCGAGTGGGACGGGGGCGGTGAGGACGGGAGTGTGGGGGGCGAAGTGCGGCGCGGCCTCGGCAGGGGTGGCTGCGGGCGGGTGTCCGGTGCGGTTGGCGCTGCTGACGTAGAGCAGGGGGAAGTCGTCGAGGAGTGGTGCCAGGGGCTGCCAGCGGGCGGCGAACAGGAGCGTCCAGCCGTCCTTGGCGGCGGGGGCCAGCCAGGACGGGACGTCGTGCGGGCGGCGCAGGGGTGCCAGGAGGGTGACGAGTTCCTCGGTGAGCAGGCGGCGGGCGAGCCGGTGTGCGTCGGGGCTGAGGTCGAGGTGCTCGGTCAGTGCCTCGCGTGTGTGCGGGTGGTGGGCCCATAGGGCGACGGCCTGGTCGGCGGGGCGTCCCTTGGCGACGTTGACGGCGGTGGGCCGGGTGGCCGTGACGACGCAGGTGAGTGGGGCGGGATTGGGCAGGACGACTGCCCGGCCCAGGGCGAGAGCGCGGCGGACGGTGGCGGTGTCGCTGGTGGCCGGGGTGGCGTCGGCTGCGGGTCGGTGGCTCATGCGGTGGTCTCCGTGCGGTGCTCGGTGAGGCCGTCGAGGTAGGCGGCGAAGGCGTGTTCGTCGACGACGGCGCGGCCGGTGCGGAAGGCGCGGGCCTTGACCCAGGCCCTGGCGGCCCTGCTCTGTGCGGCGTCGAGGCGGTGGCCGAGCCGGGCGGCGACGGCGGTGACGACACGGGTGCTGGCCAGGTGGGTGAGCACGATCCTCGGTTCGATGCCCAGGAGCGTTGCGGGGTCGTAGGGCTGGAACAGGTCGGGGTCCACGAAGGGGGTGCCGGTGGAGAGGGTGCCGACTCCGGTGCCCACCACCGGTGTGGTCACCGTCAGGGGCACGCCGGTCTGTTCGGAGACCAGGGCGGCGATCGCGGGCAGGCGGGTGAGGTCGGGCGCCCGCCACCACAGGTCCGCCCTGTGCGAGGTGCCGAGCAGCTTGGTGACGCGGTCCGGGGCGTGGGCGAGGAGGAACAGCAGTTGCTCGGTGGCGACCATGCCGGAGCGCTCCGCGAGGCCCAGCCATGAGCTGGAGACCACCCGCACCCCGGCCCGGAGGGCCTGGAGGGTGTTGGCCAGGCCGAGGCCGAGATCGTTGTGCAGGTGCGAGCCGAGCACCGTCCCGGCGGCGGACGCCGCGGAGACGCGTGCGAACATCTCGGCCGCCTCGGCGGGGAGTTGCCGGCCGACGGTGTCGGCGAGGATCACCGTGCCGGCCCCGGCGACGGTCAACTCTCCCGCGGCATCGGCCATCAGCAGGTGGTCGGCGCGGGACGCATCGGCCAGGCACACGTCGACGGCGACCTCGTCGTCCAGGTCGCGGGCTGCCTTGACCAGGTCCACGCCGCGCGCCAGCGCTTCACGGGCGCCTTGGTGGACCATCACCTGGGCCATCGCCTCGGAGGCCGGCACGACCACCATCACCCGGGCGTGCGTGCTGCCGCGCACCGACGCCACGGCCTGCTGGACGTCGGCCAGGGCGCCGCGACAGACGGCCGCGACGCTGACGTGCCCTTCGGCCTCGACGGCGACCTGCCGCACCGCCTCGAACTCCTCGGCGCACACCGCGGGGAAGCCGGCCGCGAACACCACGTGGCGCGGCCCGTCCGCACCGAACAGCGCCCCCTGCTCCAACGCCAGGCGCACCCGGAACCCGCCCGGCATCAGCGTCTTGGCCTGTGCCCCGTCCCGGGCCGACTCCTCCCACACCACCAGTCGGCCCGCCAACGCCGACTCACGCACGACATCCCGCACGCCTACCCCCACTCTCGCAGTGACCCCGTAGGGGTACTCACCGTGCTGGTGAACTCGCGATGAGTGATGCTAGCCCTCGAAAGGGCTTTCAGCGGCGGGTAGTTGCGCCCACCTGTCGACCCCTGCTATGGGCGAGGCGGGCCCCGGCGGGATGCCTGGCCTTGCCGGCGACCTGCCGCGCCCAGCCCTGGCTCTGCTGGCACGCCGGCCGGCAACGGCGAGGCGCGTGAAGGGTGTTGATGGTCCTCCCCGTCGCACCGGATGGGGGATGACGACCGGGTCCGGCACGTTCACGTGCCGGACCCGACAGCGTCAGCCATTCATGGCCGCCCAGAACTCCTCGAAGGACATCTGGCGGTCGCCGTCGGTGTCGAGGGAGTCGATCAGCTCCTGAGCCTGCGCCTCGGTGATCTCCGTGCCCTCCAGCTCCGCGATGACCTGGCGGTACTCCTCCGCGGTGACCTGACCGTCCCCGTCGAGGTCGTAGCGCGCGAAAACCTTGCGTGCCGCCGTCTCCACGATGTCTGCCATGTGCTTCGCCCTTCGGTGATCTTTTACTGACGGGCCCAGGTTATCCGCCCGACCCGACGCCTCGTGGGCGCGCCCAACGTGCCTGGCCGCCGCGGGCCCGACCCACGCCGAGCCGGTGGCTTCCGCCACCGCACCAGGCGAGTCGTCGACGTTGGACGCCGAGGTGCTGCTCGGGTCGCCAGGCCCCCGACGCCACGGCCTGCCGGCTCCCCCGCGATCGTCCGAGGGAAGCGGTCACTTCGCGCCACGCACCGATGGTGTTGAATGCCAGTTGACGATGTGCGTCGACGGCCGTCGCGCCTGACGGGGTGCCAGGGAGAGCGATGAGTGCTGAGATCGAGGCCGGTGTGCACGAGCGGCTCGCCGGATGCCGGGACCGCTTCCACGGGTTGTTCGCGGACTACTTCGACTCGGTCGCCAGGCAGGGGCCGCCGCGCAACGCGTTCGTGCCCGAGGCCCTGGAGCTGGTGCGGGACATGTCACTGCGGGGCGGCAAGCGGCTACGGGTCGCGTTGGTGTACGAGGCTGCGCGACTGGTGACCCCCGATGCCGTGACGGGGCTGGACGAGGCCGCGCTCAGCATCGAGTTGTTGCAGACGCACGGGCTGATCCACGACGACATCATCGACGACTCCCCGGTGCGCCGGGGGGCGCCGTCGGTGTACTACGCCTACCGCGACCGGTTCCCCGACCGTCCGCACACGGCATTGGGCCTGGCCGTCCTGGCCGGGGACCTGGCCGCGTTCCTGTCGGTCCAGGTGTTGCTGACCGCGCCGGTGCCCCGCGACCTGCGGCAGGCGATGGCCGCGGTCCAGGCAACGGCGGGGGCGGACACGGTCCGCGGCCAATTCCTCGACCTGGAGCGCGACTTCGGCCCGGTGCCCGACCGCGCGGTGCTGGACACCGTGTCCGAGTACAAGAGCGCCCGCTACTCGGTGCTGGCTCCGTTGCAGCTTGGCCTGCTCGCGGCCGGCGCGGACGTGACCGCCCACGAGGAGGAGCTGACCCGGTACGCCCGACTGCTCGGCGTGAGCGGGCAGATGCGCGACGACTACCTCGACCTGTTCGCGGACGCAGGCACGGTCGGCAAACCGGCGGGATCGGACCTGCGCGAGGGCCGCCGCAGCTACGCGGTGTGCGCACTGCTGGCAGCCACGAGCGGCGCGGAGCGGGCGGTGGTGGAGTCGGCGCTCGCCGGCCCCGGCTGCCCGCCGCAGACCGTCGAACGGGTTCAGGACATCGCCAGGCACCACGGCGTCGACGAGCAACTTCTCGCCGAGATCCGCGGCGGTGCCGAGGAGGCGGCCGCCGTCGCCGCCACCTGGCGGGGGCGGTGGCGGGACGAAGCCGTCGCGTTCTTCGAGCAACTGCCGCTGTGGGGCGCACTGCGCACCCAGTGACCAAGCGCGGCCTTCGGGGGCGGCGTGCGCAGACACCTGCCCGTTGCGGACCGTCGTGACTGCCACGCCGACGGCGAGGACGGTCAACACGGCGACGACGACCGCGAGGAGCGGCACGGGCTCCGCCATGCCTGTGGCCGCGCCACAGCGGTCAGCCCGATGCGGTGGACACCAGGACCTCGACCAACCGGTCCGCCGCGTCCGGCCGCCCGTGCGCCCGGGCCCGCTCCGCCATCGTCGCCCGCAGTGCGGGGTCGGTGAGCAGCGGTCCCACGGCGTCCTTCAGGCGGCCGGCGGTGACGTCACCGAGCAAGGCGAGCGCCGCCCCGGCCTCCTCCAAGTGTCGTGCGTTGTGCGCCTGTTCATTGCCCGCCGCGGAGGCCAGTGGCACGAACACGGCCGGCTTGCCGAGCGCGGTGAGCTCGGCGAGGGTCCCGGCACCGCTCCGCGACACGACGACGTCCGCGAGCGCCAGGACGTCGGGCAGCTCCGGGCCCACGAAACCGGTCAGGTGGTAGCGGCCGGCCAACGCCGTCGGCAGCGCTGCCGCGTGGCGGCGTAGTTCCGCCACGTTGTCCGGGCCGCACTGGTGGACGACGTTGGCCTGCTGGAGCAGCCACGGCAGGGCGTCCCGCACGACGTCGTTGATCTGCCGGGCCCCTTGCGCGCCGCCGGTGACGTACACCGTCGGCAGCCCCCGGTCGAACGCGTGCAGCCCGAGACTCTGCACCGCCTTGTCCGGGTGCCCGGCGAGCACCTCGGGGCGGATGGGGTTTCCCGTGACGACCGCCCGCCCGCGCACCCGCTCCGGCAGCAGCGGCACGGAGGACTCCGACGACACCGCGATCCGCGTCGCCGAGCCGGCGAGCTTGCGGTTGGCCAGGCCCAGCCGCACGGTCTGTTCGTGCAGCACCAGCGGACGTCGGCAGATGCGCGCCGCCAGGCCGGTCGGCACGGCGACGTAGCCGCCGGTGGCGAGCACCACGTCCGGCCCGAAGCCCGCGACCAGCTTCCGCGCCTGCGCGACGCCGAGCGGCACCCGCGCCATGTCCTTGATGTTGGCCGCCGACATCATCTTGAGCGGGTTCTTCGCCCGGCGAACCTTGCCGGTGGCCACCGTGGCGAACGGGATCCCCTCGGCCGGGGCGACCCGGGCCTCCAGTCCGTCGGCAGTGCCGATCCACAACACGTCGAGGGCCCTGCCCTCGGCCGACAGCCGCCGGCGCAGCGCACGGATCGCGGTGAGCGCCGGATACGTGTGACCACCGGTGCCGCCACCCGTGACGACAAGACGAAAGGCATCGACGTTGCTCACTGGAGCTACCCCAAATCTGGCGACGGTCAGACGGCAGCGCCACAGTAGCGGCTCGCCGCAGGCGTCCCGGCCGCGCGCAACGGGGAATCCGCGGGCCGGTTCGCTCGGGTGCGCAAACGCGGTGCAGGCCCGGTGGGATCCACCGGGCCTGCACCGTTTCAGTAGCGGGGACAGGATTTGAACCTGCGACCTCTGGGTTATGAGCCCAGCGAGCTACCGAGCTGCTCCACCCCGCGACGGCACTGTGAACTGTACGGCACGGACACGGATCGACCGAATCGGCGTCGGGTGGCTGCGGCCGCGGGCTCGCCACGGTCGCCCGTCAGCTCGCTACCAGGCCGTTCGACGGCCGCCATGGAGCGGCCGTCGACTGCTGGGCATCGCTCGGCCGGAAGCCACGGACGGACGGGCTTACTCGGAGTGGTCGGTGTGGTCGGTGTGCTCGGTCAAGGCAGGATCTCGACGTAGCCGTCGGTTCCGTGCACGCGGATCCGCTGCCCGTCCCGGATCAGCCGGGTGGCCTGCGCCACGCCCACGACGGCCGGCAGGCCGTACTCCCGGGCGATCACCGCGCCATGGGTCATCAGTCCGCCCACCTCCGTCACCAGGCCCGCGATGCCGACGAACAGCGGCGACCAGCTCGGATCCGTGAAGGTCGTGACCAGGATGTCGCCCGCTTCGAGATCGGCCTCCGCCATGTCGAGGACGACGCGGGCCCTGCCCTCGACGGTCCCGACGGACACCGGTAGGCCGACCAGGGCGCCGGCCGGCACGTCGTCGCGCCGGTACGCCCCGGTGACGGCCTCGCCGTCCGAGGTGAGTACCCGGGGCGGCGTGAGCGCCTGGTACGCGCGGAACGCGTCCTTGCGCTGCTGGACGAGCCGGCCGTCCACCTGGTGCGAGCGCACGACGTCGTGGAGCTCCTGGAACGTGAGGTAGAAGACGTCCTCCCTCGCGGGAAGCACGTCGGCCGCCACGAGGCGCTCGGCCTCCGCCAGCAGGGCCTGCTTGTACACGAAGTAGCGGCTGACGATGCCGTACTTCGGGTACTCCCGGTACCCGATGAAGGTCCGCACCCGGTCGATCATCCGCTTGGTCTCGTCGGCCTTCGGGTCCCCGTCCGGCAGCGCCCGCAAGCGCGTCAGCACGTCCTCCTCCTTCTCCTGCGCCTTCCGCCGCCCCTCCTCGAAGCGTCGCGCGGCGGCGCCCGGCGCGAAGTTCCGGACGTTGTCCAGGAGCACGGGCACGAGCGTGTTGGGACGCTCGCGCCATCGCGGCCGCGTGATGTCGATCTCACCGACGCAGCGCATGCCGTACCGGTCGAGGTAACCCTCGATGGCGTCGCGCGCTTCGGACCCGCCCGCGACCTTCGCCAGCTCGCCCAGGAAGTCCTCGTCCTCGACGTCCTGGAGGAAGGCCACCACCTCCGGTCGCGCGCGGATCACGTCCGCGACGTCCAGCAGCGCCAGTCCCATCTCGGAGGTGATGTTGTCGGGGGCGGACAGCGTGAGCGTGTCGGCCGCGTTCTTCTCGCCCAGCCACTCCTGAAGCTTGTCGTTGAGCCACCAGGTGGCCTCCATCCCCGCCATGATCGCCTGGACGCTCAGCGGATCACCGAGGGCCCGCTTGTGCTCGTCGAAGGCTTCCAGCAGGAAGTCGAACAGCTCCGGTCCGGTCTTCGTCCGGATGTCGCGTTCCAGGGCGGCGACGGACGCCCGGCTGCGCTCGATCAGCTCCTTGACGACGGCCGGATCGTTCTCGATGGGGGCGGGCGCACCGCCGGCCGCCGGCCTGCCGGGCACCGCGTCCGGCAGCGACGGGACGAAGTCGTCGCGGTCGAGGACGGTCTCCAACGCGTCCCTGACCAGCGGATCGCCTTTCCCCATGACGTCCAGGAGGGCGGCGCGGCCCGCGGGCGAGGACAGGCGCCGGGTGGCGTCGACGAAGAGCCTCCCGCCGGCCGCGTGCATCGGCACCATGGCCGTCAGCTGCCACATGGAGAGCCCCAGCGGCTTCATGGCGTCGGTCATCATCTGCTGGTGACCGACGGAGACGTAGACGTGGTTCTCCTGGTCGCCGGCCTCGGGAACGGGGAACAACGTCGTGATCGGCCGGCTCTGCACGATCCGGAAGCCGTCGTCGACCAGGCACCATTCGATGTCCTGCGGGCGGCCGAAGTGCGCCTTGATCCGCCGCCCGAGCTCCACCAGGCGCACGACCTGCGCATCCGTGAGCGCCGGCTGCTCCTGTTGCTGCGCGTCGATCGCCACCTCCTGCGTACCGCCGGCCGGCAGGGCCTGTACGGCACGCTGCTTGGCGGCGATCGTCTTGGTGACGACCGCGCCGTCCCGGACGGTGAAGACGTCGGGGTTCACCAGCCCGGAGACCAGGGCCTCGCCGAGACCGAAGCCGGCGTCCACGGTGGCGACCTTCCGGTTGCCCGAGACGGGGTCGGCCGTGAACAGGACGCCGGACGCCTGCGGGAAGGCCATCCGCTGCACGACCACGGCCATGCGGACCGTGCGGTGGTCGATGCCGTTCCGCTGGCGGTAGGTCACGGCCCGCTCGGTGAAGAGCGAGGCCCAGCACCGGCTGACGTGCCGGAGGATCTCCGCCCGCCCCATGACGTTGAGGTACGTGTCCTGCTGGCCGGCGAAGGAAGCCGTCGGCAGGTCCTCCGCCGTCGCGCTGGACCGGACGGCGTAGGCGGCCTGCTCGCCGAACCGGCCGAGCGCGCGGGTGATCGCCGCCGCGAGATCGTCCGGGACGGCGATCCCCTCGATGGTCCGACGCACCTGCGCGCTGAGCCTGCGGACCGCCTCCCGGTCGTCCGGGTCCAGCCGCGACAACTGATCGAGCTGATCATCGATCGACGGCGCCTCCGCCATCACCCGCCGGAAGGCGTCCGTCGTCACGCAAAAGCCCTCCGGCACCCGGACGCCGTCGATCCGGGAGAGCCCGCCCAGGTGCGCGCCCTTGCCACCGACGACCGCCACCTGCGTCTCGTCGGCGTCGCGAAGATCCCACACGTACCGCTCGATCACTGCGACACCTCCGAAGCAGCCACGTTCCCTCGCACTGCGGTGGCCGATCGCATCACCGCCGCCTCCAGTGGTCCGACGACACCGCGTCCCCCATACGTCGACAACAACTCACGCACGTAGTGCCCCATTTTCCCTAGGCGCTGGCATCGGTCGACGATTGTGCGCCATGCCCGGGGCCTTGCGGCAAGCCCCCCAGTACGCTATAAGTTGAGAGTGGCAAGGAGAGCGCTCTCCTTGCCTTTGCTGTTTTTCCGCCCGGGGGAACCGACAGACTCCGAACGCGTCCTGGTCGGGCAGCGACCCGACCCGACACCCTTCGGCGAACTTCTCTACGGGGCGGGGGAGTTGGCTGCGGAGGATTGAGGTACGGGTGCGGGCGGCCCTCCCGGTAGCCAGGCCGCCGACGTCCCGCTGTTTGCCCGTTCACAGTGGCGTGGGCAGGAGCACCGCCGGCAGTAGCCCCTGCTCGATCTCCCGACGCGGCAGCGACAACCCGAGATGCTCGCCGACCGCCCCGAACAGCCGCCTCGCCAGCTCCTCGTCCTCGTCCTCGGGGTCCTCGCAACCGGGGAAGGTGGCCCGCACCGCGCCGGCCCGGCGCATCGCCGCATCCAGTGCGGCGAACGCCCCGAGCCGGTCCACGGGCGGGATCGCGGTCTCCAGCAGGCTGTCACCGGGCTCGACGGCCCTCATCTCGCCGGCTGCGTCGCCGTAGAAAACCCACGGGGCCTCGTGCAGGAAGCGATCCAGGCAGACGAGTTCCTCGCCCTGCCCCACCAGGGTGTCCTGGCCCAGCCGGTCGAGGAAGACGAGGTGCCAGGTGGATCGCTCCATCTCCAGGACGTACGCCCACTCGCCGCTGCGGCCGAACATCGCCACGCTGTCGCCCCAGTCCACGCCCCGCCTGTCGAAGTCCTTGAACAGGGGCGGCCGTTCGGCCATGCGGCGGTCGGCACCGAGGCGGACCACGAAGTCCACCGGGTCCACGCCCCGTACCGCCGTGAGGGAGATGTCCGCCCGCATCCCGTCCTTGACGATCGCACCGCTGTACCAGTGCTCCCCGATCCACGCCAAGTCGCCCGTCATCGTGCCGACCCCTCTCCGTGATCTTCCGTCGCGTCATCGTCGGGCAGCCGCGCCCTGCGGCGCCAGCTCGACTACTCAGTCCCCCCAGCTGGGAGCCGGGGCACACGGGCGCGCCCCGGTGGCGCGGGCCGTATGGCTGTCCATGGTCGCTCAGGCAGTGGGCACGTGAACGCGATCGGCGGGGGTCTCCGACGCGACGGCTTGTCGGGGTGGCGCGGAGCGGTGACGGGGATGCGGCGTTGGAACCGGGTGGTTGGCGGGGCGCGGGCTGACGGGCGGGGGAGTACGCTCACCGGACTCCGGGCGACGGTGCGAATATCAGTGGCTCCGGCACACCTCCCGCACTAACCTCACCAGGCATGAACCAGCGGCAGCGCACCATACCCTCCCGGGATTGCCGGCACCTGCTCGAAGCGACTGCGGGCGGTGACACGGCCCGCCGGGTGGGGCTGCTGCGGGCGGAAGTCGCCTGAGAGCGGGGCGACCGCGAGGTCGATGCCCCGCTCGCCACGGCATCCGCCCGTCGGGGAATGGCGGCGCGCCGGCTCGTCGCTGCGCATCGCGGCTGACCACTGCGAAGTCGGGGCGCGGCGCTTGCCCTTGAAGGCGTGGATTCCCGGCGCGCCGCGCGCACCGGGCCCGGTTCCGTCCGGGCCGGCGATCGTGCGCCGCCACGCGCTGAGGGCGCGGACGAACGGTGCACGCATCGTTGTCGCACGGGCTCGCTCCCGATTCTCGTGAGGAGTACGGGGTCGGTCGCTCTCCTCCAGGGTTGCCGCCCTCTCAACGGGGTGTTTTCCCTCGGGCGGTGGGGGAGTTCGTGCACTGCGCGTCACCAAGCCCGTCACAACAGCGCCTGTTTCCCTGCGAGTTGGTCCGATTTCGCTGCCGACCATCGCCCCGTACTCACTTACGCATTCCTTCTCCGATCGGAGCACCACCATGTCCATCTCCCCTCGTATCGCGATAGTCGGAGGGGGCCTCGGCGGTCTCGTCTGTGCCCGTACCCTTCAGCGGCTCGGCGTTCCCGTCACCGTCTTCGAGCGGGAGGTGACGCCTGACTCCCGCTCGCAGGGAGGCAACCTCGACATTCGTGCGGACACCGGCCAGGTGGGTCTGCGTGCCGCCGGGCTCCTCGACGAGTTCCTCGCGCTCTCCCGGCCCGAAGGTCAGGAAATGCGCCTCATGGACCGGTCGGCGACCCTGTTGCACCACCATCGGCCCGAACCCGGCGACACCGGTGCCCCGGAGGTCGACCGGGGTCAGTTGCGCGCCCTTCTGCTCGACTCCCTCACCCCGGGCACCGTGCGTTGGGACCACTCGGTCGTGAGGGCCGTCCCGTTGGGTGACGGGACCGTACGCCTGGAATTCACCCGTGGCACCGTCGAGGAGTTCGACCTGGTCGTGGGCGCGGACGGCGCTTGGTCCCAGGTGCGCGCGGCGCTCTCCGACGCCCAACCCGCCTACACCGGGTGCACGTTCGTAGAGGCCCGTTTCCACGACGTCGACCGGCGGTTCCCCGCGCTCGCCGAGCGGGTCGGTCAGGGCACGCTGTGGGCCAAGGCCGGCTGCCTGAGTCTGATGGCCCAGCGCAATGCGGACGCCCACATCCGCGTCTACATCGGCTTCCGCGGCCCGCTCGACTGGCACGAGGACATCGACCCGACCGACACCGAGGCGCTGCGTGCCCGTTTGCTGGGCATGTTCGAGGGTTTCGACGAGAGCCTGCGCGAGCTGATGCGTTTGAACGACGGCGCGTTCATCATCCGGCCCGTGTTCGTTCTTCCGGTCCCGCACCGTTGGGAGCGCGTTCCGGGCATCACCCTGCTCGGGGACGCCGCCCACCTGATGCCGCCGGTCGGCGTCGGCGCGAACCTCGCCATGCTCGACGGTGCCGAACTCGCCCGGGCCCTTGCCGACCGGCCCGAGGTCGACGCCGCGGTCGCCACGTACGAGGACGTCATGGTGCCCCGGTCCGCCGAGCAGGCCGCCGCCACCGCGGCGCTTCTCGCGGCCCTGATGCCCGACACCGACTCGACCGAGCCGGGCTTCCCGGACTTCTTCGGCTAGGACGCGTCCGGCCGATGACGCCGGGCCGATCGGTGACGTTCAGCCGTTGCCCGAATCCGTGATGTCCCGGAGAAGACCGACAGGCGGGGCTGCCTGTCTGTGCAACGGCTCATGCGGCGGGCGGGGACGCGGCATCGACGCGGAGCGGTGCACGAAACGCAACACCGTCGAGTGAGCCGTCGGCCGGCTCCAGCAGCACCGCGCGGTGGCCGGCCGCCACGACACGCGCCGTTACGCTCACCTCGGCACGGCGATCGCCGCAGCCCGCACCATCTGGCTCCGCACCTGACCGACCGGACGAGTGCTGGGCCCGCGGAACGCCAAGTGCCGCTCGTGGCCCGCTGGTTGTGGGGTGCGAGCGGTGGTGGGTCACGCCGGGTGGAGGCCGCCCTGTAGTTGTTGGACGGCGAGGACCAGGGGCGCGAGGACGGGTTGGGTGGCTGCCTGGTCGAGGGCCTTGCGCAGGGCGGTGTTGTGGGTGGGGCGGGCCGCTTCGAGTAGGCGTCGGCCGTCGTCGGTGACGTCGGTGTAGATGCCGCGGCGGTCGGTGGGGCACAGGTAGCGCGAGAGCAGTCCGCGGTCTTCCAGTCGGGTGACCAGTCGGGTGGTCGCGCTCTGGCTGAGGACGACGGAGTCGGCGACCTGGCGCATCTGGAGGTGGCCGCCCTCGCCGTCGTGCTGGCGGCTCAGCACGTCGAGCAGCGCGTACTCGCGCGCGCTGAGCTGGTGTGCGGCCTGCAGTGCGCGTTCGACGCTGCCTTCGATGCGTCCGTGCAGCAGTGAGAGTGCCGACCAGCCGTGCGCCAGTGCGGTCATCGACGGGTCGGTGGCGGTCATGGGCGGCTCCCTCGGTCGGGTCGTGCGGTCGGCGGCGCCGGAGGGGGCCTACCGCGGTATCACGTTCATCACTATACCCGCGTTTGCCGTTAGTCAGCGTGTGCAACTATTGTTGAGGCGCGTAAGGCGCTTGCGCATTTTTCCCTCTCGCGTGTCAAAGGACCTCGTCATGCCGCTCGCACTGCTGGCCCTGGCCATAGGGGCCTTCGGAATCGGCACCACGGAATTCGTGATCATGGGGCTGTTGCCCCAGGTCGGAGCCGACCTCGGCGTGTCCGTGCCGGCCGCCGGCCTCCTCGTCACCGGCTACGCCCTCGGCGTCACGATCGGCGCACCGATCATGACCGTCCTCGGCACCAGGATCTCCCGCAAGAACATGCTCATGCTGCTGATGGGCCTGTTCGTCCTCGGCAACCTCGTCTCCGCCGTCGCCCCGGTCTTCGCCGTCATGCTGATCGGTCGGGTCGTGGCCTCGCTGGCGCACGGCGCGTTCTTCGGCATCGGCTCCGTCGTCGCCGCCGAACTGGTGGCGCCGGAGAAGAAGGCCGGCGCGATCTCCATGATGTTCACCGGACTGACGGTGGCCAACGTCGTCGGCGTGCCCCTGGGCACCTTCGTGGGCCAGCGCGCCGGCTGGCGGGTGACCTTCCTGCTCGTCGCCGCCCTCGGCGTGCTCGGCCTGGTCGGTGTCGCCAAGCTCGTCCCCGACGTGCCCAAGCCGGCGGGGGTCCGACTGCGGCACGAGGTCGCCGCCTTCAAGGACGCCCAGGTCATCTTGGCGATGGCCATGACGGTCCTCGGCTTCGGCGGCGTGTTCGCCGCGATCACCTACATCGCGCCGATGATGACCGGGGTCAGCGGCTTCGCGCAATCCTCCGTCACCTGGCTGATGGTGGTCTTCGGACTGGGCATGGTGGCCGGCAACCTCATCGGCGGCCGCTTCGCCGACCGCAGGCTCATGCCCCTGCTCTACACCGCCCTGGGCGGGCTGGCGCTGGTCCTGCTGCTGTTCACCTTCCTGGCCTCGGGCAAGGTCGCCTCCGTCGTGGCGATCTTCCTCATCGGTGCCCTCGGCTTCGCCACCGTCCCGCCGCTGCAGAAGCGCGTCCTGGACCACGCCCACGGCGCCCCGACGCTCGCCTCCGCGGCCAACATCGGCGCCTTCAACCTGGGCAACGCCCTGTCCGCCTGGCTCGGCGGCCTGGTGATCTCGGCCGGCCTCGGCTACGCGGCGCCCAACGCCGTCGGCGCCGTCCTGGCCGCCGCCGCGCTGGTGCTCGCCGTCCTCTCCCACCGACTCGAACGGCGCCGCCACCGCACCACCGCGGCCGCCGGCTCCGTCGCCGCCCCCGACCGGGGCGCCGCTCCCGCCGCGGCGGGAGCCGTCCACTCCTGAACCCGCGTACCCGCACGGCGCCGCACCCGTGCCCGCACCGATCCGAGGAAGTTCCCCATGAGCACCACCACCGTCGCCCCGCTGACCGCCACCGACGCGGAGACCCTCGTCCGCGCTGCCCGCCGCGCCGCCGACGCGGCGGGAGTCCCGGTCAGCATCACCGTCCTCGACGCCGGCGGACACCTGCTGGCCTTCCGCCGCGACGAGCGCGCCGTGCTGATCTCCGGTGAGACCAGCACGGCGAAGGCCCGCACCGCCCTCCAACTGAACGCGCCGACGGCCGACCTGGTCGACCTGGTCAAGCCGGACGGCCCCTTCCACTCCCTGCCCACCGCGCTGGACACGCCCCTGCTGTTCATCGCCGGCGGCGTGCCGATCCACCGCGACGGGCAACTCGTCGGCGCCCTCGGCCTCGGCGGCGGCGCCCCCGAGCAGGACGACGCCTTCGCCCGGACCGCCCTCCAGGCCCTCTGACCCCAACCCGCCCACTGGCGTAACCCCGGCGCAGGTTGTCCTGCGCCGGCACCTCCGCGCGTCCGCAACCTCGCCAGCGACTCGGCCGTGGCCATCCCCGCCGAAATGATCCACTACGGCATGACGAAGACCTCGCTGCTCGCGGTCAGTCGCGGGTTCGCCAAGGACGCCGCGGGCACCGGCGTCACCGTCAACTCCGTCCTCGCCGGGCCGACCCACACCGGCGCGTCCAGGGCTTCGTCCGCGAGCTCGTCGGCGACGCGCTGCCCTGGGACGAGCCGCAGCACGCGTTCATGGTGAAGTACCGCCCGCAGTCCCTGCTGCAACGCCTGATCGAGCCCGAGGAGATCGCCAACCTGGTCGTCTACCTCGCCTCGCCCCACGCCTCCGCCTCCGCCTCCGCCACCGCCACCGCCGGCGGCGCCGTGCGCGTCGACGGCGGCTGCGTCGACTCCATCCTGCCCTGAGTCGGGCGCCCCGGCGCCCCGCCCGCCGTGGGCGGATCGACCCGACGTGCGAGATCCCGGCCGGTCGTCCGATCGGTCGGGATCTCTTGCGTCGGCCGCCGGGGTGTGCCCGGGGCGGTGGGTCAGTCGACGGCGTCCATGAAGCGCAGCATCCGGCGGTTGACCTCGTCGGCGTGGTCGATCTGCGGTCCGTGGCCGGTCTCGGTGAGGATCTCGGCGCGGGCACCCGGGATCAAGCGGGGTACGCGCTCCAGTTGGCGCTTGGCGTGGACGAGCAGGCTGCGCTTGCCGAGCACGAGGTAGAGCGGGGTGCGGATGGTCGACAGTTCGGCGTCCGACAGGGGGAGCGGGGCCGGGCGGCGGATGCGGTGGGCGCGGACCCCGGCCCTGATCATCGCGCGCAGCTCCGGCACGACGAGCACCGGCTGTTCGAGCCAGGCGGCCAGTCGCGGCCGTAGCGCCTTGGGGGCCGCGGTCGCGAACAGGCTGACGAAGATCCAGGCGAAGAAGCGCAGTCCCACCTTCTCCAGGCCGCCGGGGTCGAGCAGGGTGACCGAGGCGAGGCGGCCGGGACGGCGGTGTGCCTGGTTCACGGTGAGCCAGCCGCCGTAGGAGGCGCCGACGAGGTGGACGCGGTCGAGGTCGAGGGCGGCCAGGGTCTCGTCCAACCACTCGGCGGCGCGCTCGGGTTGGTGCAGGGGGGCGCGCTGCACGCTGCGCCCCGGGTCGCCCGGGGTGTCGATCGCGTACACCGGGCGGGCGGCGCTGAGGGCGGGGGTGTTCGGGTACCACATGGCGGAGCAGGAGCCCGAGCCGTGCACCAGGACGACGGGGGTACGGGCACGGGCGGCGGGGTCGGCCGGCTCGTAGCGGTAGACGTGGGTGGTGCCGAAGGAGGTTTCCACGTCGCCCTCCGCGGTGGAGGTGGCGCCCAGTGCGTAGACCGCGTCGCAGGCTGCGAAGTAGCGGTCGCGCAGGGTGTCGCTCACGTAGCGGCCGACATCGGCCTGAATGCGGGTCGTGGTCTTGGGCACGGCCACCTCCGGAACGGGTTGTGCGCGGTCTTCGTGATACGAACGTACCATGAAATTGATACGGCGGTACCATCAAAAAGGGCCGCAGAGCCCAGTGCCGAACCGATGCGACCGACGAAGGACGACGCGACCGATGCCCAAGCACGTGGACCATGCCGAACGACGCAACCAGATCGCCCAGGCGCTCCTCCAAGTCGCCGGCCGACGCGGGCTGCACGCCGTCGGCATGCGGGACGTGGCCGCCGAGGCCGGGGTGTCACTGCGGCTGGTGCAGTACTACTTCGAAACCAAGGAGAAGCTGCTGCTCTACGGATTGCAGCGGCTGGCCGAGGGGTTCGGGGAACGGGTCGCCGCCCGGTTGCGGGTCGCGGGGGAGGGCGCCGGACCGCGCGCCGTGATCGAGGCACTGCTGATGACGTCGCTGCCCACCGACGAGGCGAGCCGCACCTTCCACCTCGTCTACACCTCGTACGCCGTGCTGTCCGTGACCGACCGGGCGCTCGCCGGCCAGCCCTTCATCCAGGACCCCGACGCCGCCGAGGACACCCTGGCCGAACTCCTGCGCCAGGCGCAGGAAGCGGACCTCACCCGACCCGGGGTCGACGCGCGCAACGAAGCGATCGGCCTGCTGGCCATGTCCGCCGGGCTTGGCACCAGCGTCCTGGTCGGCCAGCGCACCGCCCGGTCCGCCGCCGACGTCCTGACCTACCAGCTCGACCGGATCTTCCGGGACGGTGGGGCAGGCGCGCCCGCCTAGGCGGGCGCCGCGCGGTCCCGCTCAACCTCCTTGTGCCGCCTGCTCGGTCGCCTCGGCCGAACGCCCTCCGTAGACGCACAGTCCGTAGATGGCCAGCACGTCCAGCGCGATGATCAGCACCGACCACACCGGGTAGGACGGGATGAAGAACATCTGGGCGAAGGCGTTCAGGCCCAGCACCGCGACACCGAACCACCGGGCGGCTTCGGAGCCCTTGGTGAGCACGCCGACGGCGGCCACCGCCTGCAGGATGCCCAGGGCGAGCATCAACCAGCCGAATGCCTGCAGGTCCCCGAGGACCAGGGAGACGTTCCCCACGAAGACGTGCGAGTTGACGATCGCCGCGATGCCGTCGAGGCCGTTGAACAAGGCCAACAACGCCAACATGACCCCGGCGAACATCACCAGACCGTGGCCCTTGTGGTCCTCGTGCCGTGGTGCGGTCGTTCTCCCGCCGTAGCCGGGGTGCGGTGTTCCGGTCGGATGACCTGCTGATGCCATGGGAACCTCCGTGATCGAGGGGCGGTGCGCCGCTGTCGCACCGGTGAAGTCCCGCCATGCATCGGGGACTTCGGCCGGGGCGTCGCTCCTGCCGTCCGGACGGTGACCCGGCGTACGACGCCGGGGAGGACGGCGGTTCCGGCTGGGCAGCCGACCGGCAGCGCCGGGCGGGACAGCCGCCAACTTCAGCGTGGCAGGGACGTTCCCGGGCCGCCACGCGAGACGCCGGGGCACCGCGGCGCGGACCCGGCGCCGCCCCTCACTGCTGCGGGTGCCGCCACCGGGCGTCGACCTCCGCCCACTCCTTCTCCCACTGGGCGTACCGCCTGCGGTCCAGCAGGCGCACGGTGACCCGCTCCGCGCCGAAGAACAGCAGCCCGGTGGCGGAGCCCACCACGGTGCCGGCCACCACGCTCTCGGCCAGGGAGTCCGTCGGGGTGCTCGGGTCCCGCACCAACGCCCCGTCGCGGTCCAACCAGACCGTCGTGCGGTCCCCGACGTGGACGCCGGCCGCCAGGGTCGTCTCGCCCGTCCGCACGGTGTGGTCCGGCGCCGTCCAGCGCACCGTCGTGTGCACCCGGCCGCCCGTGCCGGTCCCGCTGTCCACGGTGATCCGGGTGGCGGGTTCCTTCGTCACCACCGCCGAGACGGGGCGCCAGCCGGAACTCTCCCGGTGGGCCGCGGCGTCCACCGCACTGCCGGCCACCACGCCCGCGGCCGGGGCGACCACGGCGATCAGCACCCCCGTGGCCAGCACGACCCAGGACTGCGCCACGTCCGTACCGCGCCGGAGCGGACCGGGCCGCCACGGCGGACGGAGCTTCCCAAGAGGCATCACGCACCCCCTTCGCCTGCCCTTCGAGCGTCCCACACCTGGCCCGCCCGCCCCACACCACGGCGGCGGCCCGCCCTGCGGGAACGGTGGGGACAGCCGATCGTGGAGGAGGGGGCGCGGAGCGTGTCGCAGGCGCGGCGGGAAGGCCGCCGGGGTCCGTCACGCGGCCGGGAGGAGTTTCCTGGAAGGGGAGGACCCAGGAGCGAAGGAGCCTTAGGGGACCGTCGTGATCACCGCAGTGCGCCTGCCCCGGCGCCACGCCTCGCGCTCGGCGAAGCCCGGGCCGCCCCGCGAGCCGCCGAAGCCGCCGGCCGCGCCGCGGGCCCCCGGCTGGCGGCCGTGGCTGCTGCCCGTCATCCTCGTCGCGCTCTTCGTCCTGCTGCTCAGCCGGGCGCACAACCCGGCAGGGACCTCCCTCACGTACAGCGCCTTCCTCGGCAAGGTGGACGCCGGGCAGGTCAAGACCGTCGACATCGACGACAAGGGCGGCGTCAACGGGCAGCTCAAGGACGGCCGGAAGTTCACCACGCAGCTCCCCACCGCCCTCGGCACCACCGGGCTCGCCCAGCAACTCCGGGCCGAGAACGTCAACGTCACCGCCTCCAGCAGCAGCGCCGGCGGGAGCTGGGTGGGCCCGCTGGCCGTCGTCCTGCTGCCGCTGGTCCTGCTCGGCGCCCTGTTCCTGTGGACCGGGCGCCAGGCCGCCCGCACCCTCACCGGAGGGCTCAGCGGCATCGGCCGCTCCCGCGCCAAGATCATCGAGGCGGAGCGGCCCACCACCCGCTTCGACGACGTCGCCGGCTACGAGGGCGTCAAACAGGAGATCAGCGAGGTCGTCGACTTCCTGCGCCACCCCGAGCGCTATGCGGTGGTCGGCGCCACGGGACCGCGCGGGGTGCTCATGGTCGGGCCGCCCGGCACCGGCAAGACGCTGCTCGCCCGGGCGGTCGCCGGCGAGGCAGCGGTGCCGTTCCTGTCGGTGACCGGATCGGCCTTCGTGGAGATGTTCGTCGGCGTCGGCGCCTCCCGCGTCCGCGACCTCTTCGACGAGGCCCGCAAACGCGCCCCGTCGATCATCTTCATCGACGAGATCGACGCCGTGGGCAGCCGCCGCGGCGGCATCCGCCTGGGCGGCAACGACGAACGCGAACAGACCCTCAACCAACTCCTCGCCGAGATGGACGGCTTTGACCAGAGCAGCGGCATCGTGGTGCTCGCCGCCACCAACCGCCCCGAGGCCCTCGACCCGGCGCTGCTGCGCCCCGGCCGCTTCGACCGGCACGTCACCGTCCCGCTGCCCAACCAGACCGAGCGGGCCGCGATCCTCGCCGTGCACGCCCGCGGCAAGAAGCTCGCACCCGACGTGGACCGCACCGTGGTCGCCCGGGCCACCCCCGGCTTCTCCGGCGCCGACCTCGCCAACCTCGTCAACGAGGCCGCGATCCACGCCGTCCGCGCCGGCAACACCGTCATCTCCGCCCAGGACCTCGACGACGCCCGGGACCGGGTCCTGCTGGGACGCCGCGAGTCCTCCAACGCCCTGCTCCCCGAGGAGCGGCACGCCGTCGCCGTCCATGAATCCGGCCACGCACTCGTGGCCGCCCTGTGCGAACAGGCCGACCCGGTCGCCAAGGTGACCATCCTGCCGTCCGGGCCCGCACTGGGCGCCACCGAGCAACTCCCGGAAGCCGAACGGCACCTCTACACCGAGGGCTACCTCACCGACCTGCTCACCGTGCGCCTCGGCGGGCGCGCCGCGGAGCTCGTGGTCTTCGGCGAGGGGTCGACCGGAGCCGCCGACGACCTGGCCGGCGCCACCCAGATCGCCGGCCGGATGGTCCGCGACTTCGGCCTGTCGCCGTCCCTCGGCCCGATCGGTTACGCCGCGCCCGGCGCCCTGCACCGCCTCGGCGACGAACCCGCCGGCGAGACCCTGCACCGGCCCTACTCCGAGCGGACCCAACGCCTCATCGACGAGGAGACCGCCCGCCTCGTCCGGCAGGCCGAACAGCGCGCCACCGCCCTGCTCCGGGACCACCGCCCGGCCCTGGAGCACCTGGCCGACCTGCTGACCACCCGCGAGACGATCGACGGCGCGGTCGTCGACGACGTCCTGCGCCGTTGGCCCGGGACGGCCCCCGAAGCCCCCGCGCCCGGCCCCGAACGCCCGCCGCCCTGACCCGACCGCCCCGCACGGCGACCCCGCCACCGCGACGCCGGACCGAACCCGCCCCGTCCCGCTGCGCGCGTCCGATCGGTCCCGGCGCGCGAGAATCGAGGTGAGGGCACCTGTCCGTGTGCGGCCCTCGTATGGGCCCGCACCCGTCCCGAGCAGGGAAGGTGAGGTCCGATGTGGTTCTGGTACGGCCACGGCGGTGGTGGCGGGTGGGGATGGTTCGCGGCCACGGTCGGCATGGTCCTGTTCTGGGCACTGGTGATCACGGTCGGGGTGCTGCTCTTCCGCGCCCTGTCCCGGTCGGGACCGGCCGGCGACGGCGAACCGGGCCGCGGCCACCCCGGATGGCACCCCGCGGGCCCGCCACCCGGTGGGCCGCCCGACGCCGAACGGATCCTCGCCGAGCGCTACGCCCGCGGGGAGATCGAGGACGAGGAGTACCAGCGGCGACTGGCGGTGCTCCGCTCCTCACGGGCCGGACCGTCCGCCCCCGACGCGCCGGAACCCTGACGCCGGGGCACGGGCCCGGCCCGGCCGGCCGGGTGCGCGCTCAGTGCAACTTGGCCTTGAGGACCACGATGACCAGGCCGAGCACGAGGTTCACGAGGGTCGACAGCACCACCAGACGGCGCGAGGCCCCGGCGCGGATCGCGGCGAAGCAGGCCCAACCGACCTGCTCGGCCACGGCGACGGACAGCGCGAACCAGGCGGTCGCCGCCACGCCCAGCCCCAGCAACGGGCTGATCACCACGGCGACGGCCGGCCCCACCGCCGCCTGCGCGATCGGCCACTCGTCGCCCGCCACGTGCCGAATCCGCTGCCACGTCAGGTCCCGGTACGACGCCAGGTCGCCGACGAGCCGCGCGTACACGTGCGCCACCCAGAAGACCAGGCCGGTGATGAGCAGCAGGAGCACCAATCCGAGGCGGGGGAACGGCCCGAACGCGGCGGTGCCGGCCACGACGGACGCGGCCTGGAGGGAGCCGTAGACCGCACCCCCGTAGTCGGTCTGCGCCTCCCGGTGCGGCTGGGGGATGCCCCGGCCCGAACCGTCCGTCCGGCCGCCGGGGTGCGTGCCGTCCGCCATGCCCCACAGGATCGCCCCGGCGGTCCCGGACCGCACGTCGGTCCGCTCCTCACTGGTCGCCCGGCCGACCGCGGGGCACCGCGAAGTCGGTGAGCGCCGCGCAGCCCGGTGTCAGGCCCGCCCACCCGCCGGGCAGCGTCAGCACCGCCACCGCGGACGTCGGGAACTTCTCGCGGACCCGGTCCACCCCTTCCCCGCCGCCGGCCAGCGCGAGGACGAGGTCCTGCACGCCCGGCTGGTGGCCGATCAGGAGCGCCGTCCGCCACCGGTCGGGGAACCCGCGCACCACCTGGAGCAGGGTGGCCGCGCTCGCCGCGTACACCCGGGGTTCGAAGACCACCTCCCCAGGCGTCGCGGTCGTCCCCGGAGCCGCGAGCTCCGCGGCCACCCGGTCCCAGGTCTCGCGGGTCCGCAGGGACGGCGAGCAGATCACCGCGTCGGGCGCACCGTGCCGTTGCCGCAGCCATCGGCCGGCCGCCGGCGCGTCCCGACGGCCCCGGCCGGCCAGCGGACGGTCCAGATCGGGGACGCCCGCCGGCCAGGCGGACTTGGCGTGCCGCAGCACGATCAGGCGGGTGGTCTCGCGGGTGTTCATCGCAGGCTCGCTGGGTCGTGGGTGGGGGAGCGGGTGGCGGGTCTACGGAACAGGGGTGAGCCGGCGGGGCTCGATGCGCTCCTCGACCGCCGAGTCGCCGTCCCGGGTGACGACGTAGGCGCCCTTGCCGGGGACTTCGGTCACTGCCTCGACCAGTTCGGTCCCGCGGTAGACCAACCCCACGCCGTCGTCGGTGCAGTGGGCCACCGGCAGGGTGCCCTCCGCGACCAGCCGGTGCATCAACGGCCGGCGCCCCTCGTCGACGTCGTAGTGCACCCCGTTCCCGTACGGCAGGAGGCCGAGGCCGTTGGTCAGCGGGCGCAGTTCCGGGCCGAACGAGTCGGTCGCGCCGCCCTGGAACCAGCACAGGGACCCCGCGCTCACCCCGCTCAGCACGACCCCGGCCCGCCACGCGCGGCGCATGACGGCATCCAGCCCGTGCACGCGCCACACGGCGAGGAGGTTCGCCACCGACCCGCCCATCACCCAGACGACGTCCTGATCGAGCACCGCGCCCTCGACGTCCTCCAGGTTGGGCATCGGGAACAGGTGCAGCGGCGTCAGGTCGAACCCGGCGACCCGGGCGGCCTCGGTCATCCGGGCGGTGAAGTGCTCGGCGTCCCCGATGGCGGTGCCGACGTACATCACGCGGGGCCGGCGGCCGTGGACGCCCGAGAGGTCGACCGCGTGGTGCACCAGTGAGTTGAACCGCACCATGGTGCGGCCGCCCGTCCGGTGGCCTCCGGAGGTGGCGAGGATGGTCGGATCCGGTGCTGTCATGGCCTCGACCCTATCGGTGCGGATCGGGGCGGGTCCTCTCGCCTCGGCCCCAACGGGGTTGTGGCGCAAGCCGATCGGGCCCGTCGGCGTCGCCGGCACGGGCTCGGCGGCGGCCGGCGGCCCCGCCCTCGGAAAAGCATTGGCCGCCTGGTCGCGGATCGGGAGAGGGTGCGGGTGTGCGTCCCGTACCGGGATCGGCGCGAGCGGAGGGCGAGGGAACTGTGGGGACGGCGATGACGCTGACGGCGGGTGGCGACGTGCAGGTGACGCTGACGAAGGCGGGGCGGACCAAGGTGCGGTACCCCGCCACCGTCGTGGGCGACGACGGGGTGCGCGTCGTGGTGCGGGCGCCCTGGGGGCGGCCCACGGTCCGGGACTTCGGGTTCGTGCGGTTCGAGCCGGGCGACGTCTTCACCGAGCACTACTGGCGCGACCGCTGGTACGCGGTCAAGGAGGTGCGCGCCGCCGACGGCTCGGTCAAGGGCTGGTACTGCGACGTGACGCGTCCCGCCGAGGTCGGCCCGGACGGCATCGTGATCGAGGACCTGGACCTCGACCTGTGGCAGTCGGCGGACGGTTCGACCGTGCTCCGGCTGGACGAGGACGAGTTCCGCCAAAGCGGCATCGAGGACCGTGATCCGGTCGCGGCCGCCCGGGCGCGGCAGGCCCTGGACGCGCTGGAGGAGCAGGCGCGCAGCGGCCGGTTGCGTGCCCTGTGACCGTGGTGTGGCGGCCGGCCGGCGGGCCGCCGACTTGCGGACCCGGCGCGGCCGTGCCGCAGGCCGCGCGATCGGCGCCGTCGGCGGGCCGTGGCCCGGCTCGGGGGCGCAGCGATTGCCCGGTCGGCGGGCCGGGACCACAGTGGGGAGGAGAGCGGAAGGCGTGGGGGCGGTCTCACGGAGGAGTACCGCAATGGCTGAGGCACTCTCCCGCCGGGAGCGATTCCTCCTGGCACAGATGGAACAGGACCTGCGTGGGCAGGACGCGGAGCTGGACCGTCGGCTGACCACCATGCGGTGGGACGACGTCGAGCCCCCGCCGGTGCCGCCGCCCGACCGGCACGGCGGCTGCGCGGTCTCCCACCTGTTGGGCGCCGTGCTCAGCGGCCTGCTGGGCGCGGCCCGCACGGCCGCCACGGTGGTGGCCGCCCCGGCCTGTACGACGGTCTGGGGGCTGATGCTCGCCTGCCTGGCCCGGCTCATGGGTCGGTGGGCGCGGCTGGGCAGCGCGGACCACGGCTGACCGCCGGCCGTCCCCTCCGGCAGCGCCGACGGCCGGCGGGGACGGCGCCGTGACCGCGCCGCGGCCGGCGGGTCACCCCGACGCCCCGGCGCGTTGACGCGCTCACTTCATGTGTGTGCGGCAGCATGAGCGGCGTGCTCCCGCGCTCCGGGAGCCCCGCGGACGGGACACTCCCAGGTCCCGTCCGTACCGGGATCCACGACCGTCGCACCGCCGGCCACCCGGGACCACCGCGTCGACGAACTCGCCGACGGCGCTGCCCCGGTCCTTCAGCAGGTAGCCGACCCCGATGTCGCTGCCCAGGTCCAACAGGTGGGCGGCGTAGGACTGCTCGACGTACTGGCTCAGTCCCAGGACCGGCATGTCGGCGTGCTCGCGGCGCAGGGCGACGGCGGCGCGCAGTCCGTCGTCGGTGTTGTCCGGCGGCATGCGGACGTCGGTGACGACGACGTCCGGCCGGTGCGCCGGGCCGCGGTCAGCAGCGCGCCCGCATCGCCGACGGCCCAGCTGGACCGGCCAGTCCACCGCTACCTGCCCGAATTCACCATGGCCGACCGGCGTGCCGAGGGCATCACCGTCCGGCAACTGCTCACCCGACCTCCGGCATCCGCTGCCACCCTCGCCCTCGCCCACACCCCGCCGGACGTGCCGAAGAACAGCTCCTACGCCATGGGCCGGCGGCGCAGCCGCGACGCCGGCGGTCCCGAACAGAGCCGCCACACCGGCGAGTTGCTGACCCACAACGCGATGGCGACCCTGCTGCCCGACAGCGGCATCGGCATCGCGGTCGTCACCGACACCGGCATGGTCTGCGGCGGCGACGCGCCCCAACTCGCCGAGGGGACTGATCGAACTGGCCGAGGGCAGGACCCCCGAGGTGGCCGAACCGTTCTCGATGACGGCCGACCGGGTCCTGGCCGGCCTGACCCTGCTGGCCGCCGGCCTCGGCGTGCGCGGGGTGCTGCGCGCCGGCCGCTGGGGGCGGCGCACCGCGCAACGGTCGTGGTGGCGCGGAACGCTCCGGCTGCTGCCCTACGCCCTACCGATCCTCTTCGCCATTCAACTGGCCATGCTGCTCGGCCTGTTGATGCATCGTTCGGGGACGCTGGAACAGGCCGCCTACGCCTGGCCCGCCCTCGCGGTCTGGGCGACGGCCGGCGCCCAGACCGCCACCGCTGTCGTCGTCGCCCGGTTGCTCGCCCTGCGCACCTACCGGCGGCGCCGCTGAACGGACCCGTTGATGTGGGGGCGGGCGCGCGGGTTCGGTACGCCCGGGCGGTCAGGGACGGGGAGCGGTCCGGACCTCGAAGCCGGCCAGTCCCGCCGGCTCCTCGTCCCGCACCTCGACCGCGGTCACGTGCGCGGTCGGTGGCCCTTGGCGGGCCCACTCGACCATCTGGGCGACGCCCTCCGGCGGCCCCTCGAAGACCGCCTCGACGTCCCCGTCGGGCAGGTTGCGCACCCAGCCGGAGACGCCGCGGGCCAGCGCGCTCTGGCGGCAGGAGTCCCTGAAGAAGACGCCCTGCACCCGTCCTGACACGATCACGTGCTTCCGCACCATGGGCAGGACTGTAGATCACGGGGCCCGGCCTGGGGACGACCTCCCGCGGCCGGCGTGCCCCTGTTCGGCGCCCGGGGCGCCGTCCGTCACTGCGCGGTGGCCGGCCGTACGTGTTTGACGTAGGCCGCGTCGAGGTCGCGGACCTCGACGGAGGCGTGCACCGTGCGGTCGGTCGCCGCGGCCGTGTGGGCGCGCACCAGCTCCAGCACCGCCTCGGCCAGGCGGGTCTTGGTGTCCGTGCTGCGTCCCGGCAGGATGGCGAAGTCCACGTGGACGAGGGCCTGTTGGGGCTCGTCATGGGCGATGACGGCCTCGTCGACGCAGCGGAACCGCGTCTTGCAGCTCTCGACGGTGATGCCGTCCACCGTCTCGGCGGCGAGGGCGTGCAGTGCGTGGGCGAAGCGGCGGGGGTCCAGGGCCTCGCGCAGCGACGCGTCGTGGTCGACCAGGATGTGCGGCATGGGGGTCTCCTCAGGAGCAGGGGGTGGCGGTGGCTGTGGGGTGAAAGCTAATGGACGGCCCAGCCGCGGTCGCGGAGGGCCTCGGTGAGGGGGCGTGCCACGCCCGGGGCCACCTTGAGGCCGACGGAGTCCGCCGCGGTGCCGGTGCCGCGGCGGTCCTG
Source organism: Streptomyces sp. x-19 (assembly GCF_046549115.1). NCBI lineage: Bacteria > Bacillati > Actinomycetota > Actinomycetes > Kitasatosporales > Streptomycetaceae > Streptomyces > Streptomyces sp. x-19. The sequence continues at coordinate 224,687 of NZ_JAJPWK010000004.1, read as the reverse complement.
GCGGTGCGGTTCCAGACCCGCCAGGTCCACGTCGTCCAGCTCCAACCGTGCCTCGTCCACGTCGTCCAGGAGTCGCGACAGCGGCCGGTCGTGGTCGCCCAGGGCGACCGAGAGCATGGTGTGCGGGCGGGACGCCGGGTCGTTGTACGGGGGCGTGATGCGCGCGCGGCCCTCGACGCCGCGCTGGAGGAGCGCGGTCAGGTCGGCCAGGGCCTCGGCGGTGGCCGCCGGGTCCGTGGTGGTGGACAGCTGGGACAGTGCCTCGGCGGCGGTCGCCAGGTCCGCGCGGAGCTCGGTCAGGAGTGGGGCCAGGGCGGTGGCGTTGGCGGCGAGGATGTCGGCCCAGAGAGCGGCGTCGCCGGACGCGACCCGGGTGGCGTCGCGCATGCCGCGACCGGCGAGCCGGACCGCGTACTCCTCGCCCTCGCGCAGCCGACCGGCGGTGAGCGTCGCCATGAGGTGGGGGAGGTGCGAGACGAGGGCCACGGCGCGGTCGTGGTCCGGCGGTTCCAGCAGCGCCGGCACCGCTCCGCACAGCGACACCAGTTCCAGGGCCCGGTTGAGGGCGGCCTCGGTGGTGTCCGGCGTGGGGGTGAGCACCCAGTGGTGGTCCTGGAAGAGGTCGGCGCGGGCCGCGAGCGGGCCGGAGCGTTCGCGGCCGGCCAGCGGGTGGCCGCCCACCAACGTCGTGGTGTCGCAGCCGAGGGCCAGGCACTCGGCGTGCGGGAGGGCCTTGACGCTCGCCACGTCGGTGTAGACGCGGGCGAGCCCGGCCCGTTGGTGCTCGGCGAGGGCCCGGGCGGTGCGCGACGGGGGAACGGCGATGACCGCGATGTCCACCGGTTCCGACGGGGGCCCGGGGGTGCCGGCGCCGCGTGCGGCGGCTATCCGGACGCGGTCGGGATCGCGGTCGAGCAGATGCGTGGTGACTCCGCGGGCGGACAGGGCCAGGGCGATCGAGGTACCGATGAGACCGGTGCCGACGACTGCGGCGGTGTGCAAGGTGACGCTCCTCGGCCGTACGGGGGCGGACGGTGCGGGGTCCCGGGCCCGACCGGGACGGCGGACGGACGGGCCCGGGAGGGGCGTGCATGCGGTACGGGTGGTGCCGGTCGTGCCGGGTGGTGCCGCTACCGGTCGGCCGGGGCGGGTGCCGAGGGTTCCCCGGCCGGGGCCGGTTTGCCGGTCAGTCGCCGCAGCAGTGCCGGGTTGGTGAGCATCACCGCGTTGCCGAGGAGGATCAGCGCCACGCCCGCCAGGTCCCGGCCGGTCCAGGTGAACTTCTCGAAGACCGTGGACAGCAGCAGCGCCACGATCGGGAAGAGCACCATCGCGTAGGCGGCGCGTTCGCCGCCGATCCGGCCGAGCAGGGTGAGGTACGCACCGAAGCCCACCACCGAACCGAACACCGCGAGGTAGAGCAGCGAGCCGGTGTACTTCACGGTGGGTTGGAACAGCGCCCCGTGCCCGTAGAACGCGGCGAACGGGGCCATCAGCAGCGCCCCGTACGCCATGGCGTAGCCGGTGCCCTGGACCACCGGGACGCCCGCCGCCTGGGTCTTGCCGGAGACCACGTTGCCCAGGCAGAAGACCAGGGTGCCGACCACGGAGAGCGCGATGCCCTGGCCCGAACCGGAGGACAGGCCGAAGTGCTGGAACTCCGGCCAGAACACCGTGACGATCCCCAGCAGCCCGATGGCCCCGCCGACCAGCATCTTCGCCGTGATCGAACGCCGGAAGAAGACCCGCGCGAACACCATGTTCACCAGCAGCGACATGGCGAAGACGATCGAGACCAGTCCGGTGGTCAGGTACTGCTCGGCGAAGTAGAAGCAGACGAAGTTGGTCGAGAACATCAGCCCGCCCATGAGGACGAACTGACCGTGCACTCGCAGCGGGTAGCGCATCGGCAGCCCGCGCAGCCGGGCCCAGGCCAGCAGGATGACGGCGGCCAGCGCGAAGCGGTACGCGATCGACGCCGTGGGGTGCACGTCCCCCAACTGCCCCTTGATGGCCAGCCAGGTGGAGCCCCAGATCAGCACCGTCACGACGTACAGGACGGCGTTCATCCGCACCTCCCTTCCAACAGGGCGACCAGTCGGCGGGCGCCCTGCGCCACTTGAGTGGGCGTCAAGTAGCTCAAGGAGAGCCGTATTTGGTGACGTCCGCCGTCACCGTCGGGATAGAAGTAGCTCATCGGTGTCCAGATCACTCCGTGCTCGCGGGCGGACTCTTCCAACAGTGCATTGTCCGCCGGAACCGGGAGCGTCATGGTCAGGAAGAAGCCACCCGACGGCGCGTTCCAGCTGATTCCGGCCGCCTCCCGCCGGGCGCGGGGGAGCAGCCGGTCCAGACTGTCCAGCAGGACCCGGAGGTTGGACTGGTAGAAGTCCGCGGCCGGCTTGTTGGCCTCCCGCAGCCGGAAGTCGTGGCTGACCAGCATGCCGCCGATGACCGCCTGGCTGAGCGCCGGGGTGTTCACCGTCACCATGCCCTTGATCTTCGACAGTTCGTCGGCCAGCAGCGTGCGGGTGCCGTCCGGGGCCCGTACGTGCTGGTCGGCGACCACGTAGCCGACCCGGGCGCCGGGGAAGCAGGTCTTGGCGAACGAACCGAGGTAGACCACCCGCCGCCGCTCGTCCAGTGCCTTGAGCGTGGGCAGGCCGCTGCCCGTCGGGGTGAAGAACCCGTAGGGGTTGTCCTCCAGGACGAGCAGGTCCTCGGCCTCCGCCAGCTCCAACAGTCGCCGCCGTTCGGCGACCGGCAGACAGGTGCCGGTGGGGTTGGAGAAGTCCGGCACCACGTAGAACGCCCGCGGGCGCTTGCCGGCGGCCCGCAGTTCGGCGACCGTGCGCCGCAAGACGTCCGGATCACACCCCTCGGGACCCTCCGGCACGTGCACCGTCTCGATGTCCAGCAGCCGGGCCGCGCCGGTGATGCCCACGTAGCACGGCGAGGAGACCAACAGGACGTCCGACGGGTCGGCGAACAGGGCGCGCAGGACCAGGAACATGCCCTCCTGCGCGCCCACCGTGACGACCAGGGATTCCGGCTCGGCGGTGATGCCCTCGTCGTGCTGCAGGGCGCGCGCGACCAGTTCGTGGATCTGGCCGTTGGTGCGCCCGTACTGGAACAGCAGGGTCCGGACCTGGTCGGGGGTGCAGCCCCGGTCCTCGATGAGGTACCGCTGGTAGGCGGCGAGGTAGTCGCCGATCCGCTCGACCTCGAAGAGCCCCTCGTAGGGGCGGCCGGGGCCGAAGGAGATCGCCTCCGGGTAGCGGGAGGTGACCTCGTTGAGGAAGTTCATCACCTCCATCAGCGGATCGGCGAGCGAGCCGTGCAGCGCGCGGCTCGGCAGCTCGATGGTGGGTGGGTCCTGGCTCACCTGGCGTCCTCCCACAGGACCGGGCAGAAGTCCGGGTCCGTGTAGTCGGGGTTGCCGGCGGCGTCCTTCCGGACCAGCACGTCGTTGTTGTAGACGACCTGGCCGCCGTCGGACAGCTCGAAGGGACGCCACTGGTTGGTGCGGTCCTGGAGGTGCAGCGAGATGGCCCGGCGGGGCCGGTCGCTGACGTTGTAGCCGCTGCCGTGGTAGGTGCGGCAGTGGTGGAAGCTGATGTGCCCCTTGGGGATGGTGATGGGCACCTTGCGGACCTCCACGTTGTTGAAGGCGGCGTTCTCCGAGAGCATGTCCTCCAGTTCGGAGCGGTCGCGCTCGGCGAAGTGGCGGCTGGTGGAGTCGTCGGTGCCGGTCTCCTTCCAACGGTGGCTGCCGTCCACCATCGTGATGGTGCCCATCTCCTCACCACAGTCGTGGAACGGGATGAAGGCGGTCAGCATCTCGTCGGAGGAGCAGGTCTGCCAGTAGTGCCGGTCGAAGTGCCAGGGCACGATGTTGCGCTCGTCGTCCGCCCGCTGCGGCTTGTGGATCAGGGTGCTGTTCCACAGGCGTATCTGGCTGGTCCGCGAGATCAGGCCGGCGACCGCCGCGATGATCGGCTTGGCCAGGATCGAGCGGATGGTGTCGTCCTCGTAGAAGATGTAGTCGTTGTGCCGGTGTACGTCGCCCTTGTCCGGCTCCCAGTACGCCAGCCGCGGCGGTCGGGTGGGCAGGGTGCGGTCCCGGTGGCCGGCGTAGAAGCGGTCGGCCGCGGAGTCCAGCAGGTCGACCTCCTCGTCGGTGAGCAGCTTCTTCGACAGGTAGTAGCCGTGTTCCTGGAAGAACTGCACCTCCTCTTCGGTGGGCAGCAACTCCCGCTCGGCGGCGGTCAGTGGGAAACGGGCGTCGTCGATCGTCATGCCGGATCCTTCGTCTCGGTGGTGTGGGGTTGCGTGGGGAGGGTCGGGTGGTGCGGCTGGCCCCCGGCGGGGCGCAGCAGATCGCGGGTGACGTCGCAGAGCCGGGGCCGGCCGGTGAGTGCCATCGCCTCCTCCAACTCCGCCCGGAGGGTGGACAGCACCTGCGCCGCGCCGGGCTCGCCGTCGACCGCCAGGCCCCAGAGGACCGGCCGGCCGACCAGGACCGCGCGGGCCCCGAGCGCCAGTGCCTTGAGCACGTCCGTGCCGCGTCGGACGCCGCCGTCGACGAGGACCTCGCACCGGTCCCCGGCGGCCGCGACCACCTCCGGGAGCGCCTCCAACGCCGGTACGACTCCGTCGAGTTGACGCCCTCCGTGGGTGGACACGATCAGCCCCGCCACGCCCAGCTCGGCCGCCCGGTGGGCGTCCTCCGCGGTGAGCACGCCCTTGAGGACCAGCGGCAGGTCGGTCAGCGACCGGATCCACGCCAGGTCGTCCCAGGTGAACGCGGCGTCGTGGTGCCGGGCGGCGTGCCCGGCGAGCGAGGAGCCGCCGGCGCCGCCCTGGTGCAGCCCGGCCTCGTGGTCCCGGTCGAGGTTGGCCGGGCGGATGTGCGGCGGCAGGCGGAACCCGTTGCGCAGGTCGCGCTCCCGGCGGGCCATCCGCGGGGTGTCGACGGTGATCACCAGGGCCCGGTAGCCGGCGGCCTCGGCGCGCCGCACCAGCGACGCGGTGACCTCCCTGCGGCGCAGCACGTACAGCTGGAGCCACAGCGGTCCGCTGGCGGCCGCGGCGACGTCCTCCAGCGACGTGCTGGCGAAGGTGCTGGCGATGGTGAGTGCCCCCGCCGCGCCGGCCGCGCGGACGGTGGCGAGTTCGCCGTCCGGGTGCACCAGCTGGTGGTAGGCCATGGGCGCGATGCCCACGGGGAACGCCACCGGGTGGCCGAGCAGGGTGGTGGCCGGCTCGCAGTGGGACACGTCGACGAGGGCGCGGGGCCGCAACCGGTACCGGCCGTAGGCCGCGCGGTCCTCGTGCAGGGTCAGCTCGTCGCCGCTGCCGCCGGCGATGTAGTCCCACACCGACCGGTCGAGGCGGTCCCGGGCCGCGGACTCGTAGTCCCGCGGATTGAGCAGCAGGTCGGACCGGGTGCCGGGGGAGGTGGTGGGCGCGGTCACCCGCCGGCCCTCGCCGCGGCACCCGCCGGTACGGCGTTGTCGCGTTCCCGCTCGACGGCTTCGTAGAGGGCCTTGATGTTGCCGCTGCCGAAGGTGCGGGCGTCGAGCCGCTGGATCAGCTCGAAGAACACCGTGCGGCGGGCGTACGGGGAGCGGGTGAAGACCTGCACGAGCTGGCCCCACTCGTCCCGGTCGGCCAGCAGCCCCAGTTCCTGGAGGACGGCCGGGTCGACGCCCACCTCGATCCCGCGCTCGGCCAGCGAGGCGTAGTAGCCGGCCGGGGTGCTGAGCAACTCCACGCCGGAGCGGCGCAGTTCCCGGGCGGCGGTGACGATGTCGTCGGTGGCGTAGGCGACGTGCTGCACGCCGGGGCCGTCGAAGCCGTCGAGGAAGTCGTTGAGCTGGCCGCGGTCGCTGGTCGGGTCGGGCTCCACCATGGTGAAGGTGATGCCACGGGTCTCGTCCTGGACCACCTTGGAGGCCATCGCCTGGCCGCCGACGACGATGTACTCGTCGTAGGTGTGCTTCAGGCCCAGTGCCCGGCCGTAGAAGTCGACCATGGTGTCGAGGGATCCGGGGCGCAGGACGAACGCCAGGTGGTCGACGGACCGCAACAGCCCGGCGTCGGCCGCGTCGTCGTCGACGGGCAGATAACGCTGCGGCAGGAACGGGCCTGACGGATCGTCACGTTCGATGAAGGTGTGCACCAGGTCGTTGGTCGCGGCGATGGTGGCCCGGACGACCCGTCCGCCGGCGTCCTCGAAGGTCTCGGGCGCGGAGACCGGATCGGCGCCCGCGGCCACCGCACGGGCGAAGTCGCCGGCCGCGTCCGTCGACCGCAGGGCCACGTCCCGGATGCCGTCCCCGTGCTTGCGGACGAAGTGGGAGGCGGCGTGGTCGGCGTGCAGGGCCGAGGTGAGCACCAGGCGGACCCCGCCGTGGGCCAGGACGAGCGACCGGGCGCCGGCCAGTCCGGTGAGCGGGCCGGCCTCGGCCACCACCCGGAATCCGTAGGTGCTGCAGTAGTAGTGGGACGCCTGGTTGACGTCACCGACGAAGAACTCGACATGGTCGACGGAATGGGCGGTCACACTGGTCCAATCTCTCGAACTGAAGGGTGTGCGGGCGCACCGGCCGGCCGCGCCGCGGAACGCCGCGGGCGGGGGAGACGGTGCGGTCAAGGAGAGGGGGTCGCGGGTGCCCCCGCCGCTTCGGCGAGGGCGCGGAAGACGTAACAGGCCGAGGTGGCGCCGGGATCCTGGTGCCCGATGCTGCGCAGCCCCAGGTACGCGGCGCGGCCCTTTCTGGCCTGCAACGGGATGGTGGCGAGCATGCCGGTCTCGGCGGCGCGGGCCGCGGCGCGGGCGGCCGAGGCGAAGTCGCCGCCGGACTCCGCGGCCGCCCGGAAGGCGCTGACGGCGGGTGAACAGGCGTCGATCATGGTCTTGTCGCCGGGGACGGCCGCGCCGAGACGCTGCATGGTGGCCAGCGCGGCGGTGAGCCCGGCCGCGAACCGGAGGGTGCCGACTTCCGGTGCGGTGCCGAGGGCGGCTCCCCACGTGCGGAAGGCGCCCCCGTACAGGGGACCTGAGGCGCCTCCGACGACGGAGACGAGGGTGCTGCCCGCGGCCGTCAGGGCGGCGCCGGGGGAGGCCGGTGGTCGGGACGGGGCGTCGAGCGTGACGCGGACCGCGGCGAACCCGCGGGCCATGTTGGCCCCGTGGTCCCCGTCCCCGATGGCCGAGTCGAGGTCGATGAGGTGGTGCTGGTGCTGGTGCATGGCCGTGCTGACGCGTCGCAGCCAGTCGAGGACGAGGGAACTGTCCACCACGTCCCGACCGGGCACGTCGGCACGGCCCCGTAACGTCTCGGGCTCCCCCGCAGGCTCCCGCATGGCAGGCGCTCCTTCGATCCCCCGCGCCGCAGTGTTCCGCGGCTACTGGATTACCAACGCATTACCGAAAGGTGTTCGGCATTACCGAATGCCGATAGGAAGCAAAACCCAGCGACCCCGGCTGCGTCAAGGTTTTCCCGCACACGTGATCGCAGGCTTGACGGTCGTGGGGCGAAGCGCGGCCTGCGGAAGGCGGGTTGATGAAGCGGGGGTGACGTGGAGGTGCGGTGGCGGGACGGGAGTCCGGCCGCGGCTCGGGCGCCGGTGCGGGCCCGTGAATCCCGCGGCGCTGAAGGGGGAGGGGCGCCCGGCAACCTCAACCGCAGGCGTGCAGGCCGGCGTTGCGCGGGGCGCCGAGGTCCCGGGACAGGCTGCGGGCGGCCTCGCGCACCGCAATGGCGTGTTCCTGGCGGGTGCTTTCGGCCATGAGCCGCTCCACCGGACCCACCAGGCCCAGCCCACCGACCACTTCGCCGGTGCGGTCGAAGACCGGCGCCGCGATGCCCGCATCGCCGAGCGTCAACTCGTTCTCGTCCACCGCGTAGCCGGTCTCGCGCACCCGGTCCAACTGGGCCTCCAGGCGCTCCGGATCGTCCAGGCTGAATCCGGTGACCCGCGGCAAGGCGCCCGCCAGCAGTGCCCCACGGCCCGCTGCCGGCAGGAAGGCGGCGATCGCCTTGCCCAGCGCGCAGGCGTGCCAGGGCAGGCTGGCCCCCGTCTCCAACACCTGCACCGCCCCGCCCGGGCGGAACGCGTGGTGCACCACCAGCACCTGGCCGTCGGTCAGGATGCCGGCCCAGACCGCGGCCTCGGACTGGGAGGCGAGCCGGTCGGCCCAGGTCACCGCACGGGTCCGCAACTCGTGCGAATCGAGATAGGCGTTGCCCAACGTCACCAGGCCCGGACCCAGTTGGTACTTGCCGCTCTCCCGGTCCTGGACGACCAGGCCCTCCGCCTCCAGGGTGCGCAGCAGTGCGTGGGCGGTCGGCTTGGCGACGCCGACCCGGTCGGCCAGCTCCGTCACGCCCAAGCGCGGGGTCGCCGTGGCGAGTTCCCGCAGTACGTGGATCGCTCTGTGCACCGCCTGGACCATGAACCACTCCTCGGTCAGTATTGCTGAACAGCGTTCCGACCCATAGGGTCCTTGTTCATGACACCGCTGGTTGGCATCGTACTTGTGTCGCACCGTGCGGAAATCGCCCTGGGCGTACGGTCGCTGGCCACCGAGATGGCCGGTGGCACGGTCACCGTGGTCGCGGCGGGCGGCACCGACGACGGCCGCACCGGAACGAGTTACGCCCGCGTGCTCGCCGCGCTCGACCGCGCCGCCACCGGCGCCGGCGTGCTGGTCCTGCCGGACCTGGGCAGTTCGGTGCTCACCACCCGCCTGGTGCTGGACGAACACCCCGATATCCACGCCGTGCTCGCCGACGCCCCGTTCGTCGAGGGCGCCGTCGCGGCGGCCGTCACCGCGGCGACCGGCGCCGCACTGCCCGCCGTCGCCCGGGCCGCGGAGGAGGCCCGGACCCTCAGCAAGTTCTGACCGCACGCGAGGCCCGGCGCCGGTGCCCGAACGGCCGGCCGCGGCCGCCACCCGGGCCGCGTTCCGCCGGGCCCGTTGCCGCACAGCCATAGACGACAGCAATGGCCGCCATCGGAACTGCGTCATTGCCCCGCCGGCCGCCGTCGATCAAGGTGGAGGACATCGCCGCCCCCGCCCGTGCCCCCGATCAGAATTGCGGACCGTCAGCCATGACCTCCTCGCACGCCGCGCAGTCCCGTCCCCGCACCGTCGTCTTCCGCGGCGTCCGGCTCCTCGGCGGGCCGCCCGTCGACCTCACCGTCGTGGACGGCGTCGTCGACGCCGTGGCCGCCGCCGTGGCCGCCGCCACCGGCGGTGCGGCCCCTGGGGCGGCGTCCGAAGTGGTGGAATGCGCCGGCCTGCTCGCGCTGCCCACGCTCGTCGACGCGCACATCCACCCCGACAAGACGACGTGGGGCGAGCCCTGGTACACCCGCCGCCGCCCCGCCCACGGGATCGCCGACCACGTGGCGCAGGACGTCGAACTCTCCCGGGCGCTGCCCACTCCGGTCGGCGTGCGGGCGCACCGGCTGATGGCCCACGCGGCGGCGTGCGGCACCCGCGCCATGCGCGCGCACGCCGATGTGGCACCCGCCTTCGGGCTCGAAGGGCTCGTCGGCATCAACGAGGCGCGCGCGGCCCTCGCCGGCGTCCTCGACGTCCAGACCGTCGGATTCCCCCAGCACGGCCTGCGCCAGGCACCCGGCACCGACGCGCTGCTGGACGAGGCGGCTCGCAACGGCCTGATCGACCTGGTCGGCGGCATCGACCCGGCGGGCTTCGACGACAACCCCGAGCACCTCGACACCGTGTTCGGCCTGGCCGAGCGCCACCGCCTCGGGGTGGACGTCCACCTGCACGACCGCGGCGCCCGGGGCCTGGTCCCCCTGCGCGAGATCATCGCGCGCACCCGCGCCCTGGACATGGGCGGCCACGTCACCGTCAGCCACGTCTTCTGCCTTCCGGGACTTCAGCCGCGGGAACTCGACGAGCTGGCCGACGAACTCGCCGCGGCGGGCGTCTCCTTGACCACGGTGGCCGCCGACTCGGGGTCCGTGCTGCCGCACCGTCGGCTGCGCGCGCACGGGGTGCGGGTCGGCATCGGCTCCGACGGCGTGCGCGACGCGTGGAGCCCCTTCGGCACCGGCGACATGCTGCACCGCGCGCACCTCCTCGGATACTGCACCGGCGCCCGGCTCGACGAGGAGCTCGACGCCTGTTACCTGGCCGCCGCGCACGACGGGGCCGCGCTCGTCGGGTTGCCGCGTGCCGACTTCACTCCCGGGGCGCCGGCCGACTTCCTCCTCGTCGACGGCGAGTGCCTGGCCCAGGCCGTGGTGGACGTGCCGCAGCGGCGGATGGTCGTCCGGGCCGGCCGGGTGGTCGCCCGCGACGGCGCCCTCTGCTGACCGGCCGGCCGGCGGCGCACGGTCGACGCCGACATGAACGGGGCGATGCCCCGCCGGGCGGTCCCGTCCGGGGGAACCGGCCACGCCGGTGGCGCGCGGTGTCCCAACGCGGCCCGGTCTCCCGGGCGATGCATGCCTGGGAGTGTCCACGCGCGGCGTGCCGCACCCCCTGTGCAGGCACCCGCAGCCGGTGCTGGGCATGGCGGGCGAACCGATCGGCCGAAGTGGATCACGGCGCCCCGCAGCCTGCCCCGCACGTCACCGTCCCGGCCCCCGGAAGGGCCTGTGCGAGAGGCCACTTGGAGAGGGAAAACGCAACTTCGACATGGCCCGCAGAGGCAGCTACCTTCACCTGGTCTTCGGTGGTCGCCCACGGTCAGACGGGAGTTCCGTCAGGCTGAGCCACCCGTGACGGGACGCGGTGGTCACGCCCCACGAAGCCTCACCCCCTTGGGTAAGCCACCGAACCGGGTCCACGCCAGGCACCCCCCAACCAGGGAGAGACGCATGCCCCATCTTGCTCTGTACACATTCGGCGTCCTGAAATCGCCCCTCGCCGATCCCGCACCTCTCGCGCGCGAGTTCTACGACAGTGGTGAGGCCGTCTACCGGAAGATCAGTCAGCACCCCGGGTACCTCGCCCATGCTGAAGCGGCAGAAGGCGGCCGGGGCTCACACTTCGACTTGGACTGGGGTGCCTGGGGCGAGTTCGCCGTACCGACCTGGTACGGAAAGGGCCGCACGGTGGAAACCATCGCCCTGGCCGCGACCCTCTCGCTCTGGACCGATCTGCGCCCCGCCTTCGACGCCATCTACACCGGTCTGCACCGTGACGCGCTGAACAGGCGTTACGACTGGTTCGAGCGGGCGGCACACCCGAATTACGTGTTCTGGTGGGTCTCCGACGGGGTGACACCCACCTGGCAGGACGGGGTCTCCACGCTGGAACGGCTCCACGACCACGGCCCTGCGCCGCATGCCTTCACCTTCCACCACGCGTTCGCCCCGGACGGAACTCCGACCAGGATCAAAGGCATCGGGCCGAAGAGCGACCAGGCTCGCTGACAAGGAAGCCTGAACGACTGGGTTCGCTGTCGAACGCCCTCCACGCCCTCCCTTATATTCCCTAACCTTCCCTATTGGAGTTGCCGATAGGGAAGGTTAGGGTATTTTCATGAGTGATCGTCTGTACTCCGTGGAGCAGGTGGCCGAGCGGTTGGGCCTGCACGTGCGCACCGTCCGCAACTACGTGCGCGACGGGCGGCTGCCCGCGGTCCGCATCGGCAAGCAGTACCGCATCGCGCACGCGGACCTGGAAGCCTTCACCGGCCGCCCGGTGCCCGCGCCGCACGACGAAGCGGTCGGCCGGGAGCGTCACTGCGAGGCGTCGAGCATCGTCGAGATCGAGGACATCGACACCGCGACGGCCGATCGGCTGGCCGCGCTCCTGATGTCCGCCGCCACCAGCCGCGGGCCGGGGGAGCGACCGCTGCGGATCCAGACGGTCCACGACAAGGACCGGGCCCGGTTGAAGGTCGTCGTCCTGGGCGGACTGGCCGACACGGCCCGGCTGTTCGACTACATGGAGGGGGTACTCACATCGTGAGCACGAGCGAGGGCACGAGCACGGGGACGGGCGGCGGGACGAGCGCGCTGTACACGTCCGAGGCCGGCGCGGCGGAGATCCGGCGCCGCTACCAGGAGGCGCTGGACGCGTGGCCGGTGCCGGCCGAGCGGTTGCGGGTGCCGACCCGGCACGGCGAGACCTTCGTCGTCGTCTCCGGCCCCGAGAACGCCCCGCCCGTGGTGCTGCTGCACGGTTCGGGCGCCAACGCCACGATGTGGCGGGGCGACATCGCCTCCTGGGCGCAACACTTCCGCACCTACGCCGTGGACGTCCTCGGCGAGCCCGGCCTGAGCGCGCCCCACCGGCTGCCGTTGGCCTCGGACGCGCACGCGCAGTGGTTGGACGACGTCTGGCAGGGGCTCGGCCTCACGGCCGCTGCGGTGGTCGGGACCTCCCTCGGCGGGTGGCTGGCGCTGGACTACGCCGACCGCCGCCCGGAGCGGGTGACGCGGTTGGCGCTGCTGTGCCCCGGTGGTGTGGGCCGGCAGAAGATGGGGTGGCTGTTCAAGGCCCTGCTGCTGCGGGCCTTCGGTCGCCGGGGGATGCTCCGTTCGGTGCGTGCGGGGACGGGCATCAAGGACCCCGCGCTCCAGAACGTCCTCGACACCGTGGTCCTCACCTTCACCCACTTCAAGGCGCGGACCGAGCGGCTGCCGGTCTTTCCCGACGAGGCGCTGAGCCGACTGGGCGGGCCGGTGCTGGTGATCACCGGGGACCAGGACGCCCTGTTCGACGCGGCGGAGACCGCTCGGCGGATGCGCCGTTGCGTCCCACAGGCCACGGTCCACCTGCTGCCCGGCGTCGGCCATGCGATCTTCGGCCAGACCGAGGTGATCCGGGACTTCCTGCGGGACTGAACTGGTCGTCGTCAACGACGTTGCGGGAAGGGTCAGTTGGGGGCGGGTGGTGTGGTGTCGGTGGAGGGCGGAGCCGGCGTCCGGGCAGGGGTGCGCCGGCGCCCGGGCATGCGCCCCCTACGCCCCCACGCACCCCGCGAGGCTCTCTGTACGGCCCCCAGGGCGGGCCCTAGCGTCACGCGTCGTGACTAGCATCCCGCAGGCTCCTGACATCCTGTCGGCACAGTTCGCGACCGACCCCTACCCGGCGTACCGGGTGCTGCGCGAGCACTATCCGCTGCTGCACCACGAGGGCACGGGCAGCTATCTGCTCTCCCGCTACGACGACGTGGAACGGGCCTTCCGCGAGCCGGTGTTCACCAGCGACAACTACATCTGGCAGCTGGAACCGGCGCACGGCGGACGCACCCTGCCGCAGCTCAGCGGCCGCGAACACGCCGTGCGCCGGGCCCTGGTGGCCCCCGCCTTCCGCGGCCGGGAACTGCGCGAGACGTTCCTGCCCCTCATCGAGCGGAACGCCCGCGAACTGATCGACGCCTTCCGCGACGACGAGGTGGACCTGGTGGCACAGTTCGCCACCCGACTCCCCATCAACGTGATCGTCGACATGCTCGGACTGGACCGGGCCGACCACGACCGCTTCCACGACTGGTACACCGCGGTCGTCGGCTTCATCGCCAACCTCGCCCAGGACCCCGCGATCGCGGACGCCGGGCGCCGGGCGGGGGAGGAACTCGCCGCCTACCTCCACCCGATCATCCAGGAACGGCGCGCCGCACCCGGCGACGACCTGCTCTCGCGGTTGTGCACCGCCGAGGTCGAAGGCGTCCGGATGAACGACCAGGACATCACCGCGTTCGTCAGCCTGCTGCTGTCCGCGGGCGGCGAGACCACGGACAAGGCCATCGCCCTGGTCGTCCGCAACCTCCTCGCCCACCCCGAACAACTCGCCGCGGTCCGCGCCGACCGCTCCCTGGTGCCCGCCGCCTTCGCCGAGACGCTGCGCCACACCCCGCCGGTACAGATGATCATGCGGCAGCCCGCCGAGGACGTCACCGTCAGCGGGGGCACCGTGCCCGCCGGCGCCACCGTCACCTGCCTGATCGGCGCGGCCAACCGCGACGCCGACCGCTACGCCCACCCCGACGCCTTCGACCTCCTCCGCTCCGACCTCACCCCGGACACCGCCTTCAGCGCCGCCGCCCGGCACATCGCCTTCGGCCTCGGCCGGCACTTCTGCGTGGGCGCCCTGCTGGCCAAGGCCGAAGTCGAGACCAGCGTCAACCAACTCCTCGACGCCTTCCCCGACTTGGCGTTCGCCGACGGCGTGGCACCGCCCGACGCGGGCGTTTTCACCCGCGGACCGCGGCAGCTGCGGCTGCGCCTGCGCGACCGCGAGCGCTGAACGACCCCGTTGCACGCGGGCCGGCCGCACCCCCGACGCCGCGGAGGATCACGCCTCCGCGGCGCGGGCGTCCGCCCAGGGATCCACCGGGACCACCCCGGTCACCCGGCCCCGCGGATCCAGCAGCCGCCCCATCAGCTTGGTCTGCCGCAGGACCACCGAACGGTCCCGCAGGACCAGCTGCGGCAACCGCTCCCCGAGCTGCGTCTCCAGCCGTTGGACGTCGGCCACGGTGTGCAGCCACACCGTGAACAGCAGGTTCTGCGGACCGGTCACCGAGGAGCACAGCCGGACCTCGGGAAGCGTCAGCAGCACCCGCACCGCCTCCGGCAACCGCTCCGCGGGCACGCTCGCCCACAAGGTCGCGGAGACCGGCCACTCGGTCAGTTCGCGCGCCACCTCACAGCGCAGCGCCAGATCGTGATCGGTGAGCAGCCGCCCGACCCGGCGCCGGACGGTGGGCGCGCTCAGCCCGACCGCCCGGCCCAGGGTGACCGCGCTCGCCCGGCCGTCCCGCGACAGCTCGGGCAACAGCGCCCGGTCGGGACCGTCGAGGGGGACCGCGGCACCGGTGCGCGGCGGAGGCGCGGCGGTGGTCCGCAACTGCTCGCCCTGGGCGGCGGTCAGCGCCCGCAGCCGCCACCGGCTGCCCTCGCCGTAGAGGCGGGTGGCGATTCCCGCACGGGTGGCGGTCACCCCCGGCAGGGTCGCGATGGTGCCGAGCAGCAGCGCGGAGAGTTCGCCGAGGCCGGGCACGAAGACGGTGATCAGCAGGTCCCGTCCGCCCGCCATGTGCTCGACGGTCGCGACCTGCGGGACGTCGGCGAGCGCCCGGGCGGCCGCGTCCACACTGCCCGACCGGCAGTCGATCTCGATGAACGCGGTGACCAGACGCTCCAAGAGGCGGCGCCCCGGATAGCCGGTCACCCAGGCCAGCCCCGAGCGTTCCAGCCGGTTCCAGCGGCGGGCCGCGGTGACCGGGTCGATGTCGAGGACCGGTGCCACGGTCTGCCAGGACGCCCGCGGCGAGATCTGCAGCGCATGGACCAGCCGCGCGTCGAGACCACTGAGGACACCGGTTTCCTGCATGAGGGCCGCCTTGCTGTGTCTTTCCTGCATTCCCAAGGTATTCCGTTTGCCGCGTTCACGGCGCTGAGCAGCATGTCCTCCCAGCCGGGCAGGCCGCCCGGCACGGACGGTCCGGGGAAGTCCCGGGTCCCGTGGGGAAAGAGGTTCGCGATGACTCCAGCGGTCGCCGGCGGCGGAACGCAGACCGGAGGGGGCAGCACCCCACATACCGGCGAGGACGTCCGCAAGGGCCGCCGCGCGCTGCTCGCGGCGACCGTCGGCGGCGTCGTCGAATCCTTCGACTGGACGCTCTACGCGGTGCTGGCCCCGTTCTTCGCCGCGCAGGTGTTCCCCGGCGACGACCCCGTGACCCAGTTGCTCGGCGCCTACCTCGGCTTCGCGGTCGGCTTCGTCGTCCGGCCGCTCGGCTCGTACCTGATGGGCCGGATCGCCGACGTCCGCGGCCGCCGCTTCGGCCTGACGCTCAGCATGGCCGTGATCTCGGCGGCGAGCGTGCTGATCGCACTCCTCCCGACGGCCGCGACGATCGGCGCGGCGGCACCCGTGCTGCTGGTGGGGCTGCGCCTCGTCCAGGGCCTGTCGATGGGCGGCGAGAACCCCAGCGCCGCCGCGTACGTCACCGAGACCGCGCCGCGCTCCGTGCGGTTCCTCTACAGCGCGCTCTCCTACTCCGGCGTGATCATCGGCAACATCCTCTCCTTCGGCGTGCTGACGCTGCTGCTCACCACCCTCGGCAAGGACGGCGTCACCGGCGGCGGCTGGCGGATCGGCTTCCTGGTGGCGGCCGTGCTGGGACTGCTGGCCCTGTGGATCCGGCGCGGCGCCCAGGAGAGCGAGGAATTCGCCGAACAGGCCGCCCACCGCCCCACCGGCGCCGAGCGGCGCGCCCTGCTGCGCAGCCACTCCCGCCAGCTCGCCGCGGTGTTCCTGATCACCCTCGGCGCCACCATCGGCTACTACTTCGGCACCACCTACCTGCCCCAGTACGCCGCGCAGCTGGGCGTCGTCTCCGCCGCCGATTCGGCCGCCGCGATGCTGCTGCCGCTGCTGGCACTCATCGCCGCGATGGCCGTCGTCGGCCGGCTCGCCGACCGGCTCGGGGCGCTGCGTACCCTGCGCACAGGTCTGGCGCTGCTGACCGTCGCCACCGTGCCGCTGATGACCGCGCTGGCGCACCGGACCCTGCCGATGTGGCTGGTCACCGTCGTCTACCTGCTGCTGATCGCGGCGCCGATCGGGCTGGCGAACGTGCTCTTCGCCCAGCTGTTCCCGGTGGCCGTGCGGGTGGTGGCGATGGGCGTGCCGTTCACCCTCGCCACGGGACTGTTCGGCGGAACCTTCCCGCTGCTGGCCCAGGCGCTCGGCAAGGCCGGGCACCTGACACTGGTGCCCTGGTGGGCCGCCGGCGCCGCGGCCGTCTCCTTCCTCGGGACCTTCCTGCTCCGCCCCCCGACCGACCCCTCCACCAACGACACCACCTCCCCTGCGACCTGTGAGGACCCCGCATGAACCTCCGTGACGACGCCCGCGCCCTCTCCGCCGACCTGGTGCACCTGCGGCGCACCCTGCACCGTACGCCGGAGGTCGGCCTGGACCTGCCCCGCACGCAGGAGACCGTGCTGGCCCAACTCGCCGGCCTCCCCTTGGAGGTGACCGCCGGCGGGGGACTGAGTTCCGTGACGGCGGTGCTGCGCGGTGCCGCCCCCGGCCCCGTCGTGCTGCTCCGCGGGGACATGGACGCGCTACCGGTCGCCGAGCGCACCGGCCTGGACTTCGCCGCCGACAACGGCCGCATGCACGCCTGCGGCCACGACCTGCACACCACCATGCTCACCGGCGCCGCGAAGCTGCTCTCCGCCCACCGCGACCGGCTCGCGGGCGACGTGGTCTTCATGTTCCAGCCCGGCGAAGAGGGCTTCGACGGCGCCCGGCACATGCTGGCCGAAGGACTCCTGGACGCCGCCGGGCGCCGACCCGACGCCGCCTACGCGGTGCACGTGATGTCCGCCGGGCTGCCCGGCGGCGTCTTCGGCACCCGCGGCGGCCCGGCCCTCGCCGCGTCCAACGTGCTACGGGTGACGGTGCGCGGCGCCGGCGGGCACGGTTCGATGCCGCACCGCGCCAAGGACCCGGTGCAGGCCGGCTGCGCCATGGTGACCGCGCTCCAGACGTGGATCACCCGCACCTTCGACGTCTTCGACCCGGTGATCCTCACCGTCGGCACCTTCCACGCCGGCACCCAACAGAACGTCATCCCCGACACCGCGGTCTTCGAGGCGACCGTCCGCAGCTTCTCGGCCGAGGCCCAGGCGCGCGTCAAGGACGGCACGGTGGAGGTGTGCCGGGGCATCGCCGCGGCGTACGGCGTCGCGGTGGACGCCGACTTCGCCGAGCTGTACCCGGTCACGGTCAACGACCACGCCGAGGCCGAGTTCGCGGCGCACACGGTCCGCGAGGCCCTCGGCGAGGAGCGCTTCGCCCCCCTGCGGCAGCCGCTGCACGGGTCCGAGGACTTCTCCCGGGTGTTGGCCGAGGTGCCCGGCGCGATGCTCACCCTCGGGGCGCCACCGGCCGGTGCCGACCCCGAGCGCAGCGCCAACAACCACTCCCCGCTGGCCGAGTTCGACGACGCGGTGCTGGCGGACGGCGCGGCGGTCTACGCGGAACTGGCGGCCCGGCGGCTGACGCGTACCGCCTAGGTGCTTGCACCGTCCCGCCCTCCCGGTCACAGTGACAGGACCCTCGGCATCCCCTATGTCCGGTCCGTCCCCGGTGGAGGAGTCCCGCATGACGCACTTCGAACAGTGGGACATCGTCACCGGGGTGGGACTGACCGCGCTCGGCGTCGCGGCCGGCCGGGCCCTGGAGACCGAACGCCCCGACCACCTCGTCAGCGACCCCTACGCCGCCGCCTTCGTCGCGGCCGCCGACCCGCCCGTGCCCGTTCCCCAGCGGCAGGCCGACACCGCGCGGATGTCCGAGGTCGCGCGCGACGTGTGGACCTCGATGGCGCAGTACCTCGGAGTCCGGTCCCGGTTCTTCGACCGGTTCCTGATGACGGCGGCGGCCGGCGGCGTCCGCCAGGTGGTGGTGACGGCCGCCGGCCTGGACGCCCGGGCCTTCCGCCTGGACTGGCCGCCGGGCACCGAACTGTTCGAGATCGACCAACCACGGGTGCTGGCGTTCAAGGACGGCGTCCTCGACCGCCTCGGCGCCCGCCCCCGCTGCGCCCGCCACCCGGTCCGGGCCGACCTGCGGGGCGACTGGCCCACGGCGCTCCGGGACGCCGGATTCGACCCCGACCGGGCGACGGCGTGGCTGGCCGAAGGACTCCTGCCGTTCCTGCCCGCCGACGCCGAACGGCGCTTCCTCGACCGGATCGGCCGGCTGTCCGCGCCCGGCAGCCGGCTGGCCGCCGAACACCTGGCGCCGAGCGTCCGCCCCCTCATCGAGGACCCGGAGTTCCGCGCGGCCGCCGGCCAACTCGGCGTGGACATCGCCGACCTGTGGCACTTCGCCGGCAAGACGGACCCCGACCGGCAGCTCACCGCCGCCGGCTGGGCCGTGCGGTCCGTCCCGACCTACGAGATCGCCGCCGCGTACGGGCGGGACCTGCACGGCCTGATGGGCCGCACCGCGCAACACGGCCGCTTCCTCACCGCCGAGCGGTGACCCGGCGGTGCGGAAGCGGCGCGTCCGACGCCTCGGGGCGGTCGTCAGCGGTCAGACGCGGGCACCGGTGTCCCACCGGTCCGGGCGGCCACCGCGCCGCGCCGGGCGGCGGCCCGACCGCCGCGGCGACGCACCGCCGTTCCGCTCCAGGGCGACCGCCAGCGGAGTCGCGGTGAACACCGACGAATACGTTCCGACGACGATGCCGATCAGCAGCGCCAGCGCGAAGTCGGTCAGGGTGTCCCCGCCCAACGCGGCGAGCGCGGCCAGGATGAACACCGCGCCCATCCCGGTGTTGACGGTGCGCGGCACGGTCTGGAGCACGGCCGTGTTGGCGAGGTCGGGGAACGGCGTGCCGCGGCCGGCGCCCCGCAGTTCCCGGACCCGGTCGAAGACCACCACCGAGTCGTTGACCGAGTAGCCGATGACGGTCAGCAGCGCCGCGAGGAACACACCGTCCAGCGGCTTGCCGAGCCAGGCGAACACCCCCACCAGCACGACGACGTCGTGCGCCATGGCGACCACGGCCGACAGTGCGAACGTCCAGCGGAAGCGCACGGCGAGGTAGCCCAACTGCGCGACGAGGGCGAGCCCGAGGGCCACCAGCGCACCGCGGCGCAGTTCCTCGCCCAGGCTCGGGCCGATCAGCTCGTCCCGCACCTTCTGCGCCCCGCCGCCGAGCTCGTCGACGACCCGACCCGCCGCGGTGAGCTGCGCCGCCGACAGCCGTTCGGTGCGCACCGTCAGGGTGCGGTCGCCGGAGGTGGAGACCTGGGCCCGGTCCAGGCCCGCCGTGCCGAGCGCGGCGCGGGCCCGCTCGGCGTCGACCGGCCGGGTGGTCGTGTACTCGACCATCCGGCCCCCGGTGAACTCCACCCCGTAGTCGAGGCCGCGGACCGCGATCCCGGACCCGGCCAGGAGCAGCGCGGCACCGCTCAGCGCCAGCCAGCGGCGCCGGTGCCGCATCAGGTCCGGGCGGCGCCGGGAGAGCCAGGACCGCACCCGGCCGAGGCCGGCCAGACCGGTCAGCCGAGGGCGGCGCCGGACCGGCCGGAGCGCGAGCGCGCACTCCGCGAGCACCCGGGTGACCAGCAACGCACTGACCATCGAGGCGGCCACCCCGATGCACAGGGTGACGCCGAAGCCGCGCACCGGCCCGGACGCGAAGAAGAACAGCAGCACCGCGGCGAGCAGGGTGGTGACGTTGGAGTCGGCGATGGCGCTGAACGCGTTGCGGAAGCCGGCGGCCAGCGCACTGCGCAGGGTGCGCGGACGGGCGCGGGGCCCCGCCGCGTACTCCTCGCGGGCCCGCTCGAAGACCAGCACGTTGGCGTCCACGGCCATCCCGATCGCCAGGACGAACCCGGCGAGGCCCGGGAGGGTGAGGGTGGCGCCCAGGGCCAGCAGCGCCGCGTAGGAGATCAGCGCGTAGCAGGCCAGCGCCAGCGTGGCGAGCGCGCCGAGCAGACGGTAGACGACGGTGATGAAGACGGCCGTCAACGCGACCCCGATGACCGCGGCCTGGGCGCTGGAGGTGATGGCCAGCGCGCCCAGCGTCGGGCCGACCGCCCGCTGCTCGACGATGTCCACCGGCACCGGCAGCGCCCCGCCGTTGATCAGCAGCGCCAGTTCCTGCGCCGCGTGCTGGTCGAAGCCGCCGGTGATCCGGGTCGTCCCCCCGGTGATGCCGACGCCGCACGCCACGGACGTCTCCACCCGCGGCGACGAGATGACCTTGTGGTCCAGGACGATCGCGGCGCGCCGGGCCGGATCGTCGGGTGCGGCGCAGGCCGCCTTGCCGGTCAGTCGGGCCCAGGCCCGTTCCCCGGCACCGTGCAGGGTGAGGCCGACGGACCAGCCGCTGCCGTCCTGGCCGTCGAACTCGGCCGCGGCGCGCCGCACTTCGGCACCGGTCAGGGCGGCGGGGCCGAGCCGCAGTGGGGTGCCCGCGTCGTCGGGCAGGACGGTGGAGCCGTCGGCGGGGGCGGTGCGGCCGGCGTCGGTGCCGGGGGCGGCCGTGCCCAGGACCGGATGGACGGTGAGTTGGGCGGTGCGGCCGAGGACTTCGGCCGCCTCGTCGGGATCGTCGAGGCCGGGCAGTTCCACCACGATGCGGTGGTCACCGGCGCGGGAGAGGTTCGGTTCGCTCACGCCGAGGGCGTCCACCCGGCGGCGGAGCACCTCCAGGGTGCGGTCGGTGGCTTCCCGATCGGCCTCGGCGGTCGGGGAGTCACGGGTTTCCAGTACGAGTTGGGTGCCGCCGCGCAGGTCGAGACCGAGCCGTGCGGGCTGGGTCAGCGCGAGGAACGTGGAGAGGGCAAGGATCGCGAGCGCGAACAGCGCCCGCACCCTCGTGGCGCGGGTCAAAATGCCTCCAGCAGGCATGGGTGGGCCGCGGGTGCGGCCCCGGTGGTGGGTTGTGCGAGGGAGCTGGAGGCTGGGGCGGGGCCCGGTCCCGGCACCGGCCGGCGTAGCGGAGCGAGTCGGCCACGACGGCACCGGGCGGTGCGGCGTGGTGCGTGCGCTGCGGCGTCCGGGCACCCTGACGCGCGGGCAGGGTGCCGGGCGTCGGCGCGGGGGCGGGAAGGTGACGGGTCGTCGGACCGATGAAGTGGGGCAGCCCGCGGTCGGCGGCGTCCCGGGACGCCGTGTGGTGCGCGCAGGCCGTGGCGGACGGAGCGTCGGCCCGTACAGCGGCCGCGGCGTCGCCGGCCCCCGGCACGAGCAGTGCGAGCACGGCGAGGAAGGCGAGCAGGACGGATCGGCGCCGCCGCGCCACATGAACAGACACAGTACGCAAACCCTCCCCTAGCGACACTCTGCCATGTCCGGCGCCCGCGCCGTCCGGCAGGGCCGACTGCGGCGCCCCCCGTGGTCGGCCGGCCCGTCGGCAGTGCGGTTCGGCCCTCGTCAACGCACTAGGGTAGGAACGGAAGTTGCGGGGGGACGCACGACAGCACGAGGGAAAGGTGGCCCGCGCATGGCAGTGTCGGAGGACTGGATGGGGGCGCCGCCCCAGGAGCCCGTGGAACTTCACACGGACCGGCCGCACGCCGCCCGGGTCTACGACGTCCTGCTCGGCGGCAAGACCAACTACCCGGCGGACCGGGAGGCGGCGGAGCAGACCCTCGCGGCGCTGCCCAACGCCGGCGCGATCGCCCGCCAGAACCGCGCCTTCATGCAGCGGGCGGCCCGCTACCTGGCGACTGAGGCCGGCATCCGCCAGTTCCTGGACATCGGCACCGGCATACCGACCTCGCCCAACCTCCACGAGGTCGTCCAGGCGACGGCGCCGCAGGCCCACGTCGTCTACGCGGACAACGATCCGATCGTGCTGGCGCACTCACGCGCCCTGCACACCAGCCGCCCGGAGGGCCGCACCGCCTACATACAGGCGGACCTCTGCCAGCCCCACGCGATCCTGCAGAACCGCATCCTGCGCGAAACCCTCGACCTCAGCCAGCCGGTGGCCCTCACGCTCATAGCGGTGCTCCACTGGCTCCCGACGGACTGCGACCCCTACGACGTGGTCCGGGACCTGATGGGGGAGTTCGCCCCGGGCAGCTTCCTGGCGCTGACGTACGTCACCGCCGACTTCGAGCCGCAGGCACTCCGGGAGGTCTCGGACAACTTCGAGGCCAAGGGCTCGCACGTGAACGCGCGGAGCAAGGACGAGGTGCTGGGCTTCTTCGACGGACTGGAGCTGGTCGAACCCGGCCTGACGACGGTTCACCGCTGGCGCCCGGACCACGTCGAGGTGGGCAGCGAAGCCTGGTCCGACGCGGACATCCCGCTCTACGCCGGGCTCGGCCGCAAGGACTGACCGGCCGACGGACGCAGGCCCCCGGCGCGACGGCGCCGGGGGCCTCTGCTCATTTTCATTCCGCTGCCGGGAGCGCCGCCCAGACGGCCTTGCCGGCCGCGGTCGGGGTGGTCCACCCCCAGGACGAGCTGAGGCAGTCGATGATGTGCAGCCCGCGCCCGCTCTGGGCGAAGTAGTCGGGCTCCCGCAGCACCGGGACGTCCGAGCTGTGGTCGAAGACCGTGCACAGCACGAGGTCCCGGCAGCGCAGCAGTCCCACCCAGAGCGGGTGTGGTGCGACCCCGCGGGGCTGTCCGTCGGGTTTGACGAGTCCGTAGCGCAGGGCGTTGGAGAGCAGCTCCGAGACGATCAGTACGGCGTTGTCCACAAGGGGTTTGAGGTTCCAGCCGTCCAGGGTGGCTCCGGTGAACCGGCGGGCTTCCGAGGCCGCCTTGCCGTCCGCCGAGAGGGCGCGGGCGGCGAGCCCGGCGGGCCGGATCGCACGGTCGTCGAGCCGGATGTCGCGCGGGGCCTGGGCGAGCCAACGGCTGAGGGGCTGGGTGGGGAAGAGGGCGGCAGGCGGTCCCGCCGGGTGGGTTGTCATCACGAACTCCGTGGCGCCTCTCAGACCTTCGTCACGAACGGGTGATTCGGCTCCCACTATCCCCGGCCGCCGCTGGCGCTGCAAGTGCATCTGCAATTACATTCGGGGCGAACGTAATTGCATCGGTAAGTGCATCCGCCCGTGCGGCTGCACGTGATGCCTGGTCAGACGCGTGAGCGTGGAGTAAGGGAGTGGCGGGATGCAGCAGTTCGACAACGGTGTGGCCGCGGGCCTGATCGAGAACGCGGTCTGGCGGAAGAGCCGGCGCAGCGCGCCCGGGGGTGACTGTGTCGAGGTTGCCGCGCTGACCGACGGCGGTTTCGCGGTCCGTAACTCCCGCGATCCGCAGGGCCCGGCGCTGATCTACACCCGGGCGGAGATGGTGGCGTTCGTCGGCGGCGCCAAGGACGGCGACTTCGACGCGATGTTGGGCTGAGCGACCGCGGAGCGGGCCCGCCGGCACGGGCCCGTCCTCACGCGTACCGTTGGCGCATTTCTGTACCTGACGGCCGGTAAGTGCGACACTGGGGGTATCAACACTGTCGCTCACGGGAGTTGGGATGACCGCGATGAGCCGGCCGGAAGGCGAGCTGTCGATAGCGCGATACCTGCAGGAGCCGCAGGTGGGGCCCACCGCTGCGCGCATCGTGCTGGGAGCCCAGCTCCGGAAACTGCGGGTCGGCGCCGGGATCTCACGTGAGGCCGCCGGCAAGGCGATCCGTGGGTCTCACGCCAAGATCACCCGACTGGAACGGGGCCAGGTCGGCTTCAAGAGACCCGATTTGGTCGATCTTCTGACGCTTTACCAGGTACTCGACCCGGAACGCCGGGACGACTACTTCGCCCTGGCGGATCAAGCCAACTCCTCCGGCTGGTGGCACGAGTACAGCGATGTCCTGGAGGACTGGTTCGAGCTCCACCTCGGCCTGGAGGAAGCCGCCGCGCTGATCCGGACCTACCAGGTGCAGTTCCTGCCCGGACTGCTGCAGACCGAGGAGTACGCCCACGCCGTCACCCGCATCGGCTACCCCAACGCACCGCAGACCAAGGTGGACCGCCTGGTCGCGCTGCGGATGGACCGCCAGCGGCTGCTGACCCGGACGGACGCCCCGCGGCTGTGGGCGGTGGTCGACGAGGCCGTGCTGCGCCGTCCGTTCGGCGGCCGCGAGGTGATGGCGGCCCAGTTGCGCTCCCTGCTCAAGGCGGTGGAGATGCCGAACGTCACGCTCCAGATCGCCCCGTTCAGCGTGGGGGCGAACGCGGCGGCCGGCGCCCCCTTCAGCATCCTGCGGTTCGCCGAGCCGGAACTCCCCGACAAGGTCTACCTGGAGCAGCTGACCAGCGCCCTCTACCTGGACAAGCAGGAGTCCGTCGACCAGTACACCGCGGTCATGGACCGACTGTGCACCGAGGCCAACACCCCCTCGGAGACCGCCGACTTCCTCACCCGGCTGATCGACGAGCTCGACTGAGCGACGGCTCGGCCGAACCGAACCGCGCCAGGGGCCCGAGCAGTCGACGATGCACCCCCCGCGCCCGCGCCGCCCGATCCCGCTCCCGCGATGAAGTCCTCCGGGGGCGTGCAGCACGCACGTGTCGTGGCGCGCGGGGGCCGGTCCCTCCTGCCCGGAGCGGTGCGCCCAGCCCACCCGCATCACCCGCGCCCGCCCAGGAAGCCGTACCACTCCTCCAGCCGGTCGGCCACCGCCGCGAGCGAGAACTCCGCGGCGACCGCGACCCGGCCGGCGGCCGCCCGCCGGTTCCGCAACCCGGCGTCGTCCAGGAGCTCCAACACCGCCCCGGCCAGCTGCTCCGGCGAACCGTCGGTCACCGCCGCGGCGTCGTGCCGCCGCAGCGCGGCGGCGATCCCGCAGCGGTCCGTGCAGACCACCGGGGTGCCCACCGCCAGCGCCTCCAACACGCCCATCGGGAACGGCTCGTCGACGCTGGGCAGCACGTACACGGTGGCCCGCGCCAGGCGCCGCACCGCCGCATCGTGGTCCAGCGTGCCGCCGTAGGCCACCACGCCGCCCACCCCCTCCTCGGCGACCGCCAGCCGGACCTCGGCCAACCGCCCCTCGTCCGCACCGTGCACCGGAAACGTCACCTCCGGCCGCTTGGCGTGCACCAGCGCCGCCATCCGCACGAACGCCTCGGGCCGTTTCCGGGCCTGGAGGCGGGCCAGGAACAGCACCTCGGTCGGCTGCCGCTCCGCAGCCGCCCCGCGTGCTTGCACCCGCACCCCGTTGGGCATCCGGACCAGGCGCGGTCCGCCCGGCCCGAGCACCTCCCGCAGTCCGGCCTCCTCCGCGTCGGTCAGCACCAGCACCGCCGCCGCGCGCCGCAGCAGCGGGACGAAGCACCGGTCGAAGACCCTGGCCGGCACCGTACGGCGGGGCTGGACCATGCCGTGCGTCTGCGCCAGGAACGGGCGC
This sequence comes from Streptomyces sp. x-19, assembly GCF_046549115.1. Lineage (NCBI taxonomy): Bacteria > Bacillati > Actinomycetota > Actinomycetes > Kitasatosporales > Streptomycetaceae > Streptomyces > Streptomyces sp. x-19. The sequence goes on along the minus strand of NZ_JAJPWK010000004.1, from coordinate 198,834 downwards.
CGGCGCAGCACGGCCGCCGCGAGCGCGGCCAGCGACACCAGATCGCGCCCGGCGTGCAGGTGGAGCACGTCGGCCCGGCCGGCCAGTCGCCACAGCAGCGGCAGCAATCCGAAGTGGAACAGGCCCGAGAACCCCTGCCGCGGTACGCAGGTGCGGGCGCGCCGGGCGTGCAGCGGCACCCCGTCCACGGTGCGCGGCGGCGCGCCGCGGCCCCGCCACAGGGCGACGAGCCCGACCTCGTGGCCGCGCCCGGCGAGTTCGCCGAGCTGCGCCGTGGCCACGCCGACCGGACCGCCGTACGGGCCGTCGTCACTGACCAGCGTGACCACGTGGATGATCCTCATCGGCTGCCTCCGGCGGCGTGCGCGGTGCCCGCCGGCACGCCCTGTCCGGACGGCGGTCCCGCCGGCCCGGCGGGTGGCACGAGCCCCCGTGACGCGACAGCTTCGAACAACCCCATGGCCCCCCGCTCGGTCGTCCCCTATGACCGGCGCGGCCCCCCCAGGCACGCGACGGCCGCCGTAGTGGAGCTGAACGGTAGAGCACGTTGCACCCAACTACCGCCGTTTATCTAATTTGAGGGCTCTTGTGGCTCGTTGTCGGCAAGTACCCCGTGCGGCGACGCCCGCCTGTCGACGCGGTCGCGCACCGGAGTGCACCCGTCCGGTCGCCTTCCCCCGCAGGTCACACGCCCTGCGCGCGGTTCGTCCGGGTGCCCGCTGGTGCTGCGCGCCCGCCCCGGGGCGGGCGGTGCTCCGGCTCCGAGAATGACCGCTTTGCGCGTCTGCACCGCCGCCGTACCGAACCCGGCCGTTCCGCGGCGCGTGGCCGGGATCACAGTGTCCTGCGCCGAGTGGTCGGAATGCCACCGCCGACGGAGCGGTTGGTGACTACACGCAAGCACCGTGCACACCCGTACCAACCGGTACATACGAGGAGTTTTCCGTGACCGTCACCGCGTCCGCAGCCTCCCGCGCGGCCGAGATCCTCTCCCGGCCCGTCGCACTGAACGGCCTGACCGTTCCGAACCGCATCGCGATGGCGCCGATGACGCGCATGTTCTCCCCGAACGGCGTCCCCGGCGAAGACGTGCGCTCCTACTACGCCCGTCGCGCCGCCGCGGGGGTGGGCCTGATCGTCACCGAGGGCACCTACGTCGGCCACGCGTCGGCCGGTCAGAGCGACCGAGTGCCGCGGTTCCACGGGGACGAGCAGCTGGCCGGCTGGGCGCAGGTCGCCGAGGCCGTGCACGAGGCGGGCGGCACCATCGTGCCGCAGTTGTGGCACATCGGCATGGTGCGCCAGCAGGGCGAACCGCCCTTCGCCGACGCCCCCGCCGTCGGCCCCTCCGGCATCCGCGTCGACGGCACCGAAGGCACCGGCCGGGCGATGACCCGGGGCGACCTGGACGACGTCATCGGCGCCTTCGCGGAGGCCGCCGCGGCCGCCGAGCGCATCGGCTTCGACGGCGTCGAACTGCACGGCGCCCACGGCTACCTCCTGGACCAGTTCCTGTGGGCTCGCACCAACCGCCGCACCGACGCGTACGGCGGCGACCCCGTGGCCCGCACGAAGTTCGCGGCCGAGATCGTGGCCGCGGTCCGGGCGACCGTGTCACCCGACTTCCCGGTGATCTTCCGCTACTCGCAGTGGAAGCAGGAGGCGTACGACGCGCGGCTGGCCGAGACCCCCGACGAGCTGGAGGCGATCCTGGCCCCGCTCGCCGCGGCCGGCGTCGACGCCTTCCACGCCTCCACCCGCCGCTACTGGGTCCCGGAGTTCGACGGCTCGGACCTCAACCTCGCCGGATGGACCAAGAAGCTCACCGGCCGGCCCACCATCACCGTCGGCTCGGTCGGCCTCGACGGCGACTTCGAGCGCGCCTTCCAGGGCGAGGGTGCCCCGGTGCAGGGCATCGACGACCTCCTGGACCGCCTGGAGCGTGACGAGTTCGACCTGGTCGCCGTCGGCCGCGCCCTGCTCCAGGACCCGCAGTGGGCCGCGAAGGTCCTCGGCAACCGCACCGAGGAACTCCAGCCGTACGACGCCCAGGCGCTGAAGTCCCTGAGCTAGCCGATCGGTGGCGGGGCGGCGGCGCAGCGACGGCCGCCCCGCCACGCCCGGCACCTGCTGAGGGGCGCCCTCGGCCCTGTGGGGCGGAGGTCGCGGCGCGGGGCGATCGCCCGGTCAGGTCAGCTCGTCGGCGAGCAGGTCCATGAGCAGCGCGTCCTGCCAGCGTCCCGTCCGGTGGTCGCGTCCGTACGCCCGCATGATGCCCACCGGCCGGAACCCGACCTTGCGGTAGCTGCGGATCGCCGCGGTGTTGGCGGCGGCGGGGTCGATGGTCAGCCGGTGGTGGCCGCGTTCCGTCACCAGCCACCGGGCCAGCGTGCGCACCGCGTCGGTGCCCAGTCCCTTCCCCTGGTGACGTGCCGTCAGGAAGACGTCGATGCCGGCGTGGTGGAATTCGGGGTCGGTCTCCTCGTGGAACTGGATCGCTCCGACGACCTCGCCCCCGAAGACGATGGCGAGCATGCCCGCGAAGTCCTCCGGGGGCGACCACCACGCCGCCACCTCCGGCTCCCGGACGATCCGGCCGAGCACCTCGCCCTCGTCGTCGGCCACCGGTCGCAGTACGACGTCGTCCCCGCGCAGCTCCATGCCCCCATTGTCCCCCACGGCCGACGACGCCCTTCGCTCGCACGACCTCGGGCAACGCGCCAACCTCATGGTGGACGTTCTTATTACAGTGACGACGTCACTTACTGACGATCCACGGACCAAGTGAGGTAATCGCCAACCATGTCGACCGAAACGTTTGAGTTCCAGGTAGAGGCCCGTCAGCTGCTCCAGTTGATGATCCACTCGATCTACTCGAACAAGGACGTCTTCCTCCGAGAACTCGTCTCCAACGCCTCCGACGCACTGGACAAACTGCGCCTGGCCGCGCTGCGGGACGAGGCCCTCGACGCCGACGTCTCCGACTTGCACATCGAGCTTGAGATCGACAAGGACGCCCGTACGCTCACCGTCCGGGACAACGGCATCGGCATGTCGTACGACGAGGTCGGACAGCTCATCGGCACGATCGCCAACTCGGGGACCGCCGAATTCCTCCGGGAACTGAAGGAGGCGAAGGACGCGGCCGGCGCGGAGGGCCTGATCGGCCAGTTCGGCGTCGGCTTCTACTCCGGCTTCATGGTGGCGGACGAGGTCACCCTGCTGACGCGGCGCGCGGGCGAGAAGAAGGGCACCCGCTGGTCGTCCCGCGGCGAGGGCACCTACACCCTGCAGGAGGTCGACGAAGCGCCGCAGGGCACCTCGGTGACGCTGCACCTCAAGCCGGCCGATCCCACCAACCAACTGCACGACTACACCGCGGACTGGAAGATCAAGGAGATCGTCAAGCGGTACTCGGACTTCATCACCTGGCCGGTCAAGCTCGTCGGGGAGCCCCCGGCCGAGGGCGACGGGCCGGCCGAGCCCGAGACGCTCAACTCCATGAAGGCACTGTGGGCGCGTTCCCGCGACGAGGTGTCCGAGGATGAGTACCACGAGCTGTACAAGCACATCAGCCACGACTGGCGCGACCCGCTGGAGACCGTCCAGCTCCAGGCCGAGGGCACCTTCGAGTACCAGGCCCTGCTGTTCGTCCCGTCGCACGCCCCGCACGACCTGTTCACGCAGAACTCCGCACGTGGGCTCCAGCTGTACGTCAAGCGCGTCTTCATCATGGACGACTGCGAGGCGCTGCTGCCGCCGTACCTCCGCTTCGTCAAGGGCGTGGTCGACGCGCAGGACCTCTCGCTCAACGTCTCCCGCGAGATCCTCCAGCAGGACCGGCACATCCTGATGATGCAGCGGCGGCTGACGAAGAAGGTGCTGTCGTCGGTCAAGGGCATGATGGCCGACGACGGCGACCGCTACGGCACGTTCTGGCGGGAGTTCGGCGCGGTGCTGAAGGAGGGCCTGGTCTCCGACTCCGACAACCGCGACGCCCTGCTCGCGGTCGCGTCGTTCGCGACCACGCGCGGCGAGGACGAGTCCGTCACGCTGGAGCAGTACGTGGAGCGGATGGGGGAGGGGCAGGAGGACATCTACTTCATCACCGGCGAATCCCGCCAGAGCATCGACAACTCCCCGCACGTGGAGGCGTTCCGCGAGCGGGGCATCGAGGTGCTCCTGCTCACCGACCCGGTCGACGAGGTCTGGGTCGACGTGGTGGGCGAGTTCCAGGGCAAGCGCCTCCAGTCGATCGCCAAGGGCGAGATCGACCTCGGCGCCAAGGACGACGCGGAGTCCGAGGGCGAGCGGGAGAAGCGGGCCGAGGAGTACGCGGGCCTGCTCGGCTGGATGGGCGAGCAGCTGGCCGAGGACGTCAAGGAGGTGCGGCTGTCGTCGCGCCTGACGGTGTCGCCGGCCTGCATCGTCGCGGACGCCGACGCCATGACGCCGGCGCTGGAGAACATGTACCGGGCCATGGGGCAGGAGGTGCCGCGCACCAAGCGCATCCTGGAACTCAACCCCGACCACCAGCTGGTGAAGGGCCTCAACCAGGCGTACGGCGAGCGTGAGGACCGCACCGACCTCACCGAGAACGCCGAACTGCTCTACGCCTTGGCGGTCTTGGCTGAGGGCGGCCGGCCCACCGACCCCGCGCGCTTCGTGAAGGTGGTGGCGGACCGCCTGGGCCGCTCCCTCTGACCGTCCGCCGTTCCGCGGTCACGGTATGAGAGCGTCCGCCGGCAGGCGTCCACAAGCGGTGACCGGAGCACCGCAATGGGCCTGCCGGCGGGCGCTCCGCCGCGTCCGGGGACCGGCGCTACCCCATGCTCTTGGCGCCGTCCAGGGACTCGCGGAGGATGTCCGCGTGGCCGGCGTGCTGCGCGGTCTCGGCGATGATGTGCATCAACACCCGACGGGCCGACCAGTGCGTGTCGGCCTGGAACCAGGGCGCCTTGGGGAGCGGCCACGAGGCGTCCAGGTCGGGCAGGGTGGCGATCAACTCGTCGGTACGGCGGGCCACTTCCTCGTAGGCGGCCAACACGCCGGCCAGCGTCTCGCCCGGCAGCAGTCGGAACTCCTCGGCCCGACGCTCCCAGTCGGCGGCGGTCATCGCCGTGAAGTCGGGCATCGCCGAGGGGCCGTACTGGATGAAGTCCACCCAGCTGCGTTCGGCCGAGGTGACGTGCTTGATCAGGCCGCCCAGACACAGCTCGCCGGCGCTGGTCCGCCGGCCGGCCTGCTCGTCGGTGAGGTCACGGGTGGTGAAGCGCAGGAAGTGCCGGTGCTTGGCCAGCGCCGCCAACCACTCGGCGCGCTCGCCGGTGACCGCGGGTGCTTCGGTGGGGTGGTCGGTGGTGGGTTCGTTGCCGGTCATGGCGGCCGCCTCTCGGTGTTGCCTGTGTCATCGGTGAGGATCACGTTAGGCGGCATGGAGGACAGCCGCTGTCCTAGAGGGAAAACCCAAGGGCCGCGGATCGGGTTCCGGGCGCCGATCCCGCCTCCCCGCCGCGACACACGCCCGACATCAACCCGTCACGCATGCCCCGGAATAGCGCCCCAACGCGCCCGGTTCTCAACGGACATGACCGTTGGAGTTTCCCTCAACCCGATCGACCCCACGAACCAGATCGACGCGAGTGTGCAACTCGCCAAGGAGGCGGCGGCCGCCGGACTGCGGTCCGCCTGGTTCGGCCAGACCTTCGGCGCCGACTCGCCGCAGCTCGCCGCGCTCGTCGGGCGCGAGGTGCCCGAGCTGCAGGTGGGCACGTCCGCCATCCCCGTCTTCGGTCGGCACCCGCTCGTCGTCTCCAGCCAGGCCCAGACCGCGCAGGCGGCCACGCACGGCCGCTACCACCTCGGACTCGCGCTCGGCACCAAGCTCCTGACCGAGACCGGCTTCGGCGTCCCGTTCGAGCGACCCGTCGCCCGACTCCGCGAATTCCTCACCGCAGTAAGGCAGTTGACCGAAACGGGCAGCGCCGACTACCACGGCGAGCTCCTCACCGCGACCACGCCGATCCCCGCCCGGGTGCCCGGCGCGGAGTCCGGCGTCCCGCTGCTGGTCGCCGCCATGGGACCGCAGGCGCTACGGGCCAGCGGCGAACTGGCCGACGGGATCCTGCCCTATCTCGCCGGGCCCCGCGCCCTCGGCGAGCACATCGTCCCGGCCCTCACCGCGGCCGCCGAGGCCGCCGGGCGCCCCGCCCCGCGGATCGTGGCACTCGTCCACGGCGTGGTCACCGACGACGTCGACGCGGTCCGCAGCACGTTCACCGAGTCGCTCGCGTTCTACGAGCAGATCCCCTCCTACGCACGGGTCATCGGGCTGTCCGGCGGCCGGCGGGCGGTCGACGTCGCGGTCATCGGCGACGAGAAGAAGGTGGCCGCCGAGGTGCAGCGCTACCGCGACGCCGGGGCCACCGAGGTGGTGTTCTCGGGCACCGAGGCCAGTGGCGCCGCCGACCGGCGCCGCACCTGGGAACTCCTGGGGGAGCTGGCGGGCTGACCGGACGGGCCGCCGGGAAAACCGGATGCATCGACCGGCGGCCGGCCGTTACCGTGTCCGTATGTCCACGCCCCGAATTTCCTAGCTGAGGACCCGCTTCCACACCAGAAGTCTGTCCTCGTGCTTATTCGGAGCGTTATCCCATGATCACCGTTCGTGGCGTCGAGCTGCGTGCCGGCGCCCGCCTGCTGCTGTCCGACGTGTCCCTCACCGTCTCTCCCGGCGACCGGGTCGGCCTGGTCGGCCGCAACGGGGCGGGCAAGACCACCCTGCTCACCGCCCTCGCCGGACGGGCCGAACCAGCAGCCGGAACCCTCACCCGCACCGGCCCCCTCGCCTACCTCGCCCAGGACTCCCGCGCCGCCGACCCGGCCCAGCGCGTCATCGACCGGATCCTGTCCGCCCGCGGCCTGGACGCCGCCCTGCACCGTCTCCGCGCCGCTGAATCCGCGATGGCCGACGCCGACGGTCCTCAGAGGTTGGAGCGCGCGATGGCCGCCTACGCCCGGGCGGAGGCCGCCTTCCAGGCCGGCGGCGGCTACGCGGCGGAGGCCGAGGCCGCCCGGGTGACGGCCGGCCTCGGCCTCCCGGAACGCGTGCTGGCCGAGCCCGTCGGCGCGCTCTCCGGAGGCCAGCGGCGCCGGGTCGAGCTGGCCCGCATCCTCTTCGCCGGGCACGACGGCACGCTGCTGCTGGACGAGCCCAGCAACCACCTCGACGCCGACTCCCTCGGCTGGCTCCGCGGCTTCCTCCAGGCCCACCGGGGCGGCCTGGTCGTGATCAGCCACGACACCGGACTGCTGGCGGACGTCGTCAACCGCGTCTTCCACCTCGACGCCACCCGCGCCACGATCGACCAGCACAACACCGGTTGGGCCGGGTACCTCGCCCAGCGCGCGGCCGACGCCCGGCGCCGCACCCGCGAACGGGCCAACGCCGAACGCAAGGCCGCTTCCCTGCACGCCCAGGCGGACAAGATGAAGGCCCGCTCCGCCACCGCCGTGATGGCCAAGAGCATGGCCCGCCGCGCCGACCGGATGCTCGCCGAGCTGGAACCGGTCCGGCGGACCGAGAAGACCGCCCGGATCCGCCTGCCCGAACCGCACCCCTGCGGCCGGATGCCGCTCGGCGCGATCGGCCTGACCAAGTCCTACGGCGACCACCCGGTCCTCACCGGGGTCGACCTCGCCGTGGACCGGGGCAGCCGCCTGGTGATCCTCGGCCTCAACGGCGCCGGCAAGACCACTCTGCTGCGCCTCCTCGCCGGCGCGGAGACTCCGGACACCGGTCGGGTGGTGCACGGCCAGGGACTGCGTCTGGGCTACTTCGCCCAGGAACACGACACCCTCGACGGCGCCCGGACGGTCCGGGAGAACCTGGCCGCGGCCGCCCCGCACCTCACGGAGCAGGACGCCCGGCGCGTGCTGGGTGCGTTCCTGTTCACCGGAGACGACGCCGACAAGCCCGCCGGCGTCCTCTCCGGAGGGGAGAAGACCCGCCTGGCCCTGGCCGGACTGGTCCACTCCGGAGCCAACGTGCTGCTCCTCGACGAGCCGACCAACAACCTCGACCCCGCCTCCCGGGACGAGGTGCTGGCGGCGGTCGGCCGCTACCCCGGCGCGATCGTGATGGTCACCCACGACGAGGACGCCCTCGACGCCCTGCGCCCCGACCGCGTGCTGCTCCTGCCGGACGCGGACGAGGACCTGTGGAGCGAGGAGTACCGCGACCTGGTGGCCCTCGCCTGACCGAGCCGGGGCGTACCGGACCGGACCGGGTCGGGTGATCCGGTCCGGTGACGTTGCTGGTTCCCGGGCCCGGGCCGTGGTGGCGGCCGGGACCCGGGAACCAGCCGCTCACGTCACGACTTGGGCGCGGCTGCCGGCGTGGCCGTCGGCGTCGGGTAGGCCGTGGTGGCGGCGGCCGACACCTGATGGGCCTCCTTGGCCACCAGCGCGGCCAGCTTCGCCGGGGTCAACTTGGTGGCCGGGTCGGCGACGGTCTGCCCGTTGATCTGGACGACCGGGACGGGCCCCAGGCCCGAGGCGGCGTAGTCCTCCTGGGACTTCTTCACCCACCCCTGGCGCTGGCCGCGGTCCAGGCACAGGTTGAACGTGTCGTGCTGGATCTTCCCGGCCTTCTTCGCGATCTCCTTGAGGAGCTTGGGGTCCTTCAGGCCGTCGGTCTGCGGTGCCGGCTGGTGCTGCCAGAGCTGGTCCATGAAGGGGCCGAAGCGGCCCTGGTCCTGGGCGCAGGCGGCTGCGGCGGCGGCCTCCTGCGCGCCGGTGCCCCCGTACTGCCGGTCGCTCTGGGTGACCAGGCGGTAGTCGATCTGGACCTGCCCGGACGCCAGGAGCTGCGCGATCGTGGTGGCGTACTTCTGCGCGAAATCGCGCGACTGCGGGCTGCGCGGGTCCTCGTACACCGTCATGCTGACCGGCACGGTCGGCTTGACCGGCAGGGCGAGCTTCGTGCCGTCCGGCGTGCCCACGGCACCGGAGGGCGGCTCGAACGCGGTCGCCTCGCCGGCCCGGGAGAACTGGCCGACCACGACGGCCGCCCCGCACACCACGGCGATGCCGACGCCGGCCACCACGTAATTGCGCCAGTGGCCGCCGGAGCCCTTCTTCGTCGCGTCGCCGTTGTTCTTGTTCCCTGCGGAGGCCACCATGCGCACCCTTTCACCAGGCAGTTCTCTGTGCTTGCCGACGGCGCCGTTCGCCGCGCCGGGCCGTCCTCAGCCGTCTCCGCGGGGTGCGGACCACGGCTGTGGCACGCACAGTGTGGCAGCATCCGCGCACTACCCCCGGCCCGGGGCCCGTGCTGGGCTGCTTCCGGTCGGAACGCCGCCACCGCCGTGCGGAGCAGTGCGCGCGCCCCTACGGAGAGCGAGCAGCCCGACGAGGCCGGGGAGGCGAGCAGGGACGACCGCCCGGCCGGCCCGCCGCGGGTCAGGCCCCGGGCGGCGACCAGACGTAGGGCGTGGTGGTGGTGACGGCGTGGAACCCGAGCCGGCCCAGGATGGGGGCGCTGTCGGCGGACGCGTCGACCTGGAGGTACCGCACACCGCGGGCCACGGCGAGTTCGGCGCGGGCGGCGACCAGCGCACGGTAGATCCCACGGCCGCGCCAGGCAGGCACGGTCGAGCCGCCCCACAGACTGGCGAACTCGGTGCCCTCCCGGAAGACCAGCCACGCCGCGCAGACCACCTCGCCGCCGGCCTCGGCCACCAGGACGGCGATCTCCTCCGGGGCCGCCGCGATGCGCCCGCTCAGGTCCTCGGCGAGCCAGCTCCAGTCCTGGCCCCAGACCGCCGACTCCATGGCGGCGATGCGGTGCAGGTCGACGTCGGCGGTCACCCGCCGCAGCCCGACACCGGGGGGCAGGACGGGAGCGCCGACCAACTGCCCGGTCCGGCCGACGAGCACCGTCTCCGGCTCCTCGGGGACGAAGCCCGCGGCGCGGAGCCGGTCCGTGAGGTCCGCCGGCCGGTCGTGCCCGCGGGTCTTCCACTCCACCGCTTCGCCGCGGGCGGCGAAGCGGTCGCGCTGGCGGGCGATCAGCCGGTCCAACTCGGCACCGCGCAGGCCCACGTCCGGCGGTGCGCTGACGAACCCGCGGAACTGCCCGACGATCCGCAGCACCGGACCGTCCTGCTCGTAGGTGACCCCGTCGGGAGGCGTGGGAGGCACTCCTCGCATCTGCTCGTCGTAGGCCGCGAGCAAGCCGTCGATGTCCGTCACGCACCTGACGGTACTGAGCGGTGGCAACTGGTTTTCCGGGCCGGCCCCGGCCCCGGCCCCGCGGCCACGGCGCCTATCGTCACTCGTGCCCCAGCCGGCCGACGGCCCCGTCAGGGCCCCTGCGCCGGCCACGGCGCCGCGCCGGACCAGCGGATCGGCCACCCTCCAGAGAGGCACGACCATGACGTTCACCCTGACCACGCAGACCCTGACGGTGCGGGGTCGGCGACTGGCCTACGCGGACGCCGGCGGACCGGGAACGCCGGTGCTGGCCCTGCACGGGCACTTCGGCCGGGCCAGGGCGTTCGCCGCCCTGGCCGCCGCCCTGGTACCGGAGTTCCGGGTCGTCGCCCTGGAGCAACGCGGCCACGGCCTCAGCGCACGCGACGACGACGTGTCCCCGGACGCGTACGTGGCCGACGCCGCCGCCTTCGTCCGGGCGTTGGGACTGGGACCGCTGCCGGTGCTCGGCCATTCGATGGGCGGGGTCGTGGCGTTCCGACTGGCCGCGCACCATCCGGAACTGGTCCGGGCGCTGATCGTCGAGGAGGGCGGTGCGCTCAACCGCCGGCCCGAGGTGGCGCATCCGGTGCTGGACGTCCGGGACTGGCCGCGCCGGGCACCGACGCTGGGTGAGCTGCGCCGCCAGGTGGAGGCCCGGGGCGTTCCGGACGCCGGCTACTTCCTGGAGAGCGCCGTCGAACGGCCCGACGGGTGGGGGTTCCTCTTCGACCACGCGGACATGGTGCGGTCGCAGGAGGCCCTGATCGGCGACTGGCGGCCCGACTGGCTGGCCACCAACTGCCCCGCGCTGCTGCTGCACGGCCTGGACAGCGTCGTCCTCCCCACCGCGATGGCGCGGGAGATGGCGCGGCGACGGCCGGGCACCACCCTGCGCGAGTTCCCCGGGTGCGGGCACTGGCTGCACGACGACGACCCGGCCGGATTCGCGGCGGCGGTGCGGGAGTTCCTCACCGCGTTGTGAGGGCGCTGCCGGTCCTCGCCCCCGGCTCGGCGGGTCTATCGGGCGAGCAGGCCGTCCAGGATGCGGCCGTACAACCACCGCGCCGAGCCGGCCACCACCGGTCCGAAGGCGCCCGGGACGCCGCGCGGGTGCACCTCGCCGCGCCAGACGACGCGGCAGCCCCCGTCCCGCGCACCCACCTCGACCTCGGCCCAACCGGTCACCACCCGGCCCTGCTTCACCAGCCGGCAGTGGCCCACGGCCGAGGCACCGGTGGCGTCCGGCGGCTCCCACCGCACGACGCGCATCACGTCGTCGAACGCGAGCCGGCCGAGGCCGGTCCGGGCGACGAAGGTGGTCCCCTCCCGGGTGGGCGGCGGCGTGGTGACGGTGATGGTGGTGAGCGGCACGTAGGCGGCGTGGGCCGCCCAGTCCGTCAGCCGTCGCCATGCGGCGTCGGGGGAGAGGGACGTCGTGCGTGCGATCACAAACCTGGCCACGGCCCCATGCTAGGAACTCCCGACAGCACGGACCAACGACGGGTCGGCCGGCCGGCGGTCACTCGACGCGGTGCCCCGGCGGACGGCTGCCGCCCTCCGATCCGGCCAAAGGGAGGACTCGGCAGTCCAGGCCCGGCCGGTCCCGGTCCGGCTGCGGCCGGAGTGCTTAGGCTGTCACCGCTACGGAAAGGTGCTGCCATGGATGCTGACTCCCGACGCAGGGCCGCGGTCGAGGAGCACTGGCGGGCGTCGGAACGCGGGGACACCGAAGCCGAGCACGCCCTCTACGCCACGGACGCGATCCTGGACTACCCGCAGTCAGGTGAGCGGTTCCGGGGCCGAGCGGTGATCGCGGCGCAACGTGGCGGGCACCCGGCAGACCGGCACTTCACCGTCCAGCGGATCACCGGCCAGGCGGATCTGTGGGTGAGCGAATGCCTCATCACCTACGACGGGGTGCCTTCGTACTCGGTGAGCATCATGGAATTCGCCGGCCAGCACGTGGTGCACGAGACGCAGTACTTCGCCGACCCCTTCGGCGCGCCGGCCCGGCGGGTCGCGCTCGCGGAGCCGATGCCGGGCCGGACCATCGCCGAAGCCTGATTCCCAGCGGATCCGCAGACGGCGGAATCCGTGCGGGTGGGCGAACGCACTCTCCACGGAACGGCGTTGTTCTCGGCAGTCCGCGCGGTCCCGGCCCGTCCGGCCTCAGGCCGGCGCGTATCCCCGGCTGTGCACCAGTTCCCCGGCGAGGCGGGTGAAGGCCCGCGCCGCGGCGGTCCGGTAGGCGTCGGTGCGACGGAGCAGCGTGACGGTCCGGGTGGGCAGGGCGGGGGCGAGGGGGAGCGGGGTGAGGTGGGGGTGGTCGTGGGTGATGGCGTCGGGGAGCACGGTCGCCAGCGAGGTGCGCCGGACGATCTCGGTGAGCGCCTGGATGGAGTTCGCCTCCACCGCGATGCGCGGGCTGACGTGGTGCTGGGCGAAGTAGGCGTCGATGTGCGTGCGGGTGGCGAAGTCGCCGCTCAGCAGGGCGAGTTGGCGGTCGGCGAGGGTGGTGACCGGTAGGGGCCTCGGAGGGGCGGCGGAGGGGCCGGCGGCCGCGGTCACCAGGCTCAGCGTCTCGGTGAACAGCGCGGCCGCCTCGATCCCGGCCAGATGCGGGCCGGCGAAGGCGATGCCGAGGTCCAACTCGTCGTCCAGCAGGCCCGTTTCGATGCGGTCCTGGGGCATCTCCCGGACCGCCAGGGTGACGCCGGGGTGGCGGGCGTGCAGCTCGGCGATGAGCGGCCCGACGAGGTAGGCGGTGAACGTCGGGGTGAGCCCCAGGCGCAGGTGGCCCCGGGAGAGGTCCCGCACGTCGTGCACGGCCCGCTCGGCGGCGGCCAGGTCGCGCAGCGCGTGCCGGGCGTGGTGGGTGTACGCCTCGCCGGCGTCGGTCAGGCGCACGGTGCGGCCGGTGCGGTCCAGGAGCTGCACCCCCACCGTCCGCTCCAGCTGCTTGACCTGCTGCGAGAGGGTCGGCTGCGAGATGTGCAGGTCCTCGGCGGCACGGGTGAAGCTGCCGTGCTCCGCCACGGCGAGCAGGTAACGCAGATGACGCAGTTCCAGGGCCATGTCACCACTATAGGACCTCCTATAGATGCGATCTATGAGAGGCATGCCTAGTGGCTCTTGGACTCTATAGGTCCAGGTCGTGCATGGTGGATCTCGCCGGCCCCACCGGACCGGTCAGCCCGACCGAAGGGAACGACCATGCCAGACCTCGCCGAGCGCGTCGCGCGCTTCCAACGCGACGTCCACCCGGCCAAGGCCGACCTGTTCGGTCACCTGGCCACCCACCACCAGCCGCACACGCTGTTCATCGGCTGCTCCGACGCCCGCGTCGTCCCGGAACTGCTCACGTCGAGCGAACCGGGCGAACTGTTCGTCGTCCGCACCGCCGGCAATCTCGTCCCGGCCCACCACCACGGGTCCGGCGACGGGGTCGCGGCCAGCATCGAGTACGCCGTCGCGGTGCTCGGGGTCACGGACGTCGTGGTGTGCGGACACGCGGCGTGCGGCGCGATGACGGCGCTCGCCACGGGCCACGACCTCTCCGGAACCCCCGCGGTCGCCCACTGGCTGCACCACGCGGACGCCGCCCGGGCCCGCGCCGCCGTCGGCGGGCCCGCCGCGGACGTGGCGGAGCTGGTGCGGCAGAACGTCCGCACCCAGCTGGCCAACCTGGTCACCCACCCCTCGGTCGCCAGGGCCCTCGCCGAGCGGGCGCTCCGCCTGCACGGCTGGGTCTACGACATCGCCTCCGGCGGCGTGGAGCGCATCCCGCACGACGAGGCGACCCCGGGCGCCGCACCCCGCGCCGCCTGACCCCGCCGGCCTCTTCCCCGGCACCCGACCACCCCACCACCGAAAGGAACCCGTCACCATGACCGACGCCACCACCCCCCGCACGCCGCACGCGCAGTTCCACCCCGACGCCCGCCAGGCCCTGGCCCTCGCCGCGGTCGAGGCCAAGACGCGCAAGGACCTCACCTGGCAGCAGATCGCCGACGCCGCCGAGCTGTCGGTCGCGTTCGTCACCGCCGCCGTGCTCGGCCAGCACGCCCTGCCGGCCCGGTCGGCCCGCGCGGTCGCCGAACTGCTCGGCCTCGACGAGGACGCGGTGATGCTGCTCCAGACGATCCCCACCCGCGGCTCGATCCCCGGCGGGATCCCCACCGACCCGACCATCTACCGCTTCTACGAGATGCTCCAGGTCTACGGCACCACCCTCAAGGCCCTGGTCCACGAGCAGTTCGGCGACGGCATCATCAGCGCGATCAACTTCAAGCTGGACGTGAAGAAGGTCGCCGACCCCGAGGGCGGCGAGCGCGCCGTCATCATCCTGGACGGCAAGTACCTGCCGACCAAGCCCTTCTGACCCGGCAACCCCACCCGCCCCACCCGGAAGGAAGCCCCACCATGGACTTCGCCCAGCGGACCATCGACCTCGCCCGTCAGAACGTCATCGACGGCGGCCGCCCCTTCGCCACCGTCATCGTCAAGGACGGCGAGGTCCTGGCCGAGAGCCCCAACAAGGTCGCCCAGACCAACGACCCCACCGCCCACGCCGAAGTCCTCGCCATCCGCGAGGCGTGCACCAAGCTGGGAACCGAGCACCTGATCGGCACCACCATCTACGTGCTCGCCCAGCCCTGCCCGATGTGCCTGGGCGCGCTCTACTACTGCTCCCCGGACGAGGTCGTCTTCCTCACCACCCGCGACGCCTACGAGCCGCACTACGTCGACGACCGCAAGTACTTCGAACTCGCCACCTTCTACGGCGAGTTCGCCAAGGAATGGGACCAGCGCCGACTCCCGATGCGGTACGCGCCCAGCGACGCGGCGGTGGACGTCTACCGCTTCTGGCAGGAGAACAACGGCGGCCGACGCAACGCGACCTCGATGCCCGGCCAGTAAGACCGCCGTCCCGACTCAACACCTCCGGCGCCCGGCAGCCGGGCACGCTCCGCAGCGTGCCGCGGCCGCCGGGCTCCGGCCCGTGCGCCGCTACCCGTCGAAGTCGGTGGAGCGGCTCAGTTCCTCCCAGGCGGCGAACTCCGCCCGGGAGCCGTCCCCATGCGTCGAGAGCGCATCGGCGGCGTCGTTGCCCAGCGGCAGCCGCAGTGGAGTGTGCTCGGCGTCGAGGGCGGTTAGCAGCGCGGCGGCGGCCTTCGCGGGGTCGCCGGGCTGCGCGCCGTCGCTCGCCGCGAGCGACGCCCGGACCGGGCCGACGGTCTCCTCGTACGCGGGCAGGGCGGCGGACCGTCGCAGGGTCCCGGCAGCCGCGAACCCGGTGCGGAACGCGCCCGGTTCGACGATCAGCACCTTGATCCCCAACGGTGCCACCTCGGCCGCCAGCGCCTCCGAAAGCCCCTCCAACGCGAACTTCGACGCGCAGTAGGCCCCCACGCCGGCGAACGCGAACCGCCCGCCCATGCTGCTCATCTGCACGATCGCCCCCGACCGGCGGCGGCGCATGTGCGGGAGCACCGCCCGGGTCAACGCGGCCGGCCCGAACAGGTGCAGGTCCATCACCTCGCGCAGTTCCCGGTCCGTGGTCTCCTCGACCGCCCCGACGACGCCCCGACCGGCGTTGTTGACCAGGACGTCGATCCGGCCGTACCGCTCGACGAGCTCGCCCACCGCGCTCTCGGCGGCGGCCACGTCCGTGACGTCGAGGCGCTGCGCCACCACCCGGCCCGGATGCGCCGCCACCAGCTCGTCCAGTGCCGCGGTCCGTCGGGCCGCGGCCACCACGAAGTCACCGTCCGCGACCGCGGCCTCGACGATCGCCCGCCCGAAACCGCTGCTCGCACCGGTCACCAGCCATGTCCTGCGCATCCTCGTGCTCCCTAGATCGCCCGGCTCCTCGCGGACCATCCTGCGGAGTCGCCGCGTCACCCGTCCAAGATCCCTTGTGATAGCCGATGGTTATCACCGGGCGCCGGCGACGGGGCCCCCGCCGAGGCCAGTTGCCGCCGGGCGAAGTCCACGAAGGCGGCCGTGGCGGGGTGGGACGGCTCGGCCGGCCGGGCCAGGTGGACGGTGACCGGACCGGCATCGACGATCGGGAGGTAGCGCACGCCGGGGTGCGGATGGTCATGGGCGGTGCCCTCCGCGGTGACACCGACCGCCTCGCCGGTGGCGATCGCGGTCAGCCACTCGTCGACCCCCGGCACGTCCAGGGTCGCCGGGCGCCGCCCGGCCGGCCACAGCTCCGGGCCGGTGGTCGACGCCGTCGCGCACAGCGCGACGACCTCCCGCCCGACTTCCGCCAACCGGACCTCGGCACGTTCCGCCAGCCGGTGGCCCGCCGGCACCGCGGCCATCCGCCGCTCCCGCACCAGCGCGCGATGAACCAGCCCGGAGTCCTCGACCGGACGGGTGCGCAGGAAGGCCAGATCGGCCTCGCCGCGGCGCAGCGGCGCCTCGGGATCGTCGACCCGGCGCACCCGTACGGGGACCTCCGGACATTCCGCGCGCCAGGCCCGTAGCAGGGGCACGGTGTGCCGGCCGAGCGCGGCCCAGGCGAAGACCAGCCGCAGCGGTCGCGGCCCGGGCGGGGCCACCGCCTCGGCCAGTGCGTCGTCGAGCTGCCGCAGGATGCGCCGGGCGTGCGCGCACAGCCGCCGTCCTGCCGGGGTCAGGGCCAGACTGCGCGTCGTGCGCGCGACCAGCCGCACCTCCAGCCGGCCCTCCAACTGCTCCAGCGTGCGGGAGAGGGCCGGTTGCGTGATCCGCAGGGTCCTCGCGGCGTCGGTGATCGTCCCCTCGTCGTCGATCGCGACCAGGGCCCGCAGATGACGCAGCTCCACATTCATAAACACCAAGCATAAATCGAGCCCGGAAGGCATTTCCCGGTCCGCAGGCGGCGGCCGTAGCGTCCCGGGCATGAACATTGCGCTGATCGGAGCCACCGGCACACTGGGCACCGCCGTCCACACGGAGCTCACCGGCCGCGGCCACCACGTCCTCACCGTCGGACGCACCGCCGGCGACCTCCGCCACGACCTCACCGACCCGGACCAGATCGCCGCGCTCTACCGGGCGGCCGGCCCGCTGGACGCCGTGGTCAGCACCGCCGGCGACGTCCCCTACAAGCCGGTCGCGGAACTCACCGCCGACGACTGGCAGGCGGCGTTCCGCGGCAAGGTGCTGAGCCAGCTCGAACTGGTCCGCCAGGGCCTGCCGCACGTCGCCGAGCACGGTTCGTTCACCCTGATCACCGGCATCCTGGCCCGGGAACCGATCCCCACCGGCGCCGCCGCCTCCATGGCCAACGGCGCCGTCGAGGCGTTCGTCCGCGCCGCCGCGATCGAGATCGCACCACAGCGGATCAACGCCGTCAGCCCCACCGTCTTCACCGAATCCCTGGACGCCTACGGCGACTTCTTCCCCGGCATGGGCTCGGTCCCGCTGGCCGACGTCGCCCGCGCCTACGTCCGCTCCGTCGAGGGCCGCCAGACGGGACAGGTCTACACGGTGCAGTAGCGAACGGGGCCGGCGAGCGCTCAGTGGCCCGCGTGTGCGGCGTGGGCCGGAGCGGTGTGCCGGATCAACTCGTCGACGACGTCCCGCGCATCGCCCCGCCGCGCGAACGCGGCCCGCTGCCGCCGCGCACCGCACCCGCCCGCCCCGCGCGCACCGTCGTCCGCATCGTCCTGGGCACCGGCGAGCCGGAGCACGGCCGCGGTGACCGCCGCCAACTCCCCGGACGCCTCCAGGGCCGGCCGGATGTACGCGACGAGTTCCCGCAGCAGCCGACCGGCCGGGACGGCCCGGCCGGTGCGCACGTCGAGGGCGTGCTCGGCACAGCCGTCACGAGCCGCCCGCCAGTAGGCCGCCCGCAGCAGGGACGGGCACACGTCGGGACCCGGGTCGCCGTGCCGCACCTGCTCCAGGGCCTGCACGACCAGGGCCCGGACCAGGACGCCGAGCATCGCCGCCTGCTCGACGCCCACCGGCACGTCCATGGCGCGGACCTCCACGGTGGGCAGGTGCGACGACGGCCGCACGTCCCACAGCAGCGTGTGGTCGCCGACGACGGCTCCGGCGTCCTCCAGGGCCGCGCACAACTGCGCGTAGTGGTGGGCGGAGCGGAAGTAGGGCGGCGGCCCGGCGACCGGCCACCGACCGCCGGCGGCGGTGCGCCAGCTGGCGTACCCGGTGTCCCGACCGTCCCGGAACGGGGAGTTCGCCGACAGCGCGACCAGGGACGGCAACCACGGCCGCAGGTGGTTGCAGACCAGGACCGCGTGGTCCAGGTCGGGGACCTCGACGTGCGCGTGCAGGCCGCAGTGCGTGTGGGTCTCGCTGAGGGCCCGGTACGCGGCGAGCCCGGGCCCGTAGGCGGGGTCGTCGCGCAGCGGCGTCGGGTCGGCCGCCCCCAGGACCGGCGTCCCGGTCGCCGCGATCCGCAGTCCCTCCGCGGTGGCCGCGGCGGCCACCGCGGTCCGCATCCGCTCCAGGTGGCCGTGGAGTTCGTCCAGTCCGCCGCAGGGCGGCGTCTTGGCCTCGATCTGATACTCAGTCAACTCGCCGGAGACCCGGTCGGCCAGGGCCGCCGCCGCGCGCCGCAGCACCCGGGAGCCGGCCGGCACGACCTCGCGGGTCTCGGGGTCGACGAGGAAGTACTCCTCCTCCACGCCCACGGTCGGGATCCGCGCGTCACTGCTCATGTCCGGTCTCCTTCGTCGCCCGGTCCGGCCGCGCCACCACAGCCGTGGGGCGCGTCGGCACGGGGCTGCCCGGTTCCCTCGGGAGGGCCGGGGCGCCCGCGGAGCCGGACCGCCCCGAGCCGCCGGGGCCTGGTCGCTCTCCTGCGCCCCATGCTCGGGCCGCGGCGGAGGACCTGCCACAGCGGTTCACCCGCCCGGGAGGCGCCGGGGTGCCCGGCACGACGCCTCCCTTCACGCCGGTGGCGCAGCGCCCCGACCGTGCGAACGCAGCCGAGACCCCGTGCCCCACCCGACGTCCGCGCCGGAGGAGGCCGTCCGGCGGTCGCCGGAAAGGTCCCGGACCACCTGCTCCGGGCCAGTGACCTCGACCCCACGGCCCGGACCGAACCGAGTACAGGTCACAGGGCCTGGAACGGCCGTGCGACGAGCACGCGTCGCCGGTTTGAGATCCGGACATGACCCCTTCAGGTGGAAGAAGGCGTGAAGTCTCCCCACTCGCCCCACCCCTCGCCGACGATTCGGAGCGTCACTGATCACCGGTGTGATCAACATAAAGGGGTGGGCCGGCCCGCGGGCCGGTAGCGGCCATTCCGCGGCGCCTACGGGTGCCGCCGGGTGGCCGCGCCCACAGAAGGGGACGAATCACGATGAACGTCAAGCTGCTCTCCGCCACGGCTGCCGCCCTGGCCGTGGCCGGGGTCGTCGCCGGATCCGCCGCCGCGTACGCGACGGTGTCCGGCGACGGTGGAAACCGCATCGGCACGGTGCGGGCCAACGGCAAAGCCTCCGTGAAGCAGGGGGGCCTCAGCGCCACCTGGGTCGAGGAGGCCGGCGACGTCAAGCAGGTCGTGCTCACCGGCAACCGCATCGGTGTCCTGAAGGGCAACGGTGACGCCTTCGTCAAGGAGGGCGGTCTCAGCGCCACGTGGGTCAAGGAGGCGACGGACGTCAAGCAACTGGCGCTGTCCGGCAACCGGATCGGGGTGCTCAAGGACACCGGAGAGGCGTTCGTGAAGGAGGGCGGCCTCAGCGCGACCTGGGTGAAGGAGGCCGGCAAGGCGAAGCAGCTGGAACTCTCCGGGCGACGCATCGGCGTCGTCAAGGGCAACGGTGACGCCTTCGTCAAGGAGGGCGGCCTGAGCGCCACGTGGGTCAAGGAGGCCGGCAACGTCGTCGACATCGACCTCGCCGGCAACCGCATCGGCGTCTTCAAGGGCAACGGCGAGGCGTTCGTGAAGGAGGGCGGCCTCAGTGCCACCTGGGTCAAGGAGGCCGACGACGTCATCCAGTTGGAACTGTCCGGCAACCGCATCGGTGTCCTCAAGGACGACGGTGACGCCTTCGTCAAGGAGGGCGGCCTGAGCGCCACGTGGGTCAAGGAGAGCGACAAGACGACCCAGATCGCGTTGTCGGGCAAGCGCATCGGCGTCCTCAAGGGCAACGGCAACGCCTACGTGAAGGAAGGCGGCCTGAGCGCCGCCTGGGTCCTGGAGGCGACCAACGTCACCGAGTTGGCCTTCTCGTAGCCGGCCATCAGGAGGAGTCGGAGCCCCGGTCGGCGCGTGACGCCGGCCGGGGCCTCAGCGTGCGGCGCCCGGCGGCCCGTCGGCGTCGGCGTACTGGGCCACCCCGTTGCCGAGCGACCAGTCCAGCGAGGCGTTCTCGGTCAGGGTGACGAACACGTTCCGCGGCTCGGTGCCCGCGTACTCCTCGGCCAGTTCGGCGATCCGCCGGTAGAGCGCCTGCTTCTGGTCGGAGCTGCGCCCCGCGCGCAGGGTGATCGCGACGTACACGATGCCGTCGTCGCGCTGAATACCGAAGTAATTGCCGTACCGCAGCGTGCCGTTGGTGCCGTCGTGGCTGGTCAGGACCTGGAACCGGTCCTCCGGCGGGATCTGGATCGTCTCGATCAGGGCGTCGTGCACGGCCCGGCCGAGCGCGTCGAGCCGCTCGGCGTCGGCCCGCAGTGCGTCGATGCGGACGAAGGGCATGGGGCTCTCCTCGGTGCGGTGCGGTGCGGTGCGGTGCGGAGGCGTGGCGCGGTCTGCGTGTGACCGGGCGCGGCCGGCTCGGTCGTGATCGTACATACTAGTAGGTACAACCGTGCTGGGCCTCCTCGATCAGCAGTGCACCTCGGGCTCCCCGCCGACGGCCGCATGGACCCGCCGTTGCCGCGCGCCACCGGGCGTGCCGCAGTCCTGTCCCCGGACCGCCGCCGGCTCGCCGTGCTCACCGCGACCGACAACGACGGACGCCCCGGGCGGAGCCGGCCTCACGGGATCAGTCGCTGCTCCTTCGCCGCCGCGACCGCACCCGCGCGGGTCTCTACGCCGAGCTTGGCGTAGATGCGGACCAGGTGCGTCTTGACGGTGGCCTCGCTGATGAACAGGGCGCGGGCGATCTCGCGGTTGCCGAGCCCGCGGGCGAGCTGGCCGAGGATGTCCAACTGGCGCTCGGTCAGCGCGGCATGGGGCTTGCGCACCCGCTCCATCACGCGGTTGGCCGCGGGCGCGGAGAGCACGGCCCGGCCCTCCGCGGCGGCGGCGATCGCGGCGAACAACTCCTCGGGCCGTTCGGCCTTGAGGAGATAGCCGGTGGCGCCCACCTGCACGGCGCGGGTGACGTCGGCGTCGGTGTCGTAGGTGGTGAGCACCAGGACGCGGGTGCCGGGCACCTCGGCGACGATGCGGCGGGTCGCCTCGATGCCGTCGATGCCGGTGCCGAGGCTGAGGTCCATCAGCACCACGTCGGGCCGGCGTCGGGCGGCGACGGCCAGCGCCTCCTCGCCGGTGGCCGCTTCGCCGACGACCTCGATGCCGGGATCGGCGGACAGCAGGGCGCGCAGGCCGGCCCGGACCACGGCGTGGTCGTCGCACAACAGCAGGCGCACCCGCCGGCCGGGGGCGTCGGGGGAGTCGGATGGGCGGGACATGCGGGTCACTCCTCGTCCGGGTCGGTCGCCGGGCCGCTCGCCCGGAGCGGAACGGCCGCGGAGACGACCGTGCCCTCGCCGGGATGGGACTCGATGGTCAGGGTGCCGTCGAGCTGTCGCAACCTGACCTCCATGGCGCGCAGCCCGTGGCCGCGGTGTGGTGCGGTCCCGGGTGCGTCCTGTTGGCCGGGGCGGAAGCCGCAGCCGTTGTCGGCGACGTCGAGGACCACGTCCTCGTCGAGGTAGCTGAGGGTCAGGACGGCGTCGGTGGCGCGGGCGTGTTCGCGGACGTTGGCGACGGCGCCCTGGGCCACCCGCAACAGGCCCGCCTCGACGGCCGGCGGCAGCGGTACCGGATCGCCGTCGATCCGGAAGTGCACGGCCGGACCGCCGTGCGCCGCCTCGGCCGAGGTGCCCGCGGTGGCCGCCCCGGCCGCGGTCTCGCGGCGGGCCAGCGCACGCAGCGCCTCGGGCAGGCCGCCCCCGTCGGCGAGGTCGGCGGGCGCCAGGTCGTGGACGAACCGGCGCGCCTCGACGAGGTTGCGCTCCGCGATGGCGGAGGCGGTGGTCATGTGTTGGTGGGCCGCTGCCGGGTCCGCGTCCCAGAGCCGTTCGGCGGCCTGGAGCAGCATCCGTTGGCTCGACAGGGCCTGGGCGAGCGTGTCGTGGATCTCCATCGACAGACGCTCGCGCTCGGCGAGCATGCCCGCCCGGCGTTGACTGCCGGCCAGTACGCGGCGGGTGCGCACCAGGTCCTCGATCAGCAGGTGCTGCCGGGCCGACTGGCGCTGCATGTGCGTGAACACCGTCGCAGCCAGGCCGGCGACCACCGGCGGCACCACGATCAGCAGCGGGTCGGGGCCGTTGATCCGCACCTGGGCGACCACCACCAGGACCGTCAGCACGGTGATCAGCGCCAACGCGGCGCGCGCCGGGAGCAACTGCAACGCCGTGTAGACGATCGCCACCGCACTCCAGGCGAAGCTCGGTGCCTGGAGTACCAGGGCCACCCACCCGAGCACGAAGACCCCGAGCCAGACCCGGCGCCACCGCGGTGCGATCGCCCCGTCCACGGCCGGCCGCGCCACGTACGCCACCGCCAGCAGCGTGGTGAGCGCGATCACCCACCAGGTGCCGGGGGCGCCGGGATGGTGGGTGAGGTAGCGGGCCATGGCGGCGATCAACAGCAGGACGAACGAGGCCGAGATGACCGCCTCCATGCCGCGGCCGGTCGGTCCGTCCGCGGGGTCCGTCCGCGGTACGCCGTCCGCCGCTCCGGTACGGCCACCGCTCACGTGCTTCACGTCCATCCTTGATTCGTAGCCCGGATTCCGGCCCGCGCCCGTCATCCGATCGGTTGACACCGACGTCATCCATCATGCTCCGCGACGCCATCCGCTCCGCGGACCGCCGTCCCGCCCACGCCACCAAGGATGGAACCACCGCAACCACTGCGGACCGCGGGGCCCCGGCCCCCGGGCGACGAAGAGGAGCACCTCCCATGCAGATGCCGTCCACACGGACCAGGATCATCGCCGGCGCGGCCGTCCTGGCGGCCGTCGGGGTGACCGCCGTCGGCGCGGTCGCCGTCGCGGCACCGGACAACGCCGCCCGCAGCGGCGCGGCCACCGCGGTCCGGGCGCAGAACGTCGTCGCCACCGACCACCTGACCGTCGCCGCGGCGGCCAAGGCCGCGCAGGCCGCGCTCGCCGCCGCCGAGAAGGCCGACCAGCACGTGTCGGTGGCCGTGGTCGACCGCAACGGCAACACCCTCGTCACGCTGCGCGGCGACGGCGCCGGCCCGCAGTCGTACAAGGCGGCGGAGGAGAAGGCGTTCACCGCGGTGTCCTGGAACGCGCCGACCTCGACGCTGGTCAAGCGCCTGGAGCAGGCCCCCACCCTGAAGGACATCCCCGGCACGCTGTTCCTCGCCGGCGGCGCCCCCGTCCAGGCCAAGGGCGCCCCGGTCGCCGGCATCGGCGTGGCCGGCGCGCCCAGCGGCGACCAGGACGAGCAGTTCGCCCAGGCCGGAGTCGCCGCGCTCAACGGCTGACGTCCACCCGCCGCCGCAGCGGTGCGAGTCGCGCGGCGGCGCGTCGGGGGCGGCCCCGTCCACGGATCGTGGGCGGGGCCGCCCCGGTCTTCCGTCTCCCACCGCGCCGTGCGAGGGTGTTGAGCAAGATCGTCGCGGCCGTCGGGCCGCTCGACCGCTGGAGGACGCCCGATGGACGGGAACCGCACCGTGCTGGTCACGGGGGCCGCACGCGGCATCGGCCGCGCGATCGCCACGGCCTTCGCCGCCGACGGCGACCGGGTCGCCCTGCACTACGCCTCCCGCCGGGCGGAGGCCGAAGAGGCGCTGGATGGCCTGGCGGGCAGCGGTCACGTCCTGGTGCAGGGGGACATCAGCATGGCGGAGGGCGCCGCCGGCGTGGTCGCCGCGGCCGTCGACGCGCTCGGCCCGCTGGACGTGCTGGTCAACAACGCCGCGGTAAACGTCGCGCACCCGTTGGACCGCACCACCTTCGAGGACTGGCAGGACGCCTGGCGGCGCACCGTCGATGTGAATTTGCTGGGCACCGCCCACGTCACCTACTGCGCGGCCCGGAACATGATCGACCATCAGGTCCGGGGCCGCATCGTCAACGTCGGTTCCCGCGGTGCCTTCAAGGGCGAGCCCGACCATCCCGCATACGGGGCGACGAAGGCCGCGACGCATGCACTGGGCCAGTCGCTCGCGGTCTCCCTCGCCCCACACGGCATCACCGTCGCTTCCGTCGCCCCCGGTTTCGTCGCCACCGAACGGGTCGCCGAGCGGATCAGCGCGGCCATCGAGGAGCAGAGCCCGTTCGGCCGGGTGGCCGCGCCCGAGGAGATCGCCGCCGCGGTGAAGTACCTCGCCTCGCCCGAGGCGGTGTGGTCCTCGGGCGCCGTGCTCGACGTCAACGGGGCGTCATACCTGAGGTGACGCCGTGGTCCGGGCGGGGGCCGGGGACGCCGGCTCGGGGGGCGGTGCCGGTGGCGCGGGCCAGCGGCGTGCGAGGTAGGCGCAGAGCACGAGTTGGAGCGTGTGGTAGAGCATCAGGGGCAGCACCACGACCCCGATCCGGTCGGCCGGGAACAGCACGGTGGCCATCGGCAACCCGCTGGCCAGGCTCTTGTTGGAACCGCAGAAGACGGCCGTGACCCGGTCGGCGCGGGACAGCCCCACCAGGCGGGCGGTGCCGTGGGCGGCGGACAGCGCGAGGGCCAACAACAGCGCGCAGACCGCCGCCAGGAGCAGCAACCGCGCGGGCGGGATGCGGTGCCAGATGCCGGCGGTCATGCCGTGGCTGAACGCCGAGTAGACCACCAGCAGGATGGAGCCGCGGTCGCACACCGTGGTCAGGATCCGGTGCCGGCCCAACCAGTCGGCGATCCACCGCCGCAGTGCCTGGCCGGCGAGGAACGGCAACAGCAGCTGGACCGCGATGTCGAGGAGGCTGGACGGGGTGAGCGGTACGTCCCCGACCCCGGCTCCGGTCTGCCGCAACAGGGCGACCGCCAGGAGCGGGGTGAGCAGCACGCCGAGCACCGTGGAGAACGACGCCGAGCAGATGGCGGCGGCCACGTTGCCGCGCGCCATCGAGGTGAAGGCGATGGCGGACTGGACGGTGGACGGCAGCACGGTCAGGAACAGGACGCCGGCGGCCAGTTCGGGACTGAGGACGCCGGACGGCAACAGCCCGATCGCCAGACCCGCGACCGGGAACAGGACGAACGTGAGGCCGAGGACCGGCAGGTGCAGGCGCCAGTGCCGTACCCCGTCGAGGGCGGCCCGCGGCGAGAGCCGGGCGCCGTACAGGAAGAAGAGCAGGCCGACCGCCAGGCGGGCGGTGAAGGAGACGCCGTCGGCCGCCGCCCCGTCGGCCGGGACGAGGGCCGCCAGGCCGATGACGCAGAACAGCGCGACGACGTACCAGTCGACGCGGCGCAGCACCCGGCGGGCGCCGCCGGGGGAGTGGTGCGGCACGGATTCCTCCGTCGGGAGGTGGGAAGCGGTGGGTGGACGGTCGGGGCCGCGCCGCGCGGCCGTCTGACGACCAGGACGACGGCGCGGCCCCTCCGCAGCTGCTCGGATCAGTCGTCAGCGCGCGGCGTCGACCGGGAGGGGGTCGTGGTGGCGGCTGATGTTCTGCTCCAGCAGCGCCAGGCACTCGGCGACGCCCACGGCGTCGGGGGTGTGCTCCGGCAGCCGGCCGTCGGCCCGCTTCAGGTCGTCCAGCGCCCGGTCGATGGCCGTCTGGGCGGCGAACAGGCAGGGCGTGCTGTAGATGGCGACGTCGACGCCGAGTTGGTGCAGTTCGCCCAGCGACAGCCGGGGTGACTTGCCGCCGGCGATCTGGTTGAACAGCAGCGGCTTGTCGTCGATGACGCGGCGCACCTTGTGGATCCAGTCGACGCTGCGCACGCCGTCCACCAGGATCACGTCGGCGTCGGTCGCGGCGAGCGCCTTGGCGCGGCGCAGGATCTCCTCCTCCTCGGTGGCGTCGGTGCGGGCGACGACGACGAGGTCCCGGCGTGCCTGGAGGACCAGGTCGAGTTTGGCGAGGTACTCCTCCAACGGCAGGACCTGCTTGCCGTCGACGTGGCCGCAGCGCCGGGGCCGTTGCTGGTCCTCCAGGATGATGCCCGAGGCGCCGCCGGCCTCCAACTGCTGGACGACGTGGCACGCGGTCTCGGGGTCGACGTAGCCGTCGTCGATGTCGACGAGCAGGTGCTGTCGGGGGAAGGCCAGGCGGAGCCGCTGTACGAAGCCGACGATGTCGGGCCAGGCGATGAACCCGATGTCCGGCAGGCCGTAGTGGGATGCGGCGAATCCGAAGCCGGAGACGAACATCCCGTCGTAGTGACGCGCCGCCAGGGACGCGGAGAACATGTCGAAGACGCCGATCAGCGGGGTGGTGCCGTCCGCATCTATCGCGGCTCTTAATCGATCGGGGTGGTTCACGGTACCCTCCGATGCGTGGTCGCGTGGACTGCGCGTCGTGGTCGACCCGTTGCCCGCCAGAGCTGGTGGTCGGCACGACGCTTCACGGGCCAAACAAACCGGGGGCACGCTGAGTGGCGTGCCCCCGGTTTTTGCCTGCGTACTGGCTCGTGCGGGGTGCGGTTGTCGCCCTCCGTGACAGCAGGTTAGGAAAAGGGATGGTCATGTGACAACCATGAATTGGTAATGACAGCTGGTGGGCGTCGTTTTTGAGCCGCACCACCGCGGTGCACGGGGTGGTTGCGGCGGGTGCGGTAACGGGGGCAAAGCCGCTCCGAACACCGGGTACGGCCGCTTGGTCCAGACAAGCCCGGGAGGCGGCGCGGCGCAGCAGCCACCGGTGAACTGGCTTGATGGGATGGATGGCACGGCCCGGCCAGTGCCACCGGGGGACGGCACTCGCCCAGCGGCCCACGCGACCAGCGCGGACCCATCGGACACGCCCTAGGCGCCCGCACCCGCGACGCCCGGCTCCACCCCTCGGCAGGTCAATTCCGTTTGCCCGCCCGCCGACCCGGAACCGAGGTCGTGGCGGATGTACCACTCCGTCGCCAACAGCCTTTCCCGCTCGGCCGGTGCCATGCGGGCGAGCCGGCCCGGCAGGGCACCCCGTTCCACTTCGCTGCGGTGCGCCAGCACGGCACCGATCTTCTGCGCCAACCAGGGACGGACGTCGACGGCCGCGTCGATCCGGTCGTCCGGCACGCTGTACACGGCGCGGCCGTCCCGCATCAACCGCCCACCCAACTCCCGTGCGGCGGAGTCCGGATGCGTGGCCAGGTACAGAGCGCACGGCTGCCAGGGGGCACCCGCCTCCGGATAGAGGTCGGCCCACCCGGACGCCTGGACCGCGAGCACGGTCAGCCGGTGCGTCTGCCGGTGGTCCGGATGACCGGTCAGCCCGCCGTAGGCGTCGTGCGTGACGACCACGTGCGGACGCACCTCCCGCAGGTGCCCGACCAGCCGCCCCACCGCCTCGTCGAGGGGCGCGTCACAGAGCCGGGCGCCGCCGGGAGTCGACTCCGGCACGCGCGCATCGGCGTAACCGAGCATCCGCGGTGCGCCGGCACCCAGGATCCCGAGGGCCGCCGCCAACTCCGCTTCGCGGTGCGTCCGTCGGGCCCAGGTGGCCGTGACGACGGCGGTCCGCGCGCCCGCGGCGGCATGTCGGGCCAGTACCCCGCCCGCCGACAACGACTCGTCATCAGGGTGCGCGAACACCGCCAGGAGACTGGGCAGGGACATCGTCGGATCACCCTTCCACTGCGGGAACTGCGGGAACTGCGGGAACTGCGGGAACTGCGGGAACTGCGGGAACTGCGGGAACTGCGGGAACTGCGGGAACTGCGGGAACTGCCGATGGTGGACCAGCGAAGGCTACCCAGTCACCCACCGGCGCCCGGGCCCCGCCGCACGGCGTCACGAGGGGCGGCGCGGCGAGCGGTGCCCGCCCCGGCCCGCCCGCGCCAGCCGGAAGACCACGAAACCGCAGACGGCGAGCACGACGGCGACCGCGACGGCCTTGGCGTACGTGTCCACGACGTCGGTGACCTCGCTCCAGCGCGCGCCCAACGCATGGCCGACGCCCACGAAGAGGCCGTTCCACAGGAAACTGCCCGCCGTCGTCAGGCCGAGGAAGCCGGGCAGCCGCATCCGTTCGACGCCGGCCGGAAGCGAGATCAGGCTGCGAAAGATCGGGATCATGCGGCCGAAGAACACCGCCTTGGTGCCGTGCCGGGTGAACCAGGCCTCGGTCCGGTGGATGTCGGACACCTTCACCAGCGGCAAACGGGCGGCGAGGGACAGCGTGCGGTCCCGACCGAGCAGGGCGCCCACGGCGTAGAGGACCAACGCGCCGACGACGGAGCCGGCCGTCGTGCACAACAGCACTGCGACGAGGCTCAGTTTGCCCTGGCTCGCGGCGAAGCCGGCGAGCGGCAGCACCACCTCGCTGGGCAGTGGCGGGAAGAGGTTCTCCAACGCGATGGCCGCCCCGGCACCGAGGGCGCCGAACGACTCCATGAGATCTGCGGCCCAACCGGCGAAACCGGCTGCGGGGACCTGGGACACGGCGATGTGCATCATGCCTCCGACGCTAGGGATCGCCGCGCCGCACCGGCATGCGGAAGCCCGCAGACCCCGCTGCGCGGATCCGCACCACGGGACTGTGGTTTTCCGCAGTCCCGTGCGCCCGTCCGCTCGGCTAGCGTTGCCGACCATGCGAAGCCCCCTCGACCGCTGGTGTCGGCTGACGCCCGGCGTGCTCCTCGGCGCCCTCAGCGCGCCCATGGAAATCGCCTTCGTCACCCTCGGCGGACTCTGGCTGCTGGCCACGCCCGGCCGGCTCCCCGGCCGCCGCGGCGAGACCCGCGTGCTGGCCGGAGCCCGCCGACTTGCCGAGGTGCAGCGATGCAGGATGGCCGCGTGCTACGGCACGGTCCTCGCCGCGCCCAGCACGCACGGGTCCCCGCTCATCTACCTCGCCCTCCGCTGGGTGCTCGGGGTGTTCGGCGGCACGGTGCTGCTCGGCGGGCTGGTCGGTGCCGGTTACGCCTCCGCCGCGGTGTGGTTGTGGTTCGTCCGCGACGTCGCCCATCCGGGCACCGTCATCCTGTCCGGCCTCGGCGGACTGGTCCTGCTCCTCCTCTGCGCACAGGGGACGTACGGCGCTGCCCTGTTGGACGAGCGCCTCGCCCGCCGAGTGCTCGGGCCCGACGACCGGGAACGGATGCGCCGCCGGATCGGCGAACTGGCGCGGAGCCGGGCCGAGGTCGTCGAGGCTGTCCACGAAGAACGGCGGCGTATCGAGCGCGACCTGCACGACGGGGTCCAACAACGCCTGGTCGCCGTCGGCATGCTCGTGGGCCGGGCCCGCCGTACACCCGACTCCGACAAGGCCGGGGCGCTGCTGCGGCAGGCGCACGAGGAGTCCCAACGGGCGCTGGCGGAACTGCGGGAGGTTGCCTGGCGCGTCTATCCGGCGGCACTGGACGAGGGCGGTCTCGTGGTGGCCCTGGAAACCGTCGCCGAACGCGCCGGCCTGCCCGTCCGCCTCTCCTACAACCTGCCCTCGATGCCCGGTCCCACCATCCAGGCGGTGGCCTACTTCGTCACCGCGGAGGCGGTTACGAACGCGGTCAAGCACTCCGGCGCGACGCTGGTCACCGTCGACGCCACCCAACGCGGCACCATGCTCCGGATGCGGATCGAGGACGACGGTTCGGGCGGCGCGGACCCCGCCGGCGGCGGACTCCTCGGTCTCGCCCGTCGGGTCGCCGCGCTGGACGGCCTGCTCACCGTCGTCAGCCCCGCCGGCGGCCCCACCGTCCTCACCGCGGACCTGCCGTGCGCCTGATGCTCGCAGACGACTCCACCCTGCTGCGTGAGGGGCTGGCCCGCCTCCTGGCTGACGAGGGCACGTGGTCGCGGCCGCGGTCGGCGACGCCGAGGCGCTGCTGGCCGCCGTCGCCCAGGACCCGCCCGACGCGGTCGTCGTGGACGTGCGGATGCCACCCAGTCACACCGACGAGGGGATGCGCGCGGCACTGGAGATCCGTCGTCGCTGGCCGCGGACCGGTGTGTTGGTGCTCTCGCAGTACGTCGAACGCCGCTACGCCACCGAGCTCTTGGGTACCGCCACCGAAGGCGTCGGTTACCTCCTCAAGGACCGCGTGGTGCAGATCGACGAGTTTCTCGACGCCCTGGACCGGGTCGGCGACGGGCGCACCGCGTTCGACCCGGAGGTGGTGCGGCAACTGCTCGCCCGCAGCAGCCACACCGATCCGCTCCGGCGCCTCACCGACCGCGAGCGGGACGTGCTCGGCAAGATGGCCCAGGGCCACACCAACGCGGCGATCGCCCAACAGCTGTACGTCTCCCAGAGCGCGGTGGAGAAGCACATCAACGCGATCTTCGACAAGCTGCAACTCGCCGGCACCACCGGTTACAGCCGGCGCGTCCTCGCGATCCTCCGCTGCCTGGATTCGTGACGGTGGCCCCGACCGCCGTACGGGGGAACGCACCCTGCGTCCGCTTGGCTCCTTCGCCTTCACTTCGCTGGTACAGAATGATTACCAGCCGTAACTTACCGGTCGGTCACCACGTTGGCCCTTGCGATCCCGGGCCCCGGCGCGCGGCTCACGGATCAGTTCGGAGTCGCCTTCCCCCCGCAAGGAGCACCGTATGAAGCTGTCTTGGCCGAGACTGCTCACCGCCTTCCCGGCGGTCACCCTGGCCGTGGGCCTGACCGTCTCGCCCCTCGCCGCCCACCCGGCGACCACCGCGCCCGTCGCCGAAGCCTTCGGCTCGCCCCCGCGCCTGCCGGCCGCCGCGCTGCCTCGGGGACCTCTGGGACCGCCGCTCCTCAAGCCGTCCGCCGTGCACGTTCCGCACCACGCGCCGTGGGCGTTCCCCGCCAGCAGGGGGTGGAACAACTTCGCCTGCCGACCGTCCGCCCACCACCCCCGCCCGGTCGTCCTCGTCCACGGCACCTTCGGCAACGCCATCGACAACTGGCTGGGCCTGGCCCCCTACTTGGTGGCCCGCGGCTACTGCGTCTTCTCCCTCACCTACGGCGAACTGCTCGGCCTCCCGCTCGTCGGCGGGCTCGGTCCGATCGACCACTCGGCCAGGCAGCTCGCCCACTTCGTCGACCGGGTGCTCGACGCGACGGGCGCGGTCAAGGTCGACCTGGTGGGACACTCCCAGGGCGGCATGATGCCGCGGGTGTACCTGAAGTTCCACGGCGGCCGCCACAGGGTGCACACCCTGGTGGGGTTGGCTCCCGACAACCACGGCACCGACCTGCACGGCCTGGCCAAGCTGGTGGACATCGCCCCCGTCAAGCAGACCCTGCACGCGCTCACTCCGGGGCTGATCGAGCAGAAGACCGGATCCGCCCTGCTGCGCCGGCTCAACGTCGGCGGCGACACGCTCCGGGGCATCCACTACACCGTGATCGCCACCAAGTACGACGAGGTCGTCTCGCCGCTCGGCTCGGAGTTCCTGCACGGCCCGCACGTTCACAACATCCTGATCCAGCGGCTGTGCCCGGCCGACCTCTCCATGCACGCGAGCCTCGGACTCCTCGACCGGATCGCCTTCCACGCCACGGCCAACGCGCTCGACCCGGCCCACGCCACCCCCACCACCTGCGCCTCCGTCCTGAGCTGACGGACGTCCCGGCCCGGTGCGGTGCCTGGGCACGGCATGTCCAAGCTGGGCACGGCATGACCGGGCTGGGGAGCTGACAGGCGGCTGCCGGCGGGCAGATGCTTCCCGCATGGCATGGGGCCGACGCGCAGCACTGGGTGAGTTCCTCCGACTCCCGCCGTGCCCACCTGTGGTCGGAGGAACTGGGGTTGTCGCGACGGCCTTCCGGTGAGGTGAGTCGGCGCTTGCCCCGAGCCGGGGACGGAGGCGGCTGAGCGTGCCCGATCGCCGCGCCGGCGCCAGGAGGCTCCGCGGGCCGGCGCGGTAGCGTCTGGGGCGTGGCTGGTGAGACTGATCTGCAGAAGCTGTTGGGCGGGATGCGTCCGCAGCTGAACCCCGGGCGGTACGTGTTCGCGACGGTCGAGGGCGGAGTGCCGCCGGGCCTCGCCCCGGTCGTCACGGTCGCCGAACCGGAGGGCCTGACCCTGGTCCTGCCGCAGGAGGACGCCGATGCGGCAGGGTTGGCGTACGCGTACGTGGCGGGTTGGATCACCTTGCGCGTCCACTCTGCCCTGGAGGCGGTCGGGCTGACCGCCGCGGTGGCCACGGAACTCGCCGACGCCGGCCTGAGCTGCAACGTCGTCGCCGGCTTCCACCACGACCACCTCTTCGTGCCCTATGAGAGCGCCGGCCGGGCGGTCGCGGTGTTGGAAGACCTGGCGGGACGTTCGGCGGGGTAGCCGTCAGGGCGCGGTGGTCCGGGAGCCGGTGGGGGCCGCTACGGGGTTGCGGAGGGTGCCCAGGCCGTCGATGTCGATGGTGACGGTGTCTTCGGGGGCCAGGGCGGCACTGCCCTCGGGGGTGCCGGTCAGGAGGACGTCGCCGGGGAGCAACGTCATCAGACGGCTCACCTCCGACACCAACACGGCCGTGCTGCGTGTGAGGTGGGCGGTGCTGCCTTTCTGGCGCACCTCGCCGTTGATGCGGGTGGTGATGAGGGCCGCCGCGGGGTCGAGGTCGGTGCTGATCCAAGGACCGAGGGGGCAGAACGTGTCCATGCCCTTGGCCTTCGTCCACTGGCCCCCGTCGGTCCCGATGTCCCAGGCGGTGACGTCGTTGGCACAGGTGTAGCCGAGGACGTGGTGTGCGGCGCGCTCGGGCGGCACCGAGCGGCAGGTCCGGCCGATGACGACCGCGAGCTCCCCCTCGTACCGCACGTCCTGGGAGAGGTCGGTGAGCACGATCGGCTCGTCCGGACCGACGACGGACGTCGGCGGCTTGAGGTGGATCACCAGTCTGTCGGCGGCGTCGGGCCGGCCGCCGTAGTTGCGGCCGATGACCACGACCTTGCCCGGGACGACCGGCGCCAGCAGCTTGGCGGTCGCCAGGGGAACGGTGTCGCCCGTGGCGGCCGGTGCGGCCGGGTCCGTCAGGTCGGCCAGGGCCGCGACGCCGTCGGGTCCCGCGGGGAGCGTCAGGATTCGGACGGTGTCCCGGACCTGGTCCACCAGTCCGTACCGGGGCCCGTCGGGCGTCATGAGGCGTGCGAGGTGCATGGGGAGGGGGCTCCTGTTCGGTGTGTGGTGCTCGACGGGCCGGTGTGCTGCGGTGCCGCGGGCGGCGGGTGGGGCGGTCAGTCGGTCAGCTGGGTGGTCAGGGCGGCGGCCGGGCGCAGACCGTGGCCGGGGCCGGGAGGTGGCGGGGCGGTGTGGTGCTCCCGGTCGACGGCGTAGGGCGGGTCGGTGAGCGGGGTGGGGAACCACTCGTCCTGGCGGCCGGATTCGACCGCCACGACGTCGGTGAGGCGGGCCGCCAGGGTGCGGCCGACGGACCACAGCGGGCCGATCTCGCCCACCTGGACGCCGAGTTGGACGCGCAGGCCCAGTGCGCGGGCGCGCACGGCCGTCCGCAGCGTGGGCAACAGGCCCCCGCACTTCGAGATCCGGAGGTTCACCAGGGAGGCGGCGCCGGTGGCGGCCGCCCACTCCACGTCCGTGGAGTCCATCGCCGATTCGTCGAGCATGACCGGCGTGCCGCCCTGTTGGATGCGGCGCAGGGTGGGCCAGTCCCGTGGCGCGGTGGGTTCCTCCAGCCAGTCGAGGGCGGCGCGTTCGCGCAGCAGCCGGGCGCCCCGCTCGGCGACGTCCGGCGCCCACCCGCCGTTGGCGTCCACGGACAGCCGCACCGACGGGCCCAACAGGCCGCGCACCTGGAGCGCCCGTGCGGCGGTCTCCTCGGGGTCGGGCAGCGCCTTGAGCTTCACGTGGGTGAGGCGGGCCCGGGCGGCGGACGACAGGGCCGACAGTTGTTCGGTGGGCGTGCGGCTGAGGTCCACCACCTCGCTCACCGCCCGGGGGACGTTCTCGGTGGTCAGCACGTCCGCCGCCCAGGGGCAGGCGTCCAGGACCGCGGCCGTCGGCAGGCCGTGGCGCCGGCACAGGGCGTCGAGGAGCGCGGTCTCCAACGCCGCCGCGGCGGCCGGCAGCGGCCGCAGTCCCCCCAACAGCCGGGGCAGGTCGACCGAGGCGAGGGCCGCCACCGCGCGGGGGAAGTCCGCCGCCCCGTCGAGCAGGGCGACGAGCGCGGACGGGTCGAGGGCGCGCAGGGCCTGCACGGTGCCGGCCACCGTCTCGCCGGTCACGTACGGTCGGGGCGCGCCCTCGCCCCAGCCCGTCACGCCGTCCCACCGCAGGGTGACCAGGACGGAGCCGGTTCGGGCGTGGGCGTGCCGGGCGTGTGCGAAGGGCCGGTGCAGGGGGACCTGCGCGGTCCGCACGTCGAGGACGTCGAGGGCGTGCTTCACCGCCGGCCTCCCGGGCCGACGGCGCCCGGTGCGGCGTGCCGAACGGGCCGCGCGGGCAACGGGGTTGCGGTTGCGCCGCCGCCCGCACCCGCCGCGACGTCCGCGAGCCAGTCCCAGAACTGGTCCCGTACGGGGGAGAACTCCAGGTAGTGCCGGTCGGCGTCGAAATGGGCGTCGACGGCGTGCGGGCACATCCGGGCCAGCGTCGCGCGGGCGGCGTCCAGGTTGATGACGGCGTCCCGTTCGGGCCGCGCGAAGTGCACCGGGACCGGGGGACGGCCGGTGTTCCACGGGGCGCCTTCGGAGTAGAGGAGCTCCAGTTCCGCCATCACGGCACGGAAACCGTCCGTGACTTGGCGGAGCATCGCGTGGTCGTTCGCCATGAAGCTGAGGTAGCGCTGCTCCCCGGTGTAGTCCTCGTCCTTGAGGGTCACGGGGGAGGTGCGGTGGCCGTGGAGGGCGCGCATCCGGTGCACCCCGTCACGACCGTGCCGGGCCTGCTGCTGGCCGAGCGCCGGGGCGCACAGGACCACACCGTCGGGGGCGATACGGCCGGTGGTGAGCAGGGCGGCCAGCAGGCTGCCGCCGAAGCTCTGGCCGACCGCGGTGATCGGCGGTCCGCCGGGGTCGGCGGCCCGGACGGCGGCGAAGGCCGCCGCGTAGTCGTCCAGTGCGGTGGCGGCGGAGTCCAGGTGGCCGCGCGGTCCGCCGCTGGCTCCGGAGCCGCGGCGGTCCGGTGCGTAGACGGCGATCCGGCGGCGGGCCAGTTCCGGGCCGGTTTCGAAGAGCCAACCGGCGTGGCTCTGCAGTCCGTGCACGTAGAACACGGCCGCTTCGGGGTTCTCGGGGACCCACTGGTGCAGGGCGAGGGGGATGCCGTCGGCAGCGGTGACCGTCTCGACGCGGTGCACCCCTGCCGGGCGTTCTTCGGTCATCACGTGGCAGTCATCTTTCCGGGGGAGGGGCGGTGGGGGGCTGGTCCGGGACGTGGCGGGGCGTCAGCCGTACAGCGGGAGGCCGAGATCGTCGATCACGGTCAGCAGGGTGTCGTCGTTCTGGATCCAGTGGTGCTTGATCTGCATCGCGGCCGCGCCCTTGCGGCGCTGGGCCTCGGCGATGGCGAGGAAGCTCTTCGGGGCCAGGGGGAGCAGCCGCAGCGGGCGCAGTCGATCGCTGCGGCGCTTCTCGGCGTACTCCGGGTTGCAGTCCTGGAGCGCGGCCTCGACGGCGGTGGTGAAGCCCGCGCGTTCGGCCGCGTCCGACTGCGGGTCCCACTCCACGGCCAGGACGTAGCCGGGCGGGGTGCCCCAGGACGGGATGCAGGTGAACATGGGCAGGGTGCCCCGGGCGCCGCGGTGGGCGGTGCGCACGGCCTCGTAGACGTGGGCCTCGGTGAGCTTCTCGCCGGTGAAGGAGCTGCCGAAGCCGGCCCGGCCCGCGAACTCCAGGCGCGGCAGGGCGCCGACCCGGCCCAGTACGGTGTAGACGTCTCCCACGTCGTAGCGGTAGAGGCCGTTGGCCTGGCTCATGACGAGCCGGTAGGAGTGGCCGGTCTCCAGTTCCTGCGGGTCCAGGGTCGCGGCGGCCGGGTCGAGCGGCCCGCCGTCGTCGTCCTCCCGGCACGGTACGAACTCGAAGACGCCCTGGTCGGCGGCGAGCGGCCCGGCCGAGGGGTGGTCGTCGACGGGGATGGTGACGATGCCCTCGGTGCCGGTCGTGCTGAACGGCAGTTTGCGGATGCCGGGCGTGACGTCGTCCAGCCAGTCGCGGTAGAGGCCGGCGGAGGCGGAGTTCCAGCAGACGAGGACGGACAGTCGGGGCCACAGGTCGGTCAGTCGCAGCCCGGCGGGGCGGTGGGCGAGCGTGCGCGCCAGCCGCCGGGCGAGGTCGGGATCGGCGACGGCGCCGCCGGCCGGGCGCCCGGAGACCGTTCCGCGGCCCACTTCGTCGACCAGTTCCGGTCCGCGCAGCGCGAGTTGTTCGGCGAGGCCGACGATCTTCGAGGGGTTGAGGGTGACGACCAGTCGGACGTCGGCTCCGGCGAGCAGGCGCAGCTTCCGGTAGAGGCTGTCCGCGTACTCCTCCTCGTCGTCCCCGCGCAGCCAGGGCGCGTCGTACCAGGGCGGGACCCAGTCCTCGGGGCCGACCGCGGCGGGCCGGCGGGAGATGCTGTAGACGGGGAAGCCGTGCAGGCTGCGGGAGGCGGGCGTCCGCTCCCAGGAGAGGTCGAGGATGTGCTCGGCGGTGAGGTAGTCGGCGCCGATCTGCTCGCAGTACAGGCCCCATTGGGCGTACAGGCCCCGGCCCCGGTACCGCTCCCGCCAGTGCCGGGTGGTGGGTATGTACTTGGGCAGTCCGCTGGAGCCGGAGGTCTTGAGGAACGCGTACGGCGCGCTGCGGGTGAGGACCTGGGCCTCGCCCGCCAACTGCCGCTCCACGTAAGGGCGCAGCTCCTCGTACGTCCGGATCGGGACGGCGCGCTTCCACTGGGCGAGGGTGGCGACGGAGCCCAGGCCGTGGGCGCGTCCGAAGGAGGTGCTGCGGGCCTGGTCGAGGAGGTCCTGGAGCACCAGGGCGCTCGTCGGGCCGGGGTCGTGGCAGAGTTCCCGCTGCCGGGCCAGGGCCTGCAGGGTGCGCTCGGCGAAGGTCTCTCTCTGGGCGTGCTGCGGAGACGTGGCCGCAGCGATGGGCTGGATCATCCGGTTACCCCCTGTTCGTCCGGTGCGGCAGGCCGGTCGGCAGCCGGCCGCGGCACAGTGACGGGCGTGCGGTTGAGGTTGGTGCGGTGGCTGCCGCGCGGGTCCCGACGGCTCCGGGGACCCGCGCGGCGCCGGGACGTCAGACGAGTCGCCGGACCGGTCCGGTACCGGCGTCGCCCGAGGTGGCGAAGGCGAGGGCGGCGGCGAGGAAGCGCCCCACCGTGTCGTCGGTCATCCACGCCATGTGTGGCGTGACCAGGGCGTTCGGGTGGCTGCGCAGCGGGTCCCCGGGAGGCAGCGGTTCGACGTCGAAGACGTCGAGCGCCACTCCGCCCAGCAGGCCGGCGGTCAGGCGTCGGCGCAGCTCGGCCATGTCGAGCAGCGCGGCGCGGGCGGTGTTGACCAGCAGGGCCCGGGGGCCGAGCAGGGCGAGCCGGCGAGCGTCGATGATCTCCTGGGTCTGCGGGGTGGCCCGCAGGTGCAGGCTCACCGCGTCCGCGCTGCCGAGCAGGGTGTCCAGGGGCAGCAGGGCGACTCCGGCGGCGCGGGCGGTGTCCTCGTCCAGGGACGGCGACCAGGCCGCGACCCGCATGCCGATGCCCTGTGCCAGGCGCGCCACCCGGGAGCCGATGCGGCCCCAGCCGACGATCCCCAGCAGGCGTCCGGCGAGTTCGCGTCCGGCGGACGGTTGCCAACCGGTCGCGTCGCCGACGGCCGTGGGCACCCGGTGGGCCAGCATCAGCAGCAGCGTCAGGGTGAACTCGGCCACGGAATCGGCGGCCAGGCCGGGGACGTCGTAGACGGCGATGCCGGCGGACCGGGCGGCGTCGACGTCGACCACCGGGGCGGCCGGGCCGGCCACGACGACCCGCTCAGGTCGTTCGCCGCGCAGGACGTCGGCGTCCAGCGGCCGGCCGTTGAAGAAGTGCAGCACGGTTCGAGCGCCGCGAATGCGCTCGGCGAGCTGGGACGAAGTGGTGCACGGGCCGTCGTGGAGCTCGACCGCGTCGCCGCCCGGGCAGCGGCGGACGAGCTCGGCCAGGTGCGGATATCCGTCGCACTCGGGCATGACGAGGCGTCCCACGTTGTTGTTCCTCCCCCGTTGACTGGTGCGGTCCGACCGGTCAGCGCGTGGCCAGGCGGACGCGGCAGGTCCACCACCACGTCGTGTGGTCGGTCATCCGCCGTTCGGTGACCTCGCGCAGCCGGGTCAGGCCGAGCGCGTCCTCGCTGACGCCTTCCTCCAGCAGGGCGATCACCCCGCCCTGGCTCGCCGCGAAGTCGACGAAGCGGGCGGCGCCGCCGGTCTCCTTCATGTGCAGGCAGACCTCGTTGACGTGCCGGAAGAGCCCGCTGTCCCGCAGTCGTTGCAGGTGCTCGCTCTTCGGCGCGAAGTGGGGGCGCAGACCGCGTTCGGCCTCCAGGGCGTGGTGCACGGCCTCGAAGTCGCGGTAGGCGGCGTCCACTTCGGGGTCCACGGCCGGCGGCCAGTCGAAGTCGAACGCGGCCAGCACGGCGCCGGGCCGCATGATGCGGGCGATCTCCGGGAAGGCGCGGGCGGCGTCGAACCAGTGCAGGGCGTGGCTCACGGTCACGATGTCCGCGCAGCCGTCCGGCAGTCCGGTCTCCTCGCCCGTGCCGTCGACGACGCGGATGCCGCGCTGGGCCGCGATGGCCCGCATCTCGGCGGAGGGCTCCACCCCGGTCGCTTCGGGCCAGATGGTGGAGGAGAGGCCGGTGCCGCAGCCGATGTCGACCACGTCCGGGTCGGTGGTCCCGGACCACTGGCGCAGCAGGTTCGCGAGTTCCTCGGGCGGATGGGGGCGGACGCGATCATAGAATTCCGCAAACTTACTGAAGCGTTCCGCAGAGTCAGGAATTACATTCGCCATGGCGTTGAAGGTAACACAGGTCTCGGACGTGTGTTGGAGTGATGAACGGCATAGTTAAAAACTTGTCAAATCGGAGTCTCGGCTTCGGTGATCCGAAAAGGTGCAGCGGGGTTCGGATAAAGCTCAACTATCCGGCGGGATCGCCATCGTCCCAGCTCAAAGGGTTTCTAGTGGAGGGTGGACGGGAGTCGGTGAGGTCGCAAAAACCTCCCATCGGGTATCTTTCGATAACCTTGAAAAATTCCAGCACGGAGCGCGCTGTAACACCCCAATCCAGTTAAGTGAATTGTCGGGGAAAATCTCCCGGACGGGCAATTGAAGGGACGCGGCATTCCGGACGGCGGCTAGCCCGACAGGCTCAGCAGCGCCGCGTGGTCCGGGGTGTCCGGAGGGGCCTGGTAGACGACCAGCCGCTGGCCGTCGCTGCGCGCCACGTCGAAGGCTTCGTAGGTCAGCGTCATCCGGCCCGCCGTCGGATGCCGGTACACCTTGCGGCCGTTGGTTCGCGCCCGGACGTCGTAGCGCCGCCACA
The DNA here is from genome assembly GCF_046549115.1 of Streptomyces sp. x-19. Classification (NCBI taxonomy): domain Bacteria; kingdom Bacillati; phylum Actinomycetota; class Actinomycetes; order Kitasatosporales; family Streptomycetaceae; genus Streptomyces; species Streptomyces sp. x-19. Next base: position 158,858 of record NZ_JAJPWK010000004.1, on the reverse strand, counting down.
GGGCGGCGAACTCGGCGCTCTCCTCGGTGAGTTCGTCGACGATCTCCCAGAGGTCCGGCGCGCCCGGGTGCACCACCACCGCGGCGCGCAGATGGGCCACCACGCCGTGTGCCACGTCGTCCCAGTTGGCGTACAACTCCCGGGCGCCCGGGTGCACGAAGGCGTAGCGCGCGGTGTTGCGCTCCTGCTCGGGCCAGTCCTCGATGCCCGGGAAGAGCCGCAGCGCGGCCTGGTTGGCGGCCAACAGGTCACTGGACCGGCTGAGCACGCACGCCGGGTAGGGGTGCGCGATGTCCACCATGCGCCGGACCTCGTCCCGCACGGTGCGCACGGCCCGACCGCGCCGCCCGCCGTCGCCCGGCACCAGTGCCCGACCGCGCCCCAACTCCGCCAGGTAGCGGTGCTCGTCGTCGGTCAGCTTCAGTACCCGGGCGATCGCCTCCAGGACCGCGGGGCTCGGCCGTTGCTGCTTGCCCTGCTCCAGGCGCCGGTAGTACTCGATGCTGACGCCGGCCAGGATCGCGACTTCCTCCCGCCGCAGTCCGGCGGTGCGCCGACGGCCCGCCGATGGGGGGAGGCCGGCCTCGTGCGGTGCGACGCGACTGCGCCGACTCCGCAGGAACTCCCCCAACTCCGTGCGATTCCCCGTTAGTACGTCTCCCACCCATGCAGTATGCATCGAACGGGTCGGGTAAGGGGGGCCCTGGCAGGGCCCCTTTACCGGGGCCTGGCCGCAGCGGGCTTCGCCAGGCAGGCTGAACGCACCGCGCCGGTCCGTCGCCGCGGTCTCGAACGTGACGGGGCACGAAGGCCCACGACGAGAGGACGGTGGGCCCTCCGGTGTCCACTCAGGTTGAACTCACCCGCCCGCGACGCAATCTCATCCTGGCGGTCTGTTGCACAAGCGTGTTCCTCGGCAACCTCAACAACACGGTGCTCAACGTGGCACTGCCCGCCATGCAGCGCGATCTGCGCAGTCCGCTGTCCGGGTTGCAGTGGACCACCGACGCCTACCTGATCGTGCTGGCGGCGCTGCTGATGCTCGCCGGCTCCGCCGGGGACCGACTCGGCCGCCGCCGCGTCTTCCAGGCCGGCCTGGCCCTGTTCACCCTCGGCTCGCTCCTCTGCGGCTTGGCGCCCGACCTGCGCTGGCTCATCGCCTTCCGCATCGTCCAGGCGGTCGGCGCCTCGATGCTGAACCCGGTGGCCATGTCGATCATCACCAACACCTTCTCGGCGCCCCGCGAGCGGGCCCGGGCGATCGGTGTCTGGGGAGCGGTCATGGGCGTGGCGATGGCGGTCGGCCCGATGGTGGGCGGGGCGCTCGTCCAAGGCATCGGCTGGCGGTCGATCTTCTGGCTCAACCTGCCGATCGGACTGGCCGCCCTGGTCTGCGCCGCGCGGTTCGTCCCCGAATCCCGCGCGCCCCGGCCCCGCCGGCTGGACCCCGTCGGGCAGTTCCTGGTCATCGTGCTGATGGGGTGTCTGACGTACGCCATCATCGAGGGCCCCAACACCGGCTGGACCGCCCCGCGCACCCTGGGCTGCGCGGTGGCCGCCCTCGTCGCGCTGCTGGCACTGCTCCGCTACGAGAGCCGGCGCCACGAACCCCTCGTCGACCTGCGGGTGTTCCGCAGCGCCGGATTCAGCGGCGCCAGCGCCATGGCGGTGTGCTCGTTCTTCGTGCTGGGCGGCTTCCTCTTCCTCAACACGCTCTACCTGCAGAACGTGCGGAACCTGTCCGCCCTGGTCGCCGGCCTCTTCCTGCTGCCCATGGCGGTCATGAACATCCTCACCTCACCGCTCTCGGGGCGACTGACCGCCAACCGCGGCCCCCGGCTCCCGCTACTGCTGGCCGGTGTCGCCACCACAGCGGGCGGCGCACTGCTCGCCGCCGGTGACGCCCTCACGTCCGACGTCTGGCTCTTCACCGCGTACGTCCTGATCGGCATCGGCGTGGGACTGGCCAACACGCCCGTCACCAACGCCGCCATGGCCGGCATGCCCCAGGAACAGGCCGGCGTGGCCGCGGCGATCGTCTCCACCAGCCGCCAGTTCGGCCAGGCACTGGGCGTCGCCGTGCTCGGCGCGGTGCTCACCACCGGCCTGCACTCCGGTACGGGCTTCGCCCGAGCGGTGCGTCCGGCCTACTGGATCGTGACCGCCTGCGGCGCGGCCATCATCCTCCTCACCCTGGCCACCACGCGCCGCCCCGCCCGGCCCGTGGGCATCGCCGCACCCGTGCGGCAACAGCCGCAGGCACCCGGGGTACCGGAACCGCGCGCCTGAGGAGGGTTCCGCGGGCCGCATGCGCCGCTCGTGACCGGGGACGGGCGTCCCGCGCCGGTCAGCGCATGACCTTGATTCGGCGTCGTCGCCGGCGACGAACATCGTGTGGTCGCCGCCGGTGACGGACTCCGGATCGACGACGGTGGCCTGTTCCCGGGTGACGAAGGACTTGACGACTCCGGTGGTCGGGAGGGCGCGCTGGATCTGCTCGCCGAGGCCGTCCGTGTCGACCGGCTCCAGCGCGGGTAGGTCGAACTCCCCAAGGCCGTCGAGCGCGCCCTTCCCAGGCCGTGGCCCTTGTCGTGGGACGGGAACTCCTGCACCCTCGTCAACGACGGCAGCGAGAACTCCACCGGATCGCGAATTTCGGGGAAGGCACAGAAAAGGGCGTCGCCGAAAGGGGACCGCAGCGCGACGACGGATTTACCGTTGAGAGGGATTATCGGGCGCCCATTTGTAGGAACAGCCAAAGCGTAGGGGATTTGTCGGCCGTTGTCCTGTAGATTCCCACAGGGAACGCTTCATCTTCGCAGGTCGCCTTGACGATGCGACGGCGGCAACTTAGCTTCTATCGCAGCGACTCGTGAACTGCTGGAAGGAGGCGAAGTCGGATGTCCACCATCTCTGACCTGCATCGCCTCGCCCGGCAGGCCGCCTGGGTTCCGGGTCGCGTAGCGCACGGCTGCTGAGCGGCCCCGTCCCGGCGTGCCCGCTCGTGGCCCCGGCGTCTTCCGGTATTTGTCACCCTCGGCACGTTGTTGCGTGCTGATTTGTGCTGCGTTTCCTTAAAGCGCGCCACCGAAAGAGAAAGTCCCCTGAAATGGCGACTCAAATAGTCAGTACGCCCGCGCTCCGAAATGAGGAAGTGTCATGGTAGCGGCGCGGATCACGGTCAATGGGAAAGAAACCTCAATTTCCCCGGCCGCACCCCACACCACGGTTCTGGACTTCCTGCGCGAGCGCGGCCTCACCGGCACCAAGGAGGGCTGCGCCGAGGGTGAGTGCGGCGCCTGTTCGGTCCTCGTGGCCCGCCCCGGGGTGAACAAGCCCACCGACTGGGTGGCGGTCAACGCCTGCCTGTTCCCGGTCGCGGCCCTCGACGGCCAGGAGATCGTCACCTCCGAAGGTCTCGCCACCCCCGGTGACCCCGGCACGCCGTCCACCCTGCACCCGGTGCAGGAGGAGATGGCGCTCCGCGGCGGCTCCCAATGCGGCTACTGCACGCCGGGCTTCATCTGCAGCATGGCCGCCGAGTACTACCGGCCCGACCGCTGCGCGCACGCGGCCCCGGCCGACGGCGCCGACGCCGAGCACGGCCCCAACGGTTTCGACCTGCACGCGCTGAGCGGGAACCTGTGCCGCTGCACCGGGTACCGCCCGATCCGCGACGCCGCCTTCGCCGTCGGCGCGCCCACCGACGAGGACCCACTGGCGCAGCGTCGCGAGCAGTCCCCGCCGGCACCGGTCGCCACCGAATACGCCCAGGACGGCAAGGAGTTCCTGCGGCGGAACACCCTGGCCGAGACGGTGCAGTTGCTGCGCGATCGGCCCGACGCGGTGGTGGTCGCCGGTTCCACCGACTGGGGCGTGGAGGTCAACATCCGCTCCCGCCGCGCGGACTGCGTGGTCGCCCTCGACCGACTGTCCGAACTCCGCGAACTGCGCGTCGAGGCCGACCACATCGAGATCGGCGCGGCGCTGACGCTCACCGAGATCGAACGCCGCCTCGACGGCCGGGTCCCCCTGCTGGCGCAACTCTTCCCGCAGTTCGCCTCGCGGCTCATCCGCAACGGCGCGACGCTCGGCGGCAACCTGGGCACCGGCTCTCCCATCGGTGACAGCCCGCCGGCGCTGCTCGCGCTGGAGACGTCGCTGGTGCTCGCCGACGCCGACGGCGAGCGCGAGGTGCCGCTGGCGGAGTACTTCACCGGTTACCGGCAGAGCGTGCGCCGGCCCGGCGAGTTGATCCGCGCGGTGCGCATCCCGTTGCCGCTGTCGACGACCGTGGCCTTCCACAAGATCGCCAAGCGGCGCTTCGACGACATCTCCAGCGTGGCGGTCGCCTTCGCGCTCGACATCGAGGACGGGACCGTCCGCAAGGCACGCATCGGGCTGGGCGGAGTGGCCGCCACCCCGATCCGCGCCCTCGCCACCGAGGCGGCCCTGGAGGGCAACCCGTGGACGGTGGAGACCGTCGAGGCCGCGGCCCGGGTGCTGCAGGCGGAGGGGACGCCGATGGACGATCACCGCGCCAGCGCCGCGTACCGATCCGCGATGCTCGGCCAGAGCCTGCTGAAGCTGTCCGCGCAGACCACCGAGGCGGTGTCGTCATGAGCCAGTTGTCCGAGCGTCCCGAAAAGCCCGTAGTCGGCGTTTCCCTGCCGCACGAGAGCGCCACCCTGCACGTCACCGGCACCGCGCTCTACACCGACGACCTGGTCCATCGGACCAAGGACGTGCTGCACGCCCATCCGGTCCAGGTCATGAAGGCGCACGGCCGGATCACCGCGCTGCGCACCGAGCCCGCGCTCGCCGTCCCCGGCGTGGTCCGCGTGCTCACCGGTGCCGACGTGCCCGGCGTCAACGACGCCGGGATGAAGCACGACGAGCCGCTCTTCCCCGACGAGGTCATGTTCCACGGCCACGCGGTCGCCTGGGTGCTCGCGGAGACCCTGGAGGCGGCCCGGCTCGGTGCGGCGGCCGTCGAGGTGGAACTCGACGAACGGCCCTCCCTGATCACGTTGCAGGACGCGATGGCGGCCGACAGTTTCCACGGCGCCCGGCCGGTGATGCTGACCGGCGACGTCGACGCCGGATTCGCGGACTCCGCGCACGTGTTCACCGGTGAGTTCCAGTTCTCCGACCAGGAACACTTCTACCTGGAGACGCACGCGGCGCTGGCCTACATCGACGAGGCCGAGCAGGTCTTCGTCCAGAGCAGCACCCAGCACCCCTCGGAGACCCAGGAGATCGTCGCGCACGTGCTCGGGCTGCACAGCCACGAGGTCACCGTGCAGTGCCTGCGGATGGGTGGGGGCTTCGGCGGCAAGGAGATGCAGCCGCACGGCTTCGCGGCCGTCGCCGCGCTCGGGGCCAAGCTGACCGGTCGGCCGGTCCGACTGCGGCTCAACCGGACCCAGGACCTGACCATGTCCGGCAAGCGGCACGGGTTCCACGCCAAGTGGAAGATCGGGTTCGACGCCGACGGCCGCATCCGGGCCCTGGACGCCACCCTGACCGCGGACGGCGGCTGGAGCCTGGACCTGTCCGAGCCGGTGGTGGCCCGCGCACTGTGCCACATCGACAACACCTACTGGATCCCCAACGCGCGCATCGCCGGTCGCATCGCCAAGACCAACAAGGTCTCCAACACCGCCTTCCGCGGCTTCGGCGGACCGCAGGGCATGCTGGTGATCGAGGACATCATGGGCCGGTGCGCGCCGCTGCTCGGCCTGGACCCGACGGAGTTGCGGGAGCGCAACTTCTACCAGGAGGGGCAGGCGACGCCGTACGGCCAGCCGGTCGTCCGGCCCGACCGGATCTCCGCCGTCTGGCAGGCCGTGAAGGACACCTCCGACCTCGCCGATCGCCAGCGGGAGATCGCCGCCTTCAACGCCGCGCATCCGCACACCAAGCGGGCACTGGCGCTCAGCGGCCTCAAGTTCGGCATCTCGTTCAACCTCACCGCCTTCAACCAGGGCGGCGCACTGGTGCTGATCTACAAGGACGGCTCGGTCCTGATCAACCACGGCGGCACCGAGATGGGCCAGGGCCTGCACACCAAGATGCTGCAGGTGGCCGCGACCTCGCTGGGGATCCCGCTGCACAAGGTGCGGCTGGCCCCGACGCGCACCGACAAGGTCCCCAACACCTCCGCCACCGCCGCCAGCGCCGGCGCCGACCTCAACGGCGCGGCGGTGAAGAACGCCTGCGAGCAGCTGCGCGAGCGGCTGTTGCAGGTGGCCGCCACCCAACTGGGGGCGAACGCCTCGGACGTGCGCATCGTCGAGGGCGTCGCGCGCGCCCTGGACAACGACCAGGAGCTGGCCTGGGACGACCTGGTCCGCACCGCGTACTTCCAACGGGTCCAGCTGTCGGCAGCCGGCTTCTACCGGACCGAGGGCCTGCACTGGGACGCCAAGACGTTCCGCGGCACGCCGTTCAAGTACTTCGCGCACGGCGCGGCCGCGACGGAGGTGGAGGTGGACGGCTTCACCGGCGCCTACCGCATCCGGCGGGTGGACATCGTGCACGACGTCGGCGACAGCCTGTCCCCGATGATCGACATCGGTCAGGTCGAGGGCGGTTTCGTGCAGGGCGCGGGCTGGCTGACGCTTGAGGACCTGCGGTGGGACGCCAGCGACGGGCCGAACCGCGGCCGGTTGCTGACCCAGGCCGCGAGCACCTACAAGCTGCCGAGCTTCTCGGAGATGCCCGAGGAGTTCCACGTCACGCTGCTGGAGAACGCCACCGAAGAGGGCGCGGTGTACGGCTCCAAGGCGGTGGGCGAGCCTCCGCTGATGCTGGCGTTCTCGGTCCGTGAGGCGCTGCGGCAGGCCGCCGCCGCGTTCGGGCCGGGCGGCGCGAGTGTCGAGTTGGCCTCGCCCGCGACGCCGGAAGCGGTGTACTGGGCGATCCAGGCGGCGCGCCGCGACGAAGCCTCCCGCAGCGGTCAGGCCCGCAACGGCGGCGCCGTCAACGGCCACGTCGCCAACGGCAGTGCCGCCAACGGCGGGGCGCGCGCCGACGCAGAAGTGCTGAGCGGTGCCTGACATGACGTGGGTCGCTGCGGTCGCACGGTTGCGAGCACGCCGGGAGTCCGGCGTGCTGGTGACCGTCACGACCGTGCGCGGTCATGCCCCGCGCGACGCCGGTGCGAAGCTCGTCGTGGGGCAGACCGAGACGTGGGGTTCGATCGGTGGCGGCAACGTCGAGGCCGTCTCCATCGACCGGGCCCGGGAGATGAGCGCCGCGGCCAAGAAGGAGCCGGAAGTCCTCGACTTCACCCTGAACGACAAGGTGACCAACCAGCACGGCGTGCAGTGCTGCGGTGGCACGGTCTCGGTGCTGCTCGAACCGCTGCCGGTGGTGCGGGCGGTGGCGATCTTCGGCGTCGGGCACGTCGGCCTGGAACTGGCCCGCATCCTGGCACGGCAGGACCTCGACCTGCATCTGATCGACAGCCGCTCCGACATCCTCACCGAGGACCGGCTCGCCGTGCTGGCGGATGCGGTGGCGCAGGTGCACGTGCACCACACGCCGCTGCTGCCCGAGGAGGTGTTGGCGGAGTTGCCGCCCGGCACCCACGTCCTGGTCATGACCCATGACCACGCCGAGGACGCGGCGCTCTGCGACGCTGCCCTGCGCACACCGCACCTCGGCTCCATCGGGCTGATCGGGTCGGCGGCCAAGTGGGTGCGGTTCCGCAAGCGCCTGTTGACGGAGGGCGGCCACGACGAGGCCACTGTCAACCGGATCAGGACGCCGATCGGCATGACCGAGATCACCGGCAAGGAACCCGCCACGATCGCGGTGAGCGTCGCGGCGGATCTCCTCCGGACCTTCGAACGGGCCGTTCCTTGACCGGAAGGACGCCGGTCGGGAGTCGGCCGGCGGCCGGCCGCCCCGCACCGGTCCCCGTCGGGGTCGGTGCGGAGCCGCCGGCCCCGGCACCGTCGGTCAGCCTCAGTGCCGCGACCGCACCCCGGCCTCCGGACCCCTGCGCCCCGTCCGGCGACCCGTGCGGAACGTCGCGGACCGCCGGACGAGGTCCACGGCGGCCCCCTCCCACTCGGGGTGCGTGAAGTCGAACCCGGCCGCACGCAGTCGACCCGGCACCACCCGGCGGCTCTTGAGCAGCAGCTCCGTGTCCGTGCGCAGCGCGAACGCCCCCAGCTCCGCCATCCACCGCGTCGCCGGCAGCCCCAGCGGGACGCCGCGGGCCGTGCGCAGCGCCCGCATGAAGTCCCGCTGCGGGAGCGGGCCGGGCGACGCGAGGTTCACCGGCCCCTCGATGTCGTCCCGGGCGATCAGGAACTCCACCGCGCGGACGAAGTCCTCGTCGTGGATCCACGACACGAACTGCGCACCGCCGGCCACCGGGCCGCCCAGCCCCAGCCGGGCCAGCCCCAGCAGGACGTCGAAGACCCCGCCCCGGTCCGGGCTCATGACCATCGCCGAGCGCAGCGCCACCTTCCGCGTCGCCGGGGTGTCCGCTGCGGCCTGCGCCCGCTCCCAGTTCCTGGCGATGTCGACGCTGTACGCCCAGTAGTCGGGCACCCCGGCCTCGGCACCGCCGAACACCCCCGTCGCCTCGTCGTGCGCCGCGTCGAAGCGGTGGGCGTAGATCGTCGCGGTGCTCATCTGCAGCCAGACCCGGGGCGGCCGCGCGGCGGCGGCGATCGCCGCGCCGACCACCCGCGTCGAGTCGACACGGGACTCCATCATGGCCCGCAGGTTCTCCGCCGTGTAGCGGCAGGAGACGCTGCGGCCGGCCAGGTTGACCACGACGTCACTGCCGTCGACGGCTTCGGCCCACGCGCCCAGCGTGGCTCCGTCCCAGCCGATCTCCCGCGGCCGGCGCGGGCGCCGGGTCAGCACCGTGACCTCATGGCCCGCCGCCGTCAGGGCGCGGTCGAGGATCGCGCCCACCTGTCCGGTGCCCCCGGGCAGCACTACCTTCATCGAGCCCCCTCAGATGTGGTGGACACCAAGGTAACCACGGAATTGAACGCGTTCAAAATGGCCGCGTGCGGGTGAGTGCGGCTACGCGTCCGCCACCGCCTGGAGCGGACTCAGCCGAGCCGCCCGGCGGGCCGGGACGACCGCTGCCACCGCGCCCACCACGAGGGACAGCAGGACCACCAGCAGCAGCGTCCCCCAGGGGAGCGCGAGCGAGTACTGCGCCAGCGCACCGTTGGCCAGCGCGCCCACCGCCCACGCGCCGAACACCCCGCCCGCCAGGCCCAGCAGCGTGCCGAACGCGGCGACGGTCAGCGCCTCCAGCCGGATCATCCGCCGGATCCCGGCACGGTCCATGCCGAGGGCGCGCAGGACGCCGATCTCCCGGGTCCGCTCCGACACCGACATGGCCAGGGTGTTCACGATCCCGAGCGCGCAGATCAGGAGGCCGACGACCAGCAGCCCGTACATCACGGTCAGCAGGTCGCCCAGGGTGCCGGCGGCTTCCCGCACCAGCGCAGCCCGGTCCTGGACCTTCAACAGCGGGTTGTCGCCCACCGCGGTGCGCAGCCGGCCCGCCAGGTTCGCGGACGCCGCGCCGTCGTCGGTGCGGACCAGGATCCGCTGGGCCGAGCCGGGCCGGAAGCCGGTCTTCTGCACTTCCGCGCGGGCCCCCAGGGCGTCCCGGGCGATGGGGTTGTCCTGGTAGACGCCGACGACGGTGTACTGCCGGAACCCCTGGCCGAGTCCCATCCGCGCGGTCAGGCGATCGCCGGCGTGCAGCCCGTGTGCCCGGGCGAGGGAGTCGGAAAGGGCGATCCGGCCCGGCCCGAGGTCCCGCGCGGAGCCGCTCAGGAAGTGGAGCCTGAGGACCGCGTCCACGGCGTTCGGGTCGATGCCGGAGACCTGCCGGACCTGACCGCCGGTGAACAGCGTGGAGTCCGCGAGGGCGGCCGCGGTCCGCACGCCGGAGGTACCGCTCACCCGGTCCACGGTCGCCGGGGCGATGCCGGTCGTCGGCGTGCGGGTGCTGATCACGTAGTCGGCGCCGAGTCCTGCGGCGGCCTGCCGGTCGAGCGCCTGCCCCGTGGAGTTCCCGATGACGGCGAGCCCGGAGACCAACGCGGTGCTGATCATCAAGGCGGAAGCGGTCGCCGCGGTGCGCCGCGGATCGCGCAGCGCGTTCTCCCGCGCCAACCGTCCGACGACGCCGAAGCGGCCGGTCAGCCGGCCGGTGAACCGGATCACCGGGGCGGCGAGCAGCGGCGCCAGCACGATCATGGAGACGGCGAGCAGGCCGCAGCCCAACAGGGCGCTCCGCAGGTTCTCGACCGAGGCGTCCTTCGCCCCGGTGAGGGACACCAACAGGCCGCCCCCCAGGGCGAGGAGGATCAGCCCCACCGCGCCGCGCACCCGCGACCGCGTGCGGGACGGCACCTGCGCCGTCGCGCGCATCGCCTCCAGGGGCGCGATGCGCGCGGCCCGCCGGGACGGCAGCCAGGCGGCGAGCACGGTGACGCCCACCCCGACGCCGAGGGCGGCGACGACGGGCCGCGGACCGATCACGAGCGGCCCGTCGGGCAACGCGTCCGCACCGGCGCTCAGCAGGTCGGGCAGCACGGCGGCGAGGCCGACGCCGAGGAGGAAGCCGACGACCGAGGCGGCGCATCCGACCAGGGCCGCCTCGACGAGGACGGAGCGGACCACCTGGCGGCGCGTGGCACCGATCGCCCGCAACAGCGCGATCTCACGGGTGCGTCGGGTGACGAGCATGCTGAAGGTGTTGACGATGAGGAACGAGCCGATGAACAGCGAGACCCCGGCGAAGACCAGCGGCACCTTGGTGTAGCCCCGGGTCAGCGTGTCGAGGTAGCCGGCCTGCTGGGCGGCCTGGGCGGCGCCGCTGACGGCCTCGGCCCGGTCGGCCGGGAGCACCGCGCCGACCCGGTCCGCGAGCACGGCCTGATCGGTGCCGGGCGTGGCGGACAGGTCGATCCCGGTGTAGTGGCCCGGGGCCGCGAACAGCCGCTGGGCGGTGGCCGCGTCGAACAGGGCGAGGGTGCCGCCGGCGGTCACCCGACTGTCCCGGCTGGCCACGATGCCCACCAGCCGCTTCGTCATGACCGGGCCGTCGGTGGCCAGCCTGACCGTGTCGCCGAGGGCGAAGCGGCCCGCGGCGGCGGTGCCGGCGTCCACCGCCAACTCGTCTGAGTTCCGGGGCGCGTGCCCCTTGGCCAGCGGATAGCGACGGTCCTCGCCGTCCTTGCCGGGCAGGTAGCCGGCGGCCAGGTTCGCCCAGGACGCGCCGGCCCGCAGCGGAGCGCCGTCCGATGCGGCGAGCACCGCCGAGCCGTCGACCGACGGCCGCACGGCGGCGACACCGGGCACGCCGGCCAGTGTCCGGGCGAGCGCGTCGTCCAGGACCGTGGCGGGCCGGTTGGTGGGGCCGGTCGGCGGGTCCTTGGGGGTCACGGTGACCGCGACGTCCGCGAAGTCCTTCGACGCGGCGGCGCGGTAGGCGGCGGCGGAGGAGTCCGCGAAGACCATGGTGCCGGAGACGAACGCGACGCCCAGGCAGATCGCCAGGGCCGTCATGGCCAGCCGTGCCTGGTGCGCGAGGAGGTTGCGCAGGGTTGTTCGCAGCATGGGGAGCTTTCGGGAGCAGGGAGATGCGGAAACGGCCGCAGGAGGTGCGGACGGGCGGGGCCGGGCGGGCGCGCCGGGGGCGCTGGGGGCGCTGGGGCGACGGTGTCAGTGCCGGCGGGTCGGTGCCTGGGCCTCGAACTGGAGCATCCGGTCGAGTACGGCACCGGAGGTCGGCTCGTGCAGTTCGTCGACGACCCGGCCGTCGGCGAGGAACACCACCCGGTCCGCGTGCGCGGCGGCCACCGGGTCGTGCGTGACCATCACCACCGTCTGCCCCAACTCCCGTACCGAGTCCCGCAGGAAGCCGAGGACTTCCGCGCCGGACCGGGAGTCGAGGTTCCCGGTCGGCTCGTCGGCGAAGACGATGTCGGGTCGGGAGGCCAGGGCGCGGGCCACCGCGACCCGCTGCTGCTGGCCGCCGGAGAGTTCGGCGGGCCGGTGGTCCAGCCGGTCGGCCAGCCCGACGGTGCCGACGACGGTGTCCAACCACCCGGCGTCCGGGCGTCGGCCGCCGATCCGCAGCGGCAGCGTGATGTTCTCCAGCGCGGTGAGGGTCGGCAGCAGGTTGAAGCCCTGGAAGACGAAGCCGACCTTCTCCCGTCGCAGCGCAGTGAGTTGACGGTCCGTCAGCTGCGCGAGCTCGGTGTCGCCGATGCGCGCCGAACCGGAGGTCACGCCGTCCAGCCCGGCCAAGCAGTGCATCAGGGTGGACTTGCCGGATCCGGAGGGCCCCATGACGGCGGTGAACCGGCTTCGGGCGAACTCGACGGACACCTCGTCCAAGGCGGTGACCCGGGTCTGGCCCGTCCCATAGACCTTGGTCAGGTTGGTGGCGCGGGCGGCCGGTTCGGTGCCGGGGGAGCGGGGGGAAGAAGAGGCTTGCGACATGTGTACTCCGCCTGGATGCGTGGGCCCGCGGCGAGCGCCGCGAACCGGGAACGCATCCATCCTCACCGCCCTCACCTGCGGAAACATCGTTCGCTACGGCTGAGTTGAGCTCTGCCCGAAGCAAGGGTCGGGCGGGCCGCTCTCCGCTCTTCGGCACAGTCCGGACGGCCGCGCTCTTCCTTTGGACAGAGGTGCGAGGCACCGGCCGGCCACCGGCAGCGGGCCGCCGGGCAGCGCGGGCCAGCGGCACCCGGAGAGCACGCGCCGCGCCGTCCCGCTGATGCCTTCAGGACGCCAGACCGGTGCGGTGGGCCAGCAGGGCGGCCTGCACCCGGCTCGTCGAACCGGTCTTGTCCAAGATGGCGCCGACGTGCGTCTTCACCGTGCCGATCCCGATGCCCAACCGGCCGGCGATGTCCTGGTTGGACAGGCCCTCGCCGAGCATCGCGAGGACCTCCCGCTCCCGGACGGTGAGTCGGACGACGCGCTCGTCCGCGAGCGCGCGGTCGGCCGCCGCGGGATCGCCGCCGCGCAGCATCCGGGAGATCACCGCCCCGGTGACGCCGGGGGAGAGCACGGCATCACCGGCGGCGGCCGCCCGCACCGCACTGATCAACTCCTGTGGCCCCTCGTCCTTGAGCAGGAAGCCCGCGGCGCCCTCCCGCAGCGCCCGGATGACGTTGGCCTCGTCGCCGAAGGTCGTCAGCATCACGACCCGCGGCGCGGGATCGAGGGCGAGCAGCGGTGCGATCGCGGCCAGGCCGTCGCAGACCGGCATCCGGATGTCGAGCAACACCACGTCCGGGCGGTGGGCGGCGGCCAGTTCGACGGCCTGCCGCCCGTCCGACGCCTCGGCGACGACGTCGATGCCGTCGGTGTGCCGGAGGATCAGGCGGACGCCGTGCCGGATCATCGTCTCGTCGTCGGCGAGCAGGACGCGGAGGGGGCGGGCGGGTTCGCTCACGGGGACTCCCAGGGCGTGGCGTCCCGGACCGACGGGACGGTGAAACGGTCGATGGAGATCAGGCGGTGCGCCGCGTCGAAGCAGTAGCGGGCCACGATCAGGCCGCCCGGGTGGCTCTCGGTGGCGCCGTTGAACGGGTAGATGCAGCCGGCCGTGCCGGCGGGGCGCGGCGGTTCGTGCCCGGTGGCCGCGGCCCGAACCGCCGCGTTGTCCAGGACACCCAGGCCGGCCACTTGCTCGTACGTCATGCCGACGCGGGGCAGCGGCGGCGGTCCCGACTGGTGGGGCCGGGTCGCATACACGAAGGCGACCCCGAGCACCATGAGGACGCTCAGACCCGCCAACCCGAAAGCCAGCGTCAGCACGTCGGCCGTCCGGCGTTCCCGGACGTCGGGCCGACCGCCCCTGTCTGACGGGTCGTCGGCCCCCGGCCCGCGGTGCGCCCCCGCCGAGCCGGAGGGATCCGCCCGGCCGTCGCCCGGCCTCCGCTCCGCGGCACCGGCGGCACCGGGCCGGTCATGGTCGGTGGGTTCGGTCGGCACGGTGGCGGCCACCTGGAACCCGCCGGACGGCAGCGCCGCGGCGTCGAAGCTGCCACCGAGCAGCTCCACCCGCTCCCGCAGGCCGGTGAGCCCGCGACCGGTGCCCGTCTCCCCGGCGGCCGGCGGACGCGGCGGCGCTCCGTTGCGCACGGTGATCCGCACCTCGGCGTCGTCGTGCACGACCGTGACGGTGACGTGCGCCGCGGTCGCGTACCGGTGCACGTTGGTCAGCGCTTCCCGCACCAGGCGGTCCACCGCCCGCCGGACCCGCGCCGGGCGGGCGTCGAGGTCCGGCCCGGTCCAGTCGAGTCGGACGGCGATCCCGCCGTCGCGGGACCTCGCCACCAGCGCCTCGACGTCGGCGCGGGTGCCGGTCGCGTCGGTGAGCGCGTCCGGCCCGGTGTCCCGGCCGAGCGGCCCGAGCACCCCGAGGGCCTGCCGCAGTTCGCGCAGCGCGTCCCGGGTGGTCCGGCGCACCAGGACGGCCTCCTCGCGCAGCTCCGGCGCGGCGCGGTCCAAGGCCAGTTCCAGCCCCCCGGCGTGCAGGGAGATCAGGCTGAGGCGATGTCCCACCAGGTCGTGCATCTCGGCGGCGATGCGCGACCGCTCGTGGATGCGAGCCTCGCTGTCGGCGAGCCGACGGGCCCGCTCCGCCGCGTCACCGCGTTCGCGCAACGCCCGCAACAGGCGCCCCTGCTGACCGTGCGCCGTGCCGACCAGGCCGGGCACGACCACCGCCGTCGAGGCCAGGACCAGCCCGAGCGCCACCGCGTACGGCACCGGTTCGGGGCCGAACCACGGCGCGACCGCCACCGCGGAACCCAGGACGAGGGCCCCCGCCGCCCCGAGCAGCCGGGCGCGCCGACGCGCCCGCACGGTACGGCGGGCCACGGTGTAGGCGGCCGCCGCCGTGATCGGCCCGACGCCGACCGACAGGCCCGTCAGCGCGGCGAGCACCAGCAGCACGATCCCGGGGAACCGGCGCCGCACCGGCAACAGCCCCGCACCGATCGCCAACGCCAGCAACTGGAGCCCCGGGTACGGCAGGAACCCCAGGCGCCCGACCGCCAGCAAGGCGCCCAGGCCCGCGAGGACCACCCCGGCCGGTTCCGCGATCGCGCGCGCGGGACCGCCCGCGGCCGATCCGACGGGCGGACGACAGCGGGGGAACCGACGGAACGGGTTGGTGCGCACCACGCTGACCAGTATCGACGCCCCGGCGCGCGTCGGCATGGACCCTGCGGGCGAGGTGTTGCTCTACCGAAAGGCAGAGACCTGCCGACCGCCACCGGCCGCGCGGCGTCGCCTACGGGGCCGCCGGCTCCGCGAGCGAGGAGACGACGGTCGCCAGGTCCGCGCCCGCCCGCAGGAGCGCCACGGTCCGGACCGCGATCCGGTCGAGGTGGCGTTGCAGGATGCGCTCGGTCTCACCCGGGCCGTCGAGCCGCTCCAGGGAGCCGATGACCTCGCGCACGGCCGGGATGCCGTAACCGGAACTGCGCAGGGCGGCGACGATGCGAGCCGCCCTGATGGCGGGCACGCCGTAGCGACGTGCCCGCAGGGAGGTGACGCGCTCCGGCGTGACGAGTCCCTCCTGTTCCCAGAACCGCAGGGTCGAGGTGCGGACGCGGAGCGCTTCGGCGAGTTCCGTGATCGTCATGGCGTCGTCGTCCTGCGTCGCCCCGGCGGGCTGGGCCTCGGTCCGGATGGCGTGCAGGGCCCGTTGGGCGCGCAGCGCCTCGTCCCGTTCCCGGGCGAGTCGGACGTGCAGCTCGTTGACGGTCGCGGCCGCCTCGGTGAGGGTGCCGGTGCGCAGCTCCGGGAGGAGCTGCCGGGCCGCGACCGGGCCCACGGCACCGGCGAGCCCGCGATAGGCGCGCAGCGCATGGACGTGGACGGCGGCGTAGTCGCGGTACCCGTTGTCGGCGCGGGCCGCCGGCGGAATGACCCCCAGCCGTTCCAGGTCGCGCACCTGCTGCACCGAATACCCCGACTCCCTGGCGACATCGACCGTGCGCAGCGGTCCCCGTTGCGCACCGCCCGCCGTCCCGTCCATGACCAACCCCACAGAAGCACTTGAAGGAGATGCTTGAACCATGAGTATGGAACAGATCATCGCGTCGGTGCAGAGTCTCGACGGGGCGCTCGTGGTCCGCCCGGAGCCCGGCGGCGACTTCCCCGACCTCGTGGTGGGGGACTCCTTCTTCTACTACGCCCCGGACGGCCGGATGCCGCAGACCACCCAGCCCTACGGGACCATCGTCACCAAGAACTATCCCGACGACACCGCCTCCGACCTCGATCGCCCGGGGCACTGGCGGGTGAACGTGAATGTGGACCGTGCGACGTTTCAGGAACTGCTCGACGAAGCACCGGGCGACCTCACCCGGCCGCGCGACCACACTGCGGTCGACACCGTGCTGCCGCACCCGGTGTACGGGGCCCTCGGTTGGATCTCCGTCGTCAACCCCGGCGCGCGGACCACGGAACTGGTCGAGCGGCTGCTGAGTGGTGCCCACGACGCCGCCCGGGCCCGCTACCTGCGGCGGCGCGGGGCGGACGACTGACGGCGGTCGCGGGCCGGGGTCAGGGCCGGGCGGGGCCGCCGTCGTACGGGACGCCGGCCCTGGCCGCCAGCCCGGCGATCAGCAGTTCCAGTCCGTAGTGGAATTCGGCGTCGTGGTTGCCGGCGGCCAGGTGGGGTGCGGCGGCGATCAGGATCGGGTCGCCGGTGGCGGCGATGTCGCGGCCCTGCTGCCGGAGCTGCTGGTCGTCCAGGGAACCCAGGTAGATGGCGTGGCCCAGCTCCCGCATGATCGAGCCGATCATGAAGGCGGTGTAGCTGCGCAGGACGTGGACGCCCTCCTCCGGCGTCAGCCGGAGGTCGGTGAGGGTGGCCAGGGTGGAGCGGAGGGCCCGCAGGGCCGCGGGGGAGCACGTGGGGCGGGTGAGCACCAGGGGGAACGCCTTCGGATGGCGCTTCGCCTGGGTCCGGAAGGCCGCGGCGTGCGCGCGGATGCGGTCCTGCCAGCCGTCGGTGTCGTTCTGCGGGAACTCCACCTCGGCGAGGAGCGCCTCCGCGACGCCGTCGAGGAGGGCGTCCTTGTTGGGCACGTGGTTGTAGAGGGACATGTTCTCCACGTCCAGCTCGACGGCCAGCTTCCGCAGGGAGAAGGCGTCGGCGCCGTCGCGGTCGATCATCGTGACGGCCGCGGCGATCACCTTCTGCCGGGTCAGGCCGAGCCTTCTGCCGCGGCCGGTGCCTCGAACCGTCACGTTGCCCTCCCGACCGCGGCCCGTGCGACCGCGACGCCCACTCGATCCTTGACATCACTTGCACCGCAAGTCTAGCGTCCGGGGCACCACTGACTTGCAGTGCAAGTCTTCGCGCGGGGTGCCCCGCCGGCCCCGCCGAGCCGGCCTGCACGAGGAGCCCGACCGCCCGCCTTTCCCCGCCCGGCCGCACGCCACCTGCCGGGCCGCCCCACCGGCGCGCACGGCCGGCGCACCACGGAAGGAAGCGACCCGCCATGAGTGATCTCCCCTACCCGCAACGGTTGTTCGCCCGCGACGTCCGATGGGCCCTCGGACACGCCCTGCCCCGGCTCGCCATGGACCGCGCGGCACGCCAGGGCGACCTTCACGGGCAACTGGTGGCCCTCTCCCGGAGCCCGCGTCCGCACGGCGACACCGCCGACGTCGAACGGCGGTTGATGGACCGCATCCGCGCCGAAGGGCCCGTCCACCGCAGCCGGTTCGGCTTCGTCACCGCCTCCCACCCCGCCGTCCGCGAGGTGCTCGGCAGCAACGACTTCCGCACCGGCGCGCTCCCCGTCACCACCGGGCCGTTGGGGCGGCTCGCCGCCTGGGCCGGTGCCGACGCGCCCGTCGGGCCGCTGAAGCCCCCGTCCCTCCTGGTGACCGAGCCGCCCGACCACACCCGGTACCGCAAGCTCGTCACCCGGGTCTTCTCCGTCCGGGCCGTGGAACAACTCCGCACCCGGGCCGAGGAGATCGCCGAGGAACTCCTCGACGACCTCCAGCGCCGCCCGCCGGGCGCCGACGACGTGGACCTGGTCTCCGCGTACTGCGGCCTGCTGCCCGTCACCGTGATCGCCGAAATCCTCGGCGTCCCCCACGCCGAGCGGCACCGCGTGCTGCGCTTCGGCACCGGCGCGGCACCCAGCCTCGACTTCGGGCTGCCCCGACGCCGGTTCCTGGCCGTCGAACGCTCCCTGCGCGACTTCGACGCCTGGCTGGCGCAGCACATCGAACGAATCCGCCGGCAGCCCGGCGCCAACCTGCTCAGCCAACTGGTCACCGCCCGCGACGACGACGGCCGGGGCCTGACCGGGACCGAACTGCGCGCCACGGCCGGCCTGGTGCTCGCCGCCGGCTTCGAGACCACCGTGAACCTGCTCGGCAACGGCATCGCCCTGCTCGACCGCCACCCCGACCAGCGCGCCGCCCTCCACGACGACCCGACCCTGTGGCCGAACGCCGTCGACGAGATGCTCCGCTTCGACCCACCGGTGTTCCTCACCGGGCGCGCGGCGACCCGTGACACCAGCATCGGCGGCCGCCCGGTGCCGCGGGGCGCGTTCGTGACCCTGCTGCTCGCCGGCGCCAACCGCGACGCGGCGCTCTTCACCGCACCGCACCGCTTCGACGTCACCAGGCCCAACGCCAAGGAGCACCTGTCCTTCTCCGGCGGACGCCACTACTGCCTGGGCGCCGCGCTCGCCCGCATGGAGGCGGAAGTCGGCCTCCAAGCCCTCCACCGCCGCTTCCCACACCTCACGCTGCACGCCGGCGCCCGACGCCGCACCACCCGCATCCTGCGCGGCTACGTCCACCTCCCCGCCCGACTCGGCACGCCCGTACCGGTCTAGGGCGTGTCCGATGGGTCGGCCGGAGAAGTACCGCTTCGGTGTGGTTCCGGCGGACGCCTCACGTCCTTTCGGGGCGCCGAGAGCTTGGGGCGCCCGGACTACTGCGCCCAGCGTCCCATTGCCGGCGCGGTGCCGATCAGGCACTCGATGCCGGTCGGGAAGCCAGCGAGAGCGTGGGCGGTCAGGCGCAGGTGGCCCTCAAGACAGACCAGGTCGTCCTGCCTCTCGCCGACGAGGATGAACGGCGGGAACCGCTCCCCTCTGTCGAGCGCGCGGGCCGCCTCGACGAACGGTTCGTTGGGCACGTCGTACGCCCGCAGACCTGCCGTGATGCGTGCGGCCGCATCGTGCGGCCGGCGGCTGCCACCCGACAGTTCGACCCAATAGGAAGAGGCGAGGTAGCGCACGCCGGCCGCCTCGCGGGCGGTCAGGAGCGCCCTGGTCCAGGTGACGTGAGGGGGGAAGTTCTCGAACAGGTCGCGGTTCTCGCCGTACCCGCGCGTCGCAGCGAGCAGAGCGCGGCGTGTGAGGTTCGCGCCGGCGTCGGAGAGGTCCGGGCGCGTCAACAACTGCTCGGTCCGCCCGGCTGCCGCCAGGTGGGACCGGAGGCGCTGCCCGAACCTCCGGCTGGACAGCTCGCCGCCCAGAAAGCAGGCGACCATCTCGTCCTCACTGCTCATGCCCAGTACCTGCACGCCCGTCAGCATAGGGTCGACCCGGTCGCACCGGTTGACGCCTCCCGGCGAACGCTCCCGTTCACAGCACCGGAGACGGCGACGAACCAGGCACCGCGGCACGGGACGACGCGTTGTCAGTGGCAACGCCTAAGGTCGCGGCATGAGTTCTTCCCTGAGCGTCTACCTGCTCGACGTGGCCGCGACCCGCGCCCTGGTCGGATCCGGCGACGACGAACTGCTGGAGGTGATACGCACCCGTTTCCAGGACGACCTGGCCGGCGACGACGACTACTTCAGCCACGAGATCGCGCAGGGCGCCCCCACCGCGTACGACGCGCTCCGTGCGGTCGTCCACGGCGGTCCCTTCAGCGACCACTCCCACCACGCCTTCCAATACGGCTACGCCTACCAGAGGTTGTGCGCGTTGACCGGCTCGTTCCTGCCCAACAACTGCTTCACGCCGCACCGCGGCGACTGGCTGGAGACCGTCGACCGAGGACTGAAGGACCTGCGCATCACGGCCGTCTCCGTCAGCGACTTCAGCTACGGCGTGCCGCCCGTTCCCGTTCCCCACGCGGACATGCCCGGGTGCGGCGTCTGGACGCCCGAGCAGATCGCGCGGGCGCTGGAGGAGTTCGAAGCCACCAAGCGGGCGGAGCACGCACCGCCGCTGGAGCCCGAGGTGGTGGAGGCCGTCATGCAGTGCCTGGAATGGATGCGCCACGCGCAGGCACGACCCGGCCACGGCCTCATCGGCTTCCGCTCCTGACGCACACCGCCGCGCCCGGCCAGGGACGGGCGACGCGCCCCCGGTCAGCCGGGGACGGCGCAGGCCACTTCGGTGGCCAGTCGCACCGCGAGGGTGCGGGAAAGCAGCACGGGCAGGCCGCTCGCGGCCGCCGCGGCCCGCCGCATCGCCTCGGTGTAGCCGATGCAGTCCAGCACCAGCCAGCGACTGCCCCCACGCGCCAACTCGTGTGCGGCCTCGGCGACGTGCGCCAGGGCGTCGTCCGCATAGGGGTTGCCGGGGGCGGCCCGGACGGTGCCGGGCAGCAGTGGCGACCAGCGGCGTTCGACGTCGGCGCGCTGGTCGGACAGCGGGCACACGAGCCCGACCGGATCGCTGCCGGCGATGCCGCGGACCGCCTGTTGCACGAGCGGCTCCGCGTACAGCAGCGGCCGCCGGGCCGGGACCGGCGGGAAGCTGCCGGTGCACAGCAACAGCGTCGCGGTGGCACCGTCCCGTTCGCAGCGGGCCACCGCGTCGCGCATCCGAGGGGCGAGCGCCTCGTGCCCGAGGACGACGGAGCCGCCGTCGCGCAGCCTGGTGACGAGCGGGGCCTCGCCGGACGCGGGCGCGAGGTCCGCGCGGGTCCGCCCGCCGGCCGGGCCGGTGAACTCGTCGAGGTCCAGGGCGCCGTGCTCGATCGCCCGCAGCCCGCGCAGCAGCGGGGCGACGTCGGCGGTCAGGTCGGTGCGCGGGGACTGCCCGATGGTGACCAGGCCCAGGCCCAGGCCCAGGCCGGGGCCGTGCGGCGCGGGGCCGGGTCCGGATGCTGCGTTCATGGTGGGTGCGTTCCTCTCATATCGGCGCGGGTCAGAGGGCCTTGTAGATCTGACTGACGTCGTGCAGGGAACTCCCGGCGACCAACCCGGCCCCCACCAGCGCGAGGTCGGCGTCGGCGGCGGCTCGCGCGTCGGCCCGGGCCAGGTCGTCCCGGCCGGCCCGGCGGTCGCGGTAGCGGGTGTAGCCGAACCGCACCGCGAGCGCGGCCAGCACCAGCCACCCCGCCTGCGGGGTCGCGACGAGCAGACCGGTGGCCAGCAGGACGCCCATCTGCCGCGACGAGCCGCCGAGGAACTGGATCAGCGCCCCGGGGATCGCCCACAGCCCCATCATCATCAGCGCGTGCGGGTCGGTGAGGCCGGCCTTGATGGTGTCGACGTAGACCTTGGCGACCGGCGGCACGCGGCCTTCGGAGAAGAACGGCTGCCAGGCGATCACGACGACGAGGACGGCGACGGCGAAGCCGACCAGTTGCGCGAGGTACTGCTGGCGGCGGCCGGCACGCTCGTACGGCCGCCACGGCACGGCGTCCTTGCGCAGGATCCAGCCGGCCTTGAAGTCGAACCCGACGTCGGCGAAGGCCGGTCCGGTGGAGGCGGCGTACCCGACGAGCAGCGCCAGCGGCACCATCGGGATGCCCAGCACCAGCCCGAGGATCAGGAAGATCAGGGTGACCGCGAACGCCGGGAACCAGCCCGAGTGCATCGCGGCCAGACCGACGATCAGCTGGTGGACGAGGGCCGCGGCGCCGGCCAGCAGCACCCAGCCGACCAGGCCCGCCCCGCTCATGCCGGACGTCACCCCACCGAACACGGCGATGACCACCGCGCCGGCGAGGAACAGCACGAAGCCCTCCAGCAGGCCCCGGCGCAACCGGCGCGCGTCGACCGTGCGGGTCTCGGCGTCGAAGCGGTCCTCGTAGGCCGCCTCGGCCGCGGCACGGGCCGCCGCCCGCTCGCCCGCCTGACGGGCGGACCGTTCGGCGCGCCGCTCGCGCATCAGCAGGACCGCCTGCACCAGCGCGACCAGCCCGGCACCGATCATCACGCCGTGCGGCACATAGTGGGCGGCGAGGTCGGTGTGCAGGACCTCCGGTGCGTACTGGGCGACCAACAGACCGACGCCGAACATCAGCAGTGCCCAGACGTTGCCGAGGAAGGCCACGCCGGCCGCACTGGTCGGCAGCTTGACCAGGGCGCCGAGGAAGCCGACGACGGCGCTGATGCCGAGCAGCCCGGCCTTGCGTCCGCCCTCGTCCCCGGCCTTGATCGTCTCGGCGGCCGCCACGCCGGCCGGCCACGCGGCCGAGGCGGGCAACAGCCGCGAGTCGAAGACCCGGTAGAGCACCCAACTGTCCACGGCGAGGCCGATCACCGCGCCGCCGAGCATCGGCCACACCAGATGGGGGCGGCCCAGCAGATAGGGCACCGCGATCGGGGTGATCAGCGAGTTGGCGGCGGCGAAGGTGGAACCGGAGACGGCGGACTGCACCAGGTTCTGCCGGTGTGGATCGCGCATCCGGCGCAGCGCGGCGAAGGAGATCCGCCCGATGAGCATGGCGAGCAGCGCGCCGATGACGGAGGTGTTGGGCGCGATCCCGAGGGTCGTGATCAGGACGAGGCCGATGACCGCGCCGAGTACGGAGAGCACGATCGTCACGATCAACGTGACGGGTTCGAACGCTCTGGGGTGGGCCGCCCGGCTCTCCGGGGCGTCGGCCGGCGGGGCCGGCGGTGTCTGGCTCATGGGTGCTCCGGTGCGGTTCGTCCGGTGGTGAGGTGGGGCGGGCCCCGCGGGGGCTGGGGGCGGCGCGCCCGGGAGGTCAGGCGGCGGCGTCCTCGTCGGGCGCGCTCGCCTGGAGGCGGGTCATGGGCCCGTACAGCGCAACGAGCCGGGCGAACTCCTCGGCGTCGTGGAACCGCGCGGCGCCGCGGCCGAACTCCTTGGCCGCCTCCAGCGCGAAGCGGCCGGCCGCGGCGATGTCGGTCTCGTGGCTGGCGCCGGTGGCGCAGCCGGCCACCGCGCTCTGTGCGGTCACGGCGAGGCCCACGACCGGTGCGTCGGTGGCCACGCAGGGCTGCATGATCGAGTTGATGTGGTGCACGCCGTTCCCATAGGGCGTGATGTCCTGCGTGGTGATCGGCAGGACGTGCGCGGCCTCCCCGGTGACGGTCTCCAGGATGCCCAGCAGATCGTCGCTGACCCGCAGGATCCACCCCTCCTTGACCGTCGGGGACAGGGCGATGCCGCGGTGGTTGAGCAGCCGGTTGCCCTTCGTGGTGTCGATCGAGACGACCGCGTCCATGGCCGGGTCGATCTCGGCGCGGTTGCAGTCGAGGACCGACACGGGGGAGTCCATGAAGGGCACCGGGTCGTGCGGCCGGGTCGGCGCGTCGGGGCAGACGTGGGTGCTGACGATCACGTCGCCGCGCAGCACGTCGCCGCGCCCGTACATGTCGAGCAGTTTGGCCGCGGTGGCGAGCGCGGCGACGGCGCCGTCCGCGTCGGAGACCAGGCCGGTGCGTTCGGGCCGGGCCCCGACGCCGCCGAGCCGGCCGAGCACGCCCAGCGTGGGGGCGGCGCCGCCGGCCCGGGCCCCGTCGGCGCCCGGCACGACGACCTTGACGAAGTCGGTCCCGCCCTTGGCCCCTTCGACCCGGGTGACGGTGATCTCCACCGCGTCCGACCGGACGGCGGTCGCGGCCGGGGTGCCGACGGCCTCCCGGACGGCGCCGTCGAGCACGCCGCGCAGGTGCGCGGCGAGGAGCTGCCCGTCGGTCTGCGGGCGGTCGAGGAGTTCGAGGACGTCGAGTACGTGCTTGAGCACGGTGGCTCCCTGGTGCGAGGTGGTGCGGTGCGCGATTTCGCTCAGGTTGCGCCGGCCATATCCAAGTCAGCAACCTTTTCTCTATATCAGGGAAGCGGTCTCAGATGACGGTATAGGCTGCCGCCGTGACTACCGAACGAGGCGCTCCGCTCCAGACCGCCGACCGCGTGCTCCAGGTCCTGCTCGCCTTCTCCCACGACCGGGAGGAATGGGGGGTGACCGACCTCGCCGCCGAATTCGGCTGGGACAAGTCGGTGTCGCAGCGGCTGCTGGCGTCGCTCGCCCACCGCGGCTTCCTGGTGTCCGACCCGGTCACCCGCCGCTACCGCCTGGGCCCCGCGGTCTGGCACATGGCCACCGCCTGGGAACGACACAGCGGCATGGCCGGACTGGTCCGCCCCACGCTGCGCGAACTCGCCGCCGCGGCCGGCGTCACCGCCCTGTTCGCCGTGCCGGACGGGGTCCACATGCGCTGCGTGGAATCCGCCGACGGCGCGGCCGGTCCGCTGCGCGCCTACCGCCTGGCCGACGAGCTGTATCCGGCGCACGCCGGCGCCACCTCCCGCGCCTACTTCGGCATGCTCACCCCGGGCGCCCGGGCCGCACTGCTCTACGGCCGCCCGATGGCCAGGTTCAGCACGCTGACCGTCACCGACGAGGCCGAACTGGAACAGCGGATGTCCCGGGTGCCGCAGGACGGCCACGCCTACTCCCAGGGCGAGTACGACCCTGCGACCGCCGGACTGGCCGTCCCGGTCGTCGTGCGCGGCCAGCCGGTCGGCTCGCTCAGCCTGGTCGGCCCGCACGACCGGCTCGACGGCCCGCGCGAGGACCTGCTCGCCCCGCTGCGCGAGGCCGCCGGAGCGCTCGCCGAACTCCTCACCCCGCGCCGGCCGCCGCGCGCCGCGACCGGCCGCCGCACGCCCGCAGCCGGCAAGCCGACCCCCGGCACCGACTGACCCACCGCCCACCCGCGCACCGCCCCACCCCCTGCGAAAGGCACCGCCCATGCCCACCACGCGACTGCTGCTGCTCTCCAACTCCTCGGCGCCCGGCCGTGGTTACCTCGAACACGCCCGCGAGGCCGTCGCCGCGCACCTCGCCGGCGTGTCGGAACTCCTCTTCGTCCCCTACGCGCTGGCCGACCACGACGGCTACACCGCCAAGGCCGCGGACTTCTTCGCCGAGCTGGGCATCCGGGTCCGCGGTGCGCACACCGCGGCCGACCCGCGCGAACTCGTCGCCTCCGCCCAGGCGGTGTTCACCGGCGGCGGCAACAGCTTCCGCCTGCTCAAGACGCTGCACGAACGCGGCCTGGTGGACGCCCTCACCGAGCGGGTCCGCGCCGGCATGCCCTACATGGGCTCCAGCGCCGGCACCAACATGGCCTGTCCGACCCTGCGCACCACCAACGACATGCCGATCGTCCAGCCCCCCTCGTTCGCCGCGCTCGACCTGGTCCCCTTCCAGATCAACCCGCACTACCTGGACCCGGACCCGGCCAGCGCCCACATGGGCGAGACCCGAGAGGAACGGCTCACCCAGTTCCTGGAGGAGAACGACGTCCCCGTCCTCGGCCTGCGCGAGGGCACCTGGCTCCGGCGCACCGACGACCGCCTGACGTTGCACGGACTCGCCACCGGGGCCCGACTGTTCCGCCGCGGCGCCGCCCCGGTCGAGTACGCGCCGGGCGCCGACCTCAGCGAACTCCTCACCGTGCGGCCGACGTTCGACGACCACGCCGGCTAGCTCCCGGCCCGCCCGGACTCCGGCGGGCTTACCGCACCGCACCGCAGCGGTCCGCGGCGCCGGAGCGCCCCGACCCGGCACCCGCCGCCGGTCGGGGCGCCCGCCCGCCAGCGCACGGCTCACGGCGCGTCGGTATGCGTCAGGGCGGCCGCCGATTTCACCCATGCCCCTGGGCGAAAGGGGCGCGGGCGGGGACAAGAGGACCGTTCGGGGCCGTACGACCATCCGAAACACCCACATATGTGTGCGATACCGTGGTTTTGTGGGACTCGATGACGCCTCGCTCACTTCGCTCGCCGTCCTGGGGGACGAGTTGCGGCGGCGGATGTTCGACGTCATCCGGCGCGAGCACCGCCCGCTCACCCGCGAGGAGGTGGCCGCGCGCGTGGGCGTCTCCCGCAAGCTCGCCGCCTTCCACCTCGACAAACTCGTCGCGGCCGGCCTGCTACGGGCCCACTACGCGTCGCCGTCCGGCATCCGAAAGGTCGGTCGGCGCCCGAAGGTCTACGAACCCGTGGACGCGGCGATCGAAGTCAGCGTCCCCGAACGCCGCTTCCAGCTGCTGGCCGACCTCCTCACCGACGCCGTGCTCCGCGCGGGACCCGGCGAATCGGCCCACGACGCGGCACTGCGGGTGGCGGGCGAACGCGGTGAGAGCATCGGCACCGCGGAGCGCGCCCGGATCCGCCCCGGACGGCTCGGCGCCGAACGCGGACTCACGCTCGCCCTCGACACGCTGAACCGACTGGGCTTCGAGCCCGAACGCACCACCCCGACGCTGGTGCGGCTGCGCAACTGCCCGTTCCACCCGCTGGCCGCCAAGGCCCCTGAGCTGGTCTGTGACCTCAACCGCGCCTTCCTGGCCGGCTACCTGCGGGGCCTGGGCAGCGACGCCACCGACGCCGTCCTCGCCCCGGATTCCGGCCGGTGCTGCGTCGAGCTGCGCGCCCGGCCGACGGCCGACGGGCGCAACGGCACGTAGCGGACCAGAGTCGCCGGGGCGAAAAACACCAGCGAAATTTTCCGCAACCCCTGGACCTGGACCGACCGGGGGAGAAGTATCGAAAGCGGGGACGGGCCGGGTCCTGGCCCAGGGCACCGAGCAGGACCACGAGCCCGTCCGATCACCGCACCTGCGTGCCCGTAACGAGTTGCTTCCCCCCTTTCCCACACCGGCGCCCGTCCGACGCGACGTTCGCCAACGGGCGTCATCGACGTACAGGTGGTTCCGTCATGGAACGCGCAACCACGTCTGCCCCGCACTCCACCACGACCGTGGTGCGCCCCTCCCCGTCGGCCGTGACCCCCGCCGACGTGGGACTGTTGCTGCTACGGCTGCCGCTCGGCCTCCTGCTGGCCGGCCACGGTTGCCAGAAGCTGTTCGGCCTGTTCGGCGGCCACGGGCTGAAGGCCACCGGCGAGGGCTTCGAGGCCCTGGGGTACCGGCCCGGCGTCCTGTTCGCCGGCATCGCCGGCGCCACCGAATTCCTCGGGGGCCTGGGGCTCGCGTTGGGCTTCCTGATCCCCCTGGCCGCCGCCGCAGTGATCGGCGTCATGATCAACGCCATGGTCGTCTCCGCCTCGCACGGCCTGTGGGCGACCGAAGGCGGCCTCGAATACCCGATGGTCATCGCCCTCGTGGCACTCGCCGTGGCCCTCATCGGCCCCGGCGCCCTCGCCGGCGACCGCTTCTTCCCCTGGCGCCACGGCGGCTGGCGGGCCGGAGCCCTCGCCCTGGTCCTGGGCGGCGTCGGCGCCGCGATCGTCCTCACCCTGTGACGACCGCTCCCGCGTCACGGTGCGCGGGCCAGCTGTTCGGGTCAGCCGGGCAGATTCTGGGTGACGCGCCACAGCCGACGCGGAAGAGCGCCTTCCGTGAAGCCGTGGACCTCGGCCAGCTGCCGGCCCACCGCCAATTCGTCGACCAGCGCCCGGTCGAAGAAGAGCACGGCGAAGCCACCGTGCTCGTAGAGGCCGTCCCCGTGCGCGACGCCCGCGCCGTAGTGGGCGTCGCCGGTGTGCCGCACCGTGTGGACGAGCGCGCCGCCGGGCCGGAGCACGTCCGGCCAACGTCGGGCGCGGGTCCGCTCCGGGGGGAGCGCCGCGTGAGAGCCTCGAAGTGCTGGCTGACGGACGACAAGGAGTGCACCCGGTGAGCGGTGAGGAACGACCGGAACGCCATGCCCAGGCCGCCGGTGAGACCACTCGCAGCGTCTGGACGGAATCGATGTACGCCGTCGCACGGCCCTGGCCCGGAATGCGGGTGCTGGTCGACCGGAGCCTGCCGCTGGGGCGCAGGTCCGGGGCCACCTACCCGGACGTGTGGCTGGCCGCCGTCGCTCCCTCGGCCGCGCTGTGGCGGTGGTACGGCGTGTACGAGGCGAGGTACGCGGCGTTCGCCGACCGCTACGGGCGCGAGCTCGGGGAGCCCGTGCGCGCCGCCGGGCTCCGGCGCCTCCACGGGCTGGCGCGGGGCGGTCCGCTGGTGCTGCAGACCGCCGTCACGCCGATACACCTCAGCCACGCCCGGGTCCTGGCGCGGCACCTGCGGGCCGGCCGCCCGGCCGAGGAGGGCGGCGACAGCGCCTGTTGGCTGGGCCGGGTCTGTCCCGATTGTGGTCGCCACTGCGCTGCCCGAGGGGTGACCACCTGCCCGCACTGCCGAGCCCCGATGGCGCAGTGACGGACGCGTCGGCGGGCGCCCGTTCCCGGCTGACCGGGCGGTGCCGTCTGCGGACGCAGGCGCGGAGCGTGACGAATCGGCACGCACGAGTGGTCGACATGAGCGAAACAACGCGAAAGAGGGAATTGCTACCTCTTGCCTTAATGCTGGCGATCTGCGTGCCGAAGGGAAGAGCAGCGAGCGGCAGTGGGTCGCTTGGAACGAACGAAAGGTTCGGAATGTCACGGATCATTCGGATTACCGCCGTGGCCGCCCTCGCGGCCGGAACCGCTCTGGGCGGGAGTTCGGTTGCCTTCGCCGACGGTCATGCGGCGGGCAGTGCTGTCGGTTCGCCCGGTGTGCTGTCGGGCAACCTCATTCAGATCCCGGTGCACGTTCCCGTGAACCTGTGCGGCAACACCGTTGACGTCGCGGGCCTGCTGAGCCCGGCCTTCGGCAACGTCTGCATCAACGGCCACTTCAAGCACCACAAGCACCACAAGGGTCACCACGGCGGCCGGCGCTGAAGCAGCCGTCACCGACCGTGTGAGCCACGGTCTTCGACGCAACGGACCCGTCCCGTTCCCGTTCCGGTGATCCCGGTGCGGGCGGGGCGGGTCCCGTCGTTCGTCGTGCGCGATTCCCCGCGGCTCAGGAGCGCGGCGTGGCCGGCGGCCTGGTGGCGGGCCGGCGCAGCTCCTCGGCCGCTGTGGAGACCCGGTGCAGCAACTCCAGGAAAACGTTCTGCTCTTCGGGGTCCAGGGGGGCCAGGAAGATCTGATTCATCCGGGCGGTCCGGCCGGCGAGCTTGTGGTGCAGCCGGCCGCCCTGGGCGGTGAGCCGCAGCACGGAGCGGCGGGCGTCCTCGGCGTCACGGGTCTTCTCGATCAACTCGCGCGCGACCAGGCGCCGGACCACCTCGGCGATGGTCGAGCGGTCGAGGCCGACCCGTTCGCCCACGGTCCGTTGGTCCAGGCCGTCCTCGCCGACGAGGGTGTTGAGCACGGCGAACTGCGGGGAGGTGACGTCCTCCGAAACGATCGTCGTCCACAGCAGCGTGTGCGCCTGCTGGAGCCGCCGGGCCAGATGGCCGGGGTGGGTGCTGAGGTCGAGCGCGGGCACGGCGCCTCCCTGCTCCTCTCGCCAATGCTCTGTGTACGGAGGGCCTTGCCCTCCCTCACTCATCATGTCACGCTTCGAAACTGCCGGTAGATAGTCAGTGTACTGAGCAATCTGGTGGCGTCAGGGGAGAGTTGGGCATGGACAAAGTGGTGGGCTCGGCCGCCGAGGCGGTGGCCGACGTGCGCGACGGCGCCTCCTTGGCCGTCGGTGGGTTCGGCCTCAGCGGCGTGCCCGAGGTGCTCCTGAACGCCGTGCACGAGACGGGCGTCGGCGGGCTCCGCGTCGTCTCGAACAACTGCGGCGCGCTCGACCGGGGGCTGGCCGTGCTGCTCGCCGCCGGCCGGATCGTCCGGGTCACCGGCTCGTACATCGGCGCCAACAAGGAACTCGCGCGCCGCTACCTGGCCGGCGAACTGGAGGTCGAGCTGATTCCGCAGGGGACGCTCGCGGAGCGGCTGCGCGCCGGCGGCGCGGGCATCCCCGCCTTCTACACCCCCGCCGGCGTCGGCACCCAGGTCGCCGACGGGGGACTGCCCTGGCGGTACGACGGCGCCGGCGGGGTCGCCGTGGCATCGCCGCCCAAGGAGGTCAGGGAGTTCGACGGGCGCCCGCACGTCTTGGAACGGGGGATCCGCACCGACTTCGGACTCGTCCGGGCCGCCAAGGGGGACCGCCACGGGAACCTGGTCTTCGCCAAGTCCGCCCGGAACTTCAATCCGCTCGCGGCGATGGCCGGGCGCCTCACGGTCGCCGAGGTGGAGGAACTGGTCGAGCCGGGCGCGATCGACCCGGACCAGGTCCACCTGCCGGGCGTCTTCGTCCAACGGGTCGTGGCGCTCACCCCGGAGCAGGCGGCCGACAAGCAGATCGAACGACGTACCGTCGCCGTGCCCGGGACCGCGGGAAGGGAGCGCCGCTGATGCCGTGGAACCGGGCCGAGATGGCCGCGCGGGCGGCCGCCGAACTGACGGACGGTCAGTACGTCAACCTCGGCATCGGACTGCCCACCCTCATCCCCAACTACCTTCCGGCGGGCGTGGAGGTGATCCTGGAGTCGGAGAACGGGATCCTGGGGACCGGGCCGTACCCCACCGAGGACCAGCTCGACCCCGACCTCATCAACGCCGGCAAGGAGACCGTCACGGTGCTCCCCGGTGCCGCCTACTTCGACTCCGCGCTGTCCTTCGGGATGATCCGGGGCGGTCACATCGACGTCGCGGTGCTCGGCGCCCTGGAGGTCTCGCACCGCGGTGACCTCGCCAACTGGGCGGTCCCCGGCAAGATGATCAGCGGGATCGGCGGGGCGATGGACCTGGTGCACGGCGCCCGCACCGTCCTCGTCGCCATGACCCACACGGCGAAGGACGGTTCCGCCAAGCTCGTCGCGGACTGCACGTTGCCGTTGACCGGCCGGGGCTGCGTCGACCGGATCATCACCGACCTCGGCGTGCTCGACACCGCGGCCGACGGGTTCGTTCTCGTGGAGCGGGCGCCGGGCGTCACCGTCGAGGAGATCGTCGCTAAGACGGCCGCACCCGTGCGGACCGCGACCAACGAGCCGCGTGACCAGAAGGGTTGAGGACGCATGGCAACAGCCACCCAGAGCGAGATCGACCATGAGATCGCACAGGCACGGGCGACCTACGAGGCGTCCGTCGCAGGCGGTGCCGCGCGCACCGCACAGCCGGCGCACGCCTACCCGCCGTACCGCTCCACCGCACTCCGGCACCCCCGACAACCCCTCGTCACCCTGGCGTTGTCGCAGGACCCCGAGGCCGTCGAACTGGCCTCACCGGCGTTCGGCGGGACCGACGTCACCGCACTCGACCACGACCTCACCCGCCAGCACCAGGGTGCACCGCTCGGCCAACGCATCACCGTCAGCGGCCGCTTGCTGGACCGTTCCGGCCGTCCCGTGCGCGGTCAACTGATCGAGATCTGGCAGGCCAACGCCGCCGGCCGGTACGCCCACCAACTCGACCAGCACCCGGCACCGATCGACCCGCACTTCACCGGCGTCGGCCGGACGCTGACCGGCGACGACGGCGGCTACGCCTTCACCACGATCAAGCCCGGGGCCTACCCCTGGCGGAACCACACCGGTGCCTGGCGTCCGGCGCACATCCACTTCTCGCTGTTCGGGACCGCGTTCACCCAGCGGCTGATCACGCAGATGTACTTCCCCGGCGATCCGCTGTTCGCGCACGATCCGATCCTCCAGTCGGTCACCGACGCCGCCGCCCGCGAACGGCTGGTCGCCCGCTACGACCACGACCGGTCGGAGCCGGAGTGGTCCCTGGGCTACCGCTGGGACATCGTCCTCGACGGCCCCACCGCCACCTGGATCGAGGAGGGCCGCTGACATGACGACCTCCTCCGCACGGCCCACGCCCGCCCAGACGGTCGGCCCGTTCCACGGATGCGCCCTGCCGTTCCCGGGCGGCGGTGACGCGGCCCCGGCGGGCCATCCGGACACCCTCGTCCTCCACGGCCACGTCCGGGACGGTGCGGGCGCCCCCGTCCCGGACGCGCTGCTGGAGTTCTGGGGACCCGGCCCGGACGGCGAACTGCCGCGGGCCACCGGATCGTTGCGCCGCGACCCGACGACCGGTGGCTTCCTCGGCCGGGACGGCATCGGTTTCACCGGTTTCGCCCGGGTCGCGACCGATGCGGACGGCCACTGGGCGGTCCGCACCCTCCGTCCGGGCGCCCGCGGCGGGCACGCGCCCCACCTCGCGGTCTGCGTCTTCGCCCGGGGCCTGACCCGGCACCTGTTCACCCGGGTGTACCTGCCGGCGGCGGACCGGGAGCAGACCACCGACCCGCTGCTGGCCGCACTGCCACCCGAACGGCGCGCGACCCTGGTGGCGGTCGCCGAACCGCGGGGCAGTCATCGCTTCGACATCCGGTTGCAGGGTGCGGCGGAGACGGTGTTCCTGGAGTTCGCATGAGTGTCGACCACGACGGCCACGACGTCGATCACGAGGCCCACGACGGCGCGTTCCCGTCGTACGACGAGCCGGACGCCGGACTGCTCGACCCGGTGCGCGTGGGCTCCGCGGCCGAGGCCGCCACGGGCGAGACCGCCGTCCTCCAGGCCCTGTTGGACGCCGAGGCCGCGCTCACCCGGGCGCAGGCGGCACTCGGCCTGGCGCCCGCCGCGGCGGCCCGGGCCGTGACCGAGGCCGCCCGCGCCGACCGCTTCGACGCCCGCGAGCTGGCGCTGCGCGGGCGGAGCGGCGGCAATCCGGTGATCCCGCTGGTCGCCGCGCTGACCGCGGCGGTGCCCGACGCCCACGCGCCGTACGTGCACCGTGGCGCCACCAGCCAGGACATCCTCGACACGGCGTTGATGCTGGTGGCCCACCGGACCACGGGACTGGTCGTGGCCGACCTGGAGGTCGCGGCCGGCGCCCTGGCGCGGATGGCCGGTGAGCACCGCGACACACCCGTGGCGGGCCGCACGCTCACCCAGCACGCCGTCCCGACGACCTTCGGACTGAAGGTCGCGGGGTGGCGCAGCCTGGCGCTGGACGCCCGGGATCGTCTGCTCGCCGTGCGCGGCACCCTGCCGGCCCAACTCGGGGGTGCGGCAGGCACGTTGGCCGCCTTCCACGCCGACGCGCAGGCTGCGGAGGCCGCGTCACCGACGGACGCGCTGCGTCTACTCGACGCCTACGCACGGGAAGTCGCCCTGACCGCACCGGAGTTGCCCTGGCACGGCCTGCGGACCCCGGTGGCCGATCTGGCCGGCGCGCTGGCCTTCACCGCCGGGGCACTGGGCAAGCTCGCCGCCGACGTGCTGCTCCTCTCCCGCACCGAGGTCGGCGAGGTGAGCGAGGGGGCCGGCGGCGGCTCGTCGGCCATGCCGCACAAGGCCAATCCGGTGCGGGCGACCCTCGTCGCCGCGGCCGCGCGCCGGGCGCCCGGGTTGGCCGCCGTGCTGTACGGGTGCGTCGCCGCGGTGGACGAGCGGCCCGCCGGTGCCTGGCACGCGGAGTGGGAAACCCTGCGGGACCTGCTCCGTCTGGTCGGGGGAGCGGCCCGGGACGCGGCGGAACTCGTCGCCGGCCTCGACGTGCATCCCGCACGCATGCGCACCAACCTGGACCTGACGAACGGGATGGTCGTCTCGGAGCGACTGGCCGTCGTGCTCGCCGCCCGGCTGGGCCGGCCGCGGGCCCGCCAACTGCTCGCCGAAGCGGCGCACACGGTCCGTGCGGGAGGCGGCGGCCTCGCCGACGCGTTGGCGGACGAGCCGGCCCTGACGGACCTCGACCTGGTCTCCCTCGCCGACCCCACGGGCTACACCGGGGTGGCCGGCCCCCTCACCGATCGTGCGCTCAGGCGGCGTTGAGGTCCCGCCTGGCGTTCACCACCGCCGTGCGGAACCCCTCGCCGGCCGGCATCGATGACGGCTCGTCAGAGGGCGGTGGCGGTCGCCGCCCGCTTCACGGGGGTCAGGGCTGGCCGGTGACCGCGCGGAGTTCCTCGACGACCTCGGCGCCGGACGGTGCGTGCTCCGGATCCACCAGCCACTGCAGCATCAGGCCGCTCAGCAACGCGAGCGGCACCGAGCCGCCGAGGCCCTCCCGGCCCTGACGCTGCCCCTCGGCGAGGTGTGCGCGCACCTCGGGTGAGCGTTCGGCCTGCACGGCGGCCTCCAGTTGCGCCACCCACAGCGCCCGGTGCGTGGTGAAGCTGTCGATCAGCGCCTGCCAGCGTTCTTCCGGTCGGTCCGACGAGGTGCGCGGGCGGAGTTCCTCGTCGAGTTCGTCCACCGCTTGCACGAGTGCCTGGGTGAGCAGCGCGTCCTTGGAGCCGAAGTGGTAGCCGATGGCGGCGTGACTGACTCCGGCGGCCGTGGCGATGTCCCGGACGGTGGTGCGTGCCCAGCCCCGTTCGATCAGGCACTGCTTGGCCCCGGCGAGCAGATCCTCTCGGTTTCCCATGCCGCACAGCATAGCGGAGTGTTGTCCAATTGGTTCATCCAAATGGTTTGACCAAATGGGCAAGAGCTGGCTAGCGTGCCGTCCATGACGAAGCCGAAGGTTCTGATCTCCGGTGCCAGCGTGGCCGGCCCGGCCCTGGCCCACTTCCTGCACCGCGACGGTTACGAGGTCACCGTGGTCGAGCGCGCACCGGCCCTACGGGACAGCGGGTACGCGGTGGACTTCCGCGGTGCGGCGTTCGACGTGCTGGCCGAGCTGGGCGTCCTCGACGAGGTCCGCGGGCACGACACGCGGATGGGCGGCACCACACTGGTGGACGAGGCGGGGGCGGAGGTCGGGGAGCTCCCGGCCGAGGCGTTCGCCGGCGACCTCGAAGTGCCGAAACGGGAGCTGACCCGGATCCTGCACCGGCTCACCGCGGCGGACGTGGAGTACGTCTTCGACGACTCCGTCACCGCGCTCAGCGAGGACGACGCCGGCGTGGCGGTCACGTTCGAGCGGACGGCGCCGCGGCGCTTCGACCTCGTCATCGGTGCCGACGGGGTCCACTCGATGGTGCGCCGACTCGCCTTCGACGTGCCGCCCGACGCCGTACAACACCTAGGAATGTCCGGTGCCGGATTCACCACGGCCAACCGCCTCGGCCTCGACCGCCGCGGCGTGCTGCGGCCGACCGAGGGCACGGCGGTCTACGCGTTCAGTGCGGGTGACCCGGACCGGATGGTGGTCAGCCTGTCCTTCGCCACGCCCTCGGCGGAGCTGGACCGGCGGGGCCGGGACGTGCAGGAGCGGGCGGTGCGGGAAGCGTTCGCCGGCCACGGCTGGGAGGTGCCCCGCCTGCTGGAGGAGATGGCCGCGGCCGACGACTTCGCCTTCTCCTCGGCCTGCCAGATCCATCTGGACGGCTGGTCGCGGGGCAGGATCGCGCTGGTCGGGGACGCCGGCTACTGCGCCGCGCCCACCAGCGGCATGGGCACGTCGCAGGCGCTCATCGGGGCACGCTCGCTCGCCCGCCAACTCGCCGCTGCGGCCGGTGACCACCGGACCGCGTTCCCCGCGTACGAGGTGGAGGTGCGGCCCTACGTCGTCGAGAACCAGGCGAAGGGCCGGGACGCCGCGGCGATGTTCGGCGCTGGCGCGGAGCGGGCCGGCGACGGAAGTGAGTAGGCGCGGACCCGAGCAGGTCCCGCGCCGCTTCACCCGCGGCGGGCCCAGGCATCCCACCTACCAGGCAATCGAGGAACTCGGGGAACAGGCTCACTGATGCCGACCGGCGGGCGCTGTCGCCGCTGTTCCGGACGCATGTGAACCCCGCCGGAGCTTCGAGCCGGACGAGCCCGTATCTGTCTGCTCATCGAAGATTCTTGGAGCGGAGCCAGGTGCGGATGGCTTCAATGTGTTGGGCCTTGCTCTCGAGCGGCAGCCAGTGTCCTGCAGGCACCCGCGCCACGGTGAGATCTGCGCAGGCCGCGCGCATCGGGTCGCCTTGGCGGTTTCCCGAGATGTTGCAGATCGCGTCCCACTCGCCGTTGACGAACAGCACCGGCTGCGTCAGGCGCCCGCCGTCGGGTGCTTTGCGCGCGTAAGCGATGTTGGCGTCGTCGTTTGTGTACCACGCAGAGGGAGGACGAAAGCCGTGAGTTGTGAACGCCTGCACCAGGGTGTCGAAGTCCGTTGGTGGCCAGAGAGCCGGATCGGCCGGCGTCGGCGGTGCGCGGTGCGCGGCGCCGAAGCGTCCGCCGTCGCGTGTGACCGTGGCCGTCGGTGAGATGGCGCCGATCGCGGCGGGGCTGCCCGGCTGATAGACCGATGCCAGCGTTGCCGCCGGAGCCGCGTCAAGGTCGGCGACCGCCGCTTCGAAGTGTGTCGTGTAGTAGCGGTAGTAGTCCCACTGTCCGTCCGGATACCGGTCGGCCGGGTACAGCTGCCGGTCGACCAGGGGTACGAGCGTGGCCAGGCTGTTGGCGGTGGGGTAGTAGGCCCACGAGGTCAACACCACGCCGC
Organism: Streptomyces sp. x-19; assembly: GCF_046549115.1. NCBI lineage: Bacteria > Bacillati > Actinomycetota > Actinomycetes > Kitasatosporales > Streptomycetaceae > Streptomyces > Streptomyces sp. x-19. The sequence continues at coordinate 122,396 of NZ_JAJPWK010000004.1, read as the reverse complement.
GGCACCGCTCCGGCTCGTGTGCGGCCACTGCTCCCGCCACGGCGCTGCCCCAGTCGTGGCCGATCCAGACCGCGGTTCTGCCGCTGAGATGGTCGTGGAGCTCCGTCAGGTCCATCACGACCTCCTCGACGGTGTAGGCGTCGGTATCCGCCGGGGCGGAGGATTCGCCGTACCCGCGCAGATCGGGCGCGACGCAGTGCCACCCGTCGGCAGCGAACGCCTCCATCTGGGCCCGCCACAACAACCCGATGCCCGGCCACCCGTGGAGGAAGAACATCAGCGGTCCATCGGCTGGTCCGCACTCCAGGTAGTGCGTGGTGTGGCGCGGCGTGCCGAAAATGCGTGAGGTCAACGGCGGTGCGATATCGCGCCGAACGTCGTCCTCGCCATCCCGTCGACGCGCGTGGGCGGCCCCGGCAACGAGAGCGAACAGGACCAATGCGATGTCCAGGGCTCCATACACGACGGCTGTTGGTTTGAGCCCGAATCGCTCGACAGCGAGCCCGGCGGCGAGCGCAGGCACACTGAAGGCGAGATAGCTGACGATGTACATCGTCGCGAACACCTGGCCCCGTCGGGCGATCGGTGCCGCCTCACCGAGGGCATGGACGGCAAACCGGAACGTCGCCCCGAACCCGAATCCCGCGATCAGCGACCCGACGACGTAGAGCGGCAGTACACCCGTCGGCATGGCCGCGATAGTGACCAGGACGCCAATGGCGAGGGGCCCGAGGCCGAACCATGCGCGGTGTCGTGGCGGAGCGAAGGCCGACGCGACGGTGCCCGCCGTCCCTGCGACGAAGAAGACGCCGAGGATGACGCCCGCGACGAAGTGGTTGTGCACGTCGAGGACGGTGGTGAGGATCGACGATCCGAGCGAGAGGTACAGGCCGCCAAGGGCCCACGTCGCACTGATCGACGGCAGCAGTGCGACGAAGACCGGCCGTGTGGCCCGCGGGAGTTGAGCGCTGGGCAGCAGTGACCGCCACATCGTTTCCCGGCTTGGCGAGTCGGATCGAGCTCTCTCGGGAACCAGCCAGACGAGTGCCGCGAGCACCAGGTACACGACGGTGAGGATCCAGAAGACGAGTTGGCGGGGCAGTGGCGCGAACTCCACCAAGGCGCCGGCGAGGACGGCGCCGATCGCTATCCCCAAGGGAGGGACCGCGCTGCTGATGGTCGAGCCGAGCCGGGGGTTCGGCGCGGACTCCATGATCAGGGCCGTAGTGGCGCCGGCGGCTGTCCCCACGGCAAGCCCCTGCACAATGCGCGCGGCCATCAGGCCGCCGACGCCTGTGGCGACGGCGAAGAGCAGCATGCCCAGAGCGAGCAGCACCAGGGCACCGCAGGCGACAGGCCGACGGCCCACGCGGTCGGAGATCGATCCGACGGTCAACAGGGCGGCGAGCAAGGCGAAGACGTAGACGGCGAAAACGACCGTCAAGGTGAACGTGGAGAGGTCCCAAAGGCGCTGATAGACCGGGTAGAGGGGGGACGGCGCCGAAGCGGCAGTGAGCGTGGCCGCGCCCACGGCTCCGGCGAGGAAGAACGAAACTGAACGGTGGAGCACGCGACCTCCATCGGAATGCAATGATCTTTGCTTTAGTCCGGGCGGCCCATCGTAGTAGAAGCAAAGATCTTTGCGTATGCTGGTGACGTGTCTCACCATGCAGCCGCCAGCCGCCCCGGAGGGCGGAGCAGTCGAGTGCTGACCGCGGTCTACACCTCGGTCGGTGAACTCGTGGGCGAGGGCGCCGAAAAGATCACGTTTCCCGTGGTCGCCGAACGGGCCGGGGTCAACCCGACGACGCTCTACCGACGCTGGGACAGCGTCCACGCTCTCCTTGAGGAAGTCGCTGTCGCCGCCCTGACCCGGGACGGTGAGTCAGCGCCCGACACCGGATCCCTCCAGCAGGATCTGACCGAGTGGGCGCAGGTCATCGCCCGCGACATCACACGTCCCCACCGAGCCCGATACCTGCGTGCGATGGTGTCGGCCCGCACCGAGATCGTCGCGAGTTGCCCGGTCACGGAGAAACGCCGCGAGCAGGCGTCGGAGGTGGTGAGCCGGGCCCGCGAACGCGGTGAGAAGACACCGAGCGTCCCGCAGATCCTCGACCATGTCATCGCGCCTCTGTACCACCACGTCGTATTCGCCTTGCCCGTCGATCGCGAGTACGTGCGACGTCTGGTCCGCGATGTGCTGGCTATGGCTGAGTGACCGGCTGTCCCGGTGGGCCGACGGCGGCGGTGAGGTCCGCGCACGACATCGGTACGACATGAGTGCGGACTCCCCGGCGCCGCCGCGCCGGGGAACCGGCACCCTCGCAGACGGCGGTCGACCTCCCCGCCGTCGCCTCACTCGATGTGGCCGCAGGCGGAACAGACGAACTGGCTCTCCTGCGTCGGATTCCCGTCCCCGTCCGTCTCGACGGTCCGGTACATGGTGCCGCCGCACTTGCCGCAGCCTCGGGTCTGGATGAGCTGGCCCATGGGCAGGTCCTCCCTAGGGGCGCGCGTGCGGCACTCGCCGCGCAGCGCCATCGCGTAGTCGAGAAGGACGAACGCCTCTTGCCGTCCCCGTTCACGGATGGTGATGTCGTCCGCGGTCTCGCCCGTCGCCGCGACGCGACCGCAGCGGTAGCAGCAGTGCCGGTTGCCCTGTGGCCCCGGCTCCACCATCGACAGGTCGCAGTCAGGACAGTCCACCGTCGGCCTCCTTGACGAATCCGCACCGCGCACAGACCGAGATCGGTCGCCCGTCCCGGTCGCGTTGGCCCCACATGGTGTTCCGGCACCGCGGGCAGCCGCTGGTGTGGATGCCGCGCGGGCCCAGTGGCGGCGGCTCGGGCGTGGACTCCACATAGGCGATGATCAGCGCGCGGTCCCGCTCGCTGTTGCCTGCCATGCGCAGCAGATTCGCCAGCCGCGACCGTGCTTCGTCGGCGAAGGTCCCCATGGCGCGGAGGGTATCGGGCCCGCGCCCCCGAAACGACGACCTCCCGCGGAGTGCACTCGATCAGTTGAGATGACCAGCGGCGTCGCAGGGGCACGGCCGGGTCGGAACGGGGTTGCGTTCTAAGTCAGTTGCTTGACTTAAGGGCCGGTGCGGCGTTGACTGCCCACCGACCCCAGGACGAAGGGAGACGGTGGTGAGCCACGACGACGGCACCCCCGCACCGGCCTATCCGTTGACGGCCCCCGGCGCGTTGGAAGCACCGGCCGAATGGCGGGAGTTGCGTACCACGTGCCCGGTGGCCCCGGTGACACTGCCGAGCGGCGACCGGGCCGCGCTGCTGACCCGCTACGACGACGTCAAGCAGGTGCTCTCCGACCCGCGCTGCACCCGGCAGCTGAACGCCGAAGGCGCCGCCCGCATCTCCGCCGACGCCTCCGGTGGGGTGTTCAACAGCGCGATGGCCGAGTCCCTCAACGGTGCCGGACAACAGCGCTGGCGGCGCATGCTGACCAGGTGGTTCACCGCCAAGCGGATGAACGCCCTGCGCCCGGCGATCGAGGCGATGGCGGAACAACTGGTCGACGAGATGATCGCCCGGGGCCACCCGGCCGACCTCAAGGCGAGCGTCGGCTTCCCGCTGCCGGTCTGGGTGATCTGCGATCTGCTCGGTGTCCCCGCGGCCGACCGGGACCGCTTCTCCCGCTGGTCCGACATGCTGCTCAACCTCACCCGCTACGGTCGGGACGAGATCGACACCGCCCAACGGGACTTCCACGCCTACCTGACCGAGCACCTGGAGGCCAAGCGCGCGGAGCCGGGGGAGGACCTGCTCAGCTCCCTCATCACCGCGACCGACGCCGACGGCGGGCGGCTGACCGACGACCAACTCGCCGCCACCGGCCAGGCCCTGCTGATCGCCGGCCACGAGACCACCGCCAACATGATCGGCAAGATGATGGCGCTGCTGCTCGCCGATCGCCGCCGCTGGCAGCAACTGGTCGCCGACCCCGCACTGGTGCGCACCGCCGTGGAGGAGGTCCTGCGGTACGACGCCAACGCCGGTTTCGGCATGCCCCGCTACGTCACGGAGGACATCGACGTCGCAGGCACCGTTCTGCCCCGAGGTGCGACCCTGGTGTGCAGCATGGCCGCCGCCAACCGGGACGGGGCGGTCTTCGCCGCCGCCGACGACCTGCGGCTGGAGCGCAGCCCCAACCCCCACCTGGCCTTCGGCGCCGGGCCGCACTCGTGCCTGGGCCAGGCGCTCGCCCGCACCGAGCTCCAGGTGGTGCTCGACGTCCTGCTGCGCCGCCTCCCCACTCTCGAACTCGCCGTGCCCGTAGGCGAGTTGCGGCGCATCGAGGGCCTGGTCGTCGGCGGGCTGTGCGACGTTCCGGTCCGGTGGTGACGATGTCCGTGAAAGCCGCGCGGGCCGCGGAGACCCGGGAAGCCATCCTGACCGCGGCGGAGCGCCTGTTCGCCGAACACGGCGTGTTCGCCGTCTCCAACCGGCAGATCAGCGAGGCCGCCGGCCAGGGCAACAACGCCGCCGTCGGCTACCACTTCGGCACCAAGACCGATCTGATCCGGGCCGTCGTCCGCCGGCACGCCGACCCGATCGACGAACTGCGGCAGCGCATGCTCGCCACAACCGGCGACTCCCGCGACGCACGCGACTGGGTGGCGTGCCTGGTCCGACCGGGCGCCCGGCACCTGGGCCAGCTGGGCAGCCCCACCTGGTACGCGCGGTTCGCCGCCCAACTGATGACCGACCCGGTGCTGCGCGAGGTCATGGTCGACGAGGCGTTCGGCCCGTCCATCGCGCGCAACCTCGACGGACTCAACCGGTGCCTGCCCGACCTTCCCCTGCCCGTGCGGATCGAACGCGGCGACATGGCACGCCACTTGATGGTGCACACCCTCGCCGAGCGCGAACGCGCCCTCGCCGACGGCACCCCCACGGTCCACGCCGACTGGGACGCCTACGCGGACGGACTCATCGACGCGATCACCGGACTGTGGCTCGCCCCGTGCCCGACCACGCCGTGACCGTCCCCACCCGCACTCCGCACACCCCACTCGAAAGGCGGTCGTCCGTGCCCGACGCAACCGGCTCCACCCCCACCGGCTTAGCGGAGCCACACTGCCCGTCCGACGTACCCGAGTTCCCGATGCCGCGCGCGGCGGGCTGTCCGTTCGACCCACCGCCGACCCTCACGGCGCAACAGCAACAGGGCCCGCTCACCACGGTCCGACTCTGGGACGGCAGCACGCCGTGGCTGGTGACCCGCTACGCCGACCAGCGCGCCCTGCTGGCCGACCCGCGCGTCAGCGCCGACGTCACCCGCCCCGGCTACCCCAGCGCGGCCCCGGTCAGCGGCAACACCATCGGCTTCATCCTGATGGACGACCCCGAGCACGCCCGGCAACGCCGCATGGTCACCGCCCCGTTCGCCGTCAAACGCGTCGAGGCGCTGCGCCCGCGCGTGCAGCAGATCGTCGACGAGCGCGTCGATGCGCTGCTCGCCGGCCCCCGGCCGGTGGACCTGGTGGAGGCGTTCGCCCTGCCGGTGCCCTCCCTCGTCATCTGCGAACTGCTCGGCGTGCCCTACGCCGACCACGACTTCTTCCAGGAGAACAGCCGGATCCTGATCAACCGCAACGTCACTCCGGAAGAGCGCACCACCGCCCACGGACGATTGAGCGACTACCTGGACGACCTGGTCGGCGAGAAGCTCGTCCGGCCCACGGACGACCTGCTCTCCCAGCTCGCCCAGCGTGTCGTGGCCGGCGAACTGACCCGGCTCGACGCGGCCCGGATGGGCGTCCTGCTGCTGATCGCCGGCCACGAGACGACCGCGAACATGATCGCGCTGGGCACGCTCGCCCTGTTGGAACACCCCGGACAACTCGCCGCCCTGCGGGCGTCCGACGATCCCAAGCGCGTGGCGAACGCCGTCGAGGAACTGCTCCGGTACCTCCACATCACCCACAGCGGCCGCCGCCGGGTGGCGACGGCGGACATCGAACTCGCCGGGCGGACCATCCGGGCCGGCGAGGGACTGATCTTCCCGAACGACATCGCCAACCGTGATCCGGACGCCTTCCCCGACCCCGACCGCCTGGACCTGCAACGCGCCGCCCGGCACCACGTGGCCTTCGGCTTCGGCGTCCACCAGTGCCTGGGCCAGTCACTGGCCCGCCTCGAACTCCAGGTCGTCTACGGCACCCTCTACCGCCGCATCCCGACGCTGCGACTGGCCGTGCCGCTGGCGCACGTCCCGTTCAAGCACGACGGTTCCGTCTACGGCGTGTACGAACTGCCGGTGACCTGGTGAGCTGGCCTGCCCCGGCCGCGACCGGTGCGCGGCGGGGCAGGCGCGCCGACCGTCAGACGTTCTGCCCGATGGCGGCGATGTACCGCTTGATCGAGTGGTCCCGGATGCCGTCCGCGGCGGGCGCGAAGGCGTCCGCCGTCAGCCCCTTGGCCCGGTCCGCCAGGTTGCCCAGCAGCCCCATGGAGTCGTGCAGCTTGCCGCCGGAGTCGATGTAGCGCAGCGACTCGACGTGGGTGAACGCGGGCTCCGGCGGGAGCTGCGGAACGATGTCGTTGTTGTTGACGAAGCGGTACATGCGGTTCTGGAAGCCCTTGTTGTACGCGGCCGCCAGGATGCGGTCGCAGGTGCGGGGCTGCCCGTAGGTGTAGACGCCGTCCGCCTGGAGCCGCGGGTCCTCCAGGTACATCCGCGCGCCGGCGAGCATGGCGAGCGCCCCGCCCAGGCTGTGCCCCGTGAACCACACCGTCTGCCCGTTGGTGCGCAGCTCGGCCAGCGTGTCCTTGACGTCCGGGAAGACCGACTGGAGCGCCTCGGCGAAGCCGTAGTGGACGTAGCCGGTCTTGGCCGGGCCCGGCCACGGGGGCGTGCTGGCGTCGGACAACCAGTCACGGATCTGCGCCGGCTCCGTACCGCGGAAGGCGGTGATGATCATGTGGTCGCTGGCGACCGTGTACGCCTGGGTGTCCTCCAGCGGGAACGGCGGCGTGAACCGCGTCTGGTGGTGGCGCACCTCGTCGAAGCCCCAGGAACGGGCCTCGGACTCGATGGTGGCCTCGTCCTTGTAGGCCAGATCGGACGCCTGGGCCAGCCAGTAGGCCAGGGGCAGGCTGTACCCGGTGGGCGAGCGGTGGTCGATCGCGGTCGGTGCGGACATGCGGGCTCCTTCGGCTCGGTGTCGTCCGGTGCTGGGGTCACGCCGTGCGCGGGACGGTCGCCCCGGCGCGAGACCGGTCCCTTCGTAATGCCGGCGGCCCGCCAGGGGGTTGTCGCCGCGCCCGTAGTCCCCCGAACGGCGGGGCCGCGGGTCCGACGCCGGTCGTGACGAACACCGAACGGCACCTGCCTGGCGCATCCGGCGGCCCGGACGGGCGAGCAGCGCGTGCCGCACGGCCCGTCAGGTCGCACACTGGCGGCCGGGGACGGTCTGAGTCGGAGGGCGCCGTGGTGTCGCAGTCTCGGCTGGTCGTGGGGCTCACCTACAACCTGCGCGGTGAGTCCGTCGAGCACTTCGGCGCCGGCCCGCCCAGGGAGGGGTACGACGCGGAGTTCGACGAGTGGGAGACGGTACAGACCGTCGCCGGCGTCCTCGAAGGGCTCGGCTACCGGTGCGTGCTGATCGGTGCGCTGCCGGCGTTGATGGAGCGCCTGCTGCGCGGCGAACGCTGGGACGTCGTCTTCAACCTCGCCGAGGGGCACCACGGCTACGGGCGCGAAGCCCAGGTTCCCGCGCTGTTGGAGGAGTGGCGGATCCCCTTCACGTTCTCGGACTCCCTGTGCCTGTCGTTGTGCCTGCACAAGCCCACCACCCAGCTGCTGCTGCGGCAGGCGGGGGTGACGACGGCCCCGTTCGCCGTCGTCCGGGAGCCCCACGACATCGACGGGATCGACCTGCCGTACCCGTTGTTCGCCAAGCCGGTCGCCGAGGGCACCAGCAAGGGCATCGGCGCGGACTCCCGCGTGGACGACGCGCGGGAGTTGCGGTCGACCTGCACGCGGCTGCTGCAACGGCACGGCCAGCCGGTGATGGTCGAGCCGTACCTCCCCGGCCCGGAGTACACCGTCGGCATCCTCGGCGCCGGTGCGGACGCCCGGGCCATCGGCGTGTCGCAAACGCTCCACGACCGGCGGACGACGCCCTTCCTCACCGATCTGCGCAAGCGGGACGCGTCGGGTCAGCCGGTCCCCGTGCGGGCCCTCCAGGAAACCGGAGCCGTGCAGCGCCTCGCCGGTCTCGCCGTCCGGGCCTGGCGCACGCTCGGTTGCCGGGACGCCGGCCGGGTCGACCTGCGGTGTGACGCAGCGGGTGAGCCCCACGTCCTGGACGTCAACCCGCTTCCCGGCCTCAGCCCCACCTACTCCCCGTTGCCCCTCCAGTGGGCCGGCACCGGCCGGCCGTACCGCCAGCTCATCGCGCGCATCATGACCGCCGCGGAGCACCGCCTGCCGAGCGCTTCGGCCGCCGTGCCGGCGTCAACGGCCGCACGCCGGGTGGGGTGTTGAGGGTTCGCCGGCGCGGGCGGTCGGGCTAGCCGCCCTCGCCGGCTCGTCCCGGGGCCGGGCGCAGGATCAGCGGGAGGTAGACGTCGTCGACGATGTCGGTGATGGCGTCGTCCGAGACCGGGGCCCCGAACAGCAGGAACTCGTTGCGCAGCAGGTCGGTGGCGACCGTGGCGCGCCGGGAATCCAGGATCCGGGGTTCGATCTCACCGCGTTCGACGGCGCGTTCCAGGATGGCGCGGAGGCTGACCGGGCCGACGGTGTGCACGCTCTCCCGGACCAGCTTGGCGAAGTCGGGGTCCCGGGTCATTTCGGCCAGCAGACCGCGCAGGATGCCGCCGAGCGGGCTTGCGACCTTGGCGGCGATCTGCTGCATCAGATCGATCACGTCCGTGCGGAGCGCGCCGGTGTCGGGCGGGTCGATCTTGGCGACGCCGGCCAACCGGCAAGCTTCCACGACCAGTTCGGCGCGGTTGGACCAGCGGCGGTAGAGGGCGGCCTTGCCGGTGCGGGCCCGGGTGGCCACCCGCTCCATCGACAGTGCGGCGTAGCCGGTCTCGCTGAGCTCCTCCAGAGTCGCCATCAGGATGGCGTTCTCCAGCTCCGCACCGCGGCGGCGGGGGCCTTTGCGGTGGTCAGTGGCGGGGGCGGCGGTGGGATCGGCGTTGGCGGACAGGGTGACTCCTGAAGATGTCTGATAGAGGCCGTTGCGTTCTCTACGGGGGCAAGTCTATGCTCCAAAATAGAGAACATGGCGTTCTTTAAAGGTGAGAGTTCTTGAATCGGAGTGGACCGATGACCGATACCGCCACGACGCCCCAGACCGCGGACGCACCCGCCTTCCCGAGCAACCGGAGCTGCCCCTACCAGTTACCGGACGGCTACGCCCAGCTCCGGGACACCCCCGGCGCCCTGCACCGGGTCACGCTCTACGACGGTCGCCAGGTGTGGGTGGTGACCAAGCACGAGGCCGCGCGCAAACTGCTCGGCGACCCCCGGCTGTCCTCCAACCGGACGGACGACAACTTCCCCGCCACGTCACCGCGCTTCGAGGCCGTCCGGGAGAGCCGCCAGGCGTTCATCGGCCTGGACCCGCCCGAGCACGGCACCCGGCGGCGGATGACGATCAGCGAGTTCACCGTCAAGCGGATCAAGGGCATGCGCCCCGAGGTCGAGGAGATCGTGCACGGCTTCCTCGACGAGATGCTGGCCGCGGGCCCGACCGCCGACCTGGTCAGCCAGTTCGCGCTACCGGTGCCCTCCATGGTGATCTGCCGACTCCTCGGCGTGCCCTACGCCGACCATGAGTTCTTCCAGGACGCGAGCAAGCGACTGGTGCAGTCCACGGACGCGCAGAGCGCGATCACCGCGCGGACCGACCTCGCGGGCTACCTGGACGGCCTCATCACCCAGTTCCAGACCGAACCGGGCGAGGGCCTGGTGGGCGGCCTGGTCGCCGATCAGCTGGCCAACGGCGAGATCGACCGCGAGGAACTGATCTCCACCGCGATGCTGCTGCTCATCGCCGGCCACGAGACCACGGCCTCGATGACCTCCCTCAGCGTGATCACCCTGCTGGACCACCCCGAGCAGTACGCCGCCCTGCGCGCCGACCGCAGCCTCGTGCCCGGTGCCGTGGAGGAACTGCTCCGCTACCTCGCCATCGCCGACATCGCGGGCGGCCGCGTCGCCACCGCGGACATCGAGGTCGAGGGGCAGCTCATCCGGGCCGGCGAGGGCGTGATCGTCGTCAACTCGATAGCCAACCGGGACGGCACGGTGTACGAGGACCCGGACGCCCTCGACATCCACCGCTCCGCGCGCCACCACCTCGCCTTCGGCTTCGGCGTGCACCAGTGCCTGGGCCAGAACCTCGCCCGGCTGGAGCTGGAGGTCATCCTCAACGCCCTCATGGACCGCGTCCCGACGCTGCGACTGGCCGTCCCCGTCGAGCAGTTGGTGCTGCGACCGGGTACGACGATCCAGGGCGTCAACGAACTCCCGGTCACCTGGTGACGGGGGAGAGGGAGAAGGACATGACCATGCGGGTGAGTGCGGATCGGACGGTCTGCGTCGGTGCCGGGCTGTGTGCGCTGACGGCGCCGGGCGTCTTCGACCAGGACGACGACGGGATCGTCACGGTGCTGACGGCCGAACCCGCCACCGACGACCGGCGCACCGCGCGCGAGGCCGGCCATCTCTGTCCGTCCGGTGCGGTCCGCGTCGTCGAGGACGCCGAGGACGCCGAGGACGCCGAGGACACGGAATAGGCGAGCGGGGATTCCGGCTGTCGGCCGGGGCGGTCTCCGGCCGAACGGGCTGGGGCCGCCCGTGGCGGCCGTCAGATCCACCCCTTCCGCGCCGCGTACAGGGCGAGTTGGAAGCGGGTGGCGGCGTCGGCGGCGCGGTTGAGCTGCTCCAACTGGCGGGAGAGGGTGCGTCGACTGATGCCGAGCAGTTCGGCGATGGTCTCGTCCGTGACGCCGCTCCCGAGCAGCTCCAGGATCCTGCGCTGCACCGGGCGCAGTGCGGCCGGCACCCGTCCGCCGAAGTGCAGCGGATAGGCGGACCGCCAGGAGGTCTCGAACAGGCCGGTGAGTGCGCGCAGCAGGCTGGACGGGCGGACCAGCAGCATCGAGTCGTTCACCTCGGTGTCCCCGAACGCCAGCGACACGATGGCCAGCCGCTGGTCGAAGACGCCCAACTTCACCGGTAGGGACTGCAGCACCCTGGCCTGCTCGCCCGCCGCGATGCAGGGCCGGATGTTGCAGGCGTAGTAGTCGCCGTTCTCCACCGCGGACTTGGAGTACACGATGCGGTAGGAGACGCCGCGTTCCAGGTTGCGGATCTCGGTCGGGTTGGGCGTGCCGCCGGTGTGCCACGGGGGCGCGTCGAAGCGCAGCACCTCGGTGGCCACGGCGTCCTCCACCTGGAGGATGCGCTCCACGATCTGCGGTCCGGTGACGACTTCGACGAGGTCGTCGGTGGCGTGTGGGTGCACCTGACGCCGGTAGGTGCGATAGGCGTCCATGGCCACCAGATGTGCCTGTTGCAGTTCCGCGGTGCGGGCGTTGGCGAGCCGGCCCAGGCCGATGGACGGCTCGATCGGGGCGATGCCGGCACCGTCGGGACCGTGACTGGTGGCCAGCCCCAGGTGGATGAGGCGGGGGAGGGTGCGCTCCGTCTCCGCCGGCGCCCGGCCCAGGCGGCGGGAGAGCGCGGCGATGGTGGTGGGGCCGGTGTCGAGCATGGCCAGATAGGCGGTGGCCTCGGTCGGGGACAGGCCGAGTCGAACGAGGTGGGCCGACCGGTCGTCTTCGCTCATGAGGGGCTCCGGACGGTGAGCGGGGGGTGGGGGGCGGGCGCGCGGTCGCGGACGTGGGGGTGCGACGGGTGCGTGGTGCGGGGCGCGGTGTGACGTTCTCGTGCCGTGCCGTGTTCGGCGTCGATGTCTACCACAGGCCGATGGACGCGCAGGTCACGGCGCCGGGACCCGTGCCGGCCGAACCGCCCTCCGCAGGCGCCCGGTTCCGGGAATGCGTGGGGCCCGCCGACACCGGCGGGCCCCACGTCTGCCCGGAACCCGAGGTCCCGGGAATGCCGGAATCAGCTCAACTGGCCGTCATAATCGGGCAGTTTGAACCCCTTCTCGTAATGCCCGCCCTCGAAGTCGGTGCTGCGATTGCCGACGTTGGCGATGAGGGTGTAGCCCTGCGCCTCGTACTTCTTCCGGCAGCCGAGCTTGACCTGGGCCTTGCCGGGGCTGTCGCCGTGCGGCTTGAGGCAGAGGCCGTCGACGGTGTACCCGGCCGAGGTGAGTTCCCGGGTCGTGGAGTCCTCCTTGTCGGCGCCGCGGTAGGACGCGAACAGCACGGCGGCGCCGTGCTCGTGTGCGTAGTTCGTGGCCTTGAGGATCGCCTCGATCGGTTTGCCCCGGTCGTAGTGCGTGGCCAGCGAGGTGTTGTCGATGTCCAGGACCACCGCGGGCTTCTCGCCGCTCTTGCCGTCGGCCAGACGGTGTTCCAGGTAGTCCTGGAGGGATGCGGCGACCGGCGCGACGTCGCCCAGCCACTCGCTTTCACTCGGCAGGGACTCCGGCCGGGAAGCCGCCTGCGCCGCCGCAGGCGACAGCGCCGCGAACATGCTCACTCCCAGCACCGGTCCCAGCACAAGGGCGATCTTCTTCCCCTTGACCATGCTCTTCACCACTCCTTCGGGGGGCGTTCCGTTCGGTGGCAGGCACGGGATTCCCGCCGCGGAATCCACGTGGCCAGCCATGACATTGCTACCTGAACCCGCGGTCCCGCAGTGTCCACGTCGCGCCAGTGGCAACGTTGGGCAGCGTCGGTCCCAACTCCCGCACTGTGGCGGCCAATTGCACTTTTATGGGTGGGGTGGGTGTTTTGCGGGCCAGGAAAGTGCGGGTTTCGGGCGCGGTGACGGGGGTGCTCTCCGATGGTGTGAGGACCGCGGTCGGGCAAGGAATTGGCCGCACCGGAAGCGGGGATTTCCCGGGCGGTCGCTACGAGTTCACCGGGCCTCCCCGGATTCACCCGCCCCGGTGGCGAAATGTCCGGCCACCTCCCGTGACAGTGCCGGAACGTCGACCGGGATGCCGTCGGCGCGCAGCGAGGCGGTGGCGGCGCACCCCGCGGCGACCGCTTGGCGCGCCGCCACCGGCGAGGTGAGTGTGGGAATCCCGGCGCGCACGAAGTCCACGAATTCGGTGACGAGCCGCGGATCGGCCCCGCCGTGCCCGCCGTCCTGGGCGGGCACCTCCACCACCAGGTCGGCGTCCGCCCGGTACCCGCTGCGGCGGCCGTTCCACACCTTCACCACCGCACCTTCGGTGTCACCGAAGTTCTCCAGCCGGCCGTGGGTGCCGATCACGGTGTAGTTGCGCCAGTAGTCGGGAGTGAAGTGGCACTGCTGGTAGGTGGCGAAGACGCCGTTGTCCAGCCGCATGGTCATCATCGAGAGGTCCTCGACGTCGACCACGTCGTTGAGGCCGGTCAGGGTGGTGGGCGGCCAGTTGGCGTCCGGATCGAACCAGTCGGTCAGGGTCCGCCCGCCCTGGCCGCCCCGTGCGGTGATGTCGCCGTAGACGGTCAGTCCGCCCATCGCCTGTGCGCGCACGGTGTAGCCGCCGGCCAGCCAGTGGATCACGTCGAGGTCGTGCGCGCCCTTCTGGAGCAGCAGGCCGGTGGTGCGGCGCCGGTCCGCGTGCCAGTCCTTGAAGTAGAAGTCACCGCCGTGGCCCACGAAGTGGCGGCACCAGACCGCCTTGACCTCGCCGATGACGCCCTTGACGACCAGCTCGCGCAGGGTCCGGACCACCGGCATGTGCCGCATGTTGTGCCCGACGTAGAGCCGGGTGCCGGTCCGCCGCGCCGTTTCCAGGACGCGGTCGCAGCCCGCGGTGGTGATGGCCAACGGTTTGTCGACGAAGACCGCGACGCCGGCTTCCAGGAAGTCGACGGCCAACTGCTCGTGGGTGTCGTCCGGCGTCGTCAGGATCACGCCGTCCAATCCCTCGTCGAGCAGGGCGCGGTGATCGGCGTGGGGGGCGGCTCCCGGATACCGTTCCCGGCCGCGTTCGCGACGGGCCGCGACCGGATCGCACACCGCCACCACCCGCGCCGGGAGTTGCTGCTCGGCGACGTGCCGGCCGAGGGTTCCCCGCATGCCGAGGCCCACGACCGCGAGCCGCAGCTCTCGCCGGCCGTCGGCCGTCGGCCGGGCCGCGGGCGCGTGTGGGGTGTCGGACTCTTCCCTGGTGTGGGACAACGTCATCAGCCTGCCTTCGGGGACGACTCGTGGGCGTTTCGTTGCGAGGCGCAGGAGCACAGCACCACCAGGGCAACACACCGCGGCCCCGGCCCGCCACCGGGCCACGACGCCCCAAGGAGGACCATGCAGCCCACGCGCCGGAACGTCCCGGCACTGCCGCCCGAGGACCGCACGCTCTCCCCCTACACCGGATACGGTCGCGCTCACTGGCTGGCCCTCGCCGACCGGCTGCTGACGGACGTGCACCGGTTCGCCTCGCCGTCCGGCGCCCGCATCGCGCTGCCCGGACGCCCCTCCGTCTCGGGCACCGACTCCGACCAACTCGAAGGATTCGCACGGACGTTCCTGCTGTTGGCGTTCCGCACCGCGGGCTGTGGCGGTGCCGCGCCCGCCGGTCTGCTCCGGTCCTACGCCGAGGGCCTCGACGCCGGCACCGACCCCGGGCACCCCGAAGCCTGGCCGGCCCTCGCCCAGGAGTGCCGGCAGACGCTCGTCGAGGCGTGCTCCCTCGCGGTCGGTCTCCACCTCACCCGGCCGTGGCTGTGGGACCAGCTGCCCGACGCGGTCCGGGAACGGATCGTCGACTGGTTGCAGGGTGTCTGGGGACTGCGGATACCCGACAACAACTGGCATATGTTCCGGGTCATCGTGGGGGAGTTCCTGGCTGGCGTCGGGGCTCCCCACGACCGGGCCGTGATGGCAGGCGACCTCGCGCGCATCGAGGAGTTCTACGTCGGCGACGGCTGGTACCGCGACGGCGGGGACGCCCGCACCGCGGACAACTTCGACCACTACAACAGCTGGGCGCTGCACACCTACCCCCTCCTGTGGGCCCTGATGGCCGGGGAGGGCACCGGGCGGCGGGCCGGCCGGCTGGCGGTGTTCGCCGCGCGGCTGCGGCGGTTCCTCGCGGACTACGCGCTGTTCTTCGGCGCCGACGGGGCCCCCGTGCACCAAGGGCGGTCCCTGATCTACCGGTTCGCGGCGGCGACCGCTCCGTGGATGGGGGCACTGGTCGACGCCACTCCCCTCAGTCCGGGCCAGACCCGACGACTCGCCAGCGGTGCGCTACGGCACTTCGTCGACCGGGGCTTCCGCGACCGGAACGGGGTCGCCACCCTTGGTTGGTTCGGACCGTTCCCGCCCCTGGTGCAGGACTACTCCGGGCCGGCGTCCCCGTACTGGCTCGGCAAGGCATTCCTCGGCCTCCTCCTGCCCGCCGACCACCCCTGCTGGACCCGACCGGAGGAACCGCTGCCGGTGGAGCGGGCCGATCAGGTGCGGGCGCTGCCCGCCCCGGGCTTCGTGCTCTCGGCGACCCGCGCGGACGGCCTCGTCCGCCTCGTCAACCACGGCAGCGACAACCACGCGACGGTCGACCAGGCGAGCGGCGGTCGCGCACCGGGCGGGGCCGTGCGCGGCGGCTACGCTCCGGCGCGCGCGGACGGGGATCCCCACTACGCACGCTTCGCCTACTCCACCGCGACCGGCCCGCACCACGCCCAGGACGCCAGCCACCGCCTCCAGTCCGACAACCACGCCGCCCTCGTCCACCCCCAACTCGGCCTGTCCCGCCGCACCCGCATCCACCGCCTGCACGTCCAGGACCGCTACGCCGCGTCCTGGCACCGACCGGTCTGGCCGGGCCAGGCGGACACCGCTGCCCGGATCGAGACCGCGAGCGTGGTCTGGGGCGCGTACGAACTGCGCGTGCACCTGGTCGAGGCGACCCGCCGCCTGCCCTTGCACGACAGCGGCTGGCAGGTCGCGGGGGAGCGGCCACCCCGGTGCCGGACCGCCGGCCACCTGGCGGAAGCCACCACCGACGACGGTCTGACCAGCACGTTCGTCTCCCTGGCCGGTCATGACGAGCTGGCCGTGGCGACCGCGCAGGGGACCAGCGCGTTCGGCCGGCACGCGGCCGTCCCCTACGCGACCGGCCGGCGCGCGGCGGAGCGGACCGTGCACGTGGCCCTGATCGGCCTCACCGGCCGGGGCGGGGAGGCGGCACCACCGCGGATGCGGTGCGCGGTCGAAGGGGCCGCCGTCACCGCGGTCTTCCCCGACGGCACCCGGGTCTTCGTCGCCCTCGGCGGGCCCGTCCCGCAGTCACCGGTCGTCGACGGGGTGCCGTTGACCGGACCGGTGCGCTACGCCCGGCTCTCGCCGGGGGAGGAGCCCGTGCTCGTGCCTGGCCCGGGTCGGTGACAGGGCCGAGCCGAGCCGCCCATCAGGCACAGAATCTCCCAATAAATGACAAGTATCTGACAAGCTGGTTGAAAATGGGGTCCAGGTGGGTGAAGGTTCAGGACGAGGATGTTCCGGGATCGGAAACGGATGGGCCTGAGTGTCGGGTGCGTCTCGGAGTGCGGGCGGCGGGTTGCGCGGCCGGCCGACGCCCGTACGATGCCGGGACTCCGTCCCGTCCCCACCTCATCCGGAAGGCCACCGCGGAATGCCCGTCTTCAGACGCCGCAAAGGCAGCCGTCCCCGTTTGCTCCCCGAACTCGACGATGCCGCCCTGGGGCGGGTCCGGCGGCGCGTCCTGACGTGTTGGGACCGGGGCTCGCTCGACACGCCCGTCATGGCCCTGATGGCCGAGGTGCTCGACGAGGCCGGAGAGGACTGGGACCGCAAGTCACACCGCCTGCGCGTGCTCGCCGCGGCCGCGGGACGGGCCCTGCCCGGAATCTGGCGGCAGCACAACCCGCACAACCAGGCCGCCCTGCTGCTGGAAGCCTGGTCCAACGTGCTGCAAGCCAGCCAGCAGGGCGCCAGCATCGATCTCGACGCCACCCGGGAGACCTGCCGACGCGCGGCCGAGCTCCTGCCCGCCGACCCCACGCCCTGGACCGTCCACCTGGCCACGCTCCGCCTGGAACGGAGCCCGTCCGCCGAACTGGCGGCGATCTGGCGCGAGATCAAGGCCCGCGACCCCTGGAACCGGGAGGCCCACCTCCAGGCGCTGGGCTACCTCTCGCCGGACGAATGCGGTTCCAGCAGCCAGGTGTTGGACCTGCTCGACACCGTGCGCTCCGCGATGCCCCCGAACGCCCCCGCGGCCGGCCTGGAACTCACCGCCCTCGTCCGCAACCACCAGCGGAACATGGGCCCCGGAGGGGTGGCCGCCCTCGGCGCGGGCGAGTTCTGGCGCCGCCACGACGCGGTGGCCGCCCTCGACCACGCGGCGCACCACTGGCCCGACCCCGGGTACCTCGGCCACGCCCAGGCACTCGCCGACCTGAACCTGCTCGCCTACGCGCTCATCAAGGCCGCCCGCCCGAGCGAGGCCGCGCACACCCTGCGCGTCACCGGTGGCCAGGCCACCCCCTGGCCGTGGAACGCCGAGGGGGACCCGTTGGAACGGTTCTCCCACCACTACGCCCGCGCCCGCGAGGACGACTGAACGAGCGGCCCGGCCCACGCGGTGCACGGCAGCCTTGCGGAGAGCTCCCACAGGTGTGCGGCGGTCGCCGGGTAGGACGGGAGCGGACCCGTTCGCCGGCGGGCTAGGCTCCCGAGCCCCGGCCCGCCAGCAGCTCCGCGACGTGGGCGTCGACCTGCTGCCGGTCGTAGCCCCGGCGCGCCACGTCGAACGCGGGAGGTCCGACGGGCACCGCTGCCTGGGACAGGCCCTCGACGTACGCGTCGACCTGCGCACAGTCGTAGCCACGCCGCACCAGATCGAACCCGAGCCCGCGCTCCGAACTCCCCGCCTTGCGCGAGAACAGCATGCGCACCTCCGTTCCTTCCCCTCTCGTCTCCCGCCGGGCAGCAGGAGCAGGGGAAAGGTACCGCCGTGCTCCGCCGCTTCGCCACGACCGTCAGGCAGAGGGCTTTACCTCAAGCGCGATTGAGGTTCTAGGTTGTGGTCAACCGCCGCCGAACGGGCGGGCGTTGGCCAACCGAACGCGCCACCATGGCGAAGTTCGAGCGGACGCAGCACCTCGGCTCCAACTACCTCATCGGCCTCGACGGCGACCGGGCCGCCGTTCGGGTCCGCAACGCACCCGCGTACGCGCCCCGTCAGGCGACCACCGCTTCCACCACGGAGAGCACCGTGGGCGTCGGCACCACGCGGGACAGGCGCAGGCCCGTCGCTTCGAAGAGCGCGGCGAAGTCCGCCTCGCTGCGTTCGCGGCCGACGAGCGAGGCCATCATCATCAGGTCCAGTGCCTTGGCCTGGTGCGGCGCGTTGCCCGGCGGCACCACCGCGTCGACGATCAGGACCCGGCCCCCCGGCCGCAGCGCCCGCCGGCAGTTGGCGAGGATGGCCGCACTGCGCTCGTCGTCCCAGTCATGCAGGATCCGCTTGATCAGGTAGACGTCACCGGGCGGCACGTCGGTGAAGAAGTCGCCGTCCGCCAGCGCCCACCGCCCCGCCACCGCTTCCTCGGCGGCCAGCCGGTGTCCCGCCAGGACGTGCGACTGGTCGTAGAGGACGCCGTCCAACCCCCGGTGATGGCGCAGCACCTCCAGCAGCAGACCGCCGTGACCGCCGCCCACGTCGACGACCGTGCCGGAGGCCGGGAAGTCGTAGGAGGCGGCGATGGGCGCGTTCTCCGCGTCGGACATCGCGGCCATGCCGACGTGGAAGACGGCGGCGGTGCGCTCGTCCTGGGCGAAGTAGTCGAAGAACGGCATGCCGAAGATGCCGTCGAACGCGGAGGTGTCCTCGGTCAGGCAGCGGCTCATCTCGTTGCCCGGCAGCCACATGGTCCGGTCGGTCAGCATCAGGATGGCGGTGCGGGCGGAGTACGGGGCGTCGCTGCGGAGTGCCTGGCCGGCCTCCGTCAGCGCGAACCGGCCCTGGTCGTCCTCCGCCACCACGCCCCGGGTGGCCAGGAGTCGGAGGACCCGGTACAGGTTGGCGGCGTGGGTGCCGGTCGCGGCGGCGAGGTCGGCGGGCGAGCGGGGGCCGTCGACGAGGTGATCGGCGACCTTCACGTCGGCTGCCGCGCGGAGGGCGGCGGGGTAGAGGAAACCGAGGGCCTCGTCGATCAGGAAACCGGCGGAACGACGGGAACGGGCCTCGGCATCGGGGACCGCGGAGCCCGTCCCGCCGCTGCCCGCCCCGTCTCCGGTCCGGTCGGCCGCCGCCTCGCCTAACGCCCCGGCCGCGCCGTCCTCGCCGTGGTGGTTGCTCTCGTCCTGCCGCACGAAGTCCTCCTGCATGAACGGGGTCCGGTCGTAGCGCTGCTGCTGGGCGGTCCCGGTTGACTGCCCGCCCGACGGTGAGGATGCCCCTCGACGATCTCGCTGAAGCACCACGTCACCCGGGACCTTCCGAACACGGCGGACGACCGTCACCACCCCGCTGACCCGGCCGCCGGAGGCGGCAGGCGACGCAGCGCCGCGACTGGCCCGCCCCCGCGCCCTAGGCGGCGCAGAACTCGTTGCCCTCCGGGTCCCGCATGATCCACCAGTGCCCGGCCGGCCCCCGGTCCACCTCGCGGACCCGCGTCGCCCCCAGACCCTCCAGCCGTGCCACCAGCGCTTCGAGGCCGCCCGCTGCGCCATGGACGTCGAGGTGCAGACGGTTCTTGCCGACCTTGTCCTCGGGCACGTCCTGGAAGAGCAGCCGTCGCCCGCGGCCGATGCCGCTCGTCTCGTCGAACGGGTCGTCGGGGTGACGGACCGCGGCATAACCGCGGAAGGTCACGCGGCCGTGGTGCTCCGCGACCGCTTCCCTACCGATGCGGTCGGCGGCGAGCAGTTGCTCGATGAGCGCGCTGGGATCCTCCACTTCGTACTCCAGCGCGGCGGCCCAGAAGTCCGCGAGGGCGGCTGCGTTCCTGCTGTCGATGACCAGTTTCCAGCTCAATGCCATGGGAGTAGTTATATGACAGCCATGTCCGGTGCTCGCCCCGCGGGAGGGTGGCGGAGCCGGCACGGATCGCCCGCCGTTCGTCGACGCCGGGCACCCCGCCCACCCCCTTCATCGATCTTTCATCGGCATTTCAACGCCGTCCGCGACAGTGGTGCAGCGACCTGCGGGACACGCGGTCGCACAGCCGTGTCCGCGGCTCCTGTCCGGAGACGCGCGCGTAATGAAGGAACGAACGGGGCCCCGATGGACGATCTGTTGCACAAGCTGGTTTCCGGTGCCCTCGCCGGTGGACTCATCTTCCTGGCCGGTGCCCTCGGCACCGCCGCCCGCAGGCGCCGCGCGGCCCGGGAGGAAGCGGCCGCGCAGGCTCGCCGTGACGCGCGCCCGGACGCCGGCGGATCGGACCCGACCGGCCTTCGGCAGCAGTGACGGACGGTTGACGACGGCGGCGCGGACGACGGGAGTCGGCGCGCCGGTCGTCGCCGTACCCGTCCGTCGAGGGACAGCTTGTCGGCGGCCCGGGGCGGGGTGGGTCCGTAACAGTCTCGACCGCCCCGACCGCTGTCCTGCAACAGGCTGTTGAGTTCCGGTGGCGGCTTCAACGTCGCATCGACGAGGCGGGTTCTTCGTCGTCCGTGGGGTGGGCCCGTTGCGGGCCCCAAGGAAAGGTGTGTCCATGGCCAAGCTGATGGTTCTGCTCGTCGGCATCGCCGTGCTCTTCTCGGTGATCGCCTTCAAGGGCGGAAATCCCCTGGTGGGCCTGTTGTTCGTCGTGGTGGCGGCCGCCCCGGTGCTGTACGTCGGGTACGCCGTGGCGACCAGGCGCCGGGCCGGCGGCACGTCCGCCCGGGGCGCGGGGGCGCAGCAGCGCGGGCAGCGGACCCTGCTCCTGCGGGCGACCGCGGTGGTCACGGTGTTGGCCGTCGGCTACGGCGTCTACTGGGTGATGTGCGAACCGAAGGCCAACGACAAGGCGCTCAGCCGCGTCTCCGACCTGGACACGGGCTGCGGCAGCGGCATCGCCCGCAAGTACTTCCCCCAGACCGCCGAGCACACCGGTGCGGGTCCGCACCCCGTCGCGATGTTCACGATCAGTGAGTCCGGCTCTTCGCACCCGGCCTCCCCGACCTCCGGCACGGCGGACTACTGGAGTGGGAACGGCCTCGACCCGCACCGGGTGCAGCTCATCGCCTGTCTGGACGCTCCCGACGAGGGCGAGTTCCTGACCGACTGCAAGTTCACCACGGACACCATCAAGCTGTACCGCGGCGTGTACGACGTCACGGTGTACGAAGCCAGGACCGGCAAGAAGATCGGCAGCGAGAAGCTGCTGGGCAGCCGGCAACCCAACTGCCCGGGAATGGTCTATCTCAAGCGGGGCACCGACCAGCTCCACACCGAGCCCGAATTCGCCGACTACCAGTCCGTGTTGCGTAAGTACGTCGACAACTGAGTTCCGTCCGTCCGCCCGTCCTTCCTTCCAGTAGGACGTGCCCGAGCGTTCCTTGCGCAGTGGCTGTGCAACGGGTTCGGTGTCACGGCTGAGAAATCCGGCAGGTTCCACCGGAACCTGCCGATCAATTGTCCCCACTCATTTCGGCGGCGCATCGCGACGACGACATCAGATGCTTTCTCGGTCTGGGAATGCAATAAGGGGACGGTTGCAGCGATTCCGGTGTGAGGATTGTGTCCACGTCGTTGGATGGGCGTGGTCATCTACGATGGGGAAATCGCGCCCGGTTCGCTGTCGGACTGCTCGGAGTTGAAATTCTCGCAACGTTTCCGAGCCGACCGTCGGACCCTTCTTCCGCATGCTTTCTTCGCTGCGTGACGGCTGTGTCGATACCGGCGCCGCGTCTCGGAGTTCAGGGACGGGCAGCCGCGGTGCCGCACCTTCGCCTGCACGCCGCGCCGGGCTGCGCGGACTCGGCGACGCATACGACGACGTCGGCCTTCAAGACCCCATCGAGGTCTTGAAGGCCGACGCCGCATTGGGTCCCGAATTACCCCACATCACCTCGGGGTGGTCTCCGGGCCCGTCGGCTGAGTACCCAGCGAGAGTCGCATCTCAGCCGCAGGTGGTGAGTCAGCCGCCGATCGGGCCCAGGGGGATGTCCGAGACGGTGAGGCTGACCGACTTGATGGAGCCGCCGGTCAGGATCGGAATGCCGTTCGGGCCCGGGGCGAAGTTGGCGGTCAGGCCATTCAGGGAGCCGCTGACGGAGAGACCACCCGCGACGTTGTCGAGGTCGTCGTCGGCTATCTCGCGGGTCTCAATGCCGGAGGTGTTGCTCATGATGATGAGCGTCCTTCTTCCTTCATGGTGGCGTGCAATGCGTGCCGCACTGCGGCGGAACCCTTGAGCGACTCCCGCCACGCACTAGATTGCACGCTCGATCGTGGTATCGAGAACGAAATTCCAGAGCCTTCACGTATTGCACACGCCAGTTTTTTAAGCGGAAGGTCAAATTCAAGCAAGCTCTGGGATTGATCAACGATCGCCGCGCGTGCGGTAATTGCTCATATGCGGAGCTCACGCCACGACCGCGTCCTTTCGTAGAAATGCGGCGAGACGCGGCCCGGTCGTGCGACGGCTGGGGACCCCGGCACCGTGGTGCGGTTGCCGCCGCGTTCGAATGCCGGGGGCGGGCCGTTCCGGGAACGGGTGCCGGAAGGCGCCCGCGCAACTAGGGTCGGTCACATGACACTCGCACGGCAGGAACGGGAGCGGTTTCTGGCAGAACCCCACGTCGGGGCGCTCTCCGTGGTCGAACGGCCGGACCGCGCACCGCTGACGGTGCCGATCTGGTACCACTACACGCCGGGCGGCGAGCTGTGGGTGCGTACCGGGCCCGATTCGCGCAAGGCGCGGGCGATCCGGACCGCGGGACGCTTCAGCCTGATGGTGCAGCGGACCGAACCGACGGTGCGCTACGTGTCCGTGGAGGGCCCGCTGACCAGGACGGCCCCGGACAGCCCCCAGCGCTCGTGGGACATGGCGGCGCGATACCTCCCGCCGGACGAGGTCGGCGCGTTCGTCGAATACGACCGGACCCATCTCGGCGAGCACATCGCCCTCTACATGCAGCCGGAGCACTGGGTGTCGGCCGACCTGGGAGCCTTCTGAGCCGCCGGCAGCGTCACCCCGGCCGTGGCGCACCGACCGCGGCCTCCACCCCGCGCCGCCCCGCCTGAGCTGTCTGGGACTCCGCCGCGCCGTGACGGTGCACGTACCACAGGCCGCGGCGGAGGCCCGGACGGCGCGGTGCCGGCGCCGTCGCGAGCCGCGACGGTCGCTCCTCCCTCCCATGGTGCATCCGGCCGTGCGTCGCGGCGTCCAGGCGGGCTGCGCTGCCGTCTTGCGTGCCTGCGCCGGTGTCCGGAAACCACCCGATCCGATCGCGCCGTTCGGCGCGCGGGCGCCGTGCCGGCACCGGACGTCGCGGCAGTGCGGACGGCGCACCGCCCCGACCCGGTTCCGGTGCGGTCCCCTCGCCGTCGCCGACGTCGTTCGCACTGGTCCGGCGCGGGGCTGGCGTTCGCGGAGACACCGCCGTGGGCGCGGCGGACCGTCGAATCGTGCGATCCGGGCCCCAACCCGCCTCATTCCGCGGTAAATTCGGTGGCGATCACTTTCGGCCTGTGTGTTACTTCGCCGCATGACGATCTCGCTGACCACCGGACGTGTTTCGGACGATGGCGACGAGAGCGACTGCACGACGTGGGAGGTGGGGGTCGTCCCGGCCCGCGTCGTCAGCGAGTTCCCCCACCAGGCATGGCTCACGCCGGTGCCGGTGTTCGCCCGGTCATCTCTTCTGTCACCTCCCCCGTCATCCCCGCGGGCGGTCCGCGGTGTTGCCTGCGCATCGGCCTCCCCTCGACGGTTAGGCAGGCCGTCGACGCCTGCCTGGGGCACGTTGGCGTGGGGCCGGGTGACCGACCGGGAGTCCGCCGGGAGTTGGGTGACCTGGCGGCGGACGGCGCGACCGCCGCCGTCGGGGAGTGACGTGCTGCCTGCTCGTTACTCCCCGATCCCCAACCTCTCCGAGAGGATCCGCACATGTTGGACGCAAGCCCTCCCCAACGCAGTAGAGCGCTCCCTTCACTGACCGGTATGCGGTTCGTCGCAGCGCTGTTGGTCTTCATCGCCCATGTGTCAGCGGCCTGGATGTTCACCGACCAGAGCCTGAACAAGGGGCTCAGCACCTACCTCGGCATGTTCGGCAGCCTCGGGGTGTCCTTCTTCTTCCTCCTCAGCGGGTTCGTGCTCACCTGGTCCGCCCGGGACGGCGACCGCCCGGGCCGGTTCTGGCGCCGCCGGTTGACGAAGATCTACCCGATGCACTTCGTCACCTGGGTCGCCGCGCTGCTGCTGGGCCTGGCTGCCGGACAGGCCCTGACGGCCGGTCAGTTCCTGCCCGGGTTGTTCCTCGTCCAGACCTGGGTGCCGGATCCCCTCGTCCTCAACGGCGTCAACAGCCCGGCCTGGTCGCTCTCCGTCGAGCTCGTCTTCTACCTCTGCTTCCCCGTGCTGATAGGCCTGGTCAAGAGGATCCGCCCGGAGCGCCTGTGGTGGTGGGCCGGCGCCATGGTGCTCGGCGCACTGCTGGTCGCCACGGCCGCCGAGACGCTGCTTCCCCATATGGCCGTGCCGTCGCTGAAGTACGGCTGGCTCCAGTTCTGGATCGTCTACTTCGTCCCGGTCAGTCGCCTCTTCGAGTTCGGCCTGGGCATCCTGCTGGCGCGGATCGTCATGACGGGCCGCTGGATTCCCGTGAACCGGTGGGTCGCCGCTCTCACCCTGATCCCCGGCTACCTGCTGTCCCTGTGGATTCCCACCACCCACGGTGTGGTGCTGCCGGTGCTCGTCCCGCTCGGCCTGACCGTCGCGAGCTGGGCGTACGCCGACGCGGAGGGCAGAACCAGTCCGCTGGGCGGCCGCACAATGGTGTGGCTGGGAGAGATCTCGTTCGCCTTCTACATGCTGCAACTCGTCGTCGGGCCCGTCGGCCCCGCCAAGTACGGCAGCCGACAGCAGTGGGACACCGGTGAGGCGCTCCTGCGCGCCACCGGCTGGTTGGCCCTCACCCTCGTCCTCGCCTGGATCCTGTACCGGACCGTGGAGCTGCCGATGGTGAAGCGATGGTCCCGCCCGCGCCGCCGTCCGCAGCCCCAGGCAGTGCCGCTAGTCCCCGCTCCCGGCCCCGTGAGCGAGCGGAGCGACGTGGTCGACCGGCCGCCCACGCCGGCCAGTTGACGATCGCCGGTCAGCTGACCCGAGCCCGCTGACCGGCACCTGCGGGCACCGGCCGGCTGAGGGCAGGCACGCCGGCCACGGCGAAAAGGGGGGCGTGGTCACCCTGACCGCGCCCCCTCCGGTCCGGTTCCGACTGCCTCCGACCGCTTCCGACTCCCGAGAAGGGGAGGAGCCTGACGCCAACGGGGTCGGCGGCGGGATCCGCAAGACCGAGCAGCTGCTGCCGCTCTTCGAACAGATCGTGAACCTGATCCGCCGCCATGCACCCCAGGCCGCCATCGCGTTCAACACCGGAGGCGGGGACAGCTTCGAGGCGGCACAGCGGTGGCTGTGAGTGCCGTCCGCCCGGTCACGCCCTGATCCGCCCCGCACCTGGGCGAACGGGGTCAGCCCGGGGCGGGCGAGTTGCTCCTCCACAGAGGCTTCCGTCTCGGCCGCGCGGGGCACCAGCGTCAAGCCGTCGGACGAACGGTGCCCTTCGGCTTCCCGCGCCGATGGCTTCGGAGTTCATGCCGTTGGTTGCACGCGGGTGAGGTGGAGGCCGATGCCGTAGCCCTTGATGACGGTCAGGGTGTAGGCGTTGACGGGGACGTGGTCGGCGTCGTAGGCGATGCCGGTGATGGCCAGTGCGGGGTCGCCGGGGGATGCTCCGCATCGTTGGGCGTCCTCGGCGTCCAGCAGGGTGGGTTCGACGCGTTGCAGGCTCTCGGCGACCTGTCGTCGTGCCAGTGTCAGTGCGTCGACGAGGGTGGGGCTCGCCGCGAGTACGTCGGTGGTGATGCGGTCGGCGACGGCCTGGGGGACGATGTCCGTCGCGATGCCGTAGGGGATGTCGTCGCGGAGCCTGGTGGCGCGGTAGCGCACGACGGGTGCCCCCACCGGGATCTTCAAGCGTGCGGCCAGGGCGTGGTCGGCGTGGAGGGTGTCCTGGACGCGGGTGCGTTCGCGGACGTGGTGGGCTTCGTTGTCCAAGTCATCGAGGAAGCCGGTGTAGACCGGCCCCGACTGTGGGGACAGCGGTTCGATGGGCAGCGGGTCGGCGACGTAGCTGCCCGAGCCGCGACGGCTGACGACGTACCCCGCGTCGCGCAGTTCGGCCAGTGCCTGGCGAACGGTGCCGCGGCTGGCCGCCATGGCGCCGGCGAGATCGTCCTCGCTGGGCAGCCGCTTGCCGGGAGGGTAGTGCCCGGCCAGGATGCGGGCCTTGAGCGACATCGCGATGCGCACGTACAACGGGCGTTCTGGTCCTGGGGGGCGTGCCACGGTGGGTTCCTCTTTCTAGCCGGTGCTGACCGCGGTCGCGGCGAAGTCGCTCATGGGTGGGTCTGCTGGAGTTCGCGGGCCACGGCGGTTTTGATCCCGGCCGGTGCGTAGGAGGCGCGCAGTGCGGTGGTCTGGGCGTCCAGCAATGCCTGGCGGGAGAATGCGTGCACGTCGTGAGCGGTCCGCAGCTCGTCGTTGAGCGTGGTCTGGAAGTAGGCGGGGTCGTCGGTGTTGAGCGTCACCGCCAGTCCCGCGCGGGCCAGTTCGCCCAGGACGTGGCTCTCCGCGTCCTTCACCAGGCACAGGGCCACATTGGAGGTGGGTGCCACCTCCAGGGGGATCCGTTCCTCGGCGAGGTGGGCGACCAGGGCCGGGTCGTCCAGGCAGCGGATGCCGTGTCCGATGCGATCGGCCTTGAGCACCCGCAAGGCTCCCCAGATGCTGGAAGGGCCGGCGGTCTCTCCGGCGTGCGGGAGCGAAGCCAGTCCGCTGGCCTTGGCCTTGGCGAACGAGGAGGCGAACAGCTCGGGCGGGAAGCCGTGTTCGACGCCGCCCAGTCCCAGTCCGACGACTGCTGCGGGAGCGTCCGGGCCCAACAGGAAGTCGACGGTGTGGTGGGAGTCGGGGTCTTCCATGTTGCGGACGATGTCGCAGATCCAGCCGATCTCCACGCCATGGTCCGCACGGGCGCGTCGACGTCCTTCGTCGAGCCCCGCGGCGTACTCCGCCAGTGCGATGCCGCGGTGGTGGTGGCCCATCGGGGAGGTGGTGACCTCCGCGTAGCGGACGTTCTGCGCGGCGAGTTCCGCGGCGAGCGCGACCGTGGCGTCCGCGAAGTCCTCCGCACTGCGCAACACCTTCAGCCCCGTCATGAAGAGCCGGCCGAAGTCCTCGAAGCTGCCGAACTGGTACAGCTCGGTGAGCTCTTGCGCGCTGCGCGCCCGCAAGGGGACGCCGTTGCGCGCCGCCAACGCGAACAGCGTCGCGGGCCGCAGCGAACCCTCAAGATGCACGTGCAGCTCCACCTTCGGCAGCCGCTGGATCCATTCGTCGATTTCCATGATCCCCCAATCTGTATGGTTCACAGTACAGATGCTTTGTACTGTGAACCATACAGATTGACGAACGGAAGCCTTCACGCCCGTAACCATGTGGGCCCGAGGCCCATGGGATCGCTGCGGAGTCCGCCGGTCAGGAGGAGAGCGGCCGGGGCCGGGACGCTCGGAGCGTCATCGTGAGGGAGAGCATGAGCAGGGCGACTTCGGCGACGATGCTTTCGACTCCCGGGGGATCGGTCCAGTAGCTGTCGTCGGTGCCGTAATCGGGGATGTTGGGGATCCGCGCGAGGACGTTTCCCAGCAGCGGGCCGTTCGCGACCCATGAGGCGAGCAGCCACACGTCCGCGTACCGTCCGGTGCGCAATCCGGCAAGTAGCAGCCCGGCGCAGACGACGCTGCCACCTTCGAGAAGGTAGTAGGCGACGGCGATGTAGTGCGGCGTCTCGTCACCGGGGATTCCGCCCTGGTCCTCTACGTGTACCCAGGCGATGGCCAGGCACAGCGCCGCCGCCACCACCCGAGCGGCGCGGTCGATCGACGTACAACGGCGGCTCATACGGCATCACTCCCGGCGTGGTGGCCGACGACGAGGACTGTGGTTCGCAGCGCTGTCTGTCGCTGCGTCAGGTGCAGCGGCGGCGCACGCCACCGACCGGCAAGGTGCCGTGCTGTCCATGCGTCCGCGCTCACTGGTCGCCTACGGGTGGCTGGCGTCGCGAGAGCCGGTGATCGGCCCGTGGCGTGCGGGCTCACGTCCCGCTCTTCATCGTGTCGTCTCCTTGGTCGGGTCTCCGGCGTCCTCTCCACGACGGTGACGTGAGGTACCGCTGGTGGTCGTCAGGGACGTCGAGAGCAGGGCGAGTCCTCGGGCCGCACGAGCCAGTCCGTGACGGGGCCGGCGGCGATGCGCGAGGTGGGGTCAGGCCGTCAGGTCCGTGGCGAGTTCGTCGGGGTTGAGCACGTCCTCGCCGTACAGGTCGTGCAGCCAGTTGGTTTGGTAGATGGTGTCGAGGTAGCGCTCGCCGAGGTCCGGTGCGATGGCTACGGCGGTGAGGTCCTGGTCTTCGTGCCGGCTCAGCCACTGGGTGGCTCCGCTGACCACCGTGCCGGTGGAGCCGCCGAAGAGGAACCCGCGTCTGGCCAGGCGGTGGCAGGCTCTGATGGTGTCCGGTTCTTCGACGTGGACCACCTCGTGCACGTACGACTCGTCCAAGAGCGCGGGGCGGACGCTGGTGCCCAGACCGGGGATCATGCGTCGGCCCGGTCTGCCGCCGAACGTCACGGAGCCGGCGCTGTCGACCGCGACGATCCGCACCTGTCGGTGCAGTGTGCGGAAGTAGCGGGCGCAGCCCATGAGGGTTCCGGTGGTGCCGGCTCCGACGAACAGGACGTCCAGTTGGGGGAAGCGGCGCGCGATGGCCGGTGCGGTGGTGCGGTAGTGGGCCTTCCAGTTGTCGGTGTTGGTGTACTGGTTGAGCCACACGTATCGGTCGTCGGATGCGCAGAGTGCCTGGACGTGGGCGATGCGGGCGCCGAGCAGGCCGCCTTCGGCTGCCGGTTCGGAGATGATGTGCACGCGGCTGCCCATGGCCTCCATGAACCGTCGGGCGGACAGGTTGCATCGGGAGTCGGTCACGCACAGGAAGCCGTAGCCCTTGCTGGCGGCTATGAGGCTCAGGGCCGCGCCGAGGTTTCCGGAGGAGGACTCGACCAGGATGGATCCGGGTTTGAGGACTCCGATCCATTCTGCGGCCTCCACCATTTCGGTGGCCGCCTTGAGCTTGATCGACCCGGCGAAGTTGAACCCCTCGCACTTCAGGAAGAGGGAGTGCTGGACGATCGGTCGGAGATCGACGTACAGGTCCTCTTCGTTGAAGTCCGTGGGAACGGAGATGATGGTCATGATGCCCCTCTGATCGGTGGCAGTGCTGCTGTCCGTTCAGCCGTAGCGGCGTAGCTCGTGGAAGAAGTCGTCGACGACGTGCAACTGGCCCGAGCGGGCCGCCTCGTCGTAGACGTGCTTGCCCACCGCGAGGTCCAGCACCCCGAGTCCGAACGGTGAGAACACCACCGTCCGGTCGGCCGGTACCGTCACCCGTCCGGTCAGTACGTCGTCGAGTGTGCCGGTGAGGAAGTCCCGGCCGCCGGACTGCTGTTCGGCCAGGTGGGGCGAGGTGTCGGCCTTCAGGCAGTGTTCGACGTCGTCGACGATGTTGGTCGAGGTGAGGATGATCTCGGGGTCGAGGTCGCGCAGTGAGACGTGCAGGACCAGCGGGTGGTGGTCGAACCAGGAGGCGTCACTGACGTGGGGGCGTCCGGCGATGGTGGCGAAGACCACCAGCTCGCTGCGGCGGATGAGCTCCTCGGCGCTGTCGACCACGGTGATCGACGGCGTGTTGTCGGCGGACTGGTCGAGATAGGTGCGGAATCCGGCGGTGCTGTCGGGGGACAGGTCGTGCAGGGCGACCTGGTCGAACTCCCAGCCGGTGCCGGTCAGGAAGGTGTGGATGTAGCGGGCGATCAGGCCGGTGCCGAAGAAGCCGATGCTGCGGGGACGCGGTCGGCCGCGGCTGAGTCGGTCGGCGGCGAGCGCCGCGGACGCCGCGGTCCTGGTGGCGCTGATGATGGAGCTTTCCAGGCAGGCGAAGGGGTAGCCGGTCTCGTGGTCGTTGAGGATGAGGACCGCCGAAGCGCGGGGGATGCCGGCTGCCACGTTGGTGGGGAAGCTGGAGATCCATTTCAGGCCGTCGACCGGTGACTGGCCGCCGAGGGAGGCGGGCAGCGCGATGATGCGGGAGGTGGGCCGGTCGGGGAAGCGCAGGAAGTACGAGGGCGGGTTGACCGACTGGCCGGCGCCGTGCAGCCGGTAGGTGGCCTCGACCAGGTCGACGATCTCGCGCTGGCGGCCTGCCAGAGCGCGCTGGACCTGGGCTCCGGAGATCACCGCGAACGGGGGGACGGTAGGCGGCGCCGTCCTGTCGGTGGACGCCTGCTGCTGGGGAGTGGCGGGACGAGTGGTGGTCACTTGACGGTCACCTCGATGGTCGGCGAGCAGTCGGACAGGTGCACCGGGTCGGTCATCGCGACGACGATCTCGCGTGAGCCCTCGAAGGGCTCCCTGCTGTGCGCGGTGCGGATGTTGTCCACGAGCATCAGATCCCCGGCCTGCCACGGCTCGCGCACGGTGTGGTTCTCGTAGACGGTGTTGAGGAGTTGGACGACGTCGGCGTCGATCGGGTCGCCGTTGCCGAAGAAGGTGTTGAACGGCAGCCCCTCGGGGCCGTAGACGTCCACCAGGTATTCGTGGATCTCCGGCGCGATCGTCCACTCGTTGAGGAAGGCGATCTGGTTGAACCAGCAGCGCCGACCGGTGACGGGGTGGCGTACGACGGCACTGCGCCGTTGGCGCGTCCGCAGTCCGCCGTCGGGCTGCCACTCGAACGCGATGGCGTTGGCCCGGCAGTACCGTTCGACGGTGGCACGGTCGTCGGTGCCGAACGCCTCGGCGACGGAAGCACCGATCTCGTCGTTGTAGGTGCGGGTCAGCAGCCATCCCTGCCGCTCGAACCGCTTGACCAACCTGCGGGGGAGCGCGTCCAAGACGGCCGCGGCGTCCGCCAACCCGGTCACCCCGCCGCGGTCCGGCGCACTCAGGCAGGCGAAGAGCATCAGGCCCGGCAGTTCCAGGGCGTAGCTGAGTTCGTGGTGCATGCACATCGGCTGGTTCTGCGGCCACTTCGACGAGGAGTAGACCCCCACCGCGTACGTCTGGCGCGGAGCGAAACTCTCCTTGTCGGCCATCAGGTGCGGGGACAGCACCCGGAAGGCCGCGGCGGCCCCGGCCGCGTCGCGCAGGCCCAGGCCCCGCACCAGGACGGAGCCGTGCTCGGTGACGGTGGCACGCAGCGCCGCACGGTGCTGGACCACCCAGACCACCGGGTCGGTGGCGGACTCCGCCAGCAGCATCGGCGGCCTGCCGGGCCGGGCGGGCACCTCGTACGCGGCGGCTTGCGGCGGTGACGAAGACATCAGTGGTTCCTCTTCTCTCCCGGTGTTGCTTCCGGCTCGGTACGCGCCTTCACGCCGGCATGGGCGGGCGGACCGTACGCAGTACGGCCTGTGCCGTCTCGGCGGGGCGGGTGCGGGGGAAGTAGTGGCCCCCGTCGGAAAGTTGGTGCAGCTCGACGTGGTCGGCAAGGAGCCGCCACGCGTCGTGGCGGTGCGCGGCGTCCGCGGTGGTCGGGTCGTCGTCGGCGACGATCACGGTGAGGGGGGCGGTCAGCCGCTCCCTCGGGGGGTGGTCGAGGAGGTCGGCGAAGTAGTGGTGGGCGCAGAGCGCGTCGTGCCGGTAGGCGGCAGCGGCGCGGGCGGCGCGCTGCGGGTCCAAGTCGCCCAGTGCGCCGTGGCCGCCGTCCGCGCTCAGCTCCTTGGCGATCTCCGCGTCGGTCCGGGCGGTGAGCGCGTCGGCGGCGGCGCGTCGGCCGGCGGCGTCACCGGGCAACTGGGCGCTGAGGTAGACCTGTTGGACGGGTACCTGTCGGGCCTGGAGCAGTTGCGCGGCCGCCAGCGCGTACGCGGTGCCTGAGGAGTGGCCCCACAGCAGGATCTTGGTCAGCCCGCGCCGGGTGATCTCCGTGACGACCCGCTCGACCACGTCTTCCCGTGCTGCGAAGGGTTCGGGGTCGGTGGTCAGGTCGTGGCCGGGCAGTTCGACGGCGTGGACCGCCAGTCCGCTGGTCTGGAGCGCCCTGGCCACGGGTTGGAAGTTGACCGCGTTGCCGCCGGCGTAGGGGAAGCACACCAGGTGCCCGGTGGGGTCGCCTGCCGGTTCGGCGAGGGTGTGGAGCAGCCCGCGGTGGGGCTCACGGTAGCCGTCGAGCAGTTCGGCCAGGTCGGCGAGGACCGGATGGTGGGTGAGGTCTTTGAGGGAGACCGCACGGTCGAGGGCGATCGCCAGTTTGACGGCCGACAGGGAGGTTCCGCCGAGTTCGAAGAAGTGGTCGCGCCGCCCGATGCGGCCCGCTGGCACGCCGAGGACCCTCGCCCATGCCTGGGCCAGTCGCCGTTCCGTGGAGGTGCGCGGTGCGCGGTAGTTGTCGGCGGTCTCGGGGTGGGCGGCGAGCGCGGTGAGCGCCTTCTTGTCGATCTTGCCGTTGGCGGTCAACGGCAGGTGCTCACGCCAGTGGAAGGCATCGGGCACCATGTACGGGGGCAGTGACTGCGCCAGCTGCTGCCGTAGGGCCTCGGTCTCCAGGGGGCGTGGGCCGCTGTAGAAGGCCACCAGGCGCTTGCGTTGTTCGTCGCCGGCGACCGTGACGGCACCGTCACGGATGCCGGGCGCCCGCAGCAGGGCGTTCTCGATGTCGCCGATCTCGATCCGGAAGCCTCGGATCTTGACCTGGGCGTCGCGGCGTCCGAGGAATTCCAGCCGGGCACCGGGCAGCCAACGGCCGTAGTCGCCCCCCTTGTAGAGCCGTTGCCCCGGGTAGTGCGGATCGTCCAGGAAGGCCGATCGGGTGCGTTCGGGGTCGTTGACGTAGCCGCGGCCGACGCAGACACCGGAGAAGACGATCTGGCCCGGGGCGCCCAGTGGCACCGGTTCCAGGGTGTCGTCGACGACGTAGACGCGCACGTTGTTCACGCACGGCCCGAGCGGGACCCGACCGCCGTCCGGTGCCCGGTCCATGACCTCGTGGTTGGTGTCGTCGGAGGTCTCCGTCAGGCCGTAGGCGTTGACCAGCCTGATGTCCGGCAGCGCGGTGAACCAGCGCTGGGCGAGCTCCGTCTTGAGTTCCTCGCCGGTGACCGAGACGCACCGCAGGTCCGGAAGGCGGCGGGGGTGGAGTTCGAGGTGGGTCAGGAGGGCTTCGAGGTAGGAGGGGACGACTTGGAGGACGGTGATGCGTCCCGCGGCGAGGGTGTCGACGAAGCGGGGGACGTCGAGGATCACCTGCTGCTCGACCAGGTGGGTTCGTCCGCCGACCAGGAGCGCGCAGACCAGTTGCCACAGGGAGATGTCGAAGCACTGGGGTGCGGTTTGGGCGACGACGCCGCCTTCGGCGATCCCCACGTCACCGATCTTGGCGTAGAGGTGGTTGAGGAAGCCCGCGTGCTCGCACATCGCGCCCTTGGGCTCGCCGGTGGAGCCGCTGGTGAAGTAGATGTAGGCGAGTTGGTCCGCGGCGACCTCGACGCCCAGGTCGTCGACGTCGTCGATGCCGACGTCGTCAGCGCCCAGGACGGCGTCGATGCCGAGCGCGCGGGTGGCGGGCAGGTCGGTCAGTGCCTGGTCGAGGGTGGCCGTGCTCCCCGGTTCGGTCAGCACGAGGTCGCATGCGGCTCGGGTCAGCATGGCGGTGATGCGCTCGGGTGGGAAGTGCGGCTCGATGGGGAGGTAGACGCCGCCGGCCTTGAAGACGGCCAGCACGGCGGACATCCAGTCCAGATTGCGTTCGGTGACGACGGCCACCACGCCCTCGCGGGTCAGCCCCTCGGCCAGCAGGGCCCGCCCGAGGCGATTGGCGCGGGCGTTGAGCTCCTGGTAGGTCCACTGCCGGCCGTCGTGCACGGCGGCTACGGCATCCGGATGGCGGCGCACCCGCTCCTCGAACAGCTCGTGGAACCGGCGGTCCGGCAGGTCCAACTGGGGCCCGGCGAGCGCTTCGAGCTGGAAGTCACGTTCGGCCGTGGACAGCAGGCTCTGCGCCGCGTGCTCGGCGCCGGGATCCGCCGCGAAGCGTGCGAGCGCGGTGAGGTGGTAGCCCGCGATGCGGGCGGCGAACTTCGCGTCGAGCGCCTCGGTCCGGTAGCGCAGACGCAGCGTGATCCGTCCTTCGTGCCGCAGTACGGCCACCCTGAGCACGGTGCTCTCGGCCAGCTCTTCGGCGGTCCCGGAAAGGTCCAACTCGGTCTCGAACGCTGGTTGTTCCAGGCCGAGTTCGTCTCGGAGGGCGTCCAGCGGGAAACTTCGGTGGGACAGGAGCTCGGCGGCTGCCCAGGCGGAGTCCTGCATCAGCTCGTGCCAGGTGCTGCGGGCGGTGGAGACCCGGCAGGGCAGTGCCGTGCCGCCGTCGGCGGGGAGGTAGCCGGTGACCACCGCCTGCTCTCCGGAGAGCGCGGCGAGGACTTTGGCGTGGGCGGCCAGCAGTGCCGCATCCAGGCGTACGTCCAGGCCGACGGTCTGCTGCCGCAGCCGCGCCACCAGGCCGTCGGGGAGGGACAGTTCGTACGCGGCCTCGCCGACGGCCGGATCGGGTGTCCACCGCGGGATCGCGGTGTACCCGCCGGCGGTGAGCACTCTCAGCCAGTGCTCGCGGCCGGCATCCTTCGGATTTCCCATGGATCTTCCCTCGGGTTTCTCTGCTCGCCGGGATGACGGCGCTGATGGGCGTTGGCCGTGGC
This sequence comes from Streptomyces sp. x-19, assembly GCF_046549115.1. NCBI lineage: Bacteria > Bacillati > Actinomycetota > Actinomycetes > Kitasatosporales > Streptomycetaceae > Streptomyces > Streptomyces sp. x-19. The sequence goes on along the minus strand of NZ_JAJPWK010000004.1, from coordinate 87,283 downwards.
GGCCGGCGGTGGTGGGTGCGGCTGGCGGTCCGGTCGGTCGCAGGGGGTACCTCGTCCGCCCGGTGCGTGCCGGGGATCGGTCGTGCCGTGGTGTGCGGGGGCGCTGTGACGGGCCTGCGGTCGGCCTACGGCACGGGGGCCGCTGCGGTGTCCGTCCTGGGCGACCGTTGCCCGTGCCGGGAGGCGTCGGCGGCCGGGTTGCCCGCCCACCGGGCGTTGCGGGGCACCTCTTCCCCCTTCATCAGGAAGGAGTCGGCGGCGAGCACCGCGCCGCTGCCCAGCGTCACGCCGTAGTGGACGAGCGCGCCGACGCCGAGGGTGCACCCCGCGCCGAGCGTGCTGCGGTCGGACTTGAAGGTGCCGTCCTCCTGCGAGTGGCACTGGATCTTGCTGCCGGCGTTCAGGGCGCAGTCGTCGCCGATGGTGGTGAGCGTGCGTTCGGTGATGAAGCAGCCGTCGTCGAAGACCCGGCGGCCGAGCCGGACGCCCATCAGCCGCCACATGACGTTCTTGAACGGGGTCCCGTTGAAGGCGTTGAAGTGGGTGTCGGGGACCTTCCACAGTCGTTCGTGGTGCCAGAAGTAGGGGTCGTAGATGGAGCACACCTGCGGCCGCAGCGCCCGGAAGCGCGTGATGCACCGCTCCACCGACGCGTAGTAGACGACGGTGAACCCCAGGGAGAACACCAGCAGGACGGCGTCCAGGAGTTGTCCCCACGCGTCGTCGCGGTAGAACGTGGCCACGCTCAGCAGGGCCAGCGCGAAGAAGTGGAACCACCGCAGGAGGAGCAACAGGCCGATGGAGCGCAGGTTGTAGCGGTTCTTGGCCGTGAGCCGGCGGCGCAGTTCGTCGCCGCCGCGCAGGTGGTCGAAGCGGGCGTCGCGCTCCACCGTCCGTGGAATCTCGAAGCAGGGCGAGCCGAGCAGGCCCACGCCCGTCCGGATCTCCCCTTCGAGCGGGACCATCACCTTGGTCGCCAGGAGGCAGTTGTCGCCGGTCCGCCCCCCGGCCGGGTAGGCGATGAAGTTGCCGAGGAAGTTCTGCCTGCCGATCGCGGTGCGCGCCACGCTGAAGGAGGTGCTGGAGATCTCGGCGTTGATGATCGACAGTCCGTCGGCGACCATCGTTCCGCTGCCGACGAAGCTCAGGAACGGAGATTCGTGCTGGAGACCGCTGCCGAAGTTCGAGCCGGTCTGCTCGACGCGGGAGAGGTCGTACCCCAGACCTCGGAGGTAGTGGACGATGTAGGAGCTGTCACCGAACAGCCAGATGAAGAACTTGAGGTTCGTCATGCGCGCGACCGCGCGGTGCACGCCGTACCGGAAGCCGTACAGCGGATAGACCTTCCCCGGCTCGATCACCCGGTGCAGCAGACGCGGGACGGTGCACAGCACGGTCAGGCCCACGACGATGACGCCGAAGAACAACGCGAGGGAGAAGACCAGGGTGTCGAGGTAGAACGCCGCCGAGGTGACGGACTCCTCGCTCAGGGCCTTTCCGCCCACCGGCATGGACACCTTGGTCAACAGCACACAGGCACCACCGATGACCAAGGGCAGCCCGACGAGGAACGTCCTCAGCAAGCTGACCCACCCGAAAGCGGCCCGCCGGAACGTGCTGCACCGCGCCGGTGCGACCCGTACGTAGTTCAACTCCGTGCGCTGGACGGGGGATCCGTGCCACCGCTGACCGCTCGGTACGGCCTCGCCCCGTTGCAGGGTGGAGGTGTGGCCGAGCTGCGCCCCGTCCCCCATGGCGGTGTCGATGTCCAGGACGGTCCGCTCGCCGATGAACACGTCCCGGCCGAGGGCGACCGGGCCGGTCTGGATCCGCCCGGCCTGGGCCCGGTAGCAGAGGAAGAACGAGTCCTTGCGGATCACCGTCCCGGCGCCGACGGTGAGCAGGTCGGTGCAGACGGGGACGTGACGGGACAGGACCGTGACGTGCTTGCCGATCTTGGCGCCCAGGGCCCGCAGGTAGAGCACGTACACCGGACTGCCGACGAACAGCACCATGGGATTGGCCTGCACCAGCACCTTGACGATCCAGAAGCGCAGGTAGGTCAGCCCCCAGACCGGGAACTCACGCGGCGTCCAGCGGCCGATGAGCAGCCACTTGGCCACGATCGGGAAGAGGCTCAGGCCGATGCACTCGGCGCTGCCGAAGAGCACCGCCCGGCGGTAGATGCCGATCACCCCGGAGCCGTCGGACACCCAGTCGTAGCCCCTCGTGGTGCACAGAGCGGTGAGGTAGGAGTAACCGAGGAAGAACAGCAACTGTGCGGCCCCGCACAGGACGTAGCGGATGCTGCTGCCCCGCGGTGGCGGTTCGACCGGTGCCGGGGCCGTCGGGGCGGCGGGTTCGGACGCGGCCTGCTCCAGCGCCGCCGCGAGGCCGCGGACGGTGGGGTGCTGGTAGATGTCCTTCATCGATACCGGCGGCAGCTCCGGTCGTTTTCTGACCCGGGCACAAAAGTGCGCCATCACCATGGAGTCGGCGCCGAGGTCGTTGAAGAAGTGGCTGTCGACCGGCACTCGCTCGGCGCCCACCAGTGCGGCTAACAACTCGGCGAAGATCCCTTCCGTGCTGTGTGGCGCATTCTCCTCTTCGTGGGGGGCGGGAAAAATATCGGTCGGCTCGTCGGTCGAAATGTCGGTGGATTTGGTCAACTTGTGCACTCCGTAGGTTGCGCGCATCAGGGAGATCCCCGGTGCAGTTGTGTGGCGTGCCGACTTCCGAGGTGTGCCCGCCCGGCCTTTTGGGGCATGGCTATTGATACAGGTGTACGTTGCGGGATTTGTTCGGTGAACGGGGTGCCGAGATCCGGGTGTCTCGCCAGGGCGGAGGACATGTTGTGCCAGGAACAGGTCTGCGAATATCCAACGGCCGTGGGGAGGAGAGAGGGAGCGGCATGGATGGCGTGGCACATCCCGTATTCCCGACCCTACGTTCGAGAAGATCTGTCACGCGATATCAGTTCCATGGGCCGGTGACCAGGGTGAGACGCGAACTCGGCGGGTGAGGCGCGTTGGGCGGGGGAGGGAATCCAGGGACAGTCTTTGTCTTGGCCGAGGCCGACATCCTTTTCGGGCCGCGATCCGTCGCAGCCGGGGAGACCGACGAGCCCAGGCGAAGCCCCAGCCTTGAACGGACGCCGCGACCGCTCCGGACGTGGCCCTGGCCTGCGATCACGGGCGTCGGCCACCGTGCCACCTGGGGCTGGGCTGGTCGCTAAGCGCGGGGCGAAGCCCGCGACGGCGCATCGCAACCCCTGGTGTCGCCATGGCGACACCCACGGTGTTCAGGCGACGAGATCGAAGCCTGCACCACATGGCCTGTGGATTCACGCAGACCGGAACGGTGCGGGGAAGTCGGGGCGGCCGAGCCGGCTCCGCCGAGAAGCGCAGCAAAGCGCCGCGGCGCCCCCCGGTCGCCAGCGCCACACTCTGCCGATCCGCTCGTTCCCCGTCGGCGCACCGTCACGTCAGCCCGGTTTCCATCCCAGCCCCACGCCCTGGACGGGCGACTTCGCTTCGTCATCGAGAATCCTTGAGAGCCCAAAACCCCTTGGGCGAGCGGAAACCCACGCGCCACCAGAAGGCGGAACCCCCGAGTCCGCCTCCAGTAATAACCGCCACTCTACCGCGTGACTTTCACGTAACAACCTGGTGCGGTTCTAGTGGAAACCAAATCCACGTATACAGATCACCGTCCCCGGCCCCTTCTGGGCGTGAAACAAACGGGCGTATCGAGGGGTTCGATATGGCTGGTTGTCAACGTCTCGATATCAGGCCAACCGGCGCCTTCCGGCAACGTCGAAAGCCCTGGCCAATACGTAACGCAAGGGCCGGTAAGTATTCGCCATCTGCGGCTTTTCGCCGCTCTGGTCCGTCGCGTATGGGCCACACCCGTAAAACTCCGCAAGGAAGAAGCGAACTATTCGGTCAACCCTGAAGCGTCCACTGTTCACCGAGTCGCACATGGGGCGGGTGGGATGGCGCAAAGAGTGCCGAATTCGCCGATATCGCCTGCGCCTTGACGCGGGCCGCGGTGCTTCCCGTGCTGGTCTGGTCTCGGTCGCAGGCGTTCCCGGTCATCGAGTCTCCGTCGTCCCACGGCCGCCACACCGTTGGTGTGGCACGAAGCGTGGGGTGTCTGTCGTTGACGTCGGACGGAGCCGGATCGCAGGGTGGAGGGGTGGAGCAGCACCGCATCGTCTTTGTGATCTTCGAGGGGTTCCAGCCCCTTGACCTCTTCGGCCCGTACGAGGTCTTCCAAAACGCCCATCAACTCACCGGCAGATACTCCTGCCAGGTCACGGCACCACGCCCGGGACCGGTACGGTCCGGCAGCGGCCTTCCGGTCCACGTTCCCCACGCCGTGGCCGATCTGGACCCGGCGGGGATCGACACGCTGGTGGTGGCCGGCGGTGGAGGAGTCGACCAGGCCCGTCACGATCCGGTACTGACAGGCTGGATCGCCGACGCGGGGGCCGGCGCGCGACGCGTTGCCTCGGTGTGCAGCGGGGTGTTCCTCCTGGCCGCCGCCGGGCTGCTGCACGGGCGGCGGGCGACCACGCACTGGGCGCGCGAGCAACAGCTCGTCCGGGAGCATCCCGAACTGGCCGTCGACTGCGATCCGATCTTCCTCAGGGACGGGCGGGTGTGGACGTCGGCCGGGGTGACGGCGGGGATGGACCTCGCACTCGCCCTGGTGGAGGACGACGTGGGCCGGGAGGTCGCGCACGCCGTCGCACAGGAGATGGTGTTGTTCCTGCGCCGACCGGGCAACCAGTCGCAGTTCAGCGTGCCGCTGTGGTCGGGGCAGCCGTCCACCGATCCCCTCCGCGCCGTGGTCTCGGCGATCCACGCCGATCCCGGAGCCCGACACGGCATCACCGACCTCGCCGCACACGCCGGGCTGAGCCCCCGCCACCTCCAACGCAGGTTCACCGCCGAACTCGGCACCCCGCCCGCAACGTATGTCGAGGGCGTACGCGTCGAGGCGGCGAAACGGGCCCTCGCCGAGACCGGCCACCCCGTCGAGACCATCGCACGGCGGTGCGGCTTCGGCACCGCGGAGACGCTGCGCCGCGCGTTCCACCGCCGTCTGGGTGTTGCACCGTCCGACTACCGCGACCGATTCCGTTCCACCAGGGAGCACACATGACCACCTACGGACTGCTGGTCTTCGACGGAGCGGAGGAGCTGGACTTCACCGGGCCGTGGGAGGTGTTCACCGCCTCCTCCATGCTGCGCGAACACGTCGACACCGCGCTGCTCATCGCCGAACACCCCGACCCCGTCCGCTGCAACAAGGGCATGCGGGTCCTGCCGGACCACACCCTGGACGACCACCCTGCACTGGACGTCCTCCTGGTCCCCGGCGGCAACGGCACCCGCCGCGAAGTGTCCAACCCGGTGCTCATCGACTGGATCCGCAACACCTCCGCCGGCACTGCCTGGACCACCGGCGTGTGCACCGGGGCACTGCTGCTGCACGAGGCAGGACCGGCCCGCGGCCGCCGGGTCGCGACCCACCACCTGTTCGAGGACACCCTGCAAGCCCGGGGCGACGTCACCGTGGTCCGCGACGCCCGCTACGTCGTCGACGGCAACCTGGTCACCAGTCAGGGCGTATCCGCCGGTATCGACATGGCCCTGTGGCTCGTCGGCCGCCTCCACGGCCGCGACCACGCCCGCGCCGTCCGCCGCTACATCCAGTACGAGCCGGCTCCGCCGTACCTCGCCGACGAGCCGGCCCCCGCCTGGCGGCCCTGACAGCCTGTCTGCCGAGGCCGACCGGCACCGGCAGGACTGCGGACAGACACAACGGCCCGCATCGTCCCGCCCGCCGTCCGCTCAGCGACAGGGCGGTGGAAAGGCCGAAGTTCTCCTACGACCGCAACGTCTCCGACGGCGACTCACCGAACTGTCGGCGGTACGCGAGCGAGAAACGGCCCGGGTGCAGGAAGCCCCAGCGGGAGGCGACGGTGGTGACGGTCACGGTACCCGGGTCGGAGGCCAGGAGTTCCTTGCGCACGCGGTCCAGGCGGACCTCGCGCAGGTACGCGAGCGGCGTCGTGTCGAGGTGTCGGCGGAAGCCTTCCTGAAGGGCCCGTACGCCGACGCCGACGCATTCCGCGATCTCTGCGACCGTGAGCGGCTCGGCGGCGTGTCCCTCGATGACCTCCATGGCGCGGCGGACGGCGGGCGGAGCGACGCGCGGTTGCTCGCCGAGCAGTGCCGTCGTGTAGTTGTGGGGCTGGGCCAGCAAAAGCTGGGTCATGAGGAGTGATTCAAGCTGTTTCGTCACCAGGGGCTGGCTGGTCATGCCGCCCGCCCCCTCCGCCTCCCGGCGCATGAGGTCGACGATGTTGAGCCAGGATCGGGAGCCCGGCGTGGTGAGGTTCATGCCGAGGGAGAAGAAGATCGGGCGGCGCACGGTGCGCCCGAGCAGGCTGCCCAGGTGCGATTCCAGCGACGATCGGTCGAACCACACGATCAGCTGTGGATTGCCGTCGCCCCAGCGCATGTCCAACTTTCCGGTCGGAGAGGGGACGGAAGCGAGTTCGGGGGAGGAGATGATCTCCTCGCGGCCGCAGGTGATTTCGGCGTAACCGGCGAGCGGGATCTGGACGAGGAAGAAGCTCTCCAGATCGCCCGGTGTGATCCGCACTTCCGTCCCGTAATCGAGGTAGTACAGACCGGTCCGATCGAAGGGCGCGCCGTGCAGCCGGGCGTCCAGCGTCGCCGAGCGCCGCGTGATGCGCAGTTCGTGCGGACAGAAGGCGCGGGCGACCTCGGCCCGTGCCTCCCAGATGTCCGCTGTGTGGAACCTCTGGTGATTTGCGAGGGGGGACTCTTCAGCGGGCATGTGAACCTCCACCGCCGAGATGCGCGATCGGGACAGCGACCCGCGTGATCCGGATAGCGAAGATGATCTTCCCATACCAGCATTGCTCCCTGACCGCCGAGGACCCGAGAGAATCCAGGGATACAACAATGCAGGGAGTGCCGGGCCGGACCGCGCTCGTCAGGGACGAGGTCACGCCCAGCGGACGGCCCGTCGCACACGCGCTGCGCGCCTCACGTGCGACCGGCACGGCGAGAGCCGCCGAGGTGGCAACCCCACATGTTGCCGCCCCCTTGCCCCTGCCGCCCCTGCTCGCCCTTTCGGTCGGGCCCCGTTAGCCGGCCGGGTCACCCGGGACCCACCCCCCCGGGTCCTCAGGGTGACCCGGCCTCCTGCGGCTGCCCGCCACCCCCCTCGGGCGGGCAGCCGCATTCCACACCGGCGCCCCCTCTCGTGGGCGCCGCCACGCGCCGAAACGCTGCGCGGCGCACGGCATCGCCCGGCACCGCGCGGCACCGCTCGGAAAACCGCACACCCCAACCCCGGAGATCCTCCTCATGCGCAAGATCGCCATCGTCGGAGCCGGCCAGGCCGGTCTCCAGCTCGGCGTCGGCCTGGCCGACCACGGTTATGACGTCACCATCGTGTCGAACCGCACCGGAGACCAGATCCGCGAGGGCCGGGTCATGTCCAGCCAGGCCATGTTCGGCACCGCGCTGGCCCACGAGCGCAACCTCGGGCTCGACTTCTGGGGCGACGCCTGCCCGTCGATCGAGGGGCTCGGCGTGAGCATCGCCGACGGTCAGGGCGGCCGGGCGCTCTCCTTCGACGCCCGCCTGGAGGCCACCGCTCGCTCCATCGACCAACGCGTCAAAATGCCGCTCTGGATGGGCGAGTTCGCGCGCCGCGGCGGCCGTCTGGACCTCTGCGAGGCCGGCATCGAGGACCTGGAGCGGTACGCCGCCGAGTCCGACCTGGTGATCGTCGCGGCCGGCAAGGGCGAGATCGCCGGGTTGTTCGAGCGGGACGCCGCGCGTTCCCCGTACGGCGCTCCGCAGCGCGCGCTGGCCCTGGCGTACGTCACCGGCATGGCGGCGCTGCCCGACCGCCCCGGCGTCAGCTTCAACGTCATCCCCGGTGTGGGTGAGTACTTCACCATGCCCAGTCTCACCACCAGCGGCCCCTGCGACATCATGTTCTTCGAGGGCATCCCGGGCGGCCCGCTCGACTGCTTCGACGGGCTCGCCCCCGACCAGCAACTGGCGAAGTTCCAGGAGCTGTTGCGGACGTATGTTCCGTGGGAGGCCGAGCGCTGCACCGATGTCAAGCTCACCGACTGGAACGGCACCCTCACCGGTCGCTTCGCGCCGACCGTCCGCAAGCCCGTCGCCACGCTGCCCTCCGGCGCGCAGGTGCTCGGCCTCGCCGACGTCGTCGTCCTGAACGATCCGATCACCGGCCAGGGTTCCAACAACGCCTCGAAGTGCGCGGCCTCCTACCTCGCCACCATCCTGGACCACGGCGAGCGCCCCTACGATGCGGCGTTCATGGAGTTGGCCTTCGGCCGCTTCTGGGACAACGCGCAGTCCGCCACGGCGTGGACCAACGCGATGCTGGGTGTCCCGCCGCAGCACGTTCTGGAGATCTTCGGCGCGGCGAGCGCCAACTCCCGTATAGCCGCCCGCTTCGTCAACGGGTTCGACGACCCGCGCGACCTGCTCCACTGGTTCATGGACCCGGTAGCGGCGAAGAACTACCTGATGGAGACCAGTGCCTGAGAGGGCGTCGGGAGACGGTGGGAGCCAGCTGACGCTACGTCAGCAATAGGTGCGTTACGAGAGCAGGACAGCGGGACATGAGAAGGATCGCGGTGGTCGGAGCCGGGCCGGCGGGTACCCAACTCGCCCTGGGACTCCAGGCGCACGGCTATGACGTCACCTTGGTCACCGACCGCGACCCCGACGAGATGCGTCGCGGCCCGGTCATGTCCAGTCAGTGCACGTTCGACACCGCGACCGCGCTGCAGAGCGAGCGTGAACTCGGCCTGCACCACTGGGAGGGCCAGGCCCCGGACATCTCCGGCCTGGCGTTCTCGCTCGTCGGTCCGCACGGTACTCCGAACGTCTCCTGGCACGCGCCACTGGAGGGCCCCGCCCGCTGTGTAGACCAGCGGGTCAAGTGCGCTGCCTGGCTTGAGCAGTTCGCGGACGGTGGCCGCGGCGAGATCGTGCTGCACGAGGCGGGCGTCAACGACCTCGAATGGTACGCCCGCACGCACGATCTCGTCGTGGTCTCCACAGGCAAGGGCGAGCTGAGCCAACTCTTCCCACGCAACTGCGAACTCTCCCCGTACGACCTGCCGCGCCGCGCGCTGGCCCTGACGTACGTCACGGGAGCGGCACCGCGGGCGGGGGAGGGTGCCGTCCACTACCGGCTGGTCCCCGGTGTCGGCGAATACTTCTCCTTCCCGGCCCTCGCCGCCACCGGCCCCTGCGACGTCATGGTCTTCGAAGGCGTCCCCGGCGGCCCGATGGACTGCTGGGACGACGTCCGCACACCCGAAGACCACCTCACCCGCTCACTGGAAATCCTCCACCGGTTCTTCCCCGACGAGTACGAGCGCCACCGCCACGTCCGACTCACCGACAACGGCGGCGTGTTGCGCGACAGGCTCACTCCGACCGTCCGGCACCCCGTTGCCCGCCTGGCCTCCGGCCGCCACGTCCTCGGCATGGCCGACGCCGTCGTCGTCAACGAACCGATCACCGGCCAGGGTTCGCACAACGCGGCCCAGGCCGCGACCCACTACCTCGACAGCATCCTCCGCCACGGCACCGCCGAATTCACCCCGCACTGGATGCGGCGCACCTTCGACAACTTCTGGCGTGGCTGGGGCCAATGGGCCGTCGGCTGGACCAACTCCCACCTGACCGAACTGAGTCCCCACCAGCGCGACCTCTTGACCGCGGCGGCCGACCTCCCCTCGGTCGCCGGCGCCCTCGCCGCCGGGTTCGACGACCCGCGCACCCTCTACCGCTGGTGGTTCGAGGAGGCCGAGGCACTCCGCTTCCTCGCCGAGAAGCGGGCCCAGCACGCCGCCCGCTTCGACGGCCGCACGCTGCGCCGCGCGCTGGGCCAGTACGCCACCGGCGTGACCGTGGTGACGGCCCGCGCCCCCGACGGCCGCAACGTCGGCATGACCGCGAACTCCTTCACCTCCGTCTCGTTGAACCCGCCCCTCGTCCTGTGGTGCCCCGGCAAAAACAGCCCGAGCCTTCCGGACTTCACCGACGCCTCGCACTTCGCCGTCCACGTACTGGCCGCCGACCAACACCACCTCTCCCGCCAGTTCGCCACCCCGGCCGACGACAAGTTCCGCGGTACCCCCACCACCCCCGGCATCGCCGGCACCCCCCTCCTGGACGGTGCGGTCGCCCGCTTCCAATGCCGCACCGTCCAACGCCTCGACGCCGGCGACCACGTCATCTTCCTCGGCGAGGTCGAAGAGTACGAGGCCGACGGCGGTACGCCCCTGGTGTTCCACTCGGGGCACTACCAGAGGGCGACGAGGCATCCAGATCTGTGAACGCGCAGGTGGATCCCCTCTGCTCCCCCGTGCGGCGGAGAGGGATCCCGGCGTCGTCCGGTGACACCGGACTTCCCCCTGGAATGCCCCGGGCGCGATGGCGTCCTTCCAAGCCACGGCCGCCTCGCCGTGACGACAGCGCCCAGCGGCTCGGACGCGCCGCCATCGCGCTCCTGCCGGGAGATGAGCCGCGCCGCGCCGCTTTCCGGAGGCATGCGAATGGGCCAACACACCGCGCGGCCCCGCGGTCCGTTGGTGATCCTTTATTCCGGGCGCCGACGGCGCTCGTTCGCGTGCGTGGAGTGCGCCGAGGGACCGAACGCCCGGCTCGGACGGCTGCGCCGCCTGTCCGCAAGCATTCCGGAACTCCGAGGAAGGAAGCACTGCCATGGCGGCATCGGCACAGATCGGCGTGACGGGGCTGGCGGTCATGGGCCGCAACCTGGCGCGGAACTTCGCCCGCAACGGCTACACGGTCGCGGTGCACAACCGCACCCCCGAACGCACCACGGACCTGGTCGACCAGTTCGGTCACGAGGGCACGTTCGTCCCGGCGGAATCGCCGCAGGACTTCGTGGCCGCTCTGGAGCGGCCGCGCCGGCTGTTGATGATGGTCAAGGCCGGCCAGCCCACCGACGCGGTCATCGAGGAGTTCGCCCCGCTGCTGGAGCCGGGCGACATGATCATCGACGGCGGCAACGCGCACTTCGCCGACACCCGCCGCCGCGAGCAGTCGCTGCGCCGGCGCGGCATCCACTTCGTCGGCAGCGGCGTCTCCGGAGGCGAGGAGGGCGCGCTGCACGGCCCCTCGATCATGCCCGGCGGCTCCGCCGAGTCCTACGAGGTCCTCGGCCCCATGCTGGAGAAGATCAGTGCCCACGTGGACGGCGACCCCTGCTGCACCCACATCGGGACCGACGGCGCCGGCCACTTCGTGAAGATGGTGCACAACGGCATCGAGTACGCCGACATGCAGCTCATCGCCGAGGCGTACCACCTCCTGCGCGCGGTCGGCGGGTACGCCCCCGCCGAGATCGCCGAGATCTTCAAGCGCTGGAACCAGGGGCGCCTCGACTCCTACCTGATCGAGATCACCGCCGAGGTCCTCGCCCACACCGACGCCGACACCGGCCGGCCCTTCGTCGACGTCGTCCGGGACGCCGCGGAGCAGAAGGGCACCGGGCGGTGGACCGTGCAGACCGCCCTGGACCTGGGTTCCCCGGTCACCGCCATCGCCCAGGCCACCTTCGCCCGGGTCGCCTCCTCCCGGGCCGAACTGCGCGAGGCGTACCGGTCGCTGCCCGGCGGCACCCCGCACGAGATGAGCCCGCAGGAGGCGGACCGCTTCACCCGGGACGTCGAGCAGGCCCTCTACGCGTCGAAGGTCATCGCCTACGACCAGGGGTGGACCATGATCCGTGACGGCGCGGCCGAGTACGGCTGGGACATCGACCTCGGAGCGGTGGCGAAGATCTGGCGCGGCGGCTGCATCATCCGCGCCGCTTTCCTCGACCGGATCCGCGCGGCCCGCGCCGCCAACCCCGACCTGGTCAGTCTGCTCGACGAGGAGCAGTTCGCGGCGGAGGTCTCCGACGCCCAGACGGCCTGGCGCACGGTCGTGGCGAGCGCGGCCCGGCAGGGCATTCCCGTCCCGGCGTTCGCCGCGGCGCTCGCCTCCTACGACACCCTGCGCAGCGAGCACCTGCCCGCCGCCCTGGTCCAGGGGCAGCGCGACTTCTTCGGCGCACACACCTACCACCGCACCGACCGCCCCGGCACCTTCCACACACGCTGGGCCGAGCCGGGCCGTCCCGAGGTGCGGACGGACGGCGGGGCCGCGTAGCAGCGGCCCCGCTGGGATCTACGCCGACGGCCTCGACGCCCTCAGCGCGCCCCTCGCCGGCTGGCACCGCCGCGGCATCGCCCTCCGTCCTGCGGCGGTGCTCGTCCACTGGACCCGTGTCACGTCCGCGTCGAGATCTCGCCGCAGGCCGGGCTGCGCCACCAGCAGCACGGTCCCGTTCAGCGCGACGAGCATCGCACCGGCCGCGCCGACCAGCAGCGCGACGTGCCGCCGCGGGGGAGTGGTCACGGGCCCGCCGGGCCCAGGTGTGCGTCGAGCACCCGCGCGACGAGTCGGTCGAGTGCGTCGGGCCGGTCGGGCTGTTCCGGCCGGGCGTCGTGCTGCGCGGCGCCGGGCGGTTCGGCTTCGAGCACGAGGGGCAGGCTGCCCCACGCCCACAGTTGTGCGACGCCATGCAGGTTGGACCACAGGGCGGCGGCCGTGACGGTGGGCGGCTCCCCGTCCGCCGCCTGGTCCGGTTCCGCTCGGCATCGGGCGACGAGGGCGACGACCCGTGCGAAGAGCGGCAGGGTCGACTCCCGCAGCCCGGGCGGGGCGGACGCGTGCTGCGTGCTGTCGAGCAGGTCGTGGCGGAACATCAGCTCGAACATGCCGCGCCGCTCCAGTGCGTACCTGACGTAGGCCAGGCCCACGGCCTGCATCTGGGCGCGGGGCGTCGTCGCGGCGGCGAGCGCGGCGGTGAACTCGGCGTCGAGGTCCGCGAAGCCGCGGTGGGCGATCGCGGAGAGCAGCGCGTGGTGCGTCGGGAAGTACCGCCGGGGTGCCCCGTGCGACACGCCTGCCCGGCGGGCGATCTCGCGCAGTCCGAGCGACCCGGAACCCTCGGTCAGGACGAGCTCCACCCCGACGTCGACCAAGCGCTCCCGAAGGGATTTCTCACGGTGCATAGACGCTGTCTACCAGCGCTCGGTAGACAGTGTCTATGCGGTGCGGGCGCGACGTGGCTCGGCCGTCGTCGGACGTGGCATGATCGGGGGATGTCCGATCGCATCATCGCTGCCTGTGACGGGGCCAGCAAAGGCAATCCCGGCCGAGCCGCCTGGGCCTGGGTCACCGCCGACACCGAGGGGAACCCCACGCGCTGGGAGGCCGGTCCCTTGGGCACGGCGACCAACAACGTCGCCGAACTGACCGCCCTGGCCGAGCTGTTGGAAGCCACCGACTCCGCACTGCCGCTGGAGGTCCGCATGGACTCCCAGTACGCGATGAACGCGGTGACCAAATGGATCGCCGGTTGGAAGCGGAACGGCTGGCTGACGGCGTCCAAGAAGCCGGTCGCCAACCGTGAGCTCGTCGTGCGGATCGACGCCCTGCTGGACGGCCGCGCCGTGGAGTTCCGCTACGTGCCGGCGCACCAGGTCGATGGCGACCCGTTGAACGCCATCGCCGACCAGGCGGCCAGCACCGCCGCCGTGACCCAGCAGGCCGCCGGCACCTCCCGGGGGGACCTGACGGTTCCGGAACCTCGGACCGAAGCGCTGCAACGGCCCGGCGGCGGTGCGGGCGCACCGGCCAAGGCCACCCGGCGCACGGGGAAGGGCGCCACCATCAAGGCCAAGTTCCCCGGCCACTGCGGCGCGTGCCGCGGAGCCTACGAGGCCGGCACGAAGGTGGCCAAGGGGCCGCGTGGTTGGGGCCACCCGGACTGCCTCTGACGGCCCGTGGGCGCGTACGGGGCGCGGGTGGTGAACGGCGGGTGCGGGGCGGCGCCGGTCAGTCCCGGCCAATCGGGCAGTTCTCGGGACAACTGCCGTTGAGGCGTCCCGCGCGGTCGCGGACGCAGGCTTCGTACGTCTCGCACCCCGCGGGCCCGTCGGGATCCTCGGCGGCGGCGTCGGCGCAGCGGGGGAACGGCGCCGTCGTGGGGCACTCGCCGTCCGCGGCGCCGGCCGACCCGGCGTCGCCGTGCTCCGAGGCCGGGGTCATCAGGACCTCGATGCCGGCCCGCAGGTACCGCTCCAGGGTGGTGTCCGAGACCGCTGCCAGGGCGGGTGAACGGATCTCCGTGCGCATCAGACTGGTGCCGAGCATCCAGGCCGCCAGGAGTTCCGCGCGCAGGTCCGCGTCGGCGCCGCCCAGACGCGCGGCCAGCCGCTTGGAGAACACGTCCGTGAAGTCGGCGCGCAACCGCCCCACCGCCTCGTCGCGGCCGTTGGACCGCAACACGGACAGCACGGGGTGCGGGAAGTCGCCCTCCGTCGGCGCGCCCATGAGCAGTGCGCAGAACCAGTCGGGGATCGCTTCGACCGGCTCCTGCAGCAGCGGCTCGAACATCTTGCCCGTGCAGGCCACGTCGTTGAACAGTGCTTCCTTCGAGCCGAAGTAGCGGTAGACGAGCGCGGCGTCCACCCCCACGTCGCCCGCGATGTCGCGCACGCTGGTGCCCTCGTAGCCGTACTTGCCGAAGCGGAAGGACGCGGCGGCCCTGAGTGCGGTGCGCGTGGCCGAGGCCGAGCGCCTACGGGCCACCACCTTTGCCGTCCCGCCGTTCTGCACTCCCGTCACGTCACTGCACCTCCGTCGTCCGCGCCCCGTGCGTCATGCGCCCATGTTCCAGTCTGCGGCGACTGTCTCAAAGTCACCGGCCAATGTCATCAATCGTTGACTTCTATTCGGGCCACATGACATACCTGAACCAGTTCAACGATTGATGACTTGAGTGCTTGCCATGCCGGGGGCGGCGACGACGGGTTCGGCCCGTGCCAGGTCCGCCCGCACGGCGCGGCGGCGCGCGTCGACCCGCGCACCGCCACAGCCGCCGCACGCGTGCACCCCCCACGATCGGAAGTGGTGATCTGCTGTGCCTGCTCGACGCGTTGCCGTGATCGGAACCGGATACGTCGGACTGACCACCGGCGCCTGCCTGGCCTCGCTCGGCCACCGGGTGGTGTGCGCGGACGCCGACCCGCACAAGGTCGAGCGGTTGCGCCAGGCCCGGGTCGACATCCTCGAACCCGACCTGCCCGGGACCGTCCGGGAGGCCCTGGACGCGGACCTGTTGGAGTTCACCGGCGACACGGCCGCCGCCGTCGCCGAGGCCGAGGTGGTCTTTCTGTGCCTGCCCACGCCCATGGGCGCGGGCGGCGCGGCCGACCTCGCCGCCGTGGAGGCCGTCGCCGGCCAGATCCGCGACGTGCTGCCGACCGGCTGCGTCGTCGTCAACAAGTCCACGGTGCCGGTCGGCACCGGCGAGCGCGTCGCCGCGCTGCTCGGCCGGGCGGACGTTGCGGTGGTCAGCAACCCCGAGTTCCTGCGCGAGGGCCGCGCCGTCCACGACTTCCTGCACCCCGACCGCATCGTGATCGGCGCCGCCGACCAGGACGCCGCCCGGCGGGTGGCCGACCTGTACGCCGGACTCGACGCCCCCTTGGTGCTCACCGATCCGGCCAGTGCCGAACTGACCAAGTACGCGGCGAACTTCTTCCTCGCGATGAAGCTGTCCTTCGCCAACAACCTCGCCACCGTCTGCGAGCGCTTCGGCGCGGACATCAGCGACGTCACGGAGGGCATCGGGCGCGATCCGCGGATCGGCTCCGCGTTCCTGCGGCCCGGGCCCGGTTGGGGCGGCTCCTGCCTGCCCAAGGACACCCACGCCCTGCTGACCGCGTGCGACCAGGCCGGCGTCGACTTCCCCCTGTTGAGCGCCACCATCGAGACCAACGTCACCCACCAGCGCCAGCTCGTCGAGCGCGTCACCGCCGCGTGCGGCAGCGCCGACGGCTCCCTGCGCGGCGTACGGATCGCCCTGTACGGCCTGACGTTCAAGGCCGGCACCTCCGACCTGCGCGACTCGCCCGCGCTCGCCGTCGCCCGGCTGCTGCGCGAGCGCGGCGCCGAACTCACCGGCTACGACCCGGCGTTGCGCGAGGAGCGGCCCGACCTGAGCGATCTGGTCGACCTCGTCGGCGATCCGGTGCGGGCGGCAGACGGGGCCGCGGTCTGCGTCGTCCTCACCGAGTGGCCGGAACTGCGCGACCTCGACTGGGCCGCGATCGCCGCCCGGATGGCCGGCCACGAGGTCCACGACTTCCGCAACCTGCTCGACGCCGACCGGCTCGCCCGGGCCGGGCTGAGCTGGCAGGGCATCGGACGCACGGCGGCGCCGGCCCGGGTGGCGTGAAACGTGGGGCGGCCGGCGTTCCGCTCGCGCCCGGGCGGGTCCGCTGACCGTTCCCGTCCGCCGGCCGCCCCCTTTCCCCGTCCCCAGCATCGAAGAAATCCCTAGAGAAAGGCTCCCGCCATGCGGGTTCTGTGCACCACGCTCGGCAGCCCCTCCCACGGGCGTGCCCAGCTGCCCCTCCTGCGCGCCCTCGCCGAGGCCGGACATCAGGTGGTGGTGGTCACCACCGAGGCCCTCGCCCCCGTCTTCCGCGACGACGACGTCCAAGTGCAGGCCGTCCTACCGGAGTTCGACCCGACCGCCGGGCTGGCGCCCTACCTCGCCGACCTCCAGGCCACCACCGACGAGGCGGAGCGGATGGCGGAGCTGAGCCGGCTGATGCTGCGCAGCGTGGCCGGTCCCGGCGTCAAACCGCACCTGGACGTCCTGCTGCCCCTCGCCCGTGACTTCCGCCCCGATCTGATCCTGCGGGACGGCATGGACATGGGTGCCGTGCTCACCGCGGAACTGCTGGGCGTCCCGCAGTTGCCGACGCCCTCCGGCTTCAGCAACATCCTGGACCCCGTCCAGGTGCTGCCCCAGCTCAACGAGCGGCGCGCGGAGCTGGACCTGCCCGTGCACGACGACCCGCTGTCCGTCGTCCCGCACGGCCGCGTCGACTACGTACCGTCCGCCTTCTCCTTCGCCCAGCACCTGCCCCAGACGTGGGCCTACCGGCAGACGGTGGACGTCGAACGCCGCGGTGTGCTGCCCGAGTGGGCGGCCCAACTGCCCACGGACCGGCCGCTGGTGTACGCCGCCATCGGCACCGCCCTCCCGGTCCTGCACGCACGCACCGGGGGCCGGTCCGTGCCGCTGCCCATCGAGATGCCGGACGGCAGCGAGAGCCTGCGCACGATAGCGGAGGCGTTGACGGAGTTCGACGACTGCACGGTCGTCGTGTCGACGTCCGGGATGGCGCTGGACACCACGGGGCTGCCCGACCACGTGCGCGTCGTCGAACGGGTCCCGCAGCCGCTGCTGCTGGAGTCCGTCGACCTCTTCCTCACCCACGGCGGCTTCAACAGCATCCGCGAGGCGATGCGCACCGCCACGCCGCTGGCGGTCCTGCCACACTTCGGGGACCAGTACGCCAACGCGGACCGCGTGGAGGAACTCGGCCTGGGCCGCCACCTCACCGACCGCAGCGCGGCCGGCATCGCCGACTCCTGCCGCAAGCTCCTCGCCGACCCCGCACCCCGGGCGCGCGCCCGGTCGGCGCAACTGGCGATGCTGACGCTGCCGGGCGTCGAGCACGCCGTCGGTGACCTGGAAGGGCTCGCCGGTAGCCGGTAGCCGGTAGCCGGTAGCCGGTAGCCGGTAGCCGGTAGTCCCATGGGCCGGGTGACGGGAGGCACGCCCCGTCACCCGGCCCCTTCGAAACCCCAACCGCCCACCCAAGGACCACACGTGACCTTCTCCGACGCCCGACAACAGGGCACGGCCGGGGACGCACCCGCGCGCCTCAGCCACCGGCAGATCACCGCCGTCATGTCCGGGTTGGTGCTCAGCATGTTCCTCGGGGCACTGGACCAGACGGTGGTCTCCTCCGCGCTGCGGACCATCGCCGACGACCTGCACGGACTGACGTCCCAGGCATGGGTGACCACCGCGTACCTCATCACCGCCACCCTCGCGACCCCGCTCTACGGCAAGCTCTCCGACATCCACGGCCGTCGGCCCGTGTACCTCGCCGCGATCGCGCTGTTCACGGCCGGCTCACTGCTGTGCGGCACGGCCGGATCGATCTACCAACTCGCCGCGTTCCGCGCGGTCCAGGGCATCGGCGGCGGGGGCTTGATATCCCTGGCGATGACGATAGTCGCCGACATCACCACCCCGCGCGAACGGGGCCGCTACCAGGGCTACTTCATGGCCGTCTTCGGCGGCGCCAGCATCGTCGGCCCGCTGGTGGGCGGCGCCTTCGCGGACCGGGCCACGCTGCTGGGCATCGCCGGCTGGCGCTGGATCTTCCTGATCAACGTGCCACTCGCCGTCGCGGCCGCCGTCGCGATCGTCCGCGTGCTGCGCTTCCCCCACCGACCCGTGCGGCACCGGCTCGACTACCCCGGCGCGCTCGCCCTCGCCGTCGGCCTGGTGCCGCTGCTGACCGTCGCCGAGCAGGGACGCACCTGGGGGTGGGACGCGCCCCCGGCGCTGCTGGCCTACGTGATAGGCGGATTGGGCCTCGCCGCGTTCGTCGTGGTGGAGCGACGGATGGGGGATGCCGCGCTGATACCGCTGCGCCTGTTCCGCATCCGCACCTTCCGGCTCGGCGTCGGGCTGCACTTCGTCGTCGGCATCGGCATGTTCGGCGCGATGACGACGCTGCCGCTCTACCTCCAGCTCGTCCGTGGCATGACGCCCATGGCGGCCGGTCTGGCCACCCTCCCCACGGTCGCCGCCAACCTCGCGATCACGCTGCTGGTGGGGCGGCTGATCGCCCGCACCGGCCGGTTCAAGGTCCATCTCGTCGCGGGTGCCGGCTCGTTGACTGCCGCGATGCTCGTCTTCGCCACCCTGCGGGAGGACAGTCCGCTGTGGCACGCGATGGTCGGCATGGCCCTGATGGGCGCGGGGCTCGGCGCGTCGATGCAGACGCTCACCACGCTGGCGCAGTGCGAGATACCCCGCACCGACATGGGCGCGGCCACGGCGTCGGTGAACTTCTTCCGCTCCAACGGCGGCACGATCGGCACCGCGGCCTTCCTGTCGATCCTGTTCAGCACGGCGGCCGGCCACATCGCCGACCGGCTCGCCGCGGCCCGGCACGACCCCGCCTACGGCCGACTGCTCGCCCGGCCCGACAACGCGCACGCCCTGGCGGGGGTCCTGCGCCCGGGCGGCGGCGTCGAACTCCAGGACTCCGCCTTCCTGCGCGCCCTCGACCCCGGTGCGGCGCTGCCCTTCCTCCAGGGGTACGTGTCCTCGATGCGCCTGGTCTTCCTCACCGGCGCCGCGGTGACGCTGGTCGCCTTCCTGATCGCGGCCTGGCGGGTCCCGAAACTCACGCTCTCCGACGAGTAGCGACGGCCGGCCGACCGCGGGGGCGGCGTGCCCGTCGCGTCGGGCTACAAGTTGACGCCACCCGTGACGTCGAGCTTGGTGCCGGTGACCCAGCGCGCGTCGTCGGAGGCCAGGAAGGCGACCGCGTCGGCGATGTCCCGGACCTGGCCGATCCGGCCGAGGGCGGTCAGGCCGATGTTGCGCTCCTGGTTGGCCGGGTCGGCCAGCACCTCGGCGGTCATGTCGGTGTGCGTGAAGCCGACGGAGACGGCGTTGACGGTGATCCTGCGCGGTCCGAGGTACTTCGCCAGGGTCTGGCTGAAGACTTCCAACGCCCCTTTGGTGAGCGGGTAGCCGATGCCGTGGGCCGAGGCGATGCGGGTGGAGACGGACGAGATGTTGATGATCCGGCCGCCGTCGCGGAGGCGGGGCAGCAGCCGCTGGGTGAGGAAGAACGGCGCCTTGACGTTGACCGCGACCATCTGGTCGAACTCCTCGGGGGTGAGGACCTCGATCGGCCGCCCCATGAAGTTGATCCCCGCGTTGTGCACCAGGATGTCGATCGCCGCTTCCCCGTGCGCGTGCAGTCCGGCCTCCAGCCCGGCCACGAGCGTGTCCACGTCGCCGGGGACGCCCAGTTCGGCCCCCACGACGAACGCCCGGCCCCCGGCCTCGGCGATGGCCGCCGCGGTCTCCGTGGCCGCCGTCTCGTTGCGGCCGTAGTGCACGGCGACCAGCGCGCCGTCCCTGGCCAGGCGCTCGGCGATGCCCCGCCCGATGCCCCGACTGCTGCCGGTGACCAAGGCGACCTTTCCGCTGAGGTTTCCCATCGTGTGCTCCTCGATCGTGTTCCGTAGAGCCTTCCCTCAAAGTCAAGTGAAGTTAGCCTAGCCTAAGTTCGGGTTCGTGGTCCGGTCGCGAGCGAGCGGGCGGGCGGGAACTCGGCGGGGCGATGCGGGTGGGGCCCTGGAGAGGACGGCCCGCCATCTGGTTCGATCGGCTCGATGCCCACCGGATCGCACTGTGAGGAGGTGCTGCACACGTGGTGTCCACGGAAAACGTGCTCGTGTTCGCGGCCATGTCGCTGCTGGTGATCGTGATTCCGGGGCCGAGCGTGCTGTTCGTGGTCGGTCGGGCCCTCGCGCACGGCCGCCGCACGGCGCTCGCGACGGTCCTCGGCAACCTGATCGGCTCCTACGCCCTCGTATGCGCCGTGGCCTGGGGGCTCGGTGCGCTGGTGGAACGTTCGGCGGCGGTGTTCACGGCCGTGAAGCTGGCCGGCGCGGCCTACCTCATCTACCTGGGCGTGCACACGTTCCGGCACCGCGGCGACCTGCGCGCGGCCAACCCGGACGCCCCGGTGGGGGAGCGGCGCGGCGATCTCCGGACGGTCCTGGACGGCATCCTCGTGGGCGCCACCAACCCGAAGGGCATGGTGTTCTTCGCCGCGGTGCTGCCGCAGTTCGTGAACCACGCGGCCGGCCACCTCCCCGTCCAGATGATGGCGTTGGGCCTGGTCCCGGTCGTCATCGGCCTGATCACGGACACCCTGTGGGGCTTGGGCGCCGCGGCGGCCCGCTCCTGGCTCACCCGCTCGGAGCGCCGCCTGTCCGGGGTCGGCGGGGCGGGCGGCCTCGCGTTGATCGGCCTGGGCGTGACGGTGGCGGCCACGGGGCGCGCGGACTGACACGCACCCGCACCGCTCGCGGTCGGCCCACGGTACTCCGCGGCCAGTCGCCGTTGCCAACCGTGCGGCCCAGGAGGCGCGTTCGTCATCGGCGCCCGCGACGACGGGCGTCGGGCCCCGGATGTGGTGCCGCCGTTGTCCGGGTGACCGCGAGCAGCGCCATGTCGTCGGTGATGCGGCCGCCGGTGTGCCGGTTGACCCGTGCGAGCAGGTCGTCGAGCAGCGCCTCGGGCCCGGGGAAGTCCGTCCCGGACAGCCCGGTCGCGGGGTCGTAGAAGTCTCCCGTGCGGTTGCGGGCCTCGTTCAGGCCGTCGGTGAACAGCAGCAGGGTGGCTCCCGCGGGGAAGGGCACCGTGTCGGCCCGCTCCTGGACGGTGCCCAGCTCCGCCAGGCCCAGCGGCGGGGCGGGCTCGGGCGGCTCGGCGCTCCGCACCTCGCCGGCGTGCAGCAGCAGCGGCGCCGGGTGGCCGCGGTTGACCAGCCGCAGTTCACCGTCGCGGTACGGGATCTCGACGAGGATTCCGGTCACGAACCCCTCGATGCGCTCGGGGCCGGTGCGCCGCCCCCGTTCCCGCAGCAACGCCCGCTCCACCCGCGTCGCCACCCCGACGAGCGTGGCCTCCTCCTCGGCGGCCTCCCGGAACGCCCCCATGGCGACGGCCACCACCTTGACGGCCTCCAGGCCCTTGCCCCGCACGTCGCCGACCAGACAGCGCACGCCGTACGGGGTGTCCTGCGCGCTGTACAGGTCGCCGCCGATCTGGGCGTCCTTCACCGCCGCCTGGTAGCGCACCGCGATCCGCAACGGCCCGATCGCGGACGGCGGCTGCGGCAGCACGGCGCGCTGCGCGGCGAGGGCGATCCGGCGCGCGGACTGGAGCCGCACGTGGCTGTAGTACATGAGGCGGTTGACGACCACGGCGAGGGCCGAGACCGTCACCACGGCCGCCAGCTCGCTCCACCCACCGGAGTCCGTGATGAGTCCGAAGTGCGTGAGCAGCGCGATGTCGGTGGCGCAGGCTCCGATGCCGGCGAGGACGGTCGCGCGGAGCGACAGCAGGGCGGCGGCCGTCATCGGGGCTGCCGTGTAGAAGGCTTCCGCGCTGATGTGCGGAGACGTGGCGTAGTCGAAGAGGGCGCCGACCACGAGCAGGACGACGGGCAGCAACTGGAGGTGGCGCAGGCACCAGCGCCCGAGGGCCGGGCGCCCCGCGCGCGAGCCCCTCACGCCCCGGCTCCCGCTCCGTCGCGCTGTCGCACACCACAAGCATCCCCGCGCCCGAGGGGGCCTGCCAGTCGTGGCCGGGCCGGCGGTCGACGCGTGCACGGGACGGCGGACGAAGCCGGCACGCGGCCGCCCGCCGCGTTGCGCGTACGGTCCGTAGCCGACCGGTGACCGGGGTGCGGCCCGAGGAAGCCGTGGAACCGACCCACCGCGCCACCGTGCGGGACCTCGGGACGGGATCAGGCACAGTCGGGGCACACGCCCCGGTACGTCATCTCGACGCCGGAGACGGCGAAGCCGAACCGCTCGGAAGCGGGCAGGTCGGCCAGCGGGTCGCCGGCGGGGTGGACGTCGCGGATCGCGCCGCAGCGCGAGCAGACCAAGTGGTGGTGCGGACGGTGGGCGTTCGGGTCGTAGCGCTTGGCGCGGCCGTCGGTGGTCACCTCGGTCACCTCACCGAGCGACACGAGTTCGCCGAGGGTGTTGTAGACGGTCGCGCGGGAGATCTCCGGCAGC
This sequence comes from Streptomyces sp. x-19, assembly GCF_046549115.1. Classification (NCBI taxonomy): domain Bacteria; kingdom Bacillati; phylum Actinomycetota; class Actinomycetes; order Kitasatosporales; family Streptomycetaceae; genus Streptomyces; species Streptomyces sp. x-19. The sequence continues at coordinate 64,385 of NZ_JAJPWK010000004.1, read as the reverse complement.
CGGGTGGTGGCGCGCGCGAGCACCTCGTCCGCAGTGAGGTGGATGTGTTCGCCGTCGAGCACCTCGGCGACGACCCGGCGCTGGGCGGTCATCCGCCAGCCGCGTCCGCGAAGCCGTTCCAGCAGGTCGCTCATGGTCACCGGCCTCACAATGCAGTGTCTGGCTCATGAACTCGTATGGATCTGGTTGCTGTATTGACTTGGACCTGGTCCATCGTAGGATCTGTTCCTGCGATAGCCAAGGGACGAGACAATCGCAGGGAAAAGCACGTGACGGTTCACCAGACGGCTCCGCTCACCACCGAATCCCGTCGTGTCGGTCGCGGACAGCCACCGCAGCCCGTGGGCGGGCGTCAGCCCGAGTGCGTCGTCCACGCGTGCGGCGCCGGAGCCTGGACGGTGACCACGTCGGCGTCGCGGCGCTCACCCCCGGGGCGTGCGGTCGGGTGGGCCGCGTCTCCCCGCACACCGTGACCGGGCCCGCCCCGCTCCGTTCACCATGGCGGGAGCCCCACGCAGCATCCAGCCGGCCGGCGGTGGCGACCGCACGGCCGGTGGGGCCCCGGGCCCGATCGTGTCCGCCCACAACAGCTTCCCGGTCACCGAGGCCGAGGTCGTCCAACTGGGGCATGCGCCCCGAGTGTTCCACTGCTGGCGGTTGCTGAGCACGGTGATCCGCCTCATCCGGAAGGATTCCCATGTCTGAGATCCACGACGCACAGGCCGTAGACGGCGAAGGCGGCTGTCCGGTCGCGCACGGGCGCGCCGCCCACCCGACCCAGGGCGGTGGAAACCGTCAGTGGTGGCCGGAGCGGCTCAACCTGAAGATCCTCGCCAAGAACCCCGCGGTGGCGAACCCGATGGGTGAGGAGTTCGACTACGCCGAGGCGTTCGAGAGCCTGGACCTGCCGGCCGTGAAGCGGGACATCGCCGAGGTGCTGACCACCTCGCAGGACTGGTGGCCCGCCGACTTCGGCAACTACGGCCCGCTCATGATCCGGATGGCCTGGCACAGCGCCGGCACGTACCGGATCAGCGACGGCCGCGGTGGCGCCGGTGCCGGCCAGCAGCGGTTCGCGCCGCTCAACAGCTGGCCGGACAACGCCAGCCTCGACAAGGCCCGCCGTCTGCTGTGGCCGGTCAAGAAGAAGTACGGCAAGAGCATCTCGTGGGCCGACCTGCTGGTCCTCACCGGCAACGTCGCGCTGGAGACGATGGGCTTCACGACCTTCGGCTTCGCCGGCGGGCGCGAGGACGTCTGGGAGGCCGAGGAGGACGTCTACTGGGGCCCCGAGACCACCTGGCTCGGTGACGAGCGCTACACCGGCGACCGGGAGCTGGAGAACCCGCTCGGCGCGGTCCAGATGGGCCTCATCTACGTGAACCCCGAGGGCCCCAACGGCAACCCGGACCCGCTCGCCGCGGCCCGCGACATCCGTGAGACGTTCCGCCGGATGGCGATGAACGACGAGGAGACCGTCGCCCTGATCGCCGGTGGCCACACCTTCGGCAAGACCCACGGCGCCGGCCCGGCGGACAACGTCGGCGCCGACCCCGAGGGCGCCCCGATGGAGCAGATGGGCCTCGGCTGGAAGAGCTCGTACGGCACCGGCGCGGGCCCCGACGCGATCACCAGCGGTCTGGAGGTCACCTGGACCACCACCCCGACCCAGTGGGGCAACGGGTTCTTCACGAACCTCTTCGAGTACGAGTACGAGCTCACCCAGAGCCCGGCCGGCGCCAACCAGTGGGTGGCGAAGGACGCCGAGGCGGTCATCCCGGACGCGCACGACCCGTCGAAGAAGCACCTGCCGACGATGCTGACCACCGACCTGTCGCTGCGCTTCGACCCGATCTACGAGCCGATCTCGCGCCGCTTCTACGAGAACCCGCAGGAGTTCGCGGACGCCTTCGCCCGCGCCTGGTACAAGCTGACCCACCGCGACATGGGCCCGGTCGTGCGCTACCTCGGGCCGGAGGTCCCCTCCGAGGTGCTGCTGTGGCAGGACCCGCTCCCGGAGCGCACCGGTGAGCCGCTCGACGCGGCGGACGTCGCCGCCCTCAAGGAGCAGGTCCTCGGCTCCGGCCTCACGGTCGCCCAGTTGGTCTCGACCGCCTGGGCCTCCGCCTCCACCTTCCGCGGCGGCGACAAGCGCGGCGGTGCCAACGGCGCCCGCGTCCGGCTGGAGCCGCAGCGCAACTGGGAGGTCAACGACCCCGACGAGCTGGCACAGGTGCTGCGCACGCTTGAGGGCATCCAGGGATCCTTCAACTCCGCTGGCGGCAGGCAGGTTTCGCTGGCCGACCTGATCGTGCTGGCGGGCGGTGCGGCCGTCGAGAAGGCGGCCAAGGACGCCGGCTTCGACGTCGAGGTGCCCTTCGCGCCGGGCCGGGTGGACGCCGCCCAGGACCAGACGGACGTCGAGTCGTTCGACGCGCTGGAGCCGGCCGCCGACGGCTTCCGCAACTACGTCGGCAAGGGCAACCGCCTGCCGGCCGAGTACCTGCTGCTCGACCGGGCGAACCTGCTGATGCTGAGCGCCCCGGAGATGACCGCCCTCGTCGGCGGCCTGCGGGTCCTGGGCGCCAACCACGGCCAGTCGAAGCACGGCGTCCTCACCGACCGTCCGGGCACCCTGACGAACGACTTCTTCGTCAACCTGCTGGACCTGGACACCACGTGGACGTCGACGTCCTCGGCGCAGGACGCGTTCGAGGGCCGCGACGCCAGCGGCGCGGTCAAGTGGACCGGCACCCGTGCCGACCTGGTCTTCGGCTCGAACTCCGAACTGCGGGCCGTCGCCGAGGTCTACGCGAGCGACGACGCGCAGGAGAAGTTCGTGACCGACTTCGTCGCGGCGTGGGCCAAGGTCATGGACCTCGACCGGTTCGACCTCGCCTGATCTCCGACCGTCCGGTGACGTCCGGGTCGACCCGTCGGGGTCGGCCCGGACGTCCTCGTTCTGGCGTGCTCCGGTCGAGCCCCGCGTACCGGCTCGCCAGGAACGCGTCGAACGTCCGCGGTGCGTGCCCGGTCAGGTCCTGCACCGTCGACGTCACCTCGGACATCGCGTCGGCCGCCAGGTCGGGGTGGGCGTCCAAGCGGATGGCTGCCGTCGTTGCGGGGCTGTCGGGTCGGCAGCGCGGTGGCACAGGTGGCGACGGCGTAGGCGCCGACGACGCCACCCGTCCCGTGCCGCTCCGGAGTTCGCGGGAACTGGTGGTGGGTGATTGCCGGTTCGCATTCGCGTGGCCGCGTGGCCGCGCAGCACTGCAAGCATTCCGCGAGGCATTAGCCAAAGGTGGGGGAGGGGTGCGGAGAAGGGATGTGTCGTGCAGCGGAGGCGTGAAAGGCCGACGGGCGTCGGCGCAGCGGTTCAGTGCCTTCGTCGGGCGTGGTAGACGAGGCGGTGGGGGGAGCTGTCCCGGCCGTATCCGCGGTCGATTCCCAGGAGTTCGAAACCCGTGCGGGCGAGAACTTCGGCGAGGTCGAGGGCGCGGTGATAGACCCAGCGTTCCGTCACCTCGGTGAGGACCCGACCGGCCCGGCGGAATTGCTTCTCGATCGCCACGTGGTCGGCGTGCAGGCGGCTACGCTCCCATTCTTCCACCGGCCCGCCGGCCTCCGGGCAGGTCTCGGCGAGACTCAGCTGCCAGTCGGTTTCGGTACGGGAGTCAAAACTCTCGCTGACGTCGATGTGGACCGAACCGCCCGGCGCGAGGACGCGGGCGGTTTCCGTCAGGGCCCGTTCCCGGTCCTCGGGCGTCAAGAGTAACTGGAGCGTCGAATAGGGGATGACGGCGGCGGAGTGCGGTCCTTGGAGCGGGAGTCTGCGCATGTCCCCGCAGACCGGGTGCAGGCCCGGAGTGCGGGGAATGCGCGCGAGTCGTTCCCGGCTGAGGTCCACGGCGGTCACCCGGCGCTTCGCGCTCCGGGCCAGGGCGCCCGCCACGCGGCCGGTGCCGGCTCCGAGGACCAGCACGGAGTCGTGTGGCTCGGTCAGGCGGGTCCAGTAGGCCGTGTCGTCGCGTTGCCGGCGCAGTCGGTGGGCGTTGTGCCAGTCGTAGAGCAGGGCCTCCCACTGGGCGGGTGTCACGGTGCCGGGCTCCTCGTGGTGTGGGGCGGTCGGTGGGGGCGCCGTCCGGACGGGCGGACCGGTGCGCGGTCGAGAGCTCCCGCGACATCGGGTCGGGCGCGCGCCCGGTGGGTCGTCGTCGTCCGGTCCCGCGCCGGCCTGCTGCGGTGCCGGCGGCATGGGACGGGGGCCGGGAAAAGTCGGCGTCATGCTACCCACCGGCCTTTGCGCTACCCGCCGCCTTTTACGGCTCCGGCGTACGCCGAGGGAAATCAGCCAGTGCCGGGACGCCTTTTTGTTGGTCGCCGAGGTCGGTTTCCAAGCCCTTGGTGGGGCGCATCAAGGGGTGCCGTACGAACCTCCGAAATTTTTCCTCCGGTTGGGGAAGGCGCGATATCTCCGCCCTTCTCGTGAGCGTATGAATATCTCGTCATGGGTTTCCCTCGGGGGCATGCTGACCTGATTCGATCGTCCCGGCGCGCCGGAGGGGCGCCGTTGAGGCGGCCGCGACCGGCCGTGAATCCAGCTTCTCGACGAAGTGTCACGGCGGCTTTACGCGGGTGTCGTCCGGAGTTCTTCGGGCCGGTAATTCAAGGCGGAGGGCGCGCAGGGCGGCAACCCGCGGCGGTGGCACGGCATTGTTTCCGATGGTGTGATGAGTGGGGGTCCGGATGCCGGCGTTTCAGCCAAAACCCTTGGTGCGCACTGGACTTGGTTGACCGATTCCGAGAAATCATGCTTGGGTTTTCGGGAATCGCTGCATGCGTGTTTCTCCGTGCCGTGACCGAAGGGGTGTTGACGTCCTGGACGGCCTGCTGTCGTTAAGCGTCCCGCCGTGCAGTGCTGCGCATCGAAAAGAAATCGGAATTCGGGAGGTGGGTTGAGTGGGACACACGTCGGTGCGCACCCGTTCCCGATCCGAGATCTGGCAAGGGTTCGAACCCACCGAACGGCGCGAGGTGGGCACGGTCATCGTGTCGACGTTGCAGAGCCAGAGCACCTCCGCCCTGCTGCTCCTCCTGCTCTCCCTGCTCGCGCTGCGGGTGACGGGTTCGCCGGCGAGCGCGCCCCTGGTCGTGGCGGTCGGCGCGCTGCCCGCGCTGCTGCTCGTCCGGGCCGTCCGGTTCGTCAACCAACTCGTCGACCACCGCTGGGTGATGCTGCTGTCCGACGCCGGCGCCTTCGTGGTCGCCGTGACGCTCTGGCAGCTGGTGCGCGCCGGCGGCGTGCACGCCTGGCAGATCTACGTCGGCATGTTCCTCTTCGCCGCCTTCGGGGCCTTCTACCTGCCCGCGATGCGCGGCTGGGTCGCCGGCCAGACGACCGGCCTGGAGCAGCTGACCTGGCTCAACGCGATGCTGGCCGTCGCCACCCAGGCGGCCGTGGTGGTCGGTTGGGCCCTCGGCGGAGTGCTGGCGTCGTCGATCGGCATCGAGGGGTCGCTGGGGCTGTGCGCCCTGTCGTACGCGGTCGGCCTGGTGTTGCAGTTCGTGGTGTTCGTGGTGATCAACGGGGCGTCGTTCCGCAAGCCCGCGGGCGCGCCGGGGACGGTCGCGTCCGGGACGGCGGAGCCGCCCGCCGCCGCGGACCGGGCCTCCGCCACCACCGGCGTGTGGCGGGACGTGTTCTCACCGCGGCGCCTGGGGCTGTTCACCGCCGCACTGCTGCTGATGGAACTCACCCACACCCTCGGCTTCAGCATGTTCGTCCCGCTGTTGACCGGCGGTGCCGCCGACCGTTCCTGGATCGCCGGCACGGCGAACGCCTGCTTCGCCCTCGCGGCGATGATCAGCGGGGTGCTGGTCTCCGGCGGCGCGCTGGGCCAGTGGACCAGGGCCCGGGCACCGCAGGTCGTCCTCGTCGGCTTCTGCGTCCAGATCGTGTTCGGTCTGAGCGTCGCGCACCCGGTGTGGGCGATCGGGCTCTACGCCGTGGTGGGCCTGCTCAGCGGGGGCGACGCGGCGCTGCAGAGCGAAGTCCAGGACCGCTGGCGCCCGGCCGGCTCGGCCCAGGCGTTCGCCGTCTTCGGCGCGGTGCAGGGGCCCGCGCAACTGGTCGGGTCCCTCGCCGTCGCCGCACTGTTGACCTGCCTGTCCGTGGGGACGGTCTACCTCGGCACCGTGGTGGTGCTGGGCCTGGGCTCGGGGCTGGTGCTGATGCTGGCCCGATCCCGGGCCGAGGCACCGCCGCCCCGCGTCGAGGCCCCCGTTTGACGCCCCGGTGCCTCCCGTTCCCCCCGGACCGGCCTGCCGAAACCCGATGGAATTCACGAAAGGAACCACGACGTGGCCAACCTTGCCTTGTACGGTCTCGGCGAAATGGGCGCGGACATCGCGCGGTGCCTGGTGTCCCGCGGTGTCGCACTGCACGCGTACGACCCGGTGTCCGACGTGACGTTGGCGGCGGGGAACTTCCACCGCTGCTCGACGGCGGCGGAGGCGGCCCGTGCGGCCGCGGTCCACCTCGTCGTCGTGAAGCGGCCGGACGACGTGCGCGCCCTGCTCTTCGGTGCCGACGGGCTGTGCGCCGCGGCGCCCGCCGGCTCCCACGTGGTGCTGCACACCACCCTCACCCCGCAGACCGTCCGCGAACTGGCCGAGGAGGTGCGGCGGCAGGGGCACGTCCTGCTGGACGCCGCCCTCAGCCGGCGCAACGGTCTGATCCGCGAGGGTTCGCTGTCCCTGTTCGTGGGCGGGACGGCCGAGGAGGTCGCCGCCGTGGGGCCCGTCCTGGACCGCTACGCCGACAACGTGGTGCACGCCGGGCCCACCGGCGCCGGGATGACCGTCAAGCTCTGCAACAACTGGCTGCTCTACAGCAACCGGCACGCCGCGCTCCAGGCGCTCGGCACCGGACGGGCGCTCGGCGTCGACCCCGACGTCCTGCGCGGCGCGCTGGCCTCGTCGACCGGTTCCAGTTGGGCCCTCGCGCACTACTCGGACCTCGACGAGGCGATCGTCACCGGCCGGGGCGCCCCGGCCGTGGTGCGCGACCGGACCACGTCCGAACTGCACATGGCCCGGGACATGGCCGCCGCCAACGGCCAGGTGCCCACCAGCCTCCAGGAGACCTTCGCGCTGCTCGACGCGATGTGAGCCCCCGTCCCGCCGGCGCCGGGAAGCCGGCCCCGCCCGTCCGGAAGGGCGCCCATGCACACTGACACCGTTTCCCCCGACGAGCTCGACAAGGCCGCCGCCGGCCTGCCCGTGCAGGTGTGGAACGCGCCGACGGCGGCCGAGCTCTACGGACAGACCCTCAACCTCGTCTGCCGGACCCGCGGCGGTCGCACGGCGGGCGCCTGGGTGGTCCCCCTGGACGACGACGGAACGGCCGCCCGCCGTCCCTTCCGACTCCTGCCCTACGCCTCACCGTGGGTGGACCCGGAACTGCACCCCGTCGACCGCCACCGGGCGGTCCTGTCGATGACCCAGGCACTCATGGACCGGGTGGAGTCGGCGGAGATCCCGATGGACCCGCGCTTCGGAGAGGCGGCCGCCCTGGCCGAGGCGGGGGCCGAACTCCTCTGCCGGCACACCCGCGTCCTGGAACTGCACGCCGACCGCGACCCCCGCACGGGGTACGTGGCCACCGCCCGGAACCACATCCGGGCCGCGGCCCGGGAGCACACCGTGCGGACCGCCCCGCTCGACGCGTTCGACTTCTCCCGCGCGGTCGTCGGCCAACCGCCGGACGCCGTCGCCGCGCGGCGCAGGTCCGGGCTGCGCGTCGGCGGTGTCGAACCGGCGCTGTGCCTCGCCGCGACGGACCCCGAAGGGACCTGCCGGGGCCAGGTGTTCGTCCTGCTCTGCGACGGCGCCGCGGTCCTCATGCACTCGTGGTTCGACCGGGCGGGCGCCCGCGGGGTGCCGAGCCTGCTGGTGGACGAGGCGATCGCGTGGGCGGGCCGACAGCCCGGCACCGACGTGTTCGACTTTGAGGGCAGTGTGCTGCCCGGCGTCGACCGCTTCATGACCGGGTTCGGCGCCCGTGCCTGCGCCTACCCGCAACTGCGCTGGCGCCGCTCGACCGAACCGGGCGCGGGAGCGGGGGAGTTCGGATGACCGCCACCGACCGGCCGACCGAACCCTACCCCGGCACCGACCCGCCCGGGGCGGCCCCCGCGGCACGGCACCGCCCCACGCCGGCCCGGGCCGCACCGCCCCCCGGGCCGGTCCACGACCTCAGGATCGTCGACCTCGACGCCCTCACCCCGGCCCAGGAAGGCGCCTGGACGACGGCGTACCGGCGGCACGGCACACGGTTGCAGCAGTCCCCGGGGTACGCCCGCGCGGTGCGCGCCGCCGGTCATCGGGTCGTCGTCGCCCTCGCGCCCGACGGCATCGCCGCCTTCACCGACGAGGGCGCGGTGCTCACGGCGGTCTGCGACGACGAGCCCGTGCTGACCGAGCACGGCCAGGCGGAGCGCCTCGCCCGTCTGGTGACGGCCGTCCACCGGGCCACCGGAGCGTCCGTCTACCTGCCCCTGGTGGCCGCGGACCACGCCGAGTCCTGCGCCCGCGCCGGGTGCACGGTCTGGCCCCGCCCGCCCAACTCCCTGATCGACTGGTCCCGCGACGGCGCCGACCTGTGGGAACGCGCCCTGGCGCGTGGCTCCTCCCAACTGCGCCGGAAACGACGCCTGGTGGAGCGCGACGGCCTGACGCTACGGCCCGGGACGTCCGGGGCGGGAGCCTTCGCGCACGTCCTCGCGGTCGACGACCGCTCGTGGAAGGCCCGTCAGGGACAGAGCATGCGGCTGCGCGGCGGACAGGACGCGCTCTACGGACGCCTGGTCGACACCGGCGAGGTCACGGCCGCCCTGCTCCTCGACGGCGAGCGGCCGGTCGCCTTCCGCCTGGACGCCCGGGTCGGGGACCGGCTGACGAGCCTGAAGTGGTCCTACGACGAGGATTACCGGCGCTACTCGCCCGGGCTGTACCTGCTGACGGAGGGACTGCGGCAGGAGTGGGCGGACCGCGGGGTGCGCACGGTGGACCTGCACGGCAGCCCCGACGCGCTGAAGGACCTGCTCCACAGCGAACGCGTGCCGCGGGCCGACGTGTGGTGCGGCGCCGCGGACCGGGCCGCCCTCCGGGCACGTGAGCGCGCGGACCTGGACGCCCGGGTGGCCCGCGCCCACGAGACGGGGAAGGGGCTGCGCCATGCCTTCGACTGACCCGGTGGTGGACGCCGCGGTCCGGGACCTGCTGGACCGTTGGGGGCAGCCCGCCGCGGCGTTCTGCGCCTCCGGCGGCACGGCGCTGGAAGCGGCCCTGGAAGTGCTGGAGGTGGGCGCGGGCGCCGAGGTCGTGGTGCCCGACGTCGGCTGCCACTCCGTCGCCGCGGCCGTCGTCCGTGTCGGCGCGGTGCCGGTGTTCGTCGGCGTCGGCGAGGGCTTGACCCTGCACCCGCCGGACGTGGCGGCGGCGTGCTCCGCACGGACCCGCGCGGTCATCGCGGTGCACCAGTACGGGCTGCCGTGCGACGTGCCCGGCATCGTCGCGGCCGTCCCGCGCGGCGTGGCGGTCATCGAGGACGTGGCCCAGACCTGGGGCTCGACGATCCGGGGCGTGCCGGCCGGCTCCACCGGCACGCTCACCGTCACCTCGTTCGGGCCGTCCAAACCGGTGGCGCTGGGGGCCGGCGGTGCGCTCCTCGGCCCGGCCGACCTGGTGTCCGGTGCCGTCGCGCGGGGCGACACGTCGGACCGGCACCGGCCGCGTCCCCCGTCCCCCGCGCGCTTCCCGACGCCCCTGTACCCCCTGCTCCCGGCCGCCGTCGCCGAGGCGGACCGCCAACTCGCCAGTCGTAGGGCGGCGGTTGAGCGCTTCACCGGTGGTGACTTGGCCAGGCACTTCCGCCTTCCCGGCCTGCTGCCCGGCTCCAGCGCCGCTTGGACCCGCGTGCCGCTCTACCCGGCGCGGTCGGCGACGCCCCACCACCTCGCGCAGCTGACGGACGCCCTGGGGGACGCCCAACGGATGCATCCGCGCCCGCCGTCCGCCCTGCCGATGTTCCGGGGCCGGGACACCCGCGTGGTGACCGGCACCCGGCGCCCCGTGGAACCCCTTCTCGTCAAGATTGGACGACCCTCATGACGGTGATCAATCCGCACCAGTTCTTCGACCTGTCGCGGGAGGACCAGCAGTCCCTCACCCACTTCCGGGCCACCCTCGCCGACGGCCAGCTCTTCCGCTACGTCGAGGGGGACCGCGAGTCCGCGAACACGCTCGTCGAACGCCACTTCGCCGGGTACTTCCGCAAGGAGGCCGCCACCGCGGTGTCCAACGGCACCGTCGGACTGCGCCTGGCGCTGCGGGCCCTGGGCATCGGCCCCGGCGACCGCGTCCTGGTCAGCGCCTACTCCTTCATCGCCTGCGCGATGGCGGTCTCCGCGGTGGGGGCGGTGCCCGTCCCCCTGGACATGGACACCGCCCTCACCCTCGACACGACCGCACTGGAATCGCCGGACGAACCGGTCGCCGCGGTGATGGTCGTCCACGTGCAGGGGCACGCCGTGCCGGCGGGGCGGCTGCGGGAACTCTGCGACCGGTTGGGCGTCCCGCTGATCGAGGACGTCTGCCAGGCACTCGGGGCGTCGTCCGCGGACGGTCGGGCCGGCGAGCTCGCCGACGTCGCCGTCACCAGCTTCCAACAGTCCAAGCAGATCTCCTCAGGCGAGGGCGGACTGGTCGCCGGTGGCGCCGAGGTCGTGGAGCGGGTGTACCGGATGGCGGACCTGGGCGCCGTCCGGCACGACGGCGGCCTGCCCGACTGGGACGACGAACGGGCCCTGGTCGGGGACAACCTGCGGATGACCGAACTCCAGGCGGCCCTGGTGATGGACCAGGCCCTGACGCTCCATCAGACGCTGGCCCGGCAGCGGGGCCTGCGCAGCAGCCTGCGGGAGCAACTCGGCTCCGACACACCGGTCCTGGACAGTTCGCGCCCGGAAGCGGACGCGGCGTCACACACCCTGTTCGTGGCCCGCAGCACCGCCGACGCCGCGGAGTTCTGCACCGGGCTCGCGGCCCGCGGCGTCCTCGCCCGCGTGGTCTGGAAGAAGACCTACCCTGAGTACGGATTGTTCCGGCGCGTGCTGCCGAGCGCACCACACCCGTGGCCGAAGAAGGCAGAGGCGCTGGCGCCCAGGATCCTCAGCGTTCCGACCTCGAAATACCTGACGGATGCAGCCGTTTCCCAGGTGGCCGAGGCCGTCGTGGCGCACCGACACCATCTCGTCCAGGAAAGGTAACCACCCCATGAACCGCATCGCGCTGCTGCTGCGCGGTCTGCCCGGCTCCGGCAAGACCACCACCGCCGCCCTGCTGCGGGACTCCCTGGTCCCCGCCGTCCGGATCTCCAACGACTCCGTCCGGTACATGGCCCGGCCCCGGGACTTCAGCGACTTCACCCTCGTGGCCTCCGAACTCGGCTGCCTCGACCTGGCCCTGTCCTACCTCGACAGCGGCTTCACCCCCGTGATCGACGGCGTCTTCGAGGACGTGGACTTCCTGGCCGCCCAGGAACTGCGCTTCCAACGGAAGGGCATGCGCCTGGTGACGATCACCCTGGACGGCACGCTGACCGACCTGCTGGACCGCAACAACGCCCGCGACCCGCTGGCGCGCATGGACGAGGACCGGGTCCGCGAGCTGCACCAGCAGTTCCGCCCCGCCGGCCTGCTGCTCGGCATCCACGACAAGCAACCAGAGGAGGTCGCGGACGACGTCCTGGACCTCCTCGAACTCACCGCGCAGGAAGCCGGGACCGAGCCCGAGCCCACCGAGGACGTGGACGTGCTGTTCCTTCGGCACGGCGCCCCGGACTACCCGAGCGACACCTACCCCGACCCGTACGCGATGGGACTGTCCGCCCGCGGACGCGACGAGGCGCGGTCGGCCCGGGGAGCCGTCGAACGGTTCGCACCCGACGCGGTGTACGCCTCCGACTTCCTGCGCGCCCGGGAAACGGCCGCGCTGGTCACCGCCGCACTCGACGTCGAGGTGCAGCAGGAAGCCGCCCTGCGCGAACGCGTCTTCCACGGCTTCGCCGGCGTCGACCTGGACGACGTGCGACGACGCCTCGGCCCCGAAGCCGACCGGGCCCTGACCGGCAACAGCGACCTGTGCACGGTCGACGGCGAGGAGAGCTACGAACAGGCCCGCGACCGGGTCCTGGAGTTCTTCGCCACCCTGGCCACCCGCCACCCCGGCCGGCGCGTGCTGGTGGTGGGGCACGGTGGACCGCACCACTGGCTGCTGGAGCGGGCCTTGGGCGCGGACCTGCGCGGAGTGCGCGCGCTGCGCTGGGAAACCGGTCACTTCTCGCGCTTCCGGATCGGCCCGGACGGGGTCTCGGTGGACTTCGTCAACCGCTCGCCCGAGGACGTCGCCCGCAGCCCGCAGCCCGCCAAGGAGGCCCCATGACCCTGCGCTCACCGCTCGTCGGCGGGCGGGCCCGGGTGGCGGTGGTGGCCACGCCCTTCGGCTTCGGGCCCTCCTCGAAGGCGTACAGCATCGGCCAGGTGCTGGCCCGGGACCACCATCTGGACGTGGCGTACTACGGCACCGACTCCGCGCTCGACTTCTTCGCCGCGCAACCGGACGCCCCCGCCCGCCCGTTGGACGACCCACCGCCGGGACAGGACCCAGCGGCCCTGCGGTCCGCGGACGCCGTGGTCAACGTGCTGGCCCCCGAGCTGATCGGCACGGACCGCCTGGCCGCCCGCACGTACTACGTGGACAGCCTCGGCTTCATGTGGACGGCGGCCGACGTGCCGCCGGACAGCCCGCTCCACCGGGTCCGCGCCTACCTCGCGCAGGACCTCTTCGGCAGCGTCGCCCACCTGGCCCGGCTCGGCCTGCGCGACGTGATCCCGGTCTCCGGGATCGTCGCCCGGCCCCCCGCCGCGCCGCCGACGGTCCCCGCCCCGGCGGGCCCGCCCGGAGGCACCGCCGCCCGGGCCCCGGGCCGCCCCCGGATGCTGGTGCAGCTCGGCGGCCTCGGCAACCCGGCCGGACACACCTCCGGCCGGGTGTACCTGGCACTGGTGGAGCGGCTGCTGGCCGCCGTGCGGAACGACTCGGCCGTCGAGATGACCGCCGCCATGAACCACGCCAACGGTGCGTTCACCCTGCGGGCCGGGGTGCCGGTGCGGCAGCTGTCCGCCGCGGACTTCCACACGGCCCTGGGGCGGTGCGACGTGGTACTCAGTTCCCCCGGGATGACCACCCTCGTAGAGGTCTCCCGAGCCGGCCGGCCCTACGTCCCGCTGCCCCCACAGAACTGGAGCCAAGTCCTCATCTGCCGACACCTGTCCGCCCGCTCGGCCCACGACCTGTGGCCGTTCCTCACCGCGCCCTACGACGGCATCGCCGAGGGGGCACCCGAGGCGGCGAAGGCCGTCGCCGTCCAAGAGGTCAACCGACGGCTCGGCCGCGACGACGGATACGCGGCGCGTTACGCACGACTGGCCCGGCACGCGGTGGGAAACCCCGAGACGCCGGACCTGGGAGCCCCCTTCGACGGGGCGCACGAGGTGGCCGCGGTCGTGGCCGCAGACCTGGCCGCTCGCCGCAGCGCGGTCGAGCCGACGACGGAGGCAACAGCGTCATGACCGAACCGACCACGGCACGCACCCGATCCGCCCTCCTCACCACTCTGCACTCGCTCGCCGACGAGGTCGACGGGGCACGGAAGTGGAGCCAGACCTCCCGGGCCATGGCACCGGCGCGCGTCGCCACGGTGTTCGGCTCGGCCCGCGCCGAACGGGACGAGCCGGCCTACCAGATGGCCAGGGAACTGGGCGCCGCCCTCGCCGCCCGGCGCTGGACGACCGTGACCGGCGGCGGCCCCGGGATCATGCAGGCCGTCCGGGACGGCAGCGGCACCACGCTGTCCCGTGCGGTGCGCATCGAGATCCCCGGCGAAGTGCCCGACACGGTGCTCGACGAGGACCGTTCGCTCACCGTCGGCACCTTCGCGCTGCGCAAGCTGCTCCTCACCCACGACATCGACGCGCTGTTCGTCTTCCCCGGCGGGGTGGGCACGTTCGACGAGCTCTTCGAGGTCCTGGTCCACCACGACACCGACCGTCTCGGCCGCTTCCCCGTGGTGCTCGTCCAACCCGAAGGCACCGGCCTGTGGCAGGCGTTCGTGCAGTTCGTCCAGGCACACCTGGTGGACGCCGGGCTCGCCAGTCCCACGGTGGTCAAGGAACTCGTCGTCGCCGAGTCGGTGGAGGCGGCGCTGGCGGCCGTGGGGGCGCACCCACCGGCCACCGTCCCGCAGCCCGGGACCGCCACCGCGCCGGACGCCACCGCAGCCCTCGGCACGGAACGGCGGACGGCATGACCGAGCACGCCCGGCCGCCGGCCACCGAGCACCGCCCCGTCGACGTCAGCGTCATCATCCCCGCCTACAACGCGCGCGCCACGCTGGAGGCGTGCCTGCTGTCACTGACGCACCAACGACCGCAAGGAAACGGGTCGTTCGAGGTGCTCGTCATCGACGACGGCTCCACGGACGGCACCGGCCCGATGGTCGACTCCTTCGCCTCCCGCCTGGACCTGCGCTACGTCCACGAGCCCCGCACCCCGGCATCGGGACGTGCCCGGGCGCGCAACATCGGACTGGCCCTGGCCACCGGCAGCCTGGTCGTGACGCTCGACGCCGACCAGGTCGTGGGCCCCGACTTCCTGGCGGAGCACGTCCGCGCGCACGGCACCGCCGACGACCTGCTGGTCGTCGGCCGGCGCCACCAACTGGGGGAGGGCACGTTCGACCTGGCGTGCCTGGCCCGCGGGTTCAGCCTCGGAGCGCTGCCGGAGGTGGTGCGCGGCGACGAACGCGAACCGGTCTTCGCGGCGCTGGGCGGCGAGCTGAGCGACCTGCGCACCGCCTGGCACTACCTGTGGACCTGCAACGCCTCGGTGCGGCGCGACCGACTGGCCGCGGTCGGGGGCTTCGACGAGGAGTTCCACGGCTGGGGCCTGGAGGACGCCGAGTTGGGGTACCGGCTCGTTCAGGACGGCGTCCGGATGCGCTACAGCACCCGTGCCGCCGTCTACCACGAACACCGCTCCCCGGTCTCCGCGTCCATGTACCGCGAATGGCGTGCGAACCTCGCCCACTTCGCCCGCAAGCACCCCGACCCCGTGGTCCGGCTCCAGGAGATGTTCGCGCCCGCCATCGATCCGGCCGCACCGGCGGCGGAGGCGTGGGTGGACACCGCCGTGCGGTTCGAGCACCGCGCCCGGGCGCTGGCCGGCGTCCCGCAGCCGGCCCACCACGGGTGAGCCACCCGCGCCCCTTCCCGCCGACGTCCTGAGAGGCTGCGTCACCCACCATGCACACCCCACCGGAACCGAGGGCCGGGAGCGGCGCGCCGCGCTCCGTGCGACGGCTCGTGTACCTGCCCACCAACCGCCCCTTCGAGGCGGCTTTCCGCTCCGTCGCCGCCGAGGTCGCGGCGCTACCCGAGGCGGCGCGCCAGCAGGTGACGATGCTGGTGGTGGACGACTGCCCGCCGGCGGTCTCCCGGGCCAACCGCCAGGTCGCCGAGGAGGCCGCCGCGACCGCCGGCATCCCGGTGCACGTGTTGGGCGCGGACGGTTGGACCCGCTTCGTCCACGACCTCCTCGCGACCGCCGCGCTCCCGCCGGCCGAACGCACCGTGGCGGAAGGCGCCCTGTGCAAGCCGACCGGTTCCTACGGCGCCGGCCCCAACAAGGCCGCACTGGTCGCCGCGTACCTGGGCGCGCGGACCCTGCACCGGCGCGACAGCGACCAGGTGACCCACGTCGACCCCGCTTCCGGCGCCTCCCCGCTGCGGATCGAGGCGGAACTGCTCGACGGGGGCGCCGCGGCCGGCAGCAAGGGCGCGTACTGCGTCGGCTCGTCCCTCACCGGCCGCCCCACCCGCGACCGCCGCGACCTGCTGGACCGCTCCGAGGAGTTCGTCGACCGCATCGACGCCCTGAGCCGGCTCTCCCCGGCCGAGACCCGGGTGGCCCGGGCCGCGGCCCCGGTCCGGCCCGAAGAGGTCGTCGCGCACGGCGGGGTGCCGGCCCGCCGCGACCACACCGGCGTCGTGGAGATGGGCATCGCCGCCCTGCGCCGCGTCCACGAGTGGATCCCGGAGATGCCCGCGGTCGGGGTGCTGGGCAGCGACTACTTCCAAAAGGGACTGCTCTACCAGCTCGAACTGCCCGTCTGGCACCACGACCTGACCGCCGACCACCACTACGAGCCATGGCGGGCGGAGCAGAGCAGCGCCGCACACCTCGGCTGGTACGCCCGCGCCGAACTGCGCTACGCCGTCCTGCGCAAGCACTGGAACGCCTTCAACGAGGCCCTGATGACCCAGCGCGACCTGCTGCTGCCCGACGGGCAGCACTTCGACTCGGCGGCGTACGCGGAGTTCCTCCTCGACACCGTGGAGCGCGGCGCGGAGCGCACGGCGGCCATCCCGTCCGCGTTCGTCGAGATCTACCGCGAGGCGGCCGCCGCCGCGTCGGGCGACGTCCGGAGCCGCCTCGACGTCCGCGTCGCGGCCCTGGAGGAGGCGGCGGACAC
Organism: Streptomyces sp. x-19; assembly: GCF_046549115.1. Taxonomy (NCBI): domain Bacteria; kingdom Bacillati; phylum Actinomycetota; class Actinomycetes; order Kitasatosporales; family Streptomycetaceae; genus Streptomyces; species Streptomyces sp. x-19. The sequence continues at coordinate 47,731 of NZ_JAJPWK010000004.1, read as the reverse complement.
GACCGGGCAGTACGTGGCCGACGCCGTGCGGGAGTTCGCGGCGCTGACCCGCAGTTGGCCCGCACTGGTGGCGGCGGCGGGCCGGCTCGGCGTCGACGGCGACCTCGGACGGTATGCCTGACCCGCGGGGTCCGCCCGTCCGCCCCACCCCGAAAACGTTGTGGAAGAGCGCTGCGGCCCGCCAAGGAAGCCGCACTCACGGACTGACAAGGAGATCACCATGTGCGGCATCGGCGGCATCCTGCTGAAACGACGCCCTTCCGTCGACCACCGGGCCATGGCCGTGCCGCTCGGTGCATCCCTGGCCCACCGGGGCCGGGACGGAACGGGAGCCTTCAGCGACGACTGGATCTCCCTGCACTCCGCCCGGCACGCCGTCATCGCCGTCGACGACGCCTGCCAGCCGCTCTTCGACTGCGAGCGCGCGCTGGTGATGGTGGGCAACGGCGAGGTGCTCAACTACCGGGAGCTCAGCCACCGGCTGCCCGCCGACCGGCGCCGCCGGATGCCCCCCGGCGACCTCCAGGTGGCCCTGGAACTCTGCGCCGAGCGCGGCACCGCGGCCTTCGAGGACCTGCGCGGGCCGTTCGCGCTGGCCGTGTGGGACTCCACCGCCCACGAACTGACCCTGGTCCGCGACCGGCTCGGCGAACGCCCCCTCTACTACTACGACTCGCCCGACCTGTTCGCCTTCGCCTCGGAGCTGCGCTGCCTCACCGCGTGCCTACGCGGCGAAACCCTCCGCCTCGACCCGGCCAACGCCCTGGCATTCCTGGGCCTGGGCCGCCTCCCGGGGGACCGGACGCTGTACCAGGACATCCGGTCCGTGCCGGCGGGCGGCGTGCTCCGGATCGTCCCCGGCGCCGCCGGCCCGCGCGCGGCGGCCCCGCTCACCCCGGTGTCCGGCCTGCGGGCCGCCCCCGCCGACGAGACCGAGATCGGCCGACTCATCGACCAGGCGCACCGCCGCGCCCTGGTCGCGGACCGCCCGGTCGCGGTGGGGTTCTCCGGGGGCATCGACTCCTCCGCGGTGCTCAAGGCCGCACTGGAGCACGCGGAGCCCGCGGCGGCCGTCACGGTGTTCTCGGCCCGCTGCCCCGACGAGGACGAGAACCTGCGTCGGGCCCGCGCCCTGGCGCGGAAGTTCGGCGTCGACCTGCACGAGGTGCCGTTCCGCATCCCGTCGCTCGACGCCACCGTGGACCTGCTGAACGACACCCTCGACGCACCCGCCGCGGAGCCGCTGGTGCTGCACAACGACGCCCTGCACCGCGCCGCGCGGGAGCACTCCGCCGTGCTCCTGGGCGGCCACGGCGCGGACGAGGTGTTCGGAGGCTATGTCCGCTACGCCGCGCTGCGCGCGGACGCGGTGGGCGCCACCACCGAGGAGTGGATGGCCATGTCGCTGTGGGAACGCTGGAACCGCACCGCCGGCTGGCACAAGTTCGTGACGGACTTCGGCAGCGACGCCGTCGCACCCCGCACCGCGGCGCTCGGCGACGTCCTGGACCGCCCGTTCCCCTACTCGACGGCCGAGCACCGCGACCCGGTGCTGTTCGGGCAGGCCCTCGACCTGTTCCGGCTGATGACCTACGACAACTTCCGCGCGACGGACGAGAACGGGATCGCCCGCGGCGTGGAGGTCCGCTCGCCGTTCTTCGACATCGACCTGGTGGCGGGCGTCTTCAGTCTGCCGGCGGAGCGGCGCATCCGCCCGGACGCGCCCAAGCACCTGCTCCGCGGCGTCTTCCGCGGCACGCCGCTGGCCGGGGAGTTCACCGAGCGCAAGGTCGGCTTCGACGACCACTTCTCGTACTCGGACTGGATGACGGACAATTGGGCCGACTTCTCCGCCGTCATCGTCGACGGCCCGCTGACCGACCTCGGGATCCTGCGCGACGGGGCCCTCGCCGACCTGGAGAAGTTCGACTGGCGGCTGCTGTGGCGCCTGTTCAGCCTCTCCACGTGGCTGGAGCGGGAGGGCCGCCCGCCGGTCGCCGGGCGTTGAGGGAGCGCCGGGACCCTCCCGCCGCGGACGGTCAGCCGTTCGGCAGGATCACCGCACGACCGTCGATCAGCCCGGCGTGCAGCCGCTCGTAGGCCAGCGGCGCGTCGTCCAGGGAGAAGGTCTCGGTGTGGACGGAGACCGCACCGGAGCGGGCCAGCGCCAACACCTCCAGCAACTCGCCCCGGCTTCCCCAGTACGGTGCGCTGACCGACACCTCGAAGGGCAGGTGACCGAAGCCGACCGGCAGGGCGGCGCCGCCGATGCCGACCAGGCTGACGTCGGCCTCGATGGCGGCTACCGCCGCGGCCGTGGCCACGGTGGGCGCCGCCCCGACGAAGTCGAACACGGCCTGCGCGCCGATCCCGCCGGTGAGTTCGCGCACCGCGTCCGCGGCCCCGGAGTCGGACCGGACCGCCTCGTGGGCGCCCATCTCGCGAGCCAGCCGCAGCTTGTCGTCGCTCACGTCGAGGGCGACGACGCGGGCCGGGGTCAGGGCGCGCAGCAGTTGGATCGCGACGTGCCCGAGGCCACCGGCGCCGATGACCACCGCCGTGGAGCCGGGCGTCAGCTTGGGCAGCGACCGCTTGATCGCGTGGTACGGGGTCAGCCCCGCGTCCGTGAGCGGTACGGCGGCGACCGGATCGAGTCCGTCGAGCGGCACCAGGTGCCGAGAGTCGTCCACCACCAGGTACTCGGCGATGGCTCCGGGCGCGCCCAGGCCGGGCGGACGGATGCCGAGTGCGTCGGCGCGCAGGCAGTAGTTCTCCTTGCCCTCCGCGCACTTGGCGCAGGTTCCGCACCCCCACGGGCCGTACACGGCGACGGCGTCGCCCTCCTGCACCGCGGTGACGCCCGGGCCGAGCGCGGCGACCGTGCCGACGCCCTCGTGGCCCAGGGTGAGCGGGAGCGGGTAGGGGAAGCCCTCGGCGGGGCGGTTCATGACGGCGAAGTCGGAGTGGCACACGCCGGCGGCGGTGACCTTGAGCAGCACCTGGCCGGGGCCGGGCGTCGGATCGGGAACGTGCACGACCTCGGGCGGAGCGCCGATGGTGCGGTACTGGAGGGCCTTCATGGCGGGGTTCTCTCCTGCGTGGTGGTGTGGGGGAGGGGCGGGGCGGAACGGGCGCTCGCCCAGGGGTGCCCGCACCGCTACGGGAAGTCGGCCGGCCGGCCGCCGCCGGCGGCCTCGTGGGCCAGGGCGTCGTAGGCGCGCTCCACCAGGGCGGCGAGGTCGTTCGCGGGCGGCTCGCCGGCGTCCGCGGCATGGGCCCAGATGCGCAGGGCGGCGCTGAGGACGCCGGCGGACGCCTCGACGACCACGGCCGGGCGCACGTCGTGCTCGTCGGTGCCGAGGCGGGCCGCGAGGATCCGGATCGATTCCCGGTGCGCGTCGACCCGGATACGTTCGTACGCGGCGAAGAGCGCCGGCTCGCGGTCCACCAGGGCGAGCAGGCGCCGCGTCTTGGGCTGGAGGTGCCAGCCGGGGCTCTGCTCGTCGGCGAGCCAGGCGCCGACGGCCCTGCGGTAGGCCAGTAGCGGCGGTTCGGCGGCGGGGCGGATGCGCAGCAGGGCGTTGATGCGGTCGCCGTCGCCCCGGACGAAGTCGAGGGCGGCGTCCTCCTTGCCGGCGAAGTGCCGGCTGAAGGTGCGCCGCGTGACGTCGGCGCGCTCCGCGATCGCCTCGACCGTCGTGTCGGCGAGGCCGCGCTGAAGGATCAGGTCGAGTGCCGCGGTGGCCAGTGCCCTGCGGGTCCGTCGTTCCCTGCGCCGCCGGCGGTCCTCGGCGGGGGCGCCGGCGGCGTCCGGGGAAGGTTCCGGCACCGTCACGTTTGCCACGGTACACCCGTTGTGTCCCATCGGGACATGTGTCCCATCGGGACACTCTGGGATGAGGCGGCGCGGCACCCGGCGCCGCGCTACGCCTGCGTCCGCCGGGCCCGGGCTTCCAGGTAGCGCTGTTCGGCGAGGCTGGCGGTGGACTTCGCGGCGCGCCGGTAGTGCGCGTGCGCGCCGGCCGTGTCGCCGGTCTTCTCCAGCAGGTGGGCCCGCACGGACAGCAGCCGGTGGTGCCCGGCCATCCGCGCGTCGTCGTCCAACGTGGCCAGCAGGGCCAGACCGGCCCGCGGGCCCTCGGTTTCGGCGAGTGCGATCGCGCGGTTGAGGGTGACCATGGGGTTGGGCGCGATCCGTTCCAGGATCAGGTAGAGCGCGTGTACCTGCGGCCAGTTGGTCTCGTCGGCGGTCGCCGCGGCGGCGTGCGTGGCGGCGATGGCGGCCTGGAGTTGGTACGGCCCGAGTGCCGGGCCGGCGAGCGACGCCTTGACCAGCTCCAGCCCCTCGTCGATCAACGCCCGGTCCCAGGCCCCGCGGTCCTGCTCGTCCAGCGGCACCAGGTCACCGGCCGGCGTCGTCCGGGCCTCCCGGCGGGCGTGGGTCAGCAGCATCAGCGCGAGCAGCCCGGTCACCTCGCCGTCGTCGGGCAGCTGCGCGTGCACCGTCCTGACCAGGCGGATCGCCTCGTGCGCGAGGTCGGCGCGGTGCAGCTCGCTGCCCGAGGAGGCCGTGTAGCCCTCGTTGAAGATCAGGTAGAGCACGTGCAGGACGACCCGCAGCCGCTCCTCGCGCTCCGCGCCCTCCGGCAGGACGAACGCGCTGCCGGCCGCCTTGATGCGCTGCTTGGCCCGGCTGATCCTGGCCGCCATCGTGGCCTCCGGCACCAGGAAGGCCCGGGCGATCTCGGCGGTGGTCAGGCCGCCGACCGCGCGCAGCGTCAGGGCGGTCTGGGAGGCGGCGGTCAGCGTCGGGTGGCAGCACAGGAACAGCAGCACCAGCGAGTCGTCGGTGTCCGGCACGTCCTCGGGCACCACTTCGGTGGCCGTCGCCGACTCGCGCTCGCGACGGGCGCGGTCGCTGCGCAACTGGTCGATGAGGCGCCGGGAGGCGACGGTCACCAGCCAGCCGCGCGGGTGGGCCGGCACGCCGTCGGCCGGCCACTGCACGGTGGCGGCGAGCACCGCCTCCTGCACGGCGTCCTCGCACCCCTCGAACTGGCCGTACCGACGTACCAACGTGCCGAGGACCTGCGGCGCGAGCGCACGCAGCAGGTCCTCGAAGTCGTGTGCTGTCATGCCTCCAATTGTCCGTCGGCGAACATCACCTGCCGCACCTCGACCCCCAGCCCCGCGACCGCGGTGTCCGGGATCTGCGCGGCCAGCTCGATCGCCCGCTCCTTGTCCTCGCAGTCGATCAGGTAGAAGCCACCCAGGTACTCCTTGGACTCCAGGAAGGGGCCGTCGGTCACCACCGGCTGGCCGTTGCGCACGGACACCACCACCGCCTGCGAGGGGTCGACCAGCGCCTGCGTGGTGATCAGTTCGCCGGACTCCTTCAGGGCCGCGATGAACCGGCCGTGGCCTTCGCCGATCGCCGCCTTCTCCTCGTCGGTCAACGCGTCCAGCACGGCCGGGTTGATGTGCATGCTGATCAGGAACTGCATGTCGTACTCCTCGTACTCCTGGTGGGTCGCGAGCCCCGTGCGGGGCCTGCCACCGGTCGGTCGGAGCCGCCGTCGCCTTCTTGACGTCCCCCGCCGGAACTTTTGCACGGGATTTCGCAGCGGCCCCGCACACACCGCCCGCACCACCCGCATGGCGCGCAGCCACACCGCCGCTCCGAGGCCCGCCCCCGCCCCGACAGGCGCGGCGGAAAGTCCCGTCCGCGGCGATGTCAAGAAGCCGCCAACCGCTCCGACCGACCGGCGGAACCACGAGAGAACAGGGAGTTTCGAACATGCGAGTCAACCGGGCGTGGCTGGGACTGGTCGTCCTCATGCTGCCGACACTGCTCGTCTCCATGGACATGACGGCGCTGCTCCTCGCGCTCCCACAGCTGAGCGCCGACCTGGGCGCCACCAACATCCAGCAGCTGTGGATCAGCGACAGCTACGGACTCATGGTGGGCGGTCTGGTCATCACGATGGGGACGCTCGGCGACCGGATCGGCCGCCGCCGGTTGCTGCTGAGCGGCGGAGCGGCGTTCGCGGTGCTGTCGGTCGTGGCCGCCTGCGCGACCAGCCCGCTGACGCTGATCGTGGCACGGGCCCTGCTGGGCGTCGCCGGCGCGACCCTGACGCCGTCCACCCTCGCCCTGCTCACGAACATGTTCCGGGACGGACGGGAGCGCGGGCGGGCCATCGCGATCTGGGCGACCTGCCAGTTCACCGGCGGTGCGCTCGGGCCGGTGCTCGCCGGATTCCTGCTCCAGCACTTCTGGTGGGGATCGGTGTTCCTGGCCGCCGTGCCGGCGATGGCCCTGCTGCTGCTCGCCGGGCCGGTCCTGCTGCCGGAGTTCCGCGACGACCGGGCCGGTCGGCTGGACCTGCCCAGCGTCGCGCTGTCGCTCGTGGCCGCGCTGCTGGTGGTCTACGGCGCCAAGCAGCTCACCGTCGAGACCCGGCCGGTCGTGCCGGCGCTCGTCCTCCTCGTCGGCGCGGCCGTCGGAGCGCTGTTCGTGCGCCGGCAACTGCGGCTCCGGACGCCGCTGTTGGACCTGCGACTGTTCCGCAACCGTCCGGTGGCGGCCGTCCTCGTCGCGCTGGTCCTCGCCGGCGTCGCCATGGCGGGCACGGGCCTGCTGGTGACCCAGTACCTGCAGAGCGTGCTGGGTTTCTCGCCGATGGCGTCGGCGTTGCTGTTCGCGCCGATGGGCCTGGGGGTGGCGGTCGGCACCACGCTCGCACCCGCACTGGCCCGGCGGATGCCACAGACGACCGCGATCGCCGGCGGGTTGGCGGTGTCGGCGCTGGGCGGCCTGCTGCTGGTCGGCGTCGACGGGGCGCGCGCCCTGCCGGTGGTGATGACCGCCATCGCCGTCCTGGCGTTGGGCACCGGTCCGCTCTTCGCGCTGGGCACCGGGCGGATCGTCGGCTCCGTACCGCCGGAGCGCGCCGGCTCGGCGGCGTCGCTGTCGGAGACCGGGAACTACTTCGGCGGATCGCTCGGCTTCGTGCTGCTCGGGCTGGTGGCCGCGGGCGTCTACCGCAGCCGGACGCACGGGAACTCCGACTCGCTGGCCGGCGCGGTCGCCGCCAGCCGGCACCTGCCCGCCGACCAGGGCGCGGACCTGCTGCACACCGCACGGGCGGCGTTCACGGCCGGCCTGCACGTCACCGGCGTCATCGCCGCGGTCCTCTTCGCCGGGCTGGCCGTGCTCATCGTGGCCATGCGCCCGATGTCCTCGCCGGCCACGGTCGCGCCGGTCGACGTCCCCGAGCACGAGGTGAACCACGTGTAGGGCCGTCGGGGGCCGGCCCTCCTGCCGGCCGGGTCGAAGCCCGGCCGGCAGGAGGGAAATCGCGCGGCTCAGGCCGTGCCGGAACTCTTGTGGAAGTCCGCGTCGAATGCCTTCTCGATTCCGCTGATCACCGCGGAGTCGCTGACGATGAGGCCGAGTTCGCGATTGTTGTTGAGTGAGTTGTTGGAGAAGTTCTCCGACCCGGCGAACACCTTCGCGGCGGCCGTCCCGTAATCGGTGACGATCGCCTTGGCGTGGATGTAGTAACCCGTGGAACTCGTGTAGGTGGTCACCTTGCCGCCCGCGGCGGTGACCTTCTTCAGCTGCTTGCTGTACTTCGAGGACTGGTTCTCGGCGACGACGCGCACGGCGACGCCGCGCTTCGCGTCCGCCACGACGGCATTCACCAGGGTGGCGTCGCCGAATTCCTCCTGCTGGACGTCGAGGGTGCGCTTCGCGCCCTTGATCAGGGCCAGGAGGTGGCTTTGCGAGTCGGTCGGCGACCAGACCAGGTCGGTGCCGTCGGACGGAGTGACGGAGGACTTCCGGAAGTCGGCGTCGAAGACCTTCTCGATCGCCGCGACATCGGCCTTGTCGGCGTCGAAGACCCCGTAGTCACGCGAGGTCGCGTAGTACTTCGTGTCGAAGTTGCCGGTACTGACGTACGACCTGGTGCCGTCGACGGTGATCGTCTTCTGGTGCGTGTACACGTACGCCGAGGACGAATACGTCACCCCGGCGCCGGCCGCGGACAGCGCCTTGTAGGCGGCGCCGTCGATGGACTTGTGCTGGGAGTCGAAGACCACCCTGACCTTCACGCCGGCCTTTTCCTTCTTGACCAGGGCGTTGACGAGGGTGGTGTCACGCAGTTCGTAGATCGTCACGTCGACCGACTTCTTGGCCGAGTTGACGAAGTCGTAGATCGGGCCCTCCTTCTGGTCCGGCAGGATCACCAGGGAGAAGGGGCTGGCCGCATGAGCGGTGGCGGGCACGAAGGCACCTACCGCGGCCAAAGCGCCTGCGGTCAGGGCGGGCACGAGACGGCGAGTGGGGCGCACCGGGACTCTCCTGACGTGGTGGGGGAAACGCGCAACGCGCGTAGTGCACCCCAGTAAGGCACAGCCCCGAAGTCCGCTGAAGCCCAGTTGAGTGAATAGCAGGGCAGCTTTGTGCAAAGCCGCGCCATACCTGATGCCAAGTCAAATGAGGTGAAAATTCTGGTGGTTATCTCCCCTCAATTCGGCGAGGGTGGGAGAGCGGGGCGTTCGGTTGTATCGGGGGTGCGCACCCTTTGCCGGGCCGCCGCGGTCGGCCGGTGGGCGTGCGACGTGCCGGAGCGGCGCCGCGACAGCTGACGGGGCGTCCGGTGCCGCACGAAAATTGCGTTGTCGGCTCGCGGGCGCAGCCGTAGCGTCACCGGCATGTCCCTGCGTCTGCGTCTGCGTCAAGCCCTCCCCGAAGCGATGCGTGCCCGCGACAAGGTCGCCCTCAGCGCGCTCCGCGCCACGCTCTCCGCGCTGGACAACGCCGAGGCCGTGCCCGTGGCGGAAGCCGAGCTGCGCGGCGTGGCCCTCGAAGCGGCACCGGTCGGCGCCGGTGCCACCGAGGCGCTGCGGCGCGAGCTGAGTGACCGCGAGGTGCTGGACATCGTGCGGGCGGAGGCCGACGAACGCCTCGACATGGCCGCCCAGTTGGCCGGCCCTGCGCACGCCGACCGGGCCGCGCGGCTGCGCGCGGAGGCCGTGGTGCTGCTCCGGATGGTCGACGGTCCCGACGCCGTTTAGGTACCGCGCCCTGCGCCGAGGAAATTGCCGCCGGGTGCGGTGCGCTCGTGCCGCGCCCGGCGGTTATGTGAAATTCGGGTCAGTCGGTAAATGGGTCATGCCAGTTCGTGACCATCATGGGATGCGGCGCGTCATTCGATGAGTGTGCAGTATTTTGCATTAATCTCCCTTCACCGTATGAAGTCGATCAATCGCTGATCGTATCCGCGCGAATTTCGGAGATGACATGCGCAAGCTTCGCAAGGCTTCCGTGGTGGTGGCCCTAATCGGCAGCATCAGCCTCCTCGGTGCCGGCACCGCCCAGGCCAATGCGGGCCCCGACCACGGCGGCCCCCAGGTGAGCCAGAAGACCACCTTCCAGCAACAGTCGAGCGGCCGGCACCACGGCAAGCGAGGTGGCCGAAAGGTCATCATCCGGCAGAGCACCCGCTGCCGGACGTTCGAGAACAACATCGATGTCCTCGGCGGGTTCGGATTCCTCCACCACTGGGGCCACGAGCACCGGGGCTGGGAGCGTCGGGGCGTGCGGGTCAACAGGATCGGATCGACCGTGGGGTGCAACAACGTCATCCGCCTCTGACGGGTCGGCATTGCGGTGGCGCGGGCGGCACACGGGTAATTCCCCGGCCGTTCGGTGACCACGCACTCACGGTGGCCGCCGCGGCACCGTCCACTTCCCGGACGGTGCCCCGGCGGCATTTTCGTGCGCCCGTCGCGGCCCACCGGATCCAAGGGGAAGCGCACGTCCGGCGTCGGCGGCGGGGTGCCCGTCGGTGTGTATCGGGCGGCGCGGCTGTCCGCTCGGGCCACCTTGGAATCCTTCGAGATTTTGGGTGATTACGAGTTCATGCCCAGGGGAAGTGGCGCATTTCCCGCTGTTTATGACGGACCAGCAGGTCGACGGGGAGTGATCCACGATTCGTTGACATTCGCTCGGCGGGGATGGTTGAGTCGAATGCGCCGGGGAGACCACCCCGGGTTGCCGAACAGTGCGGACGCCGGTGTCGTCACACGATTCCACCGTGTCCACGTGTGTCCAGCCCCCCTTCCGGAAGGGGGTTTCTCCTCTCCTCATTCGGCGACCGCTTCGGAGTGCTGGGTGCGCACAGCGCAGGTGTGAATCGACGCGAGGCACCGTGCGGTCGACTGCCCGGGGCCGTAAGGGCCCAGGAAAAGGAGCTTGGTGTGCCTGAAACCGGGAAGGGCGTGCGCGAAGCGCCCCAGGAAACCGTCTACGACGGTCCCGGGGAATTCGACAGACCGGCCACCAATGCCGCGCACCTCGTGGTCGACGGCGGCCGTGCGTCACGCCACTCCAGTCCATGGACCGTCACGGTGCCGGGCGACAAATCGGTGAGCCACCGGGCGCTACTGGCCGCCCTGTTGCCCGGTGCACCCGCCCATCTGACCGTTCGCAACGCCAACTTGGGCGGTGCCGTCCGGGCGCTGCTGCCAGCGCTGCGCGCGCTGGGACTGCGCGTGGACGACGACGGCGGTGGCACGCTCGTCGTGCGTCGGGGTGCCGCACCCGTCCCGCAGGAGGTGCGCGACCACCCCCACCGCATCTCCTGGCCCGCGGACGTGCCGTATCTGGAGACCGGCGGATCGAGCGCCGCGGCGCGGCTGCTGATCGGGATGCTGGCCGGGACCGGAACCCGGGCGGTGGTGGACGGCGACGACGTGCTGCGCCACCGGCCGATGGCGTGGATCGTCGATCCGCTGCGCCAACTCGGCGCGGAAATAGACTACTTGGGAGAGCGCGGGCGATTACCCGTGGTGGTGCGCGGACCGGTGTGCCGGCCCGGGGCGGTCGAGCTGACCGTGGGCAGCGCGCAGGCCCGGTCCGCGGTGCTGCTCGCGGTGGCCGCAGCGGGCCTGGCGGCCACCGTGCGCCATCCCGTCCGCTCGCGCGACCACACCGAACGGATGCTCGCCGCCTTCGGCGGGGGGCTGCACGAACACGGGCCAACCCTCACCTGGGACGGCGGACCGTTCACCGTCCCGCCCGTCATCGACGTCCCCGCCGACCCCTCCCTCGCGGCGTACCCCGTGGCGGCCCATCTGCTGTGGGGTGACGGCAGCGAGTTGCGGGTGCCGGGTGTCGGCCTCAACCCGACCCGGTTGGGTTTCTTCGAGGTGCTGCGGCGGGCCGGTGCCGGCATCTCCTACGAGGACGAACGCAGCACCAGCGGCGGTGAACCGACCGGCACGGTGGTCGCCGGGGGCGGCCTGGACGGTCTGGAGTCGGTGCGGGTCGACGAGCCCGCCGTGCTGCACGCGCTGATCGACGAGGTCCCCCTGCTCGCCGCGGTCGCCGCCCGCCTGCCCGGCACGTCATGGATCGGGTGCGCCGAGGAGCTGCGCTTCAAGGAGACCGACCGGCTGACGACGACCGCCCGCATGGTCGCCGCGTTCGGGGCCCGGGTCGAGGTGGCGGCGGACGGGCTGACCGTGACCGGCGGCGCGCCGCTGCGCGCCGGGACCGTGCCCAGCTTCGAGGACCACCGCATCGCCATGGCCGCCGCGACCCTCGCGACGAGCCTGCCCGGGCGCACCACGGTGCACGGCGGCGCCTGCCACCACACGTCATTTCCCGACTTCGCCGATGTGCAACGGGCCGTCGGCGCACGGATCGTGGAGGACAGCCAGCAATGACCGACTTAGCGTCCGACGCGGCGACCGGCTCACCCCAGAGGGCGGACGGCCGCCCCGGCGCCGTGGAGGCGCGGTCCACCGGCAGCACCCTCGGCCCGGACTTCAGCACCGGCAGCGGCCCCTGGCTGCGCACCGAGGACGGCACCGCCTGGTTCGACGGCACCTCCGGCAGCGGCGCGGCGACCCTCGGCCACCAGCACCCGGACGTCACGGCCGCCGCGATCGCCCAGCTCAACCGCCTGACCCACACCGGCTGCAAGGTCGGCTCCGACGCCCGTACGCGGCTGGTCGAGCGGATCGGAGCGCTGTCCCCGTACCGGGAACCGGCTGTCCTGCCCACCGCGACCGGGGCCGAGGCGGTGGAATCCGCGTTGAAGATCGCCCGGGCCGCCACCGGGCACCAGGCGGTGGTGACGTTCCGGCACGGCTACCACGGCAAGACCGCCGGCGCGCTGGCCCTGACCTGGCGTTCGGAGTTCAAGACCTACAGCGCACCGCAACCGGACCAGGTCGTCACCGCCGCACTGCCCGATCCGCGCACGGGCGAGCCGGCCGACGGCCCGGCCCGCTTCGCCGCCGACCTCGCCGCCGCACTGGACGCCGCCGACGCGCACGGGGGCACCGCGGCGGTGGTGCTGGAGCCCGTCCAGGTGACCGAGGGCGTGCTCCCGGTGGCCGCCGGGATCCTCGACGAGATCGCCCGCCAGACGCACGCCCGGGGCGCACTGCTCGTGCTGGACGAGATCTACACGGGCCTGGGGCGGGCCGGGCGGCTGTTCACCGCCGAGCTGATGACCGAGTGCCCGGACCTGACGCTGCTCGGCAAGACCCTCGGCAACGGCTTCCCGATCGCCGCGGTGGTGGGGGAGCGGGCGGTGCTGGACGCGCTGCCGCCGAGCGTGCAGACCTCCACCTTCTCCGGCCACCCGCTCTCCTGCGCCGCGGCCGCGGCCGTGGTGGACGTCGTCGTGCGACAGGACGTGGCGGGCCGGGCGCAGGCGCTCGGGGAACGGCTGCGGGCCGACCTCGCGGCGCTGGCCGCCGACCATCCGTGGATGAGTGCCGTCCGGGCCGTGGGGGCGCTGGCCGCCTTCGACTGCGTGCGCGACGGGCGGTTCGACCCGGCACTGGCCAAGGCCGTCACCGGTGCCGCGCTGCGGGAACGGCTGCTGCTATTCGGCGGCGGCCCGGAGGGCGCCACAGTCAAGATCGTGCCGCCGGCCCTGCTGGACGAGGCGGAACACCGCTGGCTGACCGAGCGGATCGGCGTGGCCGTGGCGCAGGCCGGGCGGCACGACGGGAGCGGGCGAATATGACGTTCCAACAGCTTGCGCAGGACGTGCTGGAGCCGGGACTGTGCACCGTGTGCGGGGCCTGTCAACTGGCCTGCCCGGCCGCGGTGATCGGGTTCGACGGGCTGGACCCCGTGCTCACCGCCGATTCCTGGACCGCCACCGACTGTGCGGACTGCTCCGACTGCCTGGACGTCTGCCCGGGCGCCGACCCCGGGACCCCGGAGAGCGAGGAGCGACTGTTCGGCCGCACCCGCACCCCGGGCGAACGCTGGGTCGGGGTCTTCTCCGAGGTGGTCGCCGGCCACGCCGTGGATGCCGACGTCTACGAGGCGTCCGCCAGCGGGGGCAGCCTCACGGCCTTGTTGCAGACCGCGATGCACCGGCTGGGCGTCTCGGCGGTGCTCTCGATGGGGCGGGACGAGAAGGAACCCTGGCGGGCCGCACCGGCCGTCCTGCGCGATCCGGCCGAGCTGGTGGAAACCGCCCAGTCCACCTATCAACTCGCCCCGTATCTCGGGGCGTTGCGTCCGCTCATGCTGGAGGAGCCCGAGACCCGGATCGCCATGTCCGGGGTGGCCTGCCACATCCAGGCGATGCGCAAGCTCCAGGCGCTGGACACCGAGGCGGGGCGGTGGGCGCGCGCGAAAGTGGTGCTACTCGTCGAACCCGCCTGTTCCTCCAGCACCCGCCCCGAAGGCACCGCCGACGTGATCCGCGAACGGGCGGGCGTCCCGCTGGACTCCGTGGTCCGGCTGCGTTACCGCGAGGGCGCGTACCCCGGCGACATCGCCATCCGCACCGACGACGGTGCCGACCACCGGGTGGAGTTCTGGCGCGCGGTGCGGGACTTCGCGGGGAACAAGACGCACCGCTGCCTGTCCTGCGGCGACTGGATGTCCGGGCTGGCCGACGTCAGCGTCAGCGACGGCGACCCGAACATCTTCGCCGCGAGCGTGACCGGCGCCGAACAGCCCAAGCACGGAAGGGTGTTCATCCGCACGGCGGCCGGCGCCGAAGCGGTCGCCGAAGCGCGGGAACACGGACTGCTCAGCCACACGCCGGTGGACCTGGCCGGGCTCAACCTCGGCCTGGAGCGCAAGCGCAACCGGCGGGCGACCTACGAACGCTCCGGCAAGCCGGTTCCGCTGGGGCCGATACCGGGGTATCAGGAGGAGCTGGAGATCGTGCCGGACGAGAAGTGGATCGCGGCTCCGGAAGGGGAGGGGGACAGGTGACGGCGGTGCGGGGAACCCCGGCGGGCAGCGCGGCATCGAATCCGCAGGCCGCCCCAGGACCCGGGGAACGTCCCTTATTCGTAAGGCAGTTGGTGGCGGACGGCTCCGCCCAACCCGTCATGGAGCGGGTGCGGCGGGAGCCGCCGGGGCGCGGGGAACTGCGCGTGCGCGCCGAGTGGAGCCTGGTCAGTCCGGGCACCGAACTGCACTACCTGGACCGCAGCGCGCGGACCGGCGAACGGTTCCCGCTCGGCTACTGCTCGGCCGGTGTGGTCGACGCGGTCGGCCCGCAGGCACCCGGCTTCGCCCCCGGGGACCGGGTCATCGCGATGGGCTGGGGCGAGGCCGTGCACAGTGAGGCGGTCACCGTGCCCTACCGGTTGTGCCGGCGCGTCCCGCACGACCTGGACCTGGCGGACGCCGTCGTGGCGGGCCTGGCGGCCACCGCCGTGCACGCGGTGGACCGGTCGGTGCTGGAACCGGACGACGAGGTGGTCGTGGTCGGCGCGGGCATGGTCGGGCAGTTGGTCGCCCAGACCGCGGCGGCCCGCGGCGTACCGGTCACCCTGATCGACCTCCGGCCCGAGCGGCTGCGCACCGCGGCGGCACTCGGCCTGGCCGCCGCCGACGGCGACCACTTCCTCGCGGCGGAGCCGCACCCCACGCCTACGACGGGCGGCCGGTGCGTGTTCCTCTGCGGGACCGGCGACGCGGGCGGGGTGATCGCCGCGGCGGCCCGCTGGGCGGACCGGGCGCCGGGCCGGCCGCGACTGGTCGGCGTGGGCCGCTTCGCCGCCCACATCGACTTCAGCGTGGAACTCGGCAACCTCGACATCCGCTACGCCGCCCGCTGCGGCGCCGGCTACCGGGACGCCGCGTACGCCCGCGGGCTGCGCGACGTGACCGCCCCACCCGGCGAGGGCACGGTCACCGAGAACCTCCAACGGGCCCTGGACCTGATCGACATCGGAGCCGTCCGCCCCCGTGCGATGAACCTGCCGCGACTGCCGCTGGAGCGCGCGGCGGAGGCGTACGCGGGACTGCGCGAGCGGCCCGCGCACCCCGCCGTCCTCCTCCACTACGGCCCGCACGAGGGGAGCGCGACGTCGTGACGCCCGCCGCCCTGGTGCCCGAAGCGGGCACGGGACACCGGCCGTTCCCCGCCGCCGAGCAGGCGGGCACCCTCGTCCACCGTTTCCTGGAGCAGGTCGCGGCGCACCCCGCGCGCGAGGCCGTGGTCACCCCCGAGGCCCGTTGGACCTACCGCGAGACCGCCTGGCGCGCCGCCCGGATCGCCACCGCGCTGCGCACGGCGGGCCTGCGGCCCGGTGACCGGATCGGCCTGCTGTTCTCGCACGGCGCCGAGATGATCGCGGCCCTGCTCGGCGTGCTGAGGGCCGGCATGTCCTACGTCCCGCTGGACGCCTCCTACCCCGAGGACCGGCTCCGTTTCATGGCCGACGACGCCGACGCGCGGGCGCTGGTCGCCCTCGCGGACAACGCACCGCTCGCCGGTCGACTGGCCGGGCAGCGGCCGGTGTTGGCGTACGAGGACCTGGTCCCGACGGACGCGGACGCCCGGGCGCGGGCGGACGGAGCCGGCGCGGCCCCCACGCACGGGGCAGCGGAGGTCCCGGTACGGCCGGACGGCGAGGCGTACGTCCTCTACACCTCCGGTTCCACCGGGCGGCCCAAGCCCGTCGCGCAGCTCCACCGCAACGTCCTGCACCACACCCGGGTCTGGACCGACGGCCTGGGCATCGGCCCGCTGGACCGGGTCACCCTGCAGTCCGCCTACAGCTGGGACTCCGCGGTCCAGGACACCTTCGCCGCCCTGCTCAACGGGGCCGCGCTGTACCCGGTCGACCTGAAGTCCCTCGGCATCACCGGGCTGCTGGACTGGATGGCCGCCGAACGCGTCACGGTCTACCACTCCACGCTCCCCGTCTTCCGCGCCCTGGTGCGGGCCATGGAGTCGCGTGCCACCGAACTCCCCGCCATGCGGATGCTCGCCCTCGGCGGCGACACCCTGCACCTCGCCGACCTCGACGCCGCCCGACGGTCCTTCGGGGCGCACTGCCGGGTCGCCGGGGCCTACGGCTCCACCGAGTGCTCCTGCGCCCTGCTGCGCGTCGCCGACCGGAACTACCGCCCGCCCACCGGGGTGTTCCCGCTCGGGCACCCGGTCCCGGAGACGGAGGTGCGCCTGGAGGACGCCGAGGGGCGCACGGTGCCGGGACCGGGTGAGGGCGAGATCGTCGTCGCGAGCCGGTACCTCGCGCCGGGCGCCGTCGCGGACGGCCGGACCTACCGCACCGGCGACCTCGCCCGGCGGCTCGACGACGGCACGCTGCTGCTGATCGGGCGGCGCGACTTCCAGGTGAAGATCTCCGGGATCCGGGTGGAGACCGGGGAGGTGGAGAGCGCGCTGAAGGACCTCCCGCAGGTGCGCGAGGCGGTCGTGATGCCGTTCGACGACCGGCTGGGCGAACGGCAGCTCGCCGCCTACCTGGTGACCACCGACACCACCCGCCCCGAGCCGTCCGCGCTGCGCGCCGCACTGCGGGGCGTGCTGCCCGCCCACGCCGTCCCCACCGCGTACGTCTTCCTGACGGCCCTGCCGCTGACGCCCAATCACAAGATCGACCGCGCCGCGCTGCCGCATCCGCACCGTGCGACGGACCCGGGCCGGCCCACCGGTGCGGGCGACGGTCCCGCACCGGCGGGCGCCGGTCCGCTGACCCGGGCGGTGGCCGCGGCCTGGTGCGAGGCACTGGACGTCGGCACCGTCGGCCCGGACGACAACTTCTTCGACCTGGGCGGCACCTCGCTGCGGATGGCCACCGTGCACGAACGCCTCACCCGCACCGTCGCCCCCGACCTGCGGATGACCGACCTCTACCGGGCGCCCACCCTCCGCAGCCTGGTCGCGCTCCTCGGCGGCGCCGAACGGTCGGACTCCCGGGCGGGCGCCGCCCGCGGGGCCCGCCGCCGTACCGCCCACGGCGGCCGTCGCGCCGCCGCCCGTACCCGCACGGCCCCACCGACCCCGAACGACCGGCAAACAGGAGGCACTTGTGACTGACCGTCCCCGCGGTGCGACGGCCGCCACGGCGACCCCCGCCGACACCGTGCCCGACGGCCGGATCGCCATCGTCGGCCTGGACTGCCGGCTGCCCGGAGCGCGGAACCACGACGAGTTCTGGCGCAACCTGGTGGCGGGCACCGACCACCTCACCGACGTCGACGAGGAGCGGCTGCGCGCCTCCGGAGTGGCTCCGGAGACGTTCACCAACCCCCGTTACGTCCCGCGCGCTTCGGTCCTGGACGACGTCGACCTCTTCGACGCCTCGTTCTTCTACCTCAGCGCCCGCGAGGCCGAACGGATGGACCCGCAACTGCGGCTCTTCCTCCAGTCCGCCTGGTCCGCGCTGGAGCACAGCGGCCACGACTCCGAGCAGTACCCCGGCCGCGTCGGCGTCTTCGCCGGCGCGCTGACCAGCACCTACCTCCTGCACAACGTGCTGACCGGCGAACGCGGCTTCAACGGCTCGCTGCCGAAGATGCGCGAGGACCTCGCCACCCTCATGGGCAACGACCCCAACTACCTCGCCACCAGGGCCTCGTACCACCTCAACCTCACCGGGCCGAGCATCTCGGTGCAGACCGCCTGCTCGACCTCGCTGGTCGCCGTCCACCTGGCCGTGCAGAGCCTGCTGGCGCAGGAATGCGACGCGGCACTGGCCGGCGGGGTGGCGCTGCGCTTCCCGCAGGACGCCGGCTACCTCCACGAGACCGACGGGATCACCTCGGCGACCGGCAGCGTCCGCCCCTTCGACGCGGCGGCCGACGGCACGCTGTTCGGCAACGGCCTCGGCGTCGTCGTCCTCAAGCGCCTGGAGGACGCGCTCGCCGAGGGCGACACCGTCTGGGCGGTGCTGCGCGGCTCCGCGGTCGGCAACGACGGCGCCGACCGGGTCGGCTACCCCGCACCGGGCGTCGCCGGGCAGGCCGCCGTCCTGGCCGAGGCGCTCGCGGTGGCCGACGTGGACCCCGCGACCGTCAGCTACCTGGAGGCCCACGGCACCGGCACGGCGATGGGCGACCCCATCGAACTGGCCGCCGCGGCACAGTCCTACGACGTGGCCGACGCGCCACCGCTGACCATCGGGTCGGTCAAGGCCAACCTCGGCCACCTCAGCACCGCGGCCGGCGTCACCGCGCTGATCAAGTGCGTCCTGATGCTGCACCACCGCACACTGGTCCCCACCCCGCACTTCACCGAGTGGAACCCGCAGTGCGCCGTGGCGGGCACCCGCTTCCGCGTCGGCACGCGCACCGAGCCGTGGCGGTCCGTGGACGGCGGACCGCTGCGCTGCGCCCTCACCTCCACCGGCATGGGCGGCACCACCGCGCACGTCGTCCTGGAGGAGGCCCCCGCGGCGGACCCCGCCGCCCGGGACGCCCAGCCCGCACCGCCGGTGGTGCTGCTGCCGGTCTCCGCCAAGTCCCCGGCCGCGCTGGAGACCGCACGCCAGGCATTGGCCGACCACCTGGAAGCGCTCGCCCCGCAGCCCGGTCCCGCGGCCGACGACGCCGCGCCGGACGACACCGCCCTCGACGACACCGCGCACACCCTCGCCACCGGCCGCCGCACCTTCAACTACCGCGCCGTGGTCACCGCCCCCGACCGGGCGACCGCCGTACGCGCCCTGCGCACCGCCGATCCGCGCCACACCCACCAGGATTCCGGCCAGCCCGCCGACCGCCCGGTGGTCCTGCTCTTCCCGGGCCAGGGCGCCCAACACCCCGGCATGGGCGAGGGCTGGTACGCGCACCTGCCGGTCTTCCGCGCCGAACTGGACGCCTGCGCCGAACTCCTCGCCCCGCACCTCGGCCTGGACCTGCGGGACGCCCTCTACCCCCGCCTGCGCGGCTACCGCGGCGCACCGCACGACCTGGGCCGCACCCGCCTGACCCAGCCCGCCCTGTTCGCGGTCGAGTACGCGCTCGCCCGGCAGTGGTCGGCGTGGGGCGTGCGCCCGAGCGCCCTGATCGGCCACAGCGTCGGCGAGTACGTGGCCGCCACCCTCGCCGGGGTGTTCCGGCTGCCCGACGCGCTCCGGGTCGTCGCCGAGCGCGGCCGGCTGATGGACGAACTGCCCGGCGGGGTGATGGCCGCGGTGATGCTCTCGCCCGCGGAACTGACCCCGTACCTCGAAGGCGGCGACGTCGCACTCGCCGCGGTCAACGAACCGGCCGTGTGCACCGTCGCCGGCACCAAGGACGCCGTCCGCGAGCTGACCACCCGGCTGACCGCCGACGGCGTCGCCCACCGCAAGGTCGTCACCTCGCACGCCTTCCACTCGGCGATGATGGACCCCGCGGTCGGCCCGTTCACCGAGGTGCTGCGCGGCGTCGAACTCCACCGCCCGCAGATCCCGTTCCTCTCCAACCGCACCGGGACCTGGATCCGCGACGAGGAGGCACAGGACCCCGAGTACTGGGGCGGGCACCTGCGTGCGACGGTGCAGTTCGCCGACTGCCTCGGCACGGTCCTGGCCGCCGACGACGGGCACGTCTTCGTCGAGGTCGGTCCCGGCCAGACGCTGGCCACCTTCACCCGCCGGCACCCGGACCGCGAGACCGGCGTGCCGGTCCTCACCTCCGCGGCCCGCGGCCGGGACGCGGGCGCCGACCTGACGGCCGTGACCGCCGCGCTCGGCCGGTTGTGGGCCGCCGGCCTCACCGTGGACTGGCAGGGCTACTACGCCGACCGCGGCCGGGCCCGGGTACCGCTGCCCACCTACCCGTTCGAGGGGACCCGCTACTGGGTCGAGCCCGGCAGCGGCCCGCTCACCGGAACCGGCGGCACTCCCGGGGCGGTGCGCAAACTGCCGCTCGACGAGTGGTTCTCCACGCCCGTGTGGCGGCAGGCCGTCGGCACCCTCGACGCGACCCCCGAACCGCTCGCCGACCCGGTCCTGCTGTTCGCCGACGCCGGCGGCACCGCCGCGCGGCTGGCCCGGCACGCCTTCGCGGGCGAGGTGCTCACCGTCACCGCCGGCACCGACTACGCCCGCGACGGCGACACCTGGACGATCCGGCCGGACTCCGAGGAGGACCACACCCGGCTCGTCGGCGACCTCCTCGCCGAAGAACGGCTCCCGGACCGCATCGTGCACGCCTGGTCCACCGCCCCGCTGCCCGCGGAACGCGGCAAGGAACGCTTCGAACAGGCCCAACGGCACGGTGTCTACAGCCTGATAGCCCTGGTCAAGGCGGTCAGCGCGCACGGCGTCACGCACCCCCTGCAACTCGACCTGATCAGCGCCGGCGCCTACGCCCTCAGCCCGGCCGAGCCCGAACCGGCCGCCGAACTGGCCCCGCTCGCCGTCGCCGCCCGGGTCATCGGCCAGGAACACGGCAACATCGGCTCCCGCCACTTCGACCTCCCCGGCACCCCCGACGACCGGTCGCTGCGCACCCTCGCCGCCGAACTGGCCGGACGGCGCCGCCCCGAGGTCGCCACCACCCTGCGCGGCGCCACCCGCTGGATCGCCGACCTGGAACCCGTACGCGCCGACTGGACCGCCAAGGCCACCTCCCGGCTGCGCGACGGCGGCGTCTACCTGATCACCGGCGGGCTCGGCGAGATCGGCTCCACCCTCGCGCACTGGCTGCGCCGCGAGTGCCCCGGCGCCCGCCTCGCGCTGCTCACCCGCGATCCGCTGCCGCCGCGCGAGACGTGGGACGCCTGGCTCGCCGAGCACGAGGCGGACGACCCGACGGCCCTGCGGATGACCCGGCTGCGGGCGCTGGCCGCCGAGGGCCCCGAACCGTTGCTGGTCCACGCCGACGTGGCCGACGAGGACGCGCTGCGCACCGCCGTCGAGCAGGTCACCGGTCACTTCGGCGCGCTGGACGGGGTGGTGCACGCGGCCGGCCTGCCCAGCGAGCAGTGGGACCGGGCGATCACCGCGGCCAGCGTCGAGCAGTGCCAATGGCACTTCGCGCCCAAGGCACACGGCCAGATCGCCCTGGAGAAGGTTCTCGCCGACCACCCGGTCGACTTCTGCCTGCTGCTGTCCTCACTGGCCGGCGTGCTCGGCGGGCTGCGGCTGCTCGGCTACGGCGCCGCCAACCACTTCATGGACGTCGCCGCGGAGCGCGCCAACCGCGGTCTGGACCGCACGGTGTGGATCAGCGCAGCCTGGGACGTCTGGCAGCACCACCAGGACGAGAAGCGGGCGATCTCCGCGATCGGCCGCAGCATGGACGACAAGGCGATCCAGCCCGAGGAGGGACTGGAGGCCGTACGCCGGCTGTTGACGCTGCGCGACGTCTCCCACGTCGCCGTCTCGACCTGGGACGTCGCCCACCGGCTGGACCAGTGGGTGCGCGACGAGCGGATCGCCCGGCCCACCACCGGCGGCACGGCGGCCGCGGCCGCGGCCGGCGACGGACCCGATGGCGACGCGGACGATCTGACCGAACAGGTCGCACGGTTGGTGCGCGGCGCGCTGGGCCGCGAGGACATGCCGCTGGACGGCGACATCTTCGAGTTCGGCGGCGATTCGCTGCTGATCGTGCGGTTGCTGTCGGACGTCCGGGACCAGTTCTCGGCCGAGGTGCCGCTCGCCGACGTGCTCGGCGAGCCGACACCCAGGGCGCTGGCCCGCTTCGTGCAGGAGCGGATCGACGCCCGCACCCAGGGAGCGGCGGCGGCCGACGACGACGTCGAGGCGTTGGCCGCGGAGCTGGCCGCGCTCGATCCGGACGAGGTCGAACGCCTGCTGGCCGAGGCCCAACAGGCAACCGCCCAGCAGGAACAGGAGCACTGACCGTGGACTTCAGTCTGATCTTCTTCTCCGGTGACGAGAAGAACAAGTACCGCTTCGTGCTCGACGCGGCCCGCTACGCGGACGAGAACGGCTTCACCGCGATCTGGACCCCGGAGCGGCACTTCCACCGCTTCGGCGGCCTCTACCCCAACCCCTCGGTGCTCGGCGCCGGCCTGGCGATGACCACCCAGCGGTTGCAGATCCGCGCCGGCAGCGTCATCCTGCCGCTGCACAGCCCGATCCGGGTCGCCGAGGAGTGGTCGGTGGTCGACAACCTCTCCCGCGGCCGCGCCGGCATCGCCCTGGCCACCGGCTTCAGCCCGCTGGACTTCGCCATCAAACCGGACGGCTGGCAGGACCGCAGGCAGCGCACCTTCGAAGCGGTCACCACCCTGCGCGAACTGTGGGAGGGGGCACCGGTCTACGTCCAGGACGGCCTGGGCAACCACGTCGAGGTGGAACTGCACCCGCAGCCCGTACAGCCCGAACTGCCCATCTGGCTGACCTGCACCAAGAGCGCCGAGACCTTCGAGACCGCGGGCCGGCTCGGCTGCAACGTGCTGACCGCGCTCATCGACATGACCAACGAGGAGCTGGAGGAGAAGCTCGCCCTCTACTACGCGACCCTCGAACAGTACGGACACGACCCCGAGGGCACCACGGTCACGCTGATGCTGCACACCTTCATCGGCACCGACCTGGAGGAGGTGCGGGAGACGGTCTGGCCGCCGTTCAGCGACTACCTGCGGTCGTTCTTCACCGTCATCGACTCCCAGAAGAAGAACCTCGCCCCGGGCGCGGGCGTCCGCGACATCTCGGCCGGCGACCAGGACGAACTGATCAAGTTCGCCTTCGACAAGTACTTCGAGAAGGGCGCGCTGCTCGGCACGCCGGACTCCTGCACGAAGGTCGTCGACCGCTTCCAGGGCATGGGCGTGAACGAGATCGCCTGCCTGATCGACTTCGGCGTCGACGAATCCCTCGTCGTGGAGAGCCTCAGCCACCTCAACGAACTCCGGAGGCGCTACGCATGACCGCCGACCTCACGGCCCGCCTCGCCGCCCTCACCCCCGAACAACGGGCCCTGCTCCGCAGCCGACTGCCCGAAGCCCGCCGCGCCGCACAGCAGTTGACACCCAGTCAGCTGCGCCTGTGGCGCACCAGGCAGTGGGTGGGCGAACGCCCGGTGGACGTGGTCTGCCAGGCCGTCCACCTCACCGGCGCGCCCGTCGACCTCGACCTGCTCGCCGAGCGGGTGCGCGGCTTCGCGGCCGCCCACGAGGCGCTGCGCACCACCTTCGACGGCACCGCGGCGGACGGGACCGGCGTCCGTCCCGTCGTGCGGGAGGAACTGCCGCCGCGACTGGTCCGCACCCGCTGTGCGGGGGCCGACGCCGCCCACGCGCTCGCCCGCGAGCTGGCCGCCGAACCGTTCGACCTGGCGCACGGCCCGCTGTTGCGAGTGGCCCTCGCCGAAGGGGCGACGGCCGACGAGGCATGGCTGCTGGTCGTGGTGCCCAACCTCGTCTTCGACGCCTGGTCCTTCGAACTGCTGCTGGACGAACTGGCCCGGCCCGCGGACACCGACCCGGCGGCGGCACCGCCCTTCCGCGACGCCGCCCGCGACCAACGCGGCTGGCTGGCCAGCGCCGCGGGCCGGGCGGCCGCCGCGCACTGGGCGTCCGAGGTCGCCGACGCCCCGCCGCCGCTGCCGGCCGACCGACCGCGCTCCGAGGGCACCGGCCGGGCGGGCGCCCGGGTGGACTTCGCGCTCTCCCGCACGGTCGCCGACGGCATCCTGACGGCGGCCCAGCGTGCGGCGACCACCGCCTACGCCGGCTGGCTCGCCGTCGCCTGGGCCGCGCTCGCCGAGCACGGCGGTCGCGACGACGTGCTGCTCGGCACGTTCACCGCCGGCCGGGACCGGCCCGGCAGCACCGACGTCGTCGGCTACCTGCTCAACGTGCTGCCGGTGCGACTGCGCGACGCCGGGGACGGCTCGCACGCCGCGCGCACCCGGGCGGCCGGCGCGGCCACCAGGGCCCAACTCGCCCACGCCGCCTACCCCGGTGAGCTGATCACCGAGCGGCGCCGGGTGCCGGGCACCCACCCGCTCCTGGACGCCGTCTTCGTCTTCGACAACCTGGGGGAGGCCACCCGCGAGATCCAGGGCGCCCGCGTGACCACCGCCGACCTGGACAAGGGCACCGCCCGCTACGACCTCACGCTCGCCGTCTACCCCGGCCCGGACGGGGCACAGGGCTGGCTGGAGTACGACACCGAGCTGTACGAGGAGGGCACCGCGCGGCGCATCGTCGAGCGGTTCACCGCGCTCGCCCAGCAGGCCGCCGAGGAAGCCGCCCGGGCCGAACCCGGCAAGGGGGAACCCGCATGATCACCCCACGGCTCTGTGCCCCGGCGTACGAGCTGGGCGAGTACGCCGAGCCCGTGGCCGACCTCCCCGAGCTCCAGGCGGATCCCGCGATCGCCGCCGAACTGACCGCCCCCGCGGCCGGGTTCGACACCTACCGCTGGTCGGACGCGCCCGTCGTGGAGCTGATGGCCGCCGCCGTCCAACGCACCCTGGGCGAGGCCGGCGTCCCGGGCGACGAGGTCGACCTCGTGCTGCTCGCCACCGACTCGCTGCCGCACGGCCGCGCGGCACAGCGCGACGTCGCCGAACTCCTCACCGAGACCGGACTGACCCGGGCCACGGCGAGCACCCTCGGCCTGATGGACTGCGCCACCGCCATGGCCGCCCTCGGCACCGCGGC
The DNA here is from genome assembly GCF_046549115.1 of Streptomyces sp. x-19. NCBI lineage: Bacteria > Bacillati > Actinomycetota > Actinomycetes > Kitasatosporales > Streptomycetaceae > Streptomyces > Streptomyces sp. x-19. The sequence continues at coordinate 22,844 of NZ_JAJPWK010000004.1, read as the reverse complement.
GTCCCTCGTCCGGGACGGCAGCGCCCGGCACGTCCTGGTCGTCTCCGGAGACCTGGCCGACCTCGCCGCCGGCGGCGACCGGGTGGTGGCCGGCGGCGTGGCCATCGCCAGCGACGCGGCCGCCTCGGCACTGGTGTCGGCCACCGCCGCCGGCCTGCCGGTGCTGGGAATGGCCCATCACACCTCGCCCCCGACGGCTTCCGGCGGCGGGGCGCGGCAGGAGCTGACCGCGAAGGTCACCGCCCACCGGGAACTGTTCGCCCGCCTGGCGGCGCACCACCCGCACCGGCCCGAGGACGTCCGCGCCGTACTGCCCAGCCACTTCGCCCGCATGGTGCTGGAGATCTACCTCTCCGACGTCGGCCACGGCGGCGACAAGCTGGTGCTCGACAACGTCGGACGGATCGCGCACTGCCTGGGCAGCGATCCGCTGATCGACCTCGCAGACCGGCTCGCCGGCACGGACCCGGCCGGCGCGCGGACCGCGCACGGCACCGACGACGGCCACCTGGTGCTGCTCGGCGCGGGCATCTCGCACCTGGCCGCCGTACTGCTGGGCGGGCGGCCCCTGCCGGACGCCTCGGAGGGAGCGCCCTGAACGGCCACGGCCCGGCCGGCCGCGCCTACCTGAACGGTTGCGCCGCCGCACTGGGCGAGGAGCGCCGCAAGGTGGCCGACCTGCCGGAGTACGCGGCCGAACCACCGCGCCGCGCCTCCGCGTTCGACGAGTACCGGCTCGCCCGGGGCGGCGTGCTGGACCTGCTGCGCCCGGCCCTGCGCGACGCGTTGGCCGCGGCGCGGACGCCCCCGGCGGCGGTGGACACCGTGCTGTTCGCCACCGAGTCGCTGCCCGGGGGCGACGCGTCCCAGACCGCCGTCGCCGCACTGCTGGACGAGCTGGGGATGCGCCACGCCTATCCGCTGGCGCTCGGTCTCGCCGACTGCTCCACCGCGACGGCGGCCCTCGCCGTCGCCGCGGCGCTGGTGACGTCGGGGGCGGCCCGGACCGTGGCGGTGGCCTCGGGTGACCTGGTGCGCACGGCGGAGCCGGGCAGCCGGGTCCTGCTCGGCGGTGCGGCGGTGGGGAGCGACGGGGCCGCCGCGGCCGTCGTCTCCGGCCGGCGGTACGGGTGGGAGTTCGTCGGCGGCGCCCGCCAGGTCTGCTACGACCTCGTCGGACCGGGACCGGCCGCCCAACGCCTGCAAGCTCAACTGATGACCTATCAGGAGCTTTTTCGGGAGCTCTGGTCGGCCACCGGGGTGACGCCGGGCGACGTCTCCGCGGTCCTGGCGAGCAACCTCGCAGCGGACGTCCTCCAGGCGTTCCTGGGCGAGGCCGGCTTCGCACCCCGCCAGCTCTACCAGGACAACGTGGGCCGGATCGCGCACTGCCTGGGCAGCGATCCGCTGATCAATCTCACCGATCGTACGGAGGCGGGCACCACGAGGTCGGCGTACCCCGTGGTCGCCCTGCTGGGCTCAAGTGCGGCACACCTGGCCGCCGTTCTGCTACGCGCCGTGGAGGAATGAAACAGCATGTCACCTGTCGAGGAGAGGATCGCCGCGATCTGGCGGGAGATCCTGGGACCGGACCTGGCGCCTGACACGGCGATCGGCGTCGAGGACGATTTCTTCGCCCTGGGCGGCACGTCCCTCCAGGCCATGGCCCTGGTGCAGCGACTGCGCGAGGAGTTCGGGATCCCCCTGGGGCTGAGTGCGGTCGTGGCGGACGCCACCCTGGGCGGGGTCGGCGCCGCGGTCATCGACGGCGGGGGAGCCGTTCGGTCATGAAGTGGGAGTCTGTGGCCGCCCTGGGCACACTGCCGCCCCGCACGCGGGTGGTGATGGGCGCCAACCTGATCAGCTCGGTGGGCACCGGACTCGTACAGCCCTTCCTCGTCCTGTACCTGACCCGGGTGCGCGGACTGTCGGTGGGCACCGCCACCGCCGTCATCTCGGTCATCGCGCTCGCGTCGCTGGTCGGCGGCCCGCTCGCGGGCCGCCTCGCCGACGGCTCCGGCATCCGCCGCACGGCGGCCCTGGCCATGGCCACCGCAGCCGTCGGCACCGGCGGCTTCGCACTGGTGACGACGGTGTGGGGCGCCGTCCTCGCCGGCTCGCTCTACGGGCTGGCCTACGGCGCGATGCTCTCCGTGTGGAACGTCGTCATCGCCGGCAGCACCGAGGGCCGGACCCGCGCCGCCGCCTTCGGCCTGCAGTTCGTCGCGCTCAACGCCGGCGTCGGACTCGGCGGCGTGCTGGGCGGCCTCTTCGCCTCGACCGCCGACCCCGGCCGTTTCCAGTGGCTGTACGTGACCGACGGGCTGTCGTTCCTGATGGCCGGGGCGTTGCTGGTGGCCGCCGTCGGCAGGCCGCGGTCGGCGGGGCCGACCCGCCCGGTCCCCGGCCGCACGGCCGACGTCGCCGGGCGGGGCTACGGTGCGGTGCTGCGTGACCGCCAGCTGCTCAAGGTCCTGGCACTGACCCTCGCGCTCATGGTGGTCGGCTACGGCCAACTGGAGTCCAGCATCCCGGGACTGGTCGCGGTCCAGGGCCTGGACGCCCGCGTCATGGCCTGGGCGTTCGTGGCCAACACCTGCTGCATCGTGCTCATCCAGGCCCTGGCCGTCACCCGGATCTCCCGGACCGGGCCCGCCGCACTGCTCGCCGCCACGGCCACCAGCTGGGCCGGCTGCTGGCTGCTGCTCCTCCTGGCGATGACCAGCGGACGGCCGGCCCTCGAAGCCGCCCTGGTCGTCGGCGCGCTGGCGGTCTTCGCCGTCGGCGAGGCGCTGCTGGCCGTCGCACTGCCCACGCTCGTCAACGGCCTGGCCCCCGAAGCGCTGCGCGGCCGGTACAACGGCGCCTACTCGGCGGCGATGTCCGCGGGCCTGGTGCTCGGCCCGCTGCTGGGCGGACGGCTGCTGACCGGCACTCACGCCTGGCTGCTGCCGGTCGTCCTGGGACTGGGCTGTCTGGCGTGCGTCGGGGGCGCGCTGCGACTGGGCCGGAAGGCGTCGACGGTGCCCGTGGCGCCCCGGGCGGCCCCCGACGCGCGCACCGAGGAGACGCCCGGGGCACCGGACCGACTGGAGCACGTGAAAGGTGGAGGGGTGCGATGACGGACCGACCGGGCAGCGGACACCACGGGGGTACGATCCACGGCGTGTTCCGGCAGCGCGCCGCCGAACGACCGGACGCCCCCGCGCTGATCCACCGGGACACCACCGTCAGCTACCGGACGCTGGAACGGGCCTCGGACGCCTTCGCGGCCGAACTCGCCCGCGCCGGCGTGGGCCCCGGTGACGTGGTGCCGGTACTGATGCCGCGGTCACCGCGGTTCGTCGCGACCGTGCTCGCGGTGCTCAAACGCGGTGCCGCCTACGCGGCCCTGGACCCGCGCTGGCCCCGCTCCCGGGTGGCGCAGCTGGTGGCGCGGACCGACGCTCCGCTGCTCGCCGCGGCCCCGTCCCACGCGCAGGGCTGGTCACGCCCGGTGTGGGTCCCCGAAGCCGATCTGGGAGCGGTGGCCGCCGGTCCCGCCGTGGACCTCGACGTGCCGCCGGTCCGGGAGTCGGACACCGCGTGCCTCTTCTTCACCTCGGGCAGCACCGGCCGTCCCAAGGGGGTGTTGTCCCCGCACGCCGGCACGGTCCGGCTGTTCGCCCCGGCCCGCTTCATGAGCGTCGGCCCCGGCACGGTCATGCCGCAGGCCGCCCCGCTGCCCTGGGACGCCGCCTCGCTGGAACTCTGGTCGATGCTGCTGGGCGGCGGCACCAGCGTGCTGGTCGACGAGCCCTACCTGACCGCGGACGCGCTCCGCACCCTCGTCCGCAACGCCGGACTCAACACCCTCTGGCTCACCGCCTCGATCTTCCACATGCTCGTCGAGGAGGACCTCGGCTGCTTCGACGGCGTGCGGCAGTTGTTGGTGGGCGGCGAACGGCTCTCGCCCGCGCACGTCCACCGCTTCGTCGCCGCGCACCCCGACACCGCGCTGGTGAACGGGTACGGGCCCGTCGAGTCCACCGTCTTCACCACGACCCACCGGATCACGCCCGCCGACTGCACCGCGGGTGGTGAGATCCCCGTGGGCCGCCCGGTGGCCCGTACCGAGGTGTTCGTCCTGGACGAGCGGTCGCGGCCGTGCCCGCCGGGCAGCACCGGCGAGATCTGCGTGGCCGGCGCCGGCCTCGCCAACGGCTACCTGGCCGATCCCGCCCAGACCGCGAAGAGCTTCACCGACATCGAGATCGCCCCCGACGGCCCGCGCCGGATCTACCGCACCGGGGACCTCGGCCACTTCTCGGCCGACGGCGTGCTGCACTACGCCGGCCGGGCCGACCGGCAGGTCAAGGTGCGCGGGCACCGCATCGAACCCGGTGAGGTGGAGGCCCGGATCGCCGCGCTCCCGGGCGTCGGCCGCTGCGTCGTCGTCCCCCTCATGGAACGGGGCGTCTGCGTGGGGCTGGCCGCCGCGTACACCCCGGCGGCGGGAGCGCCGGTGCCGGCGGACACGGTCCGCGACGCCCTGGCCGCCTGGCTGCCGGAGTACCTGGTGCCCCGGGCCCTCGCCGCCGTGGACACGTTCCCGTTGACCCGCAACGGCAAGTTGGACACCGACGCGCTCCTGGAACTGGTGACGCGGCCCACCGGCCCCCGAACCCCGACCGCCCCTGGCCCCCGCCCCGACGACACCTCGGTCACCGGCCAGGTGGCGCACGCCTTCGCCGAAACCCTGGGAACCGGGGGAGCCGTTCCGCACGACGCCTCCTTCTTCGCACTGGGCGGGGACTCACTGGACGGCGCCCGCCTGTGCGTGCGGATCGGCGCGCGCACCGGCGTCCCGGTACCGGCCTCCGTGCTCATCGCCGGCCCGACCGTAAGGGAGTTGGCGCACTGGATCGAGGCCCGGGCGGGCGCCCCGGAGGATCCCGACCGGCCGGCCCCCGGGGAGCCGCTGCCGCTGTTGCCCGCGCAGAACGGCTTCCTCTACGCACAACAGCTGGACCCGACCGACACCTCGTCCCACTGCGAGCTGATCTGGCGGGCGAGCGGGGGCTTCGTCCCCGGCGCGTTCCGGGCCGCGCTGGCGGACGTGCACCGGCGCCACCAGGCCCTGCACGCCCGCTACGTCTTCGACCGACGGCCCGTCGCGCTCCTCGACGGGCCGCTCACGCCGGTGCCGACGATCCAACTGGCCCCGGCCCCGGACCAGGAAACGGGTCTGCTGGCGATCCGCAGGGAACTCGGGCGCCCCCTGGACATCGCCGCCGGCGAGAACTGGCGCTGCGCCGTCGCACCTCTGGCGTCCGGCCGCGAATGGCTGCTGGGACTCGTCCTCCACCACATCGCCTTCGACGGCGGTTCCGTCCGCCCCTTGGCCGACGACCTGTCGGCGGCCTACGCCGCCCGCCTGCGGCACCGCGCACCGGACACCGCGCCGCCGCCCGCGCTGGCGGCCGTCCTCGCCGGTGCCCGGGCCCAGGTGAACGGGGCCGCGCTGGCCGAGCAGCGCGCCTTCTGGCGCGCGGAGTTGACCGGCGTACCGCCGCTCACCGTCCCGGGACCGGCCGCCGGCGACGCACCACCCGGGCCCACCTTCCGGATTCCGGCCGCCGACTGGGCCGCGCTGGAGGCCCGCGCCCACGGCTGGGGCAGCACCCGCTTCGCGGTCGCGCTGGCCGCCTACGCCGAGGCGCTCGCCGCCGTCTCCGGCGACCGCGACCTGGCGATCGGCGCCCCGCTCGCCAAGCGCTACCACCCCGACACCGCCGACGCCGTCGGCTGCCTCATCGACGTCGTCTGCTTCCGGATGCGCCCGGCCGGCGACGGCACGGCGGACCGGGTGCCCGCCCTCCTGGCGGGCGTGCACGCGGCGCTGGCCGCGCAGGACGTGCCGTTCGAGGAGGTCGTGCGGCTGGCCGCCGACCCGGCCCGGGACCGCTCCCGACACCCGCTGTTCCAGACCCTGTTCGCGGTGCAGAGCGCCCCGCCCCAGCCCCTCGTGCTCGACGGCTGCCGGACGGCCTTCGTCGGGCCCCGGTCCGACCGCGCCCTGCACGAACTGGAGGTGGAGGTGTGGCCGGAGGACGACGGCGGCGCGGAAGTGCTGCTCGGACACCAACCGGGCACCCCCGCCCGGTTCGTCGCCGAGGTGGCCGCGGTCTACCGGCGACTGCTCCGGGAACTGGCCGGCGGGGCGGACCCCACATGAGCGAGCGCCCCGCCCCCGCGCGCCGCGAAGCCGCCGACCAGGACCCCGAGCGGCACGGCGAGCGCCTGCGCGAGTTGGACCGCGACATCATCAGGCTGATCCAGCTGCGCGTCCGCGAGGATCGGCTGCTCCAGGGCGCCCGCCGCGCGGCCGGCCTCCCGCGCACCGACCTGGCACGGGAGAACGCCGTGCTGCGCGGCTACCGCGAGGCACTGGGGCCGGCCGGCGCCCAACTGGCCCTGCTTCTGATCGGCATGACCCGCCGCCCGGACCAGGCCGCGGGCGGCCGGGAGGAACGAACGTCACACGAACCCTGACGCCACATGGAGGAGCACGCATGGCAGAGTCCCGCACCGGATTCGCGGACTACCAGTTCGAGATCTACCTGAGGGGGCTTCAGGACCAGGTCCCGCCGTTCACCACGGACCTGTCGGCCCTGGAGGAGGTGGCCCGCGACCGGATGGGCCCCCAGCCCTACGGGTACGTCGCCGGCGCGGCCGGCACCGGGGCCACCGCCCGCGCCAACCGCGCCGCGTTCGACGGCCACCGCCTCGTCCCGCGCATGCTCCGCGACGCCACCGAACGCGACCTGCGCACCACCGTGCTCGGCAGCGAACTGGCCGCCCCGGTACTGCTGGCCCCCATCGGGGTGCAGACCGTCGTGCACCCGGACGGCGAGTTGGCCACCGCCCGGGCGGCGCAGGCCACGGGCGTCCCGATGGTGTTGAGCACCGCCTCCTCGCACACCATCGAGGAGGCCGCCCGGGCCAACGGAGACGGCCAGCGCTGGTTCCAGCTGTACTGGCCGCACGACGACGAGGTGACCGCCAGCATCCTGGCGCGGGCCCGCGCCGCGGGCTACACCACCCTCGTCGTCACGCTGGACACCTGGCAGTTGGCGTGGCGCCCGCGCGACCTGGACCAGGCGTACCTGCCGTTCATCCGCGGCAACGGCGTGGCCATCCCGTTGTCCGACCCGGTCTTCCGCTCCCGGCTCGACCGCCCGGCCGAGGAGGACCCGCAGGCGGCGGCCCTGCAATGGCTGCCGATCTTCAGCGGCAAGGCGCACACCTGGGACGAACTGGGCTTCCTCCGCGAGCACTGGGACGGCCCGATCGTCCTCAAGGGCATCGTGCACCCGCAGGACGCCCGCCGGGCCGTGGCTGCGGGCATGGACGGCGTGCTGGTCTCCAACCACGGCGGCCGCCAGGTCGACGGCGCGGTCGCCGCCCTCGACGCGCTCGTCGACGTGGTGGCCGAGGTCGGCGACGAGACGGAGGTGCTCTTCGACTCCGGCGTCCGCAGCGGCGCGGACGTCGTCAAGGCACTGGCGCTCGGCGCCCGGGCGGTCCTGCTCGGCCGCCCCTACGTCTACGGGCTGGCCCTCGGCGGGGCCGACGGCGTCCAGCACGTCGTGCGCAGCCTGCTCGCCGACCTCGACCTGACGATGGGCCTCGTCGGCTGCACCCGGGTGGCGGAGATCGGCCCGGACCTGCTGCACCGGCCCGCCCCGGCGACCGGGGGGAGCCGACGGTGAAGCGCCACTTAACCCGCTCCCGCCGGCCGGCGGCGACCGCCACCGCCGCCCTCGCGCTGGCCCTGACCCCGCTGCTCCTCGCCGGCCCCGCCGCCCCGGCCGACGCCGCCCGCTCCGCGAGCCGCACCACCACCGGCGCGCCCGCCGCCACCACGACCGGCCAGTGGCCCCCGTCCACCGGCCGGGGCCCGTGCCCGGTCCGCAAGACCGCCGACGTCGGCGCCACCATGCGGGACGGCACCGTCCTGCGTGCGGACGTCTACCGGCCGGTCACCGGCGACAAGGTCCCGGTCATCCTGATGCGGACCCAGTACGGCAAGGCCGAAGCCGAGGTGCAGCCGTCGAGTTACCAGTCGCCGGAGTGGTTCGCCTCGCACTGCTACCTCGTGGTGATCCAGGACGTCCGCGGCCAGTACGCCTCGGACGGCGACTTCTACGAGTTCGCCAACGAGGGCCACGACGGCTACGACAGCGTGGAGTGGGCCGCCCGGCTGCCCGGCTCCAACGGGCGGGTGGGCATGTACGGCTCCTCCTACGTCGGAGCCACCCAGTGGCTCGCCGCCCAGGAGCGCCCGCCGCACCTGAAGACCATCGTGCCGGCCCTGACCTCCGACGACTACTACGAGGGCTGGAACTACGAGGGCGGCGCGTTCCGGCTGAACTTCGTCATCCCGTGGGCCATGCGCAAGATCGTCCCGTCGGCCGCCGCCAACCGGGGCGACCGGGCCACCTACGACCAGGTCAACCGGGACTACCAGGACGTGAGCAAGTGGCTGGCCACCGCCCCGTACGACGCCTTCCGGCCCTTCCACCCCGGTGACCCGAAGGTCGCCCCGTACTTCTTCGACTGGATCAAGCACCCCACGTACGACGACTACTGGCGCCGGTGGGCCCCCAAGGAGCACTACGGCAAGGTCGACATCCCCGTCCTGAACTACGCGGGCTGGTACGACGCCTTCCTGGACGGCTCGGTGAAGAACTACCAGGGGATGGTGGCGCGGGCCGGCTCGCCCGGGGCCCGGGACAACCAGCGGCTGGTCATCGGCCCCTGGGACCACACCGGCTGGGGCCGCCCCACCAGCGCCCCCGCACCCCTGCTCAAGGCGATCGGGCCGGCCGGGAACAGCCCGATCGACGAGATGATGCTCGCCTGGTGGGACCACCACCTCAAGGGCAAGGACAACGGCGTCGGACAGCGCGGCGTCGACTACTTCGTGATGGGCGCCAACCGGTGGCGCACGTCCCCCACCTGGCCGCTGCCGCAGACCCGGTGGCAGGACTACTACCTGGGCAGCACCGGCCACGCGGCCGGCAACACCCAGGACGGCACGCTCTCCACCGCGCCACCGAACTCCGACGCGCCGGCCGACCACTACACCTACGACCCGCGCAACCCGGTGCCGAGCGTCGGCGGCCACTCCTGCTGCACCGCGGCGATCAGCACCCAGGGCCCGTACGACCAACAGCAGATCGAGCAGCGCCCGGACGTCGCCGTCTACACGGGCGCGCCGTTGACGCGGGACACCGAGGTCACCGGACCGATCACCGTCACGCTGTACGCCGCGACGTCGGCCCCGGACACCGACTGGACCGCCAAACTCGTCGACGTGCACCCCGACGGCACCGCCGTCAACCTCAACAGCGGCATCGTGCGCGCCAGTTACCGCGCCTCGACGAGCGACCCGCACCCCGTCGTCCCGGGCAAGGTGTACGCGTACACGATCAAGGTGTGGCCGACCAGCAACCTGTTCCGGAAGGGCCACCGCATCCGGCTCGACATCTCCTCCAGCGACTACCCGCAGTTCGACCCGAACCCCAACACCGGCAGTTGGTTGGGCCGGTCCACGGCCCGCCGGACCGCGCACCAGACGGTGCTGCACGACGCGGCGCACCCGTCCAAGGTCACGCTGCCGGTGATCCCGGACGGCGGCGCGGCCGTGGGCAGCACCACGCCGCCGCAAAAGTAGAGTCGGCGCCGACCGCGCCGCCGCAGACGGAACCCACGACGACGACCGCACCGACGGAAAGGCAGGGCATGTACCACGTACGCCGGGCCCGCACGGCCGACCACTCCACGCTCGTGGAGTGCGTCCAGAAGTGGTGGGGCGATTCCCGCACCCCCGAACAGGCGCGGGAGCTGTCGCTCCTGCTCCCGCGGCTGTTCCTCCAGCACTTCGCCGGGACCAGTCTGATCCTGGAGGACGAGACCGGGATCCGGGCGTTCCTGGTCGGCTTCCACTCCGCCGACGACGGGCACCGGGCGTACGTCCACTTCGTCGGCGTGGACCCGCAGTTGCGCCAGCGGGGCATCGCCCGCCGGCTCTACACCCGCTTCTTCGAGCGGGCCGCCGCGGCCGGCCGCACCGAGGTGTCCGCCATCACCTCACCGCACAACACCGGCTCCATCGCCTTCCACAAGGCCATGGGGTTCGAGCTGGACCCTGGTGACCACGAGGTCGACGGTGTGCCCGTGCACCGCGACTACGACGGGCCCGAGCAGCACCGGGTGGTCTTCCGCAAGAAGCTCGGCGCACCGACCGCGGCGGTCCTGGAGCCGTTCACGACCCGTGCGGCGAAGCCGGAGGACTTCGACGCCCTCGTCGGTGTGGTCGACGACTGGTGGGGCCGCCCCGCCTCCCGCGACCTGACGCGGGTCTTCGTCAGCCACTTCTTCGAGACCAGCCTGATCGCCGAGCGGGACGGCGAACTGGCCGGATTCGTCATCGGATTCCTCTCCCCGTCCAAGCCCGAGGAGGCGTACATCCACTTCACCGGCGTCGCCCCCGCATGGCGCCGCACCGGCCTCGGCCGTCACCTCTACGAACGCTTCTTCGAGCGGGCGCGTGCCGACGGCCGCACCCTCGTCAAGGCGATCACGTCGCCCCAGAACGCCCGCTCCATCGCCTTCCACAACGCGATGGGCTTCACCAACTCCGCCCCGATCGCGGACTACGACGGCCCCCAACTGGACCGGGTCACCTTCACCCGTCCGCTCTGAACGAGCGTTCCGGGCCCGCCGGGCCCCGCCGAGCAGCACCTGTAACGTGCCGCTCCGCGGGGCCCGGCGGCGCGTTCCGGACGGGAGTGCAGTGGCAGTCCCCTCCCGCCGACATGGGATCACACATACGACCCATAGCCGGAACGAGTGGAATAACGGATACTTTCCACTCTCTCCCGAATGTCCCGATCTCTCCCAGGGGATCCCTTCCCTGGAAGAGCGTTGGGAGATCCGCATGCGTGACACCGCCAGCACCGGCCGCTCAGCGGCGACCGGCGGCCGCCGCATGCTCCTCCTCCTGGCGCTGCTGGCCCTGCTGTTCACCGCCCTGACCGCCGGCTACGCCGACGCCACGGCGTCCGGAACCGGCGCCTGTCCCACGCGGATCAGCGCCCCGGCTCCCGAGGACGCCGCGGAGCGGACCTGCGACACCACGGGCCACGTCCTGGCGCCGTCGCGGGGCGACGCGCACCACCCGCCGGGCAACGGCTTCCGGCGGTTGTGCCACGCCACCGCCTGCCACCTGCGCCCGCACGTCCCGACCGGAGCGAACGGCAAGGCCCTGCGGGAATCGCCGGCCGCGGAGTGTCTGGACGCGCCGGGCCAGGCCGGCCCTTGGGCCGTGCTCCCGGCCGCCGCCACCGGCCTGCCCACGCGGATGACCGTGCTGCGCTGCTGAGCGGACCTGGTCGCGCACCCCACCCCGTCCTCCCCGCAATGCGGCGGACGGGGCACGCGCGGCCCGTCGCACCAGCATCCACGCCATCCGCACCGCAGGAGTTCCGCCATGCCCGTCGACGTCTTCGCCGCCCTCAGCGCGCTCGTGCGCGCCGAGGCCCGCCGCAACGCACCCCGACCCCAGCCCCACCCGCCGACGCCGTCCGCACCGGCCGACGAGCCGGAGCCGCCGGGCCCGGCGGCCCCCGTCCCCCCGCAACACACCACCCCGCCCGCCCGGCCGCACCCCGAGCCCAGCGCCCCCACCCCGCTCCGCGCGGCCTCGTCCTCCGCACCCGAAGCCGACCTGTCCGCGGCCGGGCCACCGCGCCGCGGGCTGCTGCGCAAGCTGTTGGCCCTCGTCGCCGCGTGGGTCCGCCGTCGCCGGAACGGTTCCGCCGAGCGTCGCCCGGCGCCCGAATCCTGACGGACCGGCGCGCCCGCCCCACGGGCGCGCACCGCACCGGATGACGGCCGGCGCGGCAGGACGGACGACCGGTGTCCCGGTCGCCGAACCGCCGCGCCCCCGGCCCGCCCCCGTCACCGTGAGACGGTGCGGACATAGCCGAGTGGAGTGAATCCCCTGCGATCAGGGGGAGTTGTCCGATCCGCTCGCTGCTCCGTCCCGGCCGGACCTCCCCGTGGGGCGTGCCGTGACCGGGGGCGTTCCGTCGCTCCGTCGTTCGATAGCCTTCCGGGCATGACCAACAAGGGGGAGGGGTTCGACCTCGACGGCAGCGGCGCGGAGCCGCTGGGCGAGGCGGACCCGCAACGGATCGGCACCATCCGACTGGTCGGCAAGCTCGGCTCCGGCGGGATGGGCCGGGTGTACCTGGGGTTGCTGGACGGGCGCTACGCGGCCGTCAAGCAGGTCCTGCCGCTGCTCGCCGAAGACGAGGCGTTCCTGCGGCACTTCGGGCACGAGTTGGACAACCTCTCGCGGCTGCCGGCGGAGGCGACGGCGCCCCTGCTCGCGAGTGACCGCGACGCCCGACCGCCGTGGTTCGCCACCGCGTACGTCCCGGGGCTGACCCTGAACGAGGCGGTCGAGCGGCACGGGGGCCGGTTGCCCGCCGACGCCCTGTGGCGACTGCTGCGTGCGGCGGCCGCCGGCCTGAAGAGCGTCCAGACCCACGAGATGGTGCACCGGGACCTCAAGCCGTCGAACGTCATGCTGACCCTCGACGGGGTCACGCTCATCGACTTCGGGGTCGCCCGGGCCGTCGACCAGAGCCGGTTGACGCAGACCGGCATGATCGTGGGCACGCCCGCCTACATGTCACCCGAACAAGCCTCGGGCAAGCGGAGGTTGACCGGTGCGACGGATGTGTTCGCGCTCGGGTCGCTGCTCGCGTTCGCGGCCAGCGGCAACCCGCCCTTCGGGGACGGGGCCGGTCTGGGCACGCTGTACCGCATCGTGCACGACGAGCCGGACCTCGATCCGGTGCGGGACCTGGACCCGGAACTGGCCCGCGTCGTCGCCTCCTGCCTGGACAAGGATCCCGAGGGACGCCCCACGGCGGCCGAGCTCCACCAACTGGCCGAGGAACGGCAGGTGTCCGGGGCCGCCTGGCCGTCGTCGGTCGCGGAACGACTGGCCGAACGTGCCGCCTTCGCGGCCGCGGTGCCCCGGATCGAGGACGCCGCGACCCCGGCCGAGGACACCCGGACCACCGTCCTCGCGGCACCTGACAGGCCCGCGGGGACCGTGCCCGCCGCGCCGCCGGAGCCGGTGGTGCAGGGCCCGCACACCCCGCCGGCGGCGTCCGCCCCGCCCCGACACGTCCGCGAGCGGCGCCGCAAACGCCTCCTGCTCGCCGTCGTTCCGGTCATCGTCGTGGGCGGCGGGACCACCCTCGCCCTGCAACTCCTGCCGAACGCGTTGACGCTGCACGACGACGGCCGGCCGGCGCCGTCCCCGTCGGTCTCCGCCCAGCTCCACCCGACGGGCCCCTCCTCAGGGGCCGGCCGAGCCGGCAGCCCTTCGGGTCGGCCCACGCCGGGGCGGTCTCCGCAACCCGGCGGATCGGACGGGACCACCGGGGCCGCCGGACCGGGAGGCGACCAGGGCGCCTCGTCCGGCGCCCGGCAGGACCCGGGTGGCGGCGGTGGTGCGACGGGCGGTGCCGGGGAATCGACCGGTGCCGGCGGCACGACGATCGGGCAGCCGTCGCAGGCCCCCACGCCGGGCGGGTACCAGCGGCTCAAGAACGGCGGCAACGGCCGGTGCCTGATCGAGACGGTCTACGGCAACACCCCGGCCATCGGCGACTGCACGGGCGACCCGTCCGCCTCATGGACGTACCACCGGGCATCGGGCGGCACGTTCACCGTGGTCAACCGGCGCACCGGCGACTGCCTGACGGCGGGGATGCCCGGCAACAACGCCCTGTCGGTGACCTGCGGCGGAGCCGGCCAGGTGTGGCGCACCGGCGCCGGAGGGTCGCTGTACAGCGTGTCCAACAGCCAGTGCCTCGACATCGCCTTCGGCGGCGGCGTGGCAACAGCGGCCTGCGAGCCCGGGAAGACGTCGCAGCGTTGGGGCGCTGCGTAGGGCGGTCGTCGGGCTCGGCCTCCGACGGGCCGCCGGGTGGCGTCACGCGCTGGGGCGCCGGACCGCGACGGCCCCTTGGCCCCTGCTCGCGCGCACGAAGAATCCGCTGGACAGGGGCCCGGGACTGACCGAGAGTCCGCCGCATGGCATCTCTCGTGCGACACCTCACCATCGACTGCTCCGACCCCTACCGCCTGGGACGGTTCTGGGCCGCGGTCCTCGACGGCTCGCTGGCCGACGACGACTTTCCGGGAGACCCCGAGGGCAACGAGTTCTGCGTCGAACGCAGCGCCGCCGAACGGGCCTGACGCGGCGACGCCCGTCGTGCGACCGACGCCGTCGGCCGGGCCGCCGGCCGCGCCGTTCGGATTCCGTTAGGGAACGGGCGCCGGCCTGCACACCGGGCGGCGCCGACCGCCACCGTGGAGCGGACCGCATCGGACGAACGCACGAGGAGACCCGTGGTGGAGAGCCGTCGTGGGACCGGGCCGGGGGTGGCGTGGTGAGCGCGGAGCGGATCGTGGGGGTGTTGGTGGCAGTGGCACTGGTGGGGTTGTTGGTGGTCGGCGTCAAGTTCCCGGACCGGTTCTGAGGTTCTCCCCGTTCGAGCGGTTCAGTCCTCGCCGAGTCCGGCCTCTTCGAGGTCCAGGCTCCGTTGCAGCCGACGCCGGGTGGTGTCGCTGATCTGGTGGTCCGCGTACAACCGCTGGAGCTGCGCGGATTCCGCGGCTATCACCGTGCGGCGCAGCGCCCGATAGGTGCTGGCCGAGGCCCAGGAGGACGGCGCGGCCCCGTCGTCCTGGCCGGCGTCGGCCTGGTCCAGGCGGGCCAGCAGCCCGCGGCGCAACTGGTCGACGAGCACGGCGGGTGCCGCCTCGGCCGCGTCGAGGCCGTCCAGGCACTCCAGTCCGGCCTTGGCGAGGCCGGCGCGGGCCCGGGCCTCTTCCCGGGCGGTGTGTTCCGGCTCCAGCGCGATCCCGGACCGGCGCACCACCGGCGCGAGGGTGAAGCCCTGCAGCACGAGGGTGAACACGACCACGCCGGTGGTCAGGACGAGCACCAGCGGGCGGTGCGGCAGCGGGCTGCCGTCATCGGCGGCCAACGGGATGGACAGCGCCGCCGCCA
This sequence comes from Streptomyces sp. x-19, assembly GCF_046549115.1. Taxonomy (NCBI): domain Bacteria; kingdom Bacillati; phylum Actinomycetota; class Actinomycetes; order Kitasatosporales; family Streptomycetaceae; genus Streptomyces; species Streptomyces sp. x-19. The sequence continues at coordinate 7,696 of NZ_JAJPWK010000004.1, read as the reverse complement.
GGGGCATCACACCGCGGGTGCCGGCCCAGGAGACCACCGCGGGAATGCGCCAGGTGACGGTGCCGTCGCCGCGACGGCGCTGCATGACGGCGGAGAGCGGCAGCACCCCCAGTATCCGCACGGCGATCACGGTGCCGGCCACCGCGAGCACGCCCAACGGCCAACCGCGGTCTTCGGCACTCAACTGCCGTACCAGCGCTGGGAGTTCCAGACCGATCAGGGCGAACACCACACTCTCCAGAAGGAAGACCACCGTGCCGTATACGGCGTGCACCTGGAGGCGGACGGCGGCAGTGGTCAGTTTGTGTCCGGTGCTGCCGAGGACCACCCCGGCGACCACGACCGCGGTGACGCCGGAGGCATGGACGTCCTCGGCGAGGACGTACGCGGCGTACGGCGTGACGAGGGCCACCACCGTCTCCAGCACCGGGTCCGCGGTCCGGCGCCGGATCAGCGCCACCACGGTGGCCACGGCGCCGCCGACCAGTGCCCCGCCGCCGCCCAGGACCAGGAACTGGCCGCCGGCAGCGCTCCAGGAGACGGCGTGCGCCGCCACGGCGGTGCCCACCGCCACCTTGAACAGCACCAGGCTGGTGGCGTCGTTGAACAGGCTCTCGGACTGGACCAGTGCCTGTATCCGCGGCGGCAGTGCGATCTTGCGTCCGAGCGCCGTGACGGCGACCGGATCGGTGCTGGCCAGCACCGCGCCGAGGACGAACGCCATGGTGGGGGAGAGCGGTGTGACCACGGCGGCCACCACCCCCACGGCCGCTGCGGTGACCAGCACCAGACCGAAGGCGAGCACCGTCACCGGCCGCCACACCCGCCGCAGTTCGCGCCACGGCACCTCCTCGGCGGACGCGTGGAGCAGCGGCGGCAGCACCACCACGCTGATCACTTCCGGCGGGACCTGAACGCCCCGGAGCCAGGGCAGCAGCCCGACGAGGAGCCCGCCGACGACCAGCAACGAGGGGGCGGGGATCCGCCAGTGGCGGGCGCCGGTGGCCACCAGCGTGGCGAACGCGACGAGGAGGAGGATGGCAGTCAGGTCGGTCACGCGGTCGTCCCTCGTTGGCTCCGGCTGTCCTTGCACCGTCGCCGACCAGACTTCCCGGCACTCCGCGAGGCAACTTACCCGGTCGGGTCGGGTCCTGCCACCGCCCGTACGCACCCCGTTGACGATTCCGCCGGCGGGGCGGCCGCGCGCACCGGCCGCGCGGGCGCCCCTCACCCCCGAGTGGCAGCGACCGCGACCAACGTCATCGACAGCAGCAGGACGACCGCCCCGCCGGCGATGAAGGCGCGTTCCAGCCCCAGGCCCTCCCGGCCCTGCACGACGACGGAGCGCGGGTCTTCGGGGTCGTAGCGCACGAGCACCCGGTCACCGTCGTCGAGCCGGTGGCGGGCGGTCGGCGGCACGGGGCAGACGACCTCCACGACCCGGTCGTCCTCGGTCACGAACTGGAGCAGCGGGCGCGGCCGGGGCGGCTCGACGGCACCCCGGCCCGGGGGCCGTTTGACCAGCGCCGCCACGCACGCCCCGGTCCGCTGCACCCGTCGCACCTGCCGCAGCCCGTGGACGCCGGCGAGCATCCCCAACAGACCGCCGAACGCGGCGATTCCCGCCAGCACGGCCACGGCGCCCGTACCCATCGACCCGCCTCCTGTGGTCGGCCTTCCGTCTGGTGTTCCGTCGTGCGCCCGGCCGGCGCGCCCGCCGGCCGGGCTAGTCGGCCTCGACCGCTTCCATCGCGTCCCCCGCCGTCGCGGCGCGCAGCGAGAGGACCATGGTCAGTCCGCCGCCCGGAGTGTCTTCGGGGCTCAGGGTGCCGCCCATCGCCTCGGCCAGGCCGCGGGAGAGCGCCAGGCCCAGTCCCAGGCCGCTGGTGTTGTCGCGGTCGCCCAGCCGTTGGAAGGGCACGAAGATCCGGTCGCGGTCCTCCGGGCGCAGTCCGGGTCCCCGGTCGATGACCCGCAGCTCCACCCGCGGGCCCATCGCACTGGCGGTGATCAGCACCGACTCCGCCGCACCGGAGTGGCGCACCGCGTTGGTCACGAGGTTGGCGATGACCCGTTCCAGCAGCGGCGGATCGGCGAGGACGTCGCAGACCTCCGCCAGGCCGCGGGAGGCGATCCGCACCGGCGCGGCGGCCAGGGTGGCCAGGGACAGCGGCAGTACGTCGGCGAAGGCGGTGGGCTGGAGGTGCAGGGAGAGGGCGCCGGCCCGGAGCCGGCTCATGTCGAGCAGGTTGTCCACCAGGCGGTTGAGTTCGATGAGAGAGTCCTCGGCGGTGGCCAGCAGTTCGCTGCGCTCCGCGGCGGTGAAGTCCACGTCGGTGCTGCGCAGCGAGCTGATCGCGGCCCGGCCGCTGGCCAGCGGAGTGCGCAGGTCGTGGCTGACCGCGGCCAGCAGCGCGGTGCGCAGGCGGTCCGCCGCCTTGACGGGTTCGACCTCGGCGGCGGCCTCCATCAGGCGTGCGTGGTCGAGGGCGGCGGCGAGGTGGGCGGCGAAGGCGGTCAGCACGCGGTGTTCGGAGGCCGGCAGGCGGCGGCCGCGCAGGACGAGGAGGCGGTCCGGTCCCGCGGGCACCTTCACCAGCCCTTCGGCCTCCTCTTCGGCCTCGGTTCCGGGCTCCTGTTCGGCGCGCGGCACGAGTTCGGCCGACGCCATGCCGAACGTCTCCCGGGTGCGTTCCAGCAGTACCGAGACCCCCTGGTCGCCGCGGAGGATGGTGCCGGCCATGGAGGACAGCGTCTCGGCCTCCGCGGTGGCGCTGGCGGCGCGCCGGGACAGCCGCAGGGAGCGGTCCACCAGGGCCGCCACGGTGACGGCCACCAGCGCGAAGACCGCGAGCGCCAGCGCGTTGTTGGCCTCGGTGATGGTGAATTCGCGGCTGGGCGGGATGAAGTAGTAGTTGAGCAGCAGGGAGGCGGTGAGGGAGGCGAGCAGCGCGGAGACCACACCGCCCAGACAGGCCACGCCGACGACCGTGGCCAGGAAGAGCAGGGCCTCGCTGGTCAGGTTGAGCGGGCCCCGGATGTGGGTGAGGACGGCGGTCAGCAGGAAGGGCAGGACCAGGCCGGCGACCGGGCCGGCGATGCGGCGGGCGTGCGGGAGCTGGCGGCCGGGGATCGACAGGCGCTGGCCGCGGCCGGCCCGCTCGTGGGTGACCATGTGGACGTCGATGTCGCCGGACAGTTCGACGGTGTCCTCTCCGATGCCGCGCGGCGCCACCAGCCGGGAGAACCAGCTGCGGCGGCTGGTGCCCAGTACGAGTTGGGTGGCGTTCTCGGCGCGTGCGAAGTCCAGCAGCGCGGTGGGCACGTGGTCGCCGACCACCGAGTGGTAGCTGCCGCCCAGGCTCTCGACCAGGGCGCGTTGTCTGGCGAGTGCGGCGGGGGAGGCGTAGGCCAGGCCGTCGCTGCGGGCGACGTGCACGGCGAGCAGGTCGCCGCCGGACGAGCGGTCCGCGATCCGCTCCGCGCGGCGGATCAGGGTCTCGCCCTCGGGGCCGCCGGTCAGCGCCACCACGACGCGTTCGCGGGTCTCCCAGACGGTGCCGATGCCGTGCTCGGAACGGTACTTCTGGAGGGTCTCGTCGACCCGGCCCGCGACCCACAGCAGGGCGAGTTCCCTCAGGGCCGTCAGGTTGCCGATGCGGAAGTAGTGCGCGAGCGCGGCGTCCACCTTCTCCGGTTGGTAGATGTTGCCGTGCGCCATCCGCCGGCGGAGCGCCTCGGCGGGCATGTCCACCAGCTCGATCTGATCGGCGCGGCGGACCACCTCGTCGGGCACCGTCTCCCGCTGCGGGACGCCGGTGATCTTCTCGACCACGTCGTTGAGCGATTCCAGGTGCTGCACGTTGACGGTGGTGACCACGTCGATGCCGGCGGCCAGCAGTTCGTCGATGTCCTGCCAGCGCTTGGCGTTGCGGCCGCCGGGCACGTTGGTGTGCGGCAGTTCGTCGACGAGGGCGACCGCGGGGCCGCGGGCGAGGACGGCGTCCAGGTCCAGTTCGCTGAAGGTGGTGCCGCGGTACGCACGGTGCAGTCTGGGCACCACCTCCAGCCCGTCGAGCATCTCCTCGGTGTGCTGCCGGCCGTGGCACTCGGCGTAGGCGACCACCACGTCGGTGCCGCGCCGGAGACGGCGGCGCCCCTCGTCCAACATCCGGTACGTCTTGCCGACCCCGGGGGCGGCGCCGAGGAAGACCTTGAGCTTCCCCTGTCGTTCGCCCGCTGCCTCGGCCGTTACTCTCGGCGCCACTGAAGGCCCCTCCCTCACCCTGCCTGCACGGCCCCACGACGCCTGGTTCGGCGAGGGGGACCTCGGGCGGCCCAGCGGACATGGGTTGTCCGACATGGTCACACCGTGCCGGACGGAGCACGGTGGAACGCGGCGATGTTGACGTTTTCCTGATTCGGCCGCGTGGGCGAGCCGGTTGGGCAGGCTCCGGGTGACGGACCGTCAACGCCGGTTGCGGCGCGCCACGTCGAGCAGCAGGACGGCGCCGAAGCCGGCCATCAGCAGCAGACCGAGCAGGACGGCCAGCCATCCGTCGAGCACGGCGCCGGCGCACAGCGCCACGGCACCGACGAGGAGCACCGCCACCACGGACGCGGCGATCTTCCAGTCGTCACCGATGAGGAAGGCGTACCAGAAGCGGGCGAAGCCCTTGACGAGCCGCAGGACGGTCACGGTGCCTCCTCGATGCCGTTCGGCCCGGTGCGGTCGGGGCGGCGGGCGAGGGCGGGCGCGATCCGGATCAGCAGCCGGGTGACGGCGAACCAGGCCGCGATCAGGACGGGGATCGCCCAGTCCCGGCCGAACCACGCGAGGCTCGTCCCGCCGGCCGTGAAGACGCCGAGCCCCGCCACCGCCCAGTAGGTGCCGAAGCTCGCCAGTAGCAGCCCGACGCCGTACTTGAGGGTGTTCTCCGGCACCCGGGAGAGCGGGCGGTGGGCGAAGAACCCGGCGACCGCCACGCAGACCGCGGCGGCGGCAGCGGTGCCGGCCGCCACCGGCACGTCGTGGGCGCTGGTCCCGAAGGTGATCACGATGAAGACGATCTCCACGCCCTCCAGGAAGACGCCCTTGAGCGAGACCGTGAACGCGAACCAGTCCAGCCCGAGGCGGGTGGCCGGCCCGGCGCCGCGGGCCGCGGAGGTCTGCTCGGCGAAGGCGGCCTCCTCGTCGTGCCGCGGCTTGAGCCCGGCGCCGCGCAGGACCGCCTTGCGCAGCCACTGCAGGCCGAAGACCAGCAGCAGGGTGCCGACGGTCAGTTGCAGGGCGGCCTTGGGCAGCCAGGTGGCGAGTGCGTAGCCCGCCGCCGCGGTGAAGGCCGCGAGCGCCAATGCGGCCGCGGCGGTACCGGCCCAGGCGGACCGCCAGCCCCGGGTCATACCCATCGCCATGACGATGGTCAGCGCCTCCACCGCCTCGACCACCGAGGCCAGGAAGACCGCCACCACCAGTCCGTACGTCGCGCCCATCCAGACACCTCCTCCCACGGGACGTGCCCGCCCAGAATGCCGGAATGCGGCCGGGCCGCGCAGCGGTCCGCGCCGCCCAGCGTGGCGCGGCGGCCGAAGTGCACCGCGCCGCCCGTCACGGGGCCCGTCAAGGCCGCGTCAAAGCCGGACCGCGACCGGTCCGGAACCGGCGGCCGGCGCTTACACCTGAGGTGGAGGTGAGCTTCCGTGGTGCGCTACCTCCGCCGGGGTGTGGTTCGACTCCTTCCTGACCCGGCCCTACGAACGGTTCGCGATCATCAAGCCCGCCGACCTCGCCACCGTGGTTCTGCTCCTCGTGGTCGGCGTCGCGGTCTCCCAGCTGGCCGCCCGCACCCGGGAACTGACGGTGATCGCGATCACCGACGACGACTACCTGGCGCAGATCCACCACACCGCTCGGCTCGTGGAGAGCGCCGCCGGCCAGGACGCCGTCGTCGACCACGTGCGGCACCAGTTGGTGGGACTGCTGGGGCTGAGCGGCTGCCGGTTCGAGTACGGCACGCTCATCGGGCATCCACCGCGGCTCCTGGAGGACGGTTCGCTCACGTGGGGCCGCCGCCACTGGGACGCGGACCGGGACGGCCTGCCGGCGGAGGAGGTGGAGTTGTGGGTGAGCCGCGGGGGACGCTTCCACGGCCGGTTCATGCTGCGGGGCGCCCCGGGCAGCGTGCCGCCGCTGGCCGCGCGGCTGGTCGCGGTCACGTTGGCCAACCAGGTCGGGGCGGCCTTCGACGCCGTCACCCCCGCACGCTCCTGAGTCCGGCGCCCCCCGACCGGCCGCGTCGGCCAGCGCCTGGTTGAGCGACACGACGTTGACGTACGGCTGCCCCAGGAATCCCAGGTCGCGCCCGTGCAGGTGACGGGCGACCAGGCGCCGTACCAGAGCCGGGGAGAGCTGCCTGGCTCGGGCCACCCGCGGGACCTGCTGGTACGCGTACGCCGGGGAGATCGCCGGGTCCAGGCCGGAGCCGCTGCCCGTGACGGCGTCCGCGGGGACGGCCGCCGGGGGCACCCCGTCGAGGACGGAGACCGCGGCGCGGCGGGCCCGGACCCTCGCGGTCAGCACGGGGTTGGTCGGGCCGAGGCTGGTGGCGCCCGAGTTGCCGGCGTCGTAGCCGCCGGCGGAGGGCCGGGGCTGGAACCAGCGGGGGTCGGGCAGCGGGCCCCGCCGCCCCGTGCTGGGGGTGCGCTGGCGCAGCGAGAAGCCCTGGCCAAGCAGGCGCGAGCCCACCACCGTGCCGTGCGCCGTCAACAGCGACCCGTTGGCCCGGTCGGCCAGCCCGGCCTGTGCGATGCCGGTGACGAGGAGGGGTAGCCGATGCCGGTGAGCAGGGTGAACACCAGCAGCATCCGCAGCGCCAGCCGGGTCAGGTCCGCCCAGAAGTTCCCCACCTGCTGCGTCCGTTGCCAGGTGAAGCCGCGGAGCAACGCCGCCACCACGGCGATGCCCACCGCCGAGGAGACGAGGTTCTGCACGGCCAGCTCCGCCATCTGCACGAGGTGCCCCATCGCCGACTCGCCCGCGTACGCCTGCCAGTTGGTGTTGGTGACGAACGACGCCGCGGTGTTGAACGCCAGCTCCGCCGGCACCGGCTCGTGCCCCAGCGAGAGCAGCAGGTGGTCCTGCAGCCGCAGGAACGCGTAGAGGAACAGCACCGAGACCAGGCCGAAGGCGAGCAGTCCGCGCAACCGGCCGCCGTGTCACCCATGCCGGCCGCTGCCTAGTAGTGCTTGGTCAGGTTGGTATCGGTTCTGGCATGTCGCGGTGGCAGGTGGGGCAGGCGCCGGTCCAGAGCGCGAGGAGTAACTGCAGTTCGCGTGCGACCTGGTAGAGGCTCAGGCCGGCGCCGTCTCTTTTGGGGATCGGGTGATGCGCTGGAGGGTGCAGAAGGCGTGCGCGACGGAGACGAGGGTGACGTGGTGGTGCCAGCCTCTGTAGGTGCGGCCTTCGAAGTGGGCCAGTCCCAGGGCCTGTTTCATCTCGCGGTAGTCGTGCTCGATGCGCCAGCGTAGTTTCGCGGTGCGCACGAGGGTGGCCAGCGCCGTGTCGGCGGGCAGGTTGGACAGCCAGAACTGGACGGGTTCGGGTTCGGTGGCGGGCCATTCGGCCAGCAGCCAGTGCACGGGCAGCTCCGGTCCGGCGGTGTTTTTGCGGATCTCGCGTCCGGCGGGCCGGATCCGC